>NZ_JBVJGQ010000009.1:0-363202 GCF_055587245.1 Micromonospora sp. NPDC047756
TGGCTTTACAAGCACCCTGTTGAGTTCTCAAAGAACAACCACACACCGATCAAAGCACCACACTCAATGGCACCCATCACGGGGCTTCCTTACCGCTCCGCACCCCGCGCTTTCAGCGCCAGGCACTTTTACTACGTTACCCGCTCGTTCCCACCCTGTCAAACCGATATTTCGCGGTTCGTCATGCTTCATCCGATAACGCGGATAGTCTTGCTTGCTCGAGTCCACGATGACGCACGTCGTTACCGACGTTCGTTTCTGTCGTGGGAAGCCGCAGACCGGCCGATCGCCGCTTCGCGGCTCTCCGCCCGGCTCCTGCCGGCTTCGAAACTCTACCCGGTCGGCTTCGCGTTCGCAACCCCGTTTCCGGAGTGTTCCGCACCGCCCGATCCTCAGTCTCGCTCGGCGTTGCCGCCACGAGCCTGGCGCCCGTTCTCGGCCGGTTTGTCCGGCCTCCCCCGTGCAGAGAGAAAGTTACGCGGACGGCCCGGAGAAGGCAAATCAGGGTTCATCACTGGTTCGGACGAGGAGCCGCCCGCCGGTTCCTGGCGCCGCAGAGCTGCCAGCAACCTCGACTCCCGGCACAGCCGAGGACGCGGGCCACCTCGACGTGCCAGAGTGTCAATCATGGATGAGTCCGGGCAGGGCACCAGGGTGTTCGCCGAGCAGGCGCTGCTCGGTCTCATCGGGCCGTTCTGGCAGGTGGTGATCGGCACGGTCGTGCTGGTCGTGCTGGTGCTCTCGGTGGGACGGCTGGCCCGACGGGGCAGGTCCCGGATGACCACGGCGCTGCTGGTCACCGCCGCGGCGATCGCCGGGTTCGCGGTGATCGGCGTCCTGCTGGAGGGTTGAGGTTCGACGCCGACGGTTGGCCCGCCGCACAGTTCGACGCTGACGGTTGGCCCGCCGCGCGGTTCGACGCCGACGGGTTGGCCCGTCGCGCAGCTCACCGCCGCGGTTGGCCGGGCTGGTGCCTCAGAGCCGACGGTTGGCCAGGCTGGGCAGCTCGGCGCGGATCGTGTCGAGCCGCTCCAGGTCCAGGTCGACGACGGAGACCCCCGGGCCGTCCGGCACCTGGCCGAGGACCGTCCCCCACGGGTCGACCACCATGCTGCGCCCGAAGCAGGTGCGACCTGGCTCGTGGTCGCCGGTCTGACCGGCCGCCGCCACGAAACACTGGTTCTCGATCGCCCTGGCCCGCAGCAGGACCTCCCAGTGATCCCGGCCGGTGTGCATCATGAACGCGGCCGGAACCACGAGCAGTTGAGCGCCACCATCGGACGCGAGCAGCCGGTAGAGCTCCGGGAAGCGCAGGTCGTAGCAGATCGACAGGCCGACCCGTAGCCCCTCGATGTCGACCACCACGGGTTGGGCCCCGGGCGCGACACTCGCCGACTCCCGGTAGGAGACCCGACCGGGGATCTCCACGTCGTACAGGTGGATCTTGCGATAGCTCGCGGCCAGAGTGCCGGAGCGGTCGAAGACCAGCGAGGTGTTCCAGGTGTGGTCCGGGTCCGGGCCCGCCTCGTGGAACGAACCGGCCACCAACCAGATCCCGAGCCGCCTGGCCACCCCGGCGAAGAAGCTGCCCACCTCCCCGTCGACCGGCTCCGGTTCGGGCAGCCCAGCGGCAGGGCCCAGGTAGTCGACGTACTCCGGAAGGACGGCAAGATCCGCGCCGCCGGCGGCGGCGCGCTCCAGCAGGGCCTCCGCCGCCGCCAGATTCGCCTTACGGTCGTCCCGGGCGTTCAGCTGGCAGACGGCGACACGCATGAGCACAGGGTACGGCTGGAGGCCGTTCACGGACAGCGCCACGGCCGGACCGGCATCGGGGCGCGGTCACCGACGACGAGTGGTGCCGAACACGATCCCGCCGGCCGCTCAGGATCGAACGGCCGGCGGGACGCGGAAAGGATCAGGCGGACTTGTCTTCGCGGTCGCGCCGAGCCCGACGCCCGGTGAACTCACGCGGCACGATGGTCGGGTTGACGTTCTCCAGGACAACCTCGCGCGTGATCAGCACGCGGGCGGCGTCGGGGTTGCTCGGCACCTCGTACATCGCGGAGAGCAGAACCTCCTCGATGATGGCCCGCAGACCACGGGCACCGGTGCCCCGGAGCATCGCCTGATCGGCGATGGCCTCGAGCGCCGGCTCGTCGAACTCGAGCTCGACACCGTCCAGCTCGAACAGACGCTGGTATTGCCGGACCAGGGCGTTGCGCGGCTCGGTGAGGATCCGAACGAGGGCGCTGCGGTCCAGGCTGCGAACGTTGGTGATGACCGGCAGCCGGCCGACGAACTCGGGGATCAACCCGAACTTGAGCATGTCTTCCGGCATGACCTGGCTGAAGATGTCGTCGGTCGACCGCTCCGAGACCGACCGGAGCCGGGCGCCGAAACCGGTGCCACCCTGCCCGGTGCGGGACTCGATGATCTGGTCGAGGCCGGCGAACGCCCCACCACAGATGAACAGCACGTTCGTGGTGTCGATCTGGATGAACTCCTGGTGTGGGTGCTTACGGCCACCCTGCGGCGGCACGTTGGCCACCGTGCCCTCGAGCATCTTGAGCAGGGCCTGCTGCACGCCCTCACCGGAGACGTCCCGGGTGATCGACGGATTTTCCGACTTGCGGGCGATCTTGTCGACCTCGTCGATGTAGATGATGCCGGTCTCGGCCCGCTTGATGTCGTAGTCGGCGGCCTGGATCAGCTTGAGGAGGATGTTTTCCACGTCCTCGCCCACGTAGCCCGCCTCGGTCAGCGCGGTGGCGTCGGCGATGGCGAACGGGACGTTCAACATCCGGGCGAGGGTCTGCGCCAGGTGGGTCTTACCGCACCCCGTCGGGCCGAGCAGCAGGATGTTGGACTTGGCAAGCTCGACGGCGTCACTGCCGGAGCCCGGCGCACCGGCCGCCTCGGCCTGGATCCGCTTGTAGTGGTTGTAGACCGCTACGGCGAGCGCCTTCTTGGCCTGATCCTGACCCACGACGTAGGTGTCGAGGAACTGGCAGATCTCCATCGGCTTGGGAAGCTCTTCCCACTTCACCTCGCCGGACTCGGCCAACTCCTCTTCGATGATCTCGTTGCAGAGATCGATGCACTCGTCGCAGATGTAGACCCCTGGGCCCGCGATGAGCTTCTTGACCTGCTTCTGCGACTTGCCGCAGAAGGAGCATTTCAGTAGGTCGCCGCCGTCACCGATCCGTGCCACCTACGTTCTCCCTGCACTCATCGGCCGGAGACCCGGCCCTGACCTGCGGACGTTGCGCGCCGCCCGGTTTGGTTCGCGCCGCCGGCCCAGCCGGCGAAGCGGTACGGACCCGACGTTACCCGCTGGCGGGGCATTCTCCGACCCCCAAAACGGGTGTGTCAGAGGTCGGCCGGGAACGAAAGCCCCGGCCAACCTCTGACCCGGTACGGCTCAGCGAGCGGCGTTGGCCGCCAGCAAACCCTTCTTGCGGCTGGTCAGAATCGTGTCGACCAGCCCGTACTCCTTGGACTCCGCGGCCGTCATGATCTTGTCACGGTCGATGTCCTTGCGAACCTGCTCGATCGGGCGGTTGCAGTGGCGGGACAGCATGTCCTCCAGCTGCGTCCGCATCCGCAGGATCTCCCGGGCCTGGATCTCGATGTCCGAGCCCTGCCCGTAGCCGCCCTCGGTGGCCGGCTGGTGGATGATGATCCGCGAGTTCGGCAGGGCCATCCGCTTACCCGGAGTGCCCGCCGAGAGCAGCACCGCCGCCGCGCTCGCCGCCTGCCCGAGGCAGACCGTCGAGATGTCCGGACGGACGTACTGCATGGTGTCGTAGATCGCCGTCATGGCGGTGAACGAACCACCCGGCGAGTTGATGTACATGATGATGTCGCGGTCCGGGTCGGTGCCCTCGAGCGTCAGCAGCTGGGCCATCACGTCGTTGGCCGACGCGTCGTCCACCTGGACGCCGAGGAAGATGATCCGGTCCTCGAAGAGCTTGTTGTACGGGTTCGACTCCTTGACCCCGTACGACGTGCGCTCGACGAACGACGGCAGCACGTAGCGGTTGTGCACGGCCGCGAACTGGGGCGGCAGGCTCAGATCGGTCATCGTCAGCTCCTCAGCTCAGGGTCCCGGCGCCATCCGGGACCTGTGCGGCCCCGATGATCACCTTGTCGATGAAGCCGTAGTCCATGGCCTCCTGGGCGGTGAACCAACGGTCCCGGTCCGAGTCGGCCTCGATCTGCGACTGGCTCTGGCCGGTGTGGTGCGCGACCCGCTCCTGGAACATCCGCTTCGTGTAGAGCATCTGCTCCGCCTGGATGGCGATGTCGGACGCCGTGCCGCCCAGACCACCGGACGGCTGGTGCATCATGATCCGTGCGTGGGGCAGGGCGTACCGCTTGCCCTTGGTGCCCGCGCAGAGCAGCAGCTGACCCATCGAGGCAGCCATGCCCATCGCCACGGTCGACACGTCGTTGTCGATGAACTGCATGGTGTCGTAGATCGCCATGCCGGAGTAGACCGAGCCACCCGGCGAGTTGATCCACAGGTTGATGTCGCGGTCCGGGTCCTCCGCGGCGAGCAGCAGCAGCTGCGCGCAGATGCGGTTGGCGACCTGGTCGGTCACCTCACTGCCCAGGAAGATGATGCGTTCCTTGAGCAACCGGTTGTAGACCGAGTCGTCGAGGTTGCCAATGGAGTCGCCACCGCGCGCGTCAATCGCCCGGAGCGACTTCTTGGGGATGTGCATGTCGGTCATGGCAGCCCTTCGCTCTCCGTACCGTCTTTCCCGACACTAACCGCTGTGCGGGGCGGCAGAGTCCCGGTCGGGGCAGTGTTCGCTCTCAGCGCAGCTGTGTCGGGCGCACCCGCGGCGCGGGCTTCCGGGCGTACCCGGCAGTGCTTGCTGCCCGGGACCGGGCAGTGCCTGCTGCCCGGGCGGACCCGGGAGGGAAACGGCCGCCGCCCGCCGCTGAGCGGTGGACGGCGGCCGCACCCGACGATCAGTGCTGGTGGTTGTGCTCGGCCTCGTTGGCGGCGCGCAGCGCGTCGAGGGTGATGCCGTTGCCGGCCGAGTCCTTGATCGTGATCTTCTCCATGACGGCCGCGAGCGCCTTGCCCCGCCGCACGTCGCCGAAGACCGCGGCGGCCGCGCCGGAGCGCACCAGCTGGTCGTAGTACTGCTGCGGGGCCATCCCGGCGCGCTGCGCCCGGTGCACGATCTCGTGCCCGAACTCGTCGTCGGAGACCTGCACGTCCTCGGCGTCGGCCAGCGTGTCCAGCAGGAGCTGGACCTTGACGCCCTCGGTCGCCGCCTCGGTCAGCTCGGCGTCGATCTGCTCCTCGGTCTTGTCCTCGGCCGCGAGGTACTCCTCCATCGAGGCGCCGATCCGCTCGAGCTGGTCGATCATCGCCTGCTTGCGGCTCTCGACCTCCTCGCGCACGACACCCTCCGGGGCGGGGATCTCGGCGGCCTCGACCAGCTCGGCCAGAGCCTTGTCCCGAGCGGCGTAGATCTGCTCGACCTGCTTGCCCTGGGTGACCCGGTTGCGCAGGTCTCCGCGCAGCTCCTCGATCGTGTCGAACTCGCTCGCCATCTGGGCGAACTCGTCGTTCAGCTCCGGCAGCTCCTTCTCCTTGACCGTGCGCACGGTCACCGCCACGTCCGCGTCACGACCGGCGAAGTCGCCGCCGACCAGCTGGGTGGTGAAGGTGGTGTCGTCACCGGCGGCGAGGCCGACCACGGCCTCGTCCAGGCCCGGCAGGAGCTGCTTGCTGCCCACCTCGTGGGAGATGTTGCTGGCCTGACCACCCGGCACGTCCTCGCCGTCGACGGTGGCGTTCAGGTCGATCTGGACGTAGTCGCCCTCGGCGGCGGCCCGCTCGACGGTCTTGAGGGTCGCGAAACGCTCCCGCAGGTTCTTCACCTGCTCGTCGATCTCGCTCTCGTCGATCTGCAGCTCGTCGACGGTCACCTCGATGGTGCTCGCGTCCGGGATGGTGATCTCCGGGCGGACGTCGACCTCGGCCGTGAAGTTCAGCGAGTCACCGTCGTTGAACTCGGTGATCTCGACCTCCGGGCGCCCCAGCGTCTTCAGGTCGTGCTCGCGGACGGCGGCGAGGATGTTCTCCGGGATGGCCTCCTGGACCGCCTCGTTGAGGACGGTGCCCCGGCCCACCCGCTGGTCGATCACCGCGGTCGGCACCTTGCCCCGGCGGAAGCCCGGAACCTGGACCTGCGAACCGATCTCCCGGTACGCCTTCTTGAGGCTCGGCTCGAGCTCGACGAACGGCACCTCGATGGCGAGCCGCACGCGCGTCGGGCTCAGAGTCTCGACGGTGCTCTTCACAGGCGTACTCCTTGACGGATCTCAGTTGAGTCTGGGCGTGATTCAGCCCATCGAGTGTAGGCGAGCCGGCCTGACGCTCCGGCATCGCCCGGGAGCCGCACTGGGCGGCACCCGGGGCGGCCCGGCCGCGGACGACAGTCGGGGTGGCGGGATTTGAACCCACGGCCCCTCGCTCCCAAAGCGAGTGCGCTACCAAGCTGCGCCACACCCCGTGGCGACGTGCAGTCTATGCCGTCGCCACGCCTCAGTCGGTGCCGGGGCATCCCCCACCCGGACACATCACCCGAAAATTACCATTAGCCCCCACTCCCGTACCACCAAGATCCGCACAACGTCACGGATGTGATGGTCTCCCCGCACGGCGAGGCCACTACATCCCGGACGTCGCGCGGATCTTGGGTCGCGGTGCCGCCGGGTCGCGGACGACGCGACGCCGCCAGGCGGTGACGCGGTTACGCGTCGGGCAACAGCATTGGGTACGCTAGGGGCGCGTCCGGTTTCGGCGGGATGCACGCGGGCGTAGCTCAATGGTAGAGCTTCAGTCTTCCAAACTGACTACGCGAGTTCGATTCTCGTCGCCCGCTCCAACGCACGAAGGCCCAGGTGGCCCGCACGGTGGCGGCACCTGGGCCCACTCGGCGAGGCCGAGTCGCCGTGTCACTTCAGGTGGAACCGCTCGTCTGCCGCGAGGGCCGCCAACTGCGGCACGGAGAACGGCAGCTTCGTCAACCCCGGCCGGCTCTCGTCCAGCCGCGCGCCCTGCGCCACGAAGACCACCACGCCGTCCGGGTGCCGGTACGCCGACCACTGGTCGAGCCGATCGTCGCGACTCGGTCGGACCACCACGCCGACCCGCACGGCGCCGACGGTCTCGACCTGACACTCGCCCCGCATGCTCCAGAACTTCTGGGCCAGGTCGCACGGCTCGGTCGGCAACGGGTTGCCGGCAGCGTGCACCTCGACGATCACGCGCCCGGTGCCCCCACCCTGGGCCACCGCCACCGAGGACGAATAGCTCCACACGTCGACGCCGTCCACCTTGTCCTCGAACTGCGCCTGGTGGGTCCGCAGCGTCCGCTCCTCGGCGGACCGGTTCGGCGGGTCCTCCGGCGTGCTGTAGCCGGACGGCACGACCGAGACGGCCTCGGTGAGCAGGTGAGCCCCCTGGTCGTACCTGGATCCGGCCCGCGCGGTCCGGTCCTCCTGCGGTTGCCCGTCCGGCCCGGTCGGCCACGGTTGCTTGGTGTCCGGAGAAGCCGGTGGCCCCTGCCCCGCCGGCTGGTAGACGTGGCCGTCCGGGGTGGCCACGGCCGCGAAGCCGGTGACGGCCAGCACGACAGCCGCCGAACCGAGGGACGCCCACAGCGCCCGTCGGCGGAAGTGCGTCCGCCGTGCCGCGCCGAGCGCGGCTGTCGTACTCAATGGTGGTGGTGGTGTTGTCTCCGCCATCTCGCTGCGCAGCATCTCGCGCAACTCCTGCTCGTTCATCGCTCCCCCATCTCGATCCCGCTGTAGGTGGGTGTCAGGAGGCCGCGCAAGGTCTCGAGCCCGCGTGCCGCCTGGCTCTTCACCGTCCCTGGAGAACACTCCAGCAACGCCGCGACGTCCTCGATCGACAGGTCCTCCCAGTACCGGAGAACCAGCACGGCCCGCTGACGCGGCGCCACCCGGGCCAGCGCCTGCAGCAGCACCAGCCGGCTCTCCGGCGAGTCGGACGGGGCCACCTGTTCGGTGTCCTCGCCACCCACCCGTTCCCGCCGCCACCAGCCGCGGCGGCGCTCGTCGAGGAAGGTCCGGATCAGGATCCGGCGCACGTAGCTGTCGAGCACCTCGTGCCGCGAGATCCGGTTCCAGACCCGGTAGAGCTTGACGAACGTGGTCTGGACCAGGTCCTCGGCACGGTGCCAGTCACCGCACAGCAGGTACGCGGTGCCGCGCATGGCACCGGACCGTGCCGCGAAGTACTCGGCGAACGCCTCGTCGCGATCGCTCATTCAGGCCTCCGATCCCCGTTTCGAGGTAGTCACGCGGGGTCTGGCTCAGCGGGTTGCTCCGGAACTCGCGCAGATGTCACCGGGATCAACGCCGAACGACGTCCGAGGGCTACCGGCGTGGCCAACGGCGTCGACCTTCTTGACAGGTGTCGATCTGTGCACTGGTGTAAGGACCAGACACATCGACGTCCGTCACAGGAGGGCACATGATCGTCCGACGACGGTGGACAGCTGCCGCCACCACAGTGATCCTGTTCAGCGCAGTGTTGTCCCATCCGGCTTCCGGCGGGGCGGCACCCGCCACCCCGGCCGCCCCGATCTCCCTGAGCGCCACCGAAACCGCTGTGGTCCGAGTTCAGCTCCGCGACCAGGCCCAGCTGGACCGGCTCGTCGCCACCGGCGCGGACCTGGCCAACCGGCCCCGGACGCGGGACGGCCGGATCCTCGCCGACCTGGTGCTCAACGGCACGCAGCTCGGCGAACTGACCGCGCAGGGCGCGACGGCCGTGCAGATCGTGCAACGTGCCGGGGACGGCGACCGGCACTACACCGACAGCGTCCGCGCGGCTCAGGCCCGCACCGCCGCCGGGCTGCGCGCTCCGGCCGCGGGTCAGCGGTCCACCGCCGGCGCCGCTGCCGTGGACACCCTCCAGGTGCAGCAGGCGTACTGGTGGACCACGACCGGACAGACCTTCCTGCAGGCCCAGGTGGCCACCACCGCCACCGACGACCCGGACGTGGAGATCACCGTCAGTTGGCGTACGGCGGACGGCGGCACCGGCTCGTTCCCGCTCTACCGGTTCGAGGACTCCGGCGAGTACCAGTACCACTACGCGCTCCCCCAGCCGGTGCCGAGCCGGCCGGTTCAGCTGAGCGCCACCTCCAGCCTCGGCGGGGTCAGCCGGGCGATCACCCCGACGCTCTGGCCGAACGCGTCCCCGCCGCCACTGCCGGCCGGCTACCAGAAGGACTTCATCGACGCGTACCTGACACCGGTGGACATCCAGGCGCGGATCAAGCGGCTGGCCCGCCAGTACCGGGACCTGGTGGACGTGATCGACCTGCCGAACAGGACCCAGGGATACCGACGCACCGCGGCCGGCTACCTGGGCGACCCGGCGGTGGCCGCCCTGGTCGTCGAGTCGGTCCGCTTCGGCGACCAGAACATGAACGGCGTACAGGTGCGGACCGTCGACCCGGGCCGGGCGAACCGCCCACTGACCGTCGGCTACCGCGACCGCGTCCTCACCGTGTCACTGGCCACCGACACCGCCGGCAGGACGGTGAGCACCACCGACGAGGTCGCGGCGGCGATCAACGCCTGGCAGCCGGACCGGTTCCGGGCCACCGTCGAGGACGGCTCGGCCGGGCTGCCGATGCCCGTCGCCGGCCCCACCCGACTCGACGACGGCCTCCAGGGCACCGAGGTGCCGGCACGGCCGTGGACGGTGCAGGCGCTGCGCCTCGGCGTACATCGGGACGGCTCCCGGGTCGGGGTGCTCGCGTACTCCCAGGAACACGCCCGGGAGTGGGCCACCCCGCTGGTGACGCTGGAGTTCGCCGAGCGGATGCTGGCCAACGCCCGGACCGACCCGGCCACCCGTGAGCTGCTGGAGCAGGTCGACATCTTCGTCATTCCGGTGGTCAACCCGGACGGCGCGAACTACTCGTTCAACGATTTCAACTTCCAGCGCAAGAACCTCGTCAACCACTGCACCGGTGCGGCCCGCGACCCGAAGAACCGCACCTCGTGGGGCGTCGACCTGAATCGCAACTACACCGTCGGGTCGTACTTCGACGGCTACGTGGGCGCCAGCGCCAACTGCCTGTCCGGCACCTACGCGGGCACCGCCGAGCTGTCCGAGGCGGAGAGCGCCAACGTGATCGCGCTCGCCCAGGACCACCCGAACATCAGGTTCGCGATGAACGTGCACTCCTACGGCGGGTACTTCATGTGGCCGCCGGGGGCGTACCGGGCCGACGGCAGGGTCACCCTGCCGCGGCCGTCGATCGACGAGTCGACGTTGTTCCTCGACAGCGCCCGGCGGATCGTCGGCGCCATCGCCCAGGAGCGCGGCACCGTCACCTGGCCGTCGCAGACCGGACCGGTCGCCGACGTGCTCTACTCCGCCGCCGGCAACTCGGCCGACCAGCTCTACTACGAGCTGGGCATCTTCGCCTGGGACTTCGAGGTCGGCAACGACCGGTGGAACCCGGCGACCAACCAGTGGGAGGGCGTCGGCTTCCAGCCGCCGTTCGACGAGGCGCACGGCGAATCCCAGGAGTACGCCGGCGGGCTGGTGGAGATGGTCCGGGTGGCCCGCGACTACGCCGCCGCCGAAGCCGCCGCCGGCTGACCCGCGGATCCCGTACCGCCGACGGCAGCAGCCGGCGGCGGTACGGCCCGGGGCGCGCGACTCGCGGTGACGGACGGTAAGCCGATGGTGATCACAGACGTTGACGTGTTTTCATGTCAGCACGCCTGCGCCGACCCGGGACATCGATGACTGAGCAACCCACACCTGATCACCTCGTTGTGGTCGACGTGTTGACGCAGGGTCTGAGCCACCTGCTACGCGACGAGGATCCGGAACTGGCCCGATGGATCGAGGAACTGGTCGCGACACTGAAGAGTCCCCGGCAGACGACGCTGACCGGCTGGAACAGCTTCCTCGACCCCGGCGCCGACTCCAGCTGACCCGCTCGGAGTTCACCCGCCTGGCCGACGGCGGGGCTGGCCCGGCTGCCGTCCGCGCTCTGCGGCGCGCGGAACGCAACCGAACGATGCTCGTCCTCAAGAGCCTCGCCAACACCGACGACGCCCTGGCGGCGTCGGCGCACCTGCTCGGCCACGCCCACCGCCTCGACCCCGCCGCCGCGAACGTGCTGCTCGACCATCCGTGGCTGGCCGTCTGGGCGATCGATCGGGTCCGGCACGGTGCCACCGACCGGCCCGACTACCTTCCGTTCGCGGCGCTCGCGGCGGCCGCCCTCAGCGGACGGTCGGACGCGGCGGTGCAGGTCACGCCGCGCGCGGGCCTGGTGCCGGTGCCGGGCCTCGGGGTGCTGCGTCGACGCGGTGGCAGCACGACGGTGACGCCGGCCGACCTGTCCGGGCGTCGGTGGACGCCCACCCGCTGGTGGCGCTTCACCGAGCAGTCGGTCACCCTCGACCTCCGCGTCGACGACCTGGACCCCTACCGCGACTGCTTCGGCCTGCCGGTCGCCGCCCGGCTCTCCGCCGCGCAGGCCGCGGAGCTGGAACGGTCCGTCGGGCACGCCTGGCACCTGCTCGTCGGGTACGCCCCGACGCACGCCGCCGAGGTGGCCGCCGGGATCAACACCTTCGTACCGTTGGCCGACGGCAGCGAGCGCGGGCACAGTGTCACGCACGCCGACGCCTTCGGGGCGTTGGCCGCCGACGCCAACCTCGGCCCGGTGGATCTGGCCGTGACGATGGTGCACGAGCTGCAACACAGCAAACTCAACGCTGTCCTCGGCCTGGTCCGGCTGCACGACCCCGCCGACCCGCAGCGGTACTTCGCGCCCTGGCGTCCTGACCCGCGTCCGATCGGCGGGCTGCTGCACGGCACCTACGCGTTCACCGCCGTCGCCGAGGTGTGGGCCGCGCTGCGCGCCCATCCGGAGCTGGCGGCCCAGGCCACCGCACGGTTCGCTGTGGTGCGCGCACAGGTGGAACGCGCCCTGGTCGAGCTCGCCCGGGCCGGAAGTCTCACCTCGGCCGGGCGGCTCTGGGCAGATCGCCTGGCCGAACGGATCGGCCGGCTGGCCGCCGTGCCGGTCCCGGCGTCCGCCGACGCCGCCGGGCGGTGGGAGGTGGCGGAGGCCGAGCGCGCCCGCCGACCGACGATCCCCACCGGATGAACGGCCGCCACCGGTCGGTGCGTCAGGTCAGCCCGACGGTCTCGATGTCGCACTCGATGCGCCGTTGACCGCGCGCGGCATCCACCTCCGGGTGGTCCGGCCCGAACAACGCCTCCAGCGCCGCGGCGGCCTCGTCGAGCAGCTCGCGGCCCCGAGCCTCCTCGCCGACCTCGATCAGGTCGACCGACGCGTTGACCGCACAGTAGAGCGTGTACGGATGCCCCGGCCCGCGCAGGCGACGCGAGTCCTCCAGGATCGCCTCGGAGAGCACCTGCGCCTGCTCCAGCCGGTGTGACCGGACCAGGTTGATCGCCTGCGCGGAGCGCGCGCTCAGCAGGTACGGGTGGGTGGGCGGCAACGATTCGCCCATCGCCTCCAGGGTGGCCGCACCCAACTCCCGCGCCTCCCGGTCGAAGTTGCGGGCCCGCAGGATCACCCCGAGATTGACCGCAGCGCAGAGCGTGACCGGATGCCGCTCCCCGAAGACGGCTCGGAAGGTGGCGTGCCCCTGGGAGGCCAGGGCGTACGCCTGCGTCGCGTCGCCCGCCGCGCGCATGGCGTTGGCGCAGGTCATGCCCGCCTCAGCGGCCAGCACGTGATCGGTCCCGAAGCGGCGGGTCACCAGCCGGTAGTTGGCCGCGCCCTCGGTCACGGCGTCGTCGAGCCGCCCGGTCTTGCGCAGGCAGGCGATGTGGATGCAGGTGGCGCGCAGCACGGTGAGGTGCTCCGCGCCCAGCAGCGACCGTTGCACCGGCAGGGAGCTGTCCAGCAGTGCCAGCGCGTCGGCGTACCGGCCCAGGAGGTAGAGGTCGCGCGCCTGGGCCTCCTGCGCCAGCACCAGTGAATAGGTGCCGTCCTCCGCGGCCGCGCCGGCGTGCCGCGCCACTTCGAGGTTGAGGTCGTACGCCCCTTCGAAGTCACCGCTGAGGCGAAGGTTGATCGCCATCGAGTTCATCACCCGCAGGGTGCTCGGATGCCCGTCGCCGAGCACCCGGCGGTGCACGTCGAGGTTGCGCCGGTCCAGCTCGGCCGCCGCCGCGAAGTCGCCGAGACGCCGCAGGTCCGCGCCGACGCTGTTCGCCGCGCCCAGTGTGTACTCGTGTTCCTCACCGAGGCTCGTCCGCATCCGTTCCAGCGCTTCGAGGCCGAACGTGGCCGCGCGCGGGTCGGCGAGCAGCCGCAGGGCGTCCGCGTACCGTCGCATGGCCAGCAGGGTCAGCGGATCGCCGCTGCGCTCACCGTCTGGACCGGGCTGGTCCCAGGCGGCCAGGATCTCCTCGGCGAAGTCCCGACAGCCTTCGAAGTCACCCAGGTTGTAGATGTAGCGCAGCTGGTCCATCGCCGTCCGCCGGGCGTCGATGTCACCGTGGATCAGACCGGCGACGCGGACGTGTGGCGCGATGTCGGCGTGGCGGGGCCAGGTGCTCCGGTCGTCCGGGAAGCCCGGGTTGGCGGCGGCCAGCAGCCGGCGGGCGTTCGTCAGCGGGCTCTCGTCGCCCTGCTCGGCGAGCCCCTCCCGGATGACCGCCTGCACCAGTCGGTGCACCTGTACGTGCCGGCTGGCATTGTCCGCCTTCGCGAGCCCGAGCGACGCCAGTTGCCGGATGGCCCGGGCGATGTCGTTGCGCTCCTGGAGGCTGGTGCGCAGCGGTTCCTCCAGCCCGGCGCGGCGCCCCTCCCAGAGCAGGCGCATCGGAACCGGGTCGGGGCTGAGGAAGGCGAGTAGCTGGATCAGCTGCGCGGCGGCCGGGTTCTGCTCGCGTACCGCGGCCAGCGCCATCGACACCACGGTCAACACGGTGCCCCGGTACTGCCGGGGTTGCCCCTCGCCCAGCAGCTCCCGAGCGTGTTCCTTGAGGTCGACGAGGTATTCGTCGACCGACGACAGCATGGTGAGCAGCCAACTGACGGCCTGTTCCAGGGCGAGCGGCAGGTCGCCGAGCTCGGCGGCGAGCCGGCGGGCGTCGTCGGGGCTGGTCGCGGGACGCCGCTTGAGCAGCAGTTCCACGCTCTCGGCTCGGGTGAACACGTCCACGTCCAGCGTCAGGGCGCTCGCCGACCAGGCCATGTTCCGTGAGGTGACGAGGACGTGGCCGCGTTCGCCGACGAGGTTCGACGAGGGCATGAGCGGGGCCAGCTCGTGCGGGTCGTCGGCGTTGTCGTAGACCAGCAGCCAACTGAGCGAACTCGTCGACAGCGAGTCGAGGACCGTCCGCACGGTCTGCTCCAGGCTGGCGCTCGCGGCCAGGCCGAGCCGCTCGCCGAGGGCCGCGATCGAGGTACGCAGCGCGGTGAGATCCTCCGCGGCCATCCACCAGATCAGCTGGTAACGGTCCGCGTACCGGTAGGCGAACTCGACAGCGAGCTGGGTCTTGCCGACCCCACCGACACCGCGCAGCGCCGCTTCCGGCAGCACCGAGGCCCGGTGCTGTGACGACAGCAGTTCGTCGAGCGCGACGAGCTGCTTCTCCCGGCCGGTGAAGTACAGGTTGCGCGGTGGGACGCCGCCCCGGATGAGATTTCGGGATCGCTGGGGCGTCGTCTCCTCGATGATGATCGTCCTGCGCATGTCGGAATCAGGTTCCTCTCCACCGGCCTCGGCCGGTGCCGCCTGGTGCGGGGATCGTAGCGACGTCCAGTGCGTCTTCGCAGCCACGCGCATATCGTCGAGATCGGCGGTGGTGAGCCGAAGGACCGCCGCCGCCTCCCGCAACCACTGCTCGAGCGGCTTGCTGTCCGACTCGATGCCGGCGAGCACCAGGCCCGCCAGCGCCACGACGCCCGGGACCCGCCAGTCACCCACCGGTTGCCAGCCGACGGCCTTCACCAGCTCGGGCAGGTCCTCGGACGACAGCGGATGATCCGAGACCGCCGCGACGGCCCCGGTCAGCACCTCGGGCGGGACGTCCGTGAGCAACTGCGCGAAAAGCCAGGAGAGGTAGATCTGCTGGGCGGAGGTGACCGCTCTGGCGCCCGGGTGGATGTTGGCGATGACCTGCAACAGCGTCGACACGCCCCGGGGCTCCTCGGCGCAGGCGCGCACGATGCGGTAGACGTCGTACCGCACCTCGGAGTGCCGGGGCACCGACAGTGCCTTGCGCAGCTCCCCCTCGACCTCGTCGAGATAGAGCGAACGGGTGCTCACGTCATTGATCGAACTCATCGAGAGCAGTGCGTCGCAGATGGCTTGCACCTGGGCGCTCGGCATCCGGGGCGTCGTCACCGATTGTCCTCCGTACCCGTCAGCAGACCGAGGCTCTCGGCAAGGTCACGGAAGGCCCGCAGTGGCGTACTCGCCGGCCCTTCCGTCAACAGCAGGACGCGATAGAGAGCCGCGATCCCGTCCTCGTATTCTAAGCCCGTCCGAATCAGGCCGAACATGTCGAGACCCAATGGCCCGAATGGATTCACCATCCGACTGATGTGCGGCGGCAGCGACTGAATGACCAATTGACGGCTGTCGGGGTGCCGGAGTACCGGGATGTCCTCCAGCAGTCGGGCCAGCGCCATCTTCTGCGCGAATGACAGCGGCGCGGGCGCCGGTCGGGGCCTCGCCCGGGCGCCGGCCGCCAGCGGGCCGGGCGGCAACAGGCCAGGCGGCAACAGGTCGGGCGGTAGCAGGGCACGCCACTGCCCGACCGGCGACATCCAGCCGACCAACTGCTGGCCGACGCTCGCGCGAGCCAGCACCATGCCCACCACCGCGCCGTCCGGCGCGTACACCCCGGAACCGCTGAATCCCCTGTCGATTCCGGCCGTGGCGGCGGAAATCCGGTCGAGTTGACGCCATCCGGTGCCGGCGTCGACCGGACCCACGGCCCGCGCCAGCACCATGACGGACGCCGGGGTGTTGGCCGGAAAACCTACGATCCGCACGTCGAACTCGTCGTCGCCGCGATCGGCCAGGGTGGCGGGGGCGGACGGAAGCGGTGTGGTGCAGCGCAGCAGCGCCAGGTCGCCGTCGCCGGCCGGGCCGACACCCCGGGACCAGGTCACCTCGGCGGCGGCCCGGGTGCCGGGGTGGCTCGGTGTGTCGACGAGCACCCCGGGCGGGCCGGCCCCGGTGCCGTCATCGACGACATGCCAGCAGGTCAGCACCAGGTCAGTGGTCAACTGGATGCCCGCGCCGACGACCGACGAGTGGTGGCCGCCGAGTATCCGCACCCGGCCGGCGAGCGACCGGGTGCCGGTCATCCGTCCTCCGCCAGCCACTCGGTCAGGGCGGCCGGCGGCCGGCGGCCGGCGCTGCGCTCAGTCATGCGCGGCGTTCTCCTGCGCGCCGGCCCCGTCCTCACCCGGCGACGGCAGCGCGGGGACGGGCGAGGTCCAGATGAGCTTGACCTTGAGGTGGCCCTGCGCGCTGGTGCGAGCGACGACGGCACCAGCCTCCGCGGTGAGGGTGACGCCGATCTCGACCTCCACCTGATCGGGGCGCACCGCCACCCCACGGACCACGCCCAGCGCCGCGTCGAGCGCGGGTTTGATGTGGGCCAGTGCCGTTTCCAGCGTCTCCCGGGCCGGGCGGATCCGATCGAGCAGACCGACCCTTTCCAGATCGGTGCCAGCGTGTTCCTCGACGAGGAGGACGCCCTGATCGGTTTCGAAACGAAGGAGATCCGCCACGTGACAAATTCTCGCCGAAAGATCGTTCGGAATTGGTGTCAGATCACTGACAGGAGTCATTGCATGCACCCTGCGCCGACACGGGACACATCCGCTTGCCATCACCACTGCCGCCTGTCAACCTGACGCAATGCAGGACACGGCGACCTTCGAGGATCTGCTCCGAGAAGGCGTCGACGCGTCCGTGGACGGTTGGGACTTCTCCTGGTTCGACGGTCGCGCGACGGAACGGCGGCCGTCCTGGGGATATCTGAGACTCATGACAGCCCAAATGAGGGTGGCCCGCGCCGCACTGGACATCCAGACCGGCGGCGGCGAGGTGCTCTCCGAGGTGCCGGCATTTCCCCCGTTGACCGTGGCCACCGAACACTGGCCGCCCAATCTCCGCCTGGCCCGACGCGCGCTCGAACCCCGCGGCGTGCGGGTGGTCGACGTTGCCGAGGACGCTCCGTTCCCGTTTCCCGACGAGACGTTCGACCTGGTGGTGAGCCGGCATCCCAACGTCGTGCTCTGGGACGAGATCGCACGGGTGCTCACCCCCGGCGGACGGTACCTTGCCCAGCAGATCGGCCCCGGCTCCAACCGGGAACTGGCCCAGTTCCTCACCGGTCCCCGCGAGATCAGTGACGAACGCAGCCCGGCCCGCGCCGCCGCCGACGCGCGAGCCGCCGGCCTTGTCATCGACGAGCTGCGGCACGAGGCGTTGCCGACCACCTTCAACGACGTGGCAGCGGTGGTGCACTTCCTCCGCAAAGTCATCTGGACGGTGCCGGACTTCTCCGTGGAGCGCTACCGGGCCCGGCTCGCCGATCTGCACGACCACATCCGTCGCCATGGTCCGTTCGTGGCCCACGCCCAGCGCGTCCTGGTCCGGGCGCACAAGCCCCAGCACTGAGCGGACGGCCCCAAGCCCACGAAGGAGTACCGGTCGGAGCGGCCGGCCACGGATGAACCGCGGCCGGCCGGGTAAGTAGCGACCTTGCCTGGTGGGGAGACGACCGGGTGCACGGGTGGGCGGTCCTGGACCGGCCCGCCCGTGCACGCCCAGTCAGTTCGAGGAGATCCAGTTCCAGGCCGAGACGACCCACTCGGTCTGCTGGAGCCACGCCACCCCGAGGCCGACGAGGAACACCGCCGTCGCCAGGTGCGCACCTCTGGCGCTGCGCCGGACCCGGCCCAGCTGCCGCTCCAGCACCACCCGGCCGACCAGCCGGAACAGGGCGAACAGGCCGGCCGCCACCAGCAGGCTGAGCACCAGCACCAACAGCGGGCCGCTCAGGTCACCCTGACCGGACAGCGCCCAGATCCCCCAACACACGAACGCGAAGAGGCCTGCCGCAGCGCTCCACTCACCGCCGCGCCGCAGCTGAGCCATCCGCGAGCTGAGCGAGCGACGGGGCACCGGACCACCGGGCCAACCGGTGCCGGTCGGCTCCTGCTCGACCACCGGGAACGGTTCCGTGCGCGGGGTGCGTGGCTCACCAACCGGAGCGACCCCCCGGCGGAACCCGTCACGCTGCGGCGGCACCCCGACGCCGGCCTGCGGTGGCACCTCCACGGTCCGCTCCGCCCACGGCTGCGTCTGGTCTGCCATCTCGTCCTCCCCCTGACCGACGGCAACAGCACCGCCTTGATTCGAGGGTAGCCAGCCGGCAAATCGGTCGCAGACCCCGGCCGGGCGCGCGGCCCCGCGACGATGCCGGATCCCACCCGGCCAGGGTACGGTCGGCTGATGGGTGACCCCGACCGACGACGGCGACGGCTGCGCCACCACGTCGAGACCGAGACGGCCAGACCGGGCGCGGACGGCCCGACGGTCAGCACGCCGGGCGTGCACGACGGGGACGAGCCGCCGCCGCGACGCAGGAGCACGGGCGGCGACGAGCGCGACGGCGAGCGGGGGCTGCGCGGGTTGGTCGGTTCCGGCTCGTCCCAGGTGGGACTCAGCGCGGCGCTACGGGCCCGGGACGCGGCCCGCCCCACCGACGACGACCTGGCCGAGGCGGAAGCCCGGGTGGTGGTCGTCCGGCGAAACTGGGTGCCCCGCGAGGAGTTGCCCCGCTCGCCGCGCTGAGCGCCGCACGGTCAGGGCAGGTCGGGCAGCTTCCGGGTCCGCTCGTACTCGGCCACCTGGGTGATCCGACGAGCGTGCCGCT
Source organism: Micromonospora sp. NPDC047756 (assembly GCF_055587245.1). Lineage (NCBI taxonomy): Bacteria > Bacillati > Actinomycetota > Actinomycetes > Micromonosporales > Micromonosporaceae > Micromonospora > Micromonospora sp. NPDC047756. The sequence goes on from NZ_JBVJGQ010000009.1 coordinate 18,986, forward strand.
CGTTGCCGGAGAACGGCGTGTTCAGGAACGCCTCGACGATGCCGGTCGCCTCGTCCAGCGTGTGCTGGCGGGCACCGATGGCGACCACGTTGGCGTCGTTGTGCTGGCGGGCCAGCTGAGCGGTCTCGACGCTCCAGGCCAGGGCGGCGCGGACGCCGGCGACCTTGTTCGCGGCGATCTGCTCACCGTTGCCGGAGCCACCGATGACCACTCCGAGGCCCGTCTCGTCGGCCACCACCTGGTCGCCCGTGTGCAGGCAGAACGTGGGGTAGTCGTCGTCCGGGTCGTAGCTGTGCGGGCCGACGTCGACCACGTCGTAGCCCTGCATGGCCAGGTGGCTGGCCAGGTGCACCTTCAACTCGAAACCGGCGTGATCGGATCCCAGGTAGACGCGCATACCGGGCAGTCTGTCAGGCCGCGCTCGGGGACGTCACAGGGGCGGCGTCCCCGAGCCGGGTTCGTCACACGGTCGTGGGGATGAGGCTCAACGCGGCAGCTCGGCGACGACCAGGCCGCCGCGCGCCTTCGGGGTGAACCAGGTGCTCTTGCGGGGCATCTTCTCCCTGGCCAGGTTGACTGCGACGAAGTCCGCCACGGTCACCGGCGCGATCAGGATGGCCAACTCGGCCCGGCCGGCGTCGACCTCACCGGTGAGCCAGCTCGCCGGGTAGTCGCCGCCGACGTAGGTGATGCGCTTGTCGCCCGGGTCCAGACCGAGCGCGTCGCGCAGCACCAGCCGCTCGACCAGAGCGTGGTCCAGGTTTTCCAGGCGGGCGGAGGCGGTGGCGGGCAGGCGCACCGCGTACCCCTGGCCGTCGAGGCGGAGGTGCACGGTGCCGCCGGCCGCCGGGACCTCGACCGGGCCGTCGATCGGCTCGACCTCGGCGCCCGCGGCCCGCAGCCGGTCGAGCAGCTCGGCCGGGGTGGTGGTCAGCTCGCTGACCAGCCGGTTGTACGGCTGGATGGCCACCGACGCGGGGGTGGTGATCACGGCCAGGAAGCGCGGCAGCCCGCCGGTCTGGGCGGCCAGGCTGCGGTGGTTGCCGTCCGCGACGACCAGGTCCCCGCCACCGGCGAGGGCCGTGAGCGTGGCCTGCTCCGGGCCGGGGCCGAGCAGCCAGATGGCGTGCGTGCGCCCCGCCTGGTCGGTGTCCGTCGCGGCGGGCGCGCCGGCCGTGTCGGTCGCCGCCGCGAGCGCGGCGTGCAGGTCGTCGCCACGCCCGGTCTGGAGCAGGAGTACGGGTGAGAGCAGGTGCCCCAGTGCGTCGGCCAGCGCCACCCGCTCACGCACCTTGGCGATGAAGACGTCCTCGTTGCGGATGACCAGGCCCGGCTCGTCCGCCCGGGTGGAGATCTGGTCGGTGTCCACCATCGCGAACAGCCCGTACGCCGGCTCCTCGCCGGGGGCGCTGATCCGGTAGAGCACCACCACCTGCTCGGCGGGGGTGTAACTGCCGTCGGCCTTGGCCTCGGCGAGGCGGGCCACCGCGTCCGGCAGCGCGTCGAGGAACGACGTGCCCAGGCTCTGCGGGGCGCGATGCGGCATCTCGATGCCGAGAGCGCTGTGCGGGTTCGACTCGATGATCGCGGTGATCTCCGCGTCGTCGGCGAACTCGTCGTAGTTTTGCGCGCCGGTGCCGCCAGTGGTGACCCAGGCCCGGGTGATCGGATGCACGACCGTCATGCCCACTGACGCTACCGGCGGCGGTGTCGTCGCCGACGGGGACCCGCGGTGCGTCCACCAGATGAAAGCGCCCGGTGGGGCCCGGCTGGTCAGCCGGCGCGGTCGGAGGTGCCCCGGCGGTGCTTACCCGCGCTCACCGGCCCATTGTTGCCACGCCGACCGGTCCCGATCGGCCCGGTGTTCAGGGCGCGGCGGGGCGACGCGGGCGGCCCCGGCACGGGGCGGTCGGGAGGAGGCGTGGGAACGGGCCGAGGGTTCAGCGGCGGCGTCGGCACCGGACGAGGAGGAGCCGGTGCCGGCGGCGCAGGAGCCGGTTCGGCCGGTGCCGCCCCCGACGGCACCAGCGCCGGCACGCTGGTCGGCACCGCGTCGACGGACGACGACAGTGGGTCGACCGCCCTGGGCGGGGTGAGCCGGGAGGTCACCGGGACCCGCGCCACACCCACCACGATGGGCGGCGCGAGGAGATCCACCAGGTGGGCGGGCAGGTCCGGGCGGACCGTCGGCCAGCGGGAGTCGTCAACGGACCAGTAGTCAGCACCGGGAGTCTCGATCACCCCCTGCCGGGTCAGCTGTTCGTCACCGGACGCACGGTGCTTGGCCATCGGGATTTGCCTCCACGAACTGCGGCGTGCGGCCCCTTCGGGTCGCTGCGGCGGACACCGAGGGAAACGACGCCGCCCGCCTCCCGGTGACGCCACGACCCACCGCCGACCTCGCCAGCGGACGAGAAACGCCCCCGTCCGCGCGCCTGACGGGGCACGGACGGGGGCGCGGAGGTCGTCGCTCAGTCGAAGATCGGGCTCTGCTCGCGGGTGCGCTTGAGCTCGTAGAAGCCCGGGGTGCCGGCGACCAGCAGCACGCCGTCCCACAGCCGGCCGGCGGCCTCCCCCTTCGGAGCCGGGGTGATCACCGGGCCGAAGAACGCGACCGGGGTGCCGTCCGGGCCGGGCGCGTGCACGACCGGAGTGCCGACGTCCTGCCCGACCGGGCGCATGCCGGCCTCGTGGCTGGCCCGCAGCGCCTCGTCGTAGTCGGTGCTGTCGGCGGCCGCGGCCAGTGCCGGGTCGAGGCCGACCTCGGTCAGGGCGGCCACGTACAGCTCCGGACCCCGCTCCTGCTTCTGCAGGTGGATCCGGGTGCCGAGCGCGGTGTAGAGCGGGCGCAGCACGTCGTTGCCGTGCAGCTGCTCGGCGGCGATGCAGACCCGCACCGGGCCCCACGCGGTCTTTAGGAACTCCTTGTAGTCCTCGGGCAGCTCGTCCCGGCCGTCGTTGAGCACGGCCAGGCTCATCACGTGGAAGCGGATGTCCACCTCCCGGATCTGCTCGACCTCGAGCAGCCAGCGAGAGGTGATCCAGGCCCACGGGCAGGCCGGGTCGAACCACATGTCGGCGGTGACACGTTCGGTCACGGTGAGATCCCTTCGCGACGGGTGGCGCCGACAGGTCGGCGTCTGAGGAGAATCTTCACCCCGCAGCGCATCGACCGGCACCCGAATGAGAGCGTGACCTCGGCCACCGCGGGCTGCCCGTACATGGAAGACTCGAATCGGGCCAGCCGTCACGAGCGGTAGGCGGACGGGCGCCGCCGGGCGTACGGCGACATGTGGGATGGAGACGAACAGTGCCGGGAGTGCGCAACCTGACGCAGGTCGAGGCGACCGAGCGGGCACGCCTGCTCAACGTGACGGGGTATGACATCAGTCTGGACCTGTCCAGCGCCGTGCTGGCGGCCGACGGCCGCACGTTCAGGTCGACCACCGAGGTCCGGTTCCGCTGCTCCGAACCGGGCGCGAGCACCTTCATCGAGCTGGCCGCCGAGTCGGTGCGGTCCGCCACGCTGAACGGCACGCCCGTCGACCTCTCCGACTGGTCCGCCGAGAAGGGCCTGACCCTGTCCGGGTTGGACAGCGACAACGTCCTGGTGGTCGACGCCGACTTCAACTACTCGAACAGCGGTCAGGGTCTACACCGGACGGTCGACCCGGTGGACGGCGAGACGTACCTCTACAGCCAGTTCGAGACGGCCGACGCGCAGCGGGTGTACGCCTGCTTCGACCAGCCCGACCTGAAGAGCGTCTACACCTGGCACGTCACCGTGCCGGCGCACTGGCGGGCGGTCTCCAACATGCCGGTGCAGCGGGAGGAGCCGGCGGGTGAGGCGCTCAAGACGCTGCACTTCACCGAGTCGCCCCGGATGAGCACCTACATCACGGCGATGTGCGCCGGGCCGTACCACGAGGTGCGCGACGCACACGACGGCATCGACCTGGGGGTGTTCTGCCGGGCGTCGATGGCCCAGTACCTGGACTCCGACGACCTGTTCCTGATCACCAAGCAGGGCTTCGACTTCTTCCACGAGAAGTTCGACGTGCGCTACCCGCTGCCGAAGTACGACCAGCTCTGGGTGCCCGACTTCAACGCCGGTGCGATGGAGAACTTCGGCTGCGTGACGCACGCCGAGTCGCACTACCTGTTCCGCTCGCAGGTCACGGACTTCGAGTACGAGCAGCGGGCCAACACGATCCTGCACGAACTGGCCCACATGTGGTTCGGTGACCTGGTCACCATGCGCTGGTGGAACGACCTGTGGCTGAACGAGTCGTTCGCCGAGTGGGCAAGCCACTGGTGCAACACCAACGCGACCCGGTTCAGCGAGGCGTGGACGACCTTCCTGTCCATCCGGAAGAACTGGGGCTACCGGCAGGACCAGCTCTCCTCCACCCACCCGGTCTACACCGAGATGCCGGACATGGAGGCCGTGGAGGTCAACTTCGACGGCATCACCTACGCCAAGGGCGCGAGCGTGCTCAAGCAGCTCGTCGCGTACGTGGGCGAGGAGCCGTTCGTGGCCGGGCTGCGGGCCTACTTCGGCAAGCACGCCTGGGGCAACGCCACCTTCGACGACCTACTCACCGAGCTGGAGGCAGCATCCGGGCGGGAGCTGCGCAAGTTCGCCGCGCAGTGGTTGGAGACCGCGCAGGTCAACACGCTGCGTCCGGAGGTGACCATCGGGGCCGACGGCACGTACGAGCAGGTGCTGGTGCGGCAGGAGGCCCCGGCGGCGTACCCGACGCTGCGGACCCACCGGATCGGCGTGGGCCTGTACGACCTGACCGACGGGCGGTTGGTCCGTCGGGAACGGTACGAGGTGGACGTGACCGGCGAGCACACCGATCTCGCCGCGCTGCGTGGCGTCCGGGCCGCCGACGTGTTGCTGCTCAACGACGACGACCTCAGCTACACCAAGCTGCGCCTCGACGAGCGCTCGATGGCGACGGTGGTGCAGCACATCGGTGGCTTCGACTCGTCGCTGGCCCGCGCGCTCTGCTGGACCGCCGCGTGGGACATGATCCGCGACGCCGAACTGTCCGCCCGCGACTACGTGGCGCTGACGCTGAGCGGGCTGCCCGCGGAGACCGACATCAACCTGGTCACCGCCACGCTGCGGCAGGCGACCACCGCGCTCACCCTGTACGCCGACCCGGCCTGGGCACCGACCGGCTGGGCCGACCTGGCCCGTACCGCCCGCGACGCGCTCGCCGCCGCCGAGCCCGGCAGCGGGTTCCAGCTGGCCTGGGCCCGCGCGTTCACCTCGGCGGTCCGCTCCGCGGAAGACCTGGCCACGCTGCGCGGTTGGCTGGACGGCGCCGGTGTGCCGGCCGGGCTGACCGTCGACACCGAGCTGCGTTGGTCGGTCCTCGCCGCGCTGGTGGCCAACGGCGCCGCCGGGACCGCGGAGATCGAGGCGGAGCTGAGCAGCGACCGCACGGCCAGTGGCGAGCGGGAAGCCGCGTACGCGCACGCGTTGATGCCGACGGCCGAGAACAAGGCCGCCGTGTGGGCCCTGCTCACCGGCCCGGACTCGCTGCCCAACTGGCGGCACCGGGCGCTGTTGCAGGGGTTCGCCCACCCGGCGCAGGTGGAGCTGGTCGGCCCGTACCGGGAGCGGTACTTCGCGGCGGTCGGGCAGGTGTGGGCCACCCGGGACAGCGAGCCGGCGCAGGAGTTCGCCCAGCTGGCGTACCCGACCTACCTGGTGCAGGACGACACGGTCGCGGCCACCGACGCGTGGCTGGCCGGTGACGGGCACCCCGCCCCGCTGCGTCGACTGGTCGCCGAGGGCCGCGACGGTGTGGTGCGGGCGCTGAAGGCCCGCGCGAAGGACGCGCAGAGCGCCTGAGCATCGAATACGCGGCCCGGGGCCGGCGTGGGTGTGACTCCGCGCCGGCCTCGGGCATTATCGTGACAGGAGGAGGTGGACGTGATGGCACAGCCGACCTACGAGTGGCGGCCCCCCGCGCGCGCGTGGCGCGAGCAGGACCTATCCGACCTGCCTCACGGTGCTGAAGCCGACAGCCCCCGCCGACGGCACCTGGGTCGAAGCAGAGGATGTGGCGCTCGTCGTCGAGGTGGAATCACCGGGTAGCCGTCGGCATGACCGGTTCACCAAGCCAGCGCTCTACGCCGAGGCCGGCATCCCCGCCTACTGGCGCGTAGAACGTGGCGATTTCGGTCCGGTGATCTACCGGTACGAGTTGGTGAAGGGGGTGCACTACAACCTGCTCGGCACGGTCGGCCCCGACGATGTAGTGCAGATCGACGAGCCGTGGCCGATGCGCCTCGATCCCTCGGCCTGGCCCCGCTGAAGCAAGCCCAGACACACCGAAGCCCGGCCCGCTGCGAGCGGGCCGGGCTTCGTCGTACGAGGAAGGGCTCAGCCCTTGCCGGCGTGGCTGGCGAGCTGGTCGAGGCCGTTGATGATGCCGCCGGCCAGGTCACCGCCGCTGAACGCGCCGACCATGGAGAGCGCGGCCAGCTTGGCGTACGTGTCGGGGATGCGCTTGCGGGCGTACCGCCCAGTGATGATCTCCAGCTGGCGCTGGTTGGGCGACACCGCGATCAGCACCGACTTGTCGGGCTCGGCGAGCTGACGGTGCAGCCGCTGGGCGTGCTCACGGATCGGCTCGTCGAGACCACCGACGAAGACCGAGAACACCAGACCGGTGCCCTTGTCGGCCAGGCGCAACGCCTCGTCGATGCGCAGCAGCTGGCGGGTCGAGAACGGCCCGTCGAGCACCTCGGGCGGATTTTCCGACCCGGCCTGCTTCTCACCAACGGTCACTTGCGCCTCCGGTTCCACCGGCCGGCGCCTCGACGCTGGCCTGCTCAAGCTTGTGGCTGGTCAACGCGGGCGCCTGCGCCCCCGCCGTCAGCGCGGTGCCGGCCGAGTCGGCCAGCTGCTCCGGACGGCCCAGGAACCAGACCGGAGTGAAGTCGAAGGGCCGGCCCGGGCGGTAGCGCTTGGCGCCACCGCCACCGCCGGTGGCACCACCGTGGCTACCGGCGTACGACAGGCCGGCGATGACCAGCACCGCGGCCAACGGGATGCCGACGAAGACCAGCAACGTCTCGGTAACAGACAATCCCAACGCCCCCAGGCGGAAGAAGGACGACAGTGAAAAACCGGGTCGGATGGACGATCACGCTGCCGACCGCCCGACTCCGTCACCATTCACGTTAGCGGAGTCGACGGCCCGCCAGATTGCGGGGTGCCGATCCCATCCGTCACTGCAGTTCTCCAGTTGCGCAGCGGTAGCGATGAGCCGCGCGTCGTCGCCGTACCGGCCGGTGAGCAGCACCCCGACGGGCAGTCCGTCGGTCGTGGTACCCACTGGCAGGGATACGGAAGGATCGCCGGTGACGTTGAAGATGGCGCAGTAGGGCGAGAACCGGCGTTGCCGGTCGAAGTCGGCGGCCGGGTCCGCGTCGGCGGTGAACCAGCCGACGGGTGCCTGCGGGGTGGCCAGGGTGGGACAGAGCAGCAGGTCGTATCCGGCGGTGCGGCGGGCCCCGAGGCGCACCTGCGCCTGCAACTCCCCGAGGGTGGCGGTCAGGGTGCCGGCGGAGAGTTCAGCGCCCCGGGCCCGGAGCAACCTGGTCAACGGCAGCAGTTCCGCCTCCCGCTGCGGTGGCACCGGGGCGAGCGCCAGCACGTACCAGAGGGTCTCGAACAGCGGCCACGCCGCCGGCCCGAGCGGCGGCGGCACCTCGACCACCTCGTGGCCGGCCGCCGTGAGGAGCGCGGCGGCCCGGTCCACGGCGGCCACGCAGTCGGAATGCACCGGTTCGTCGGCGAGCATCGGCGTGGTGAACCGGCCGATCCGCAGCGGGCCGGACTCGGCCCGGCGCGCGACGGCCAGGTAGCCGCCGGGCGGCGCGGACGGCGGCAGGTAGGGCTCGCCGGGGACGGGAACGGCCATGACGTCGAGCAGCGCGGCGACGTCGGTGACCGTCCGCCCGAGCGGGCCGGCGGTGGGCAGGCCGAACGCGCCGGAGCCGACCGGCCCGCCGGAGACGAGGCCCCGACTGGGCTTGTAGCCGACCAGGCCGCAGAGCGACGCCGGGATGCGCAGCGACCCGCCGCCGTCGGATCCCTGGGCGACCGGGACCAGCCCGGCCGCGACCGCCGCCGCCGCGCCGCCGCTGGACCCACCCGCTGTGTACGCCAGCTGCCACGGGTTGCGGGCCGGCGGCGCGACCCGGCCCTCGGAGTAGAGCGAACAGCCCAGCTCGGAGGTGGTCGTCTTGCCCAGGCTGACCAGACCGGCGGCCTTCATGAAGCGGACCACGTCGGCGTCGACCGGCGGAACGAAGTCGACGAAGGCGGCCGAACCGAAGGTGGTGCGAACCCCGGCGGTGAGCGTCAGGTCCTTGATCGCGGTCGGCACGCCGTGCAGCGGACCGCGCTCCTCGTTCGGCACCGCGTCGGCGGCGCGCGCGGCCTGCCGGGCGAGCTCCGGTGTGACGGTGACGAACGCGCCGACGGTGTCGCCGAGCGCCGCGACCCGGCGCAGGGAATGCTCGACCAGGTCGACGCTGGACAGCTCGCCGCGGGTGATCGCGGCGGCCTGCTCCAACGCGGTCAGGTCGTGCGGCTCGGCCATTACGCCATCCTGCCGGCAGTCGGCCTTTCGCGCAGCCGACACGCGCCGGAGACCGGAAACGGACCAACCGGATGCTTACCGCACGCTCGACGTGTCGAGCCGCAGATCTTGGACAGTTTCCGTCACGCGCGAACGGAAAGTGTCCAAGATCTGCGCATGCCAGCGACGTGGGCCCGTGCTCAGCCGTGCAGGAAGCGCAGGGCGTTGGTGGACAGGACCTTGTCGCGCTGGGCGTCGGTGAGAAAGTCGGCCGCGTGCACCACCGCGCCGGCCGGCCGCTCACCCAGCGGGTACGGGTAGTCGCTGCCGACCAGCACCCGATCCTCCCCCAGGGTGTCGACCAGCAGCCGCAGGGCGGGCGGCGCGAAGACCACCGAGTCGACGCTGAACCGGTCGAGGTAGCTGCTGGGCGGGCCGGCGGACGCGCCGCGGACCAGGTCCCCACGGCGGTGCCAGGCGTTGTCGGCGCGGCCGAGCCAGAACGGGAAACTGCCGCCGCCGTGCGCGAAACAGATCCGCAGCGTCTCGGGCACCCGGTCGAAGACACCGCCGAGGATCATCGCCAGCACCGACAGGTGGGTCTCGGCGGGCATCCCGGTGAGCCAGCGGGCCATCCAACGGTCCAGTCGTGGCCCGCCCGGCATGTCCCACGGGTGGACGAAGACGGGTGCGCCCACCTCGGCGCAGTGCTGGAGGAAGGTGACCACACCGGCGTCGTCCAGGTCCCGGTCGCCGACGTGGTTGCCGATCTCCACGCCCACGTGCCCGGCGGCGAGGCTGCGGTCCAGCTCGGCACAGGCGGCGTCCGGGTCCTGGAGCGGCACCTGGCAGAACGGCACCAGTCGGTCGCCCCCGGCCGCGGTGACCTCCAGGGTCAGGTCGTTGAAGATCCGGGCGACCTTCACCGCCTGGTCGGCCGGGCGGTCGTAGCTGAAGAAGACCGGGGTGGGCGAGACCACCTGCACGGCCACGCCGTCGGCGTCCATGTCGGCCAGTCGGCGCGACGCGTCCCAGCACTCCGCGCCGACCGGGCGGAACTCCGTCTCCCCCACCATGATCATGGCGGCGCGCTCGGAGTCGACCCGCAACCACGGCCAGTCGGACCCGCCGCACGCCGCGCCAAGGTCCGGCCAACCCTTCGGTACGACGTGCGTGTGCACGTCGACCACGCCTGCGGGCATCAGCCCTTGCCCGGGTGCAGGGTGCCGCAGTTGGCACAGGTACGCGCCGACTCGTCGGCGTAGAACGCCTGGAACACCGGCGGCAGATCGGCGGCGATGTCGCGGACCTGCAACTCGACCTCGTGCACCTTGTCGCCGCACTCCGGGCAGTACCACTGGAACGTCTCCAGGGTGCCCTCCTCACGGACCCGCTCGACGACCATGCCGATCGACCCGGCCTCCGGCCGCTGCGGCGAGTGCGGGGTGTTGCGCGGCAACATCCACATCTGCCCCTCGCGCACGTGCACGGTACGCGGCCCTTCCGGGGTGACCAGGTTGATGTGCATGTTGCCCTTGACCTGGTAGAAGAACTCCTCGTACGGGTCCACGTGGAAATCGGTGCGCTGGTTGGGCCCACCCACCACCATCACGATGAAGTCGTCGCCGCCGGGGAACATCTCCTTGTTGCCCACCGGGGGCTTCAACAGGTGCTGGTTGTCGGCGATCCAGCCCGGAAAGCTGAACGGCTCGGCGATCTCACTCACGACTGACCTCCCGAGGGAAGAAGGGCCACGGCCTGGATTTCGATCAGCAGGTGCGGGTGCGGGAGCTGGTGCACCGCCACCGTCGTACGGGTCGGTCCGGAGGCGTCGAAGAACTCGGCCCACACCTCGTTGTAACCACCGAAGTCGTTCATGTTGACCAGGTAGGACGTCACCTGCACCAGGTCGGTGAGGTCCGCGCCGACCGAACGCAGCAGATCCCGCACGTTCTCGATGACGGCCCGCGTCTGCACCCGGATGTCGAGGTTGGTGGTGCCGAACCCGTCCACCTCGACGCCGGCGAAGGTGTTGTCCGCGCGCCGCGACGACGTACCGGAGACGAAGACGAACCCACCGGCGACCTTGACGTGCGGGAAGGCCCCCCGCGGGACGGCCTTCCCGGCCACCACCCGGGCGGTCACGACGACGCCCGCAGCGAGGCGGTGCCGAGCTTCTCGACGACGGCGCGGACGTGGGCGCCGGGACGCAACGGAACAGCGGCGGTGGCGGCACCGGCCAGGAAGACCCAACCGGACTCCAACCGCACTCCGTGCCGGCCCGCCAACCGGATGCCCTCGTCGAGCGCCCGGCGCGGATCACCGAGGATCGCCGCCGTCGAACCGACCTGCGCCACCCGCCCGTCGACCTCCAGCAGCACGCCCAGGTTGTCCAGCCCCGCCGGCACCGGCGACCACGGCCCGATCACGAAGGCGGCGGCCGAGGTGTTGTCCGCGACCACGTCGGGCAACGAGAAACGGAAGTCCGCGTACCGAGAGTCGATCAATTCGATGGCCGGGGCGACCGCGCGGACCGCCGTGGCGAAGTCGCCGACCGGCTCGCCCGGCTCGGGCAGCCGGTCCAGCAGGAAGGCCACCTCCGGCTCGACCCGGGGATGGATGTACGCGGCCGGGTCGACGGCACCGCCGTCGGGCACCCGCATCGCGTTGGTGAGCCGCCCCCAGATCACCTCGTCCACGCCGACCTGGGCCATCTTCGCCCTGCTGGTCAGCCCCATCTTCAGCCCGACCAACCGCTCACCGGCGTCCAGCCGGCGTTGCAGCAGCGCGGCCTGCACGGCGTACGCGGTGTCCACGTCGAGGCCGGTCTCGGCGGCGAGCTGCGGGATCGCAGTGGCCGTGTCGGCAGCCGTGCCCAGCTTCTCGGCGATCCCGACGATGTCCGGTCCGATCATGACTGTTGCTCCTTGTCGGCCAGGTCGAGGGCCACGTCCACGATCATGTCCTCCTGGCCGCCGACCATCCGGCGGCGGCCCAGCTCGACCAGGATCGACCGGACGTCCACGCCGTACTTCGTGGAGGCCCGCTCGGCGTGCCGCAGGAAGCTGGAGTAGACACCCGCGTACCCCAGGGAGAGGGTTTCCCGGTCCACCTGGACCGGCCGGTCCTGCAACGGGCGGACGATGTCGTCGGCGGCGTCCATCAACGCGAACACGTCGCAGCCGTGCTTCCAGCCGTGCAGCTCGGCGACCGCGACGAAGACCTCCAGCGGCGCGTTGCCGGCGCCCGCGCCCATGCCGGCGAGGGAGGCGTCCACGCGGACCGTCCGACCGTGCGCCGCGTCGGGACCGACCGGCGCGGACCCGGTGACCCGACCGTGCTCGACGGCGAGCACGCTGTTGGCCACCCCGAGTGACAGGTTGTGGTGCGCGTGGATGCCGATCTGCGTCTCCGGGGCGAGGACCTGCCGGTACGCGTCGACCCGCTGCGCCACGTCGGACATCAGCAGCCGACCGCCGGAGTCGGTGACGTAGACGCAGTGCGCCCCGTACGACTCCATCAGCTTGGCCTGCCCGGCCAACCCGGCCGGATCGAACATGTGCGACATCATCAGGAACCCGGCGACGTCCATGCCGTTCTCCCGGGCCCAGGAGATGTGCTGGGCGCTGATGTCCGCCTCGGTGCAGTGGGTGGCGATGCGCACGCTGGTCACCCCGAGCGCCTTCGCCGCCTTCAGGTCGGCGATCGTGCCGATCCCGGGCAGCAGCAGCGTGGTCAGCTTCGCCGTGGTCAGCACCTCGGCCGCCGCGGAGATCCACTCCGCGTCGCTGGCCGCGCCGTGGCCGTAGTTCACGCTGGAACCGGCGAGCCCGTCACCGTGCGCCACCTCGATCGCGGCCACCCCGGCGGCGTCCAGCGCGGCGGCGATGGTGCGTACCTGGTCGACTGTGTACTGGTGGGCGACGGCGTGCATGCCGTCGCGCAGCGTCACGTCCTGGATGTAAAGGTCGGTCATGGCGCGGCCACCTCCGAGGAACGCAGGGCGACCAGCCGCTCCGCGGTGCGCAGCGCGGCGGAGGTCATGATGTCCAGGTTCCCGGCGTACGCGGGCAGGTAGTGCCCGGCGCCGGAGACCTCCAGGAAGACCGACACCTGAAGAGCGGTGAGCCGCCGCCCGAGCGTCGGCAGGTACGCCTCGACCCGGTCGAACTGCACGTCCTGCTTGAGCCGGTAGCCGGGGACGTACTCCTGCACGGTCGCCACCATGTCCGCCACCGAGGCGGCGATCGCGTCGGTGTCGGCGTCGGCGTCCGGGCAGAGGCAGTAGACGGTGTCCCGCATCAGCAGCGGCGGGTCCGCCGGGTTCAGCACGATGATCGCCTTGCCTCGCTCGGCACCGCCCACCACCTCGATGGCGCGGGCCGTGGTCTCGGTGAACTCGTCGATGTTGGCCCGGGTTCCCGGCCCGGCGGACTTCGACGCGATCGAGGCGACGATCTCCCCGTACGCCACCGGGGTGACCCGGCGGACCGCGGCGACGATCGGCACGGTCGCCTGTCCGCCGCAGGTCACCATGTTGACGTTGGGCTGGTGCAGATGCTCGTCGAGGTTGACCGGCGGCACCACGTACGGGCCGATCGCGGCCGGGGTCAGGTCGACCACCGTCCGGCCGAGCCCGCGCAGCACCTCGTCATGGCGTCGGTGCGCGCCGGCCGAGGTGGCGTCGAACACCAACTCGACGTCGGCGAACTCGGGCAACGCGACGAGCCCGTCCACGCCGTCGGCGGTGGTGGCGACGCCGAGGCGGCGAGCACGCGCCAGGCCGTCGGAGGCCGGGTCGATGCCGGCCATCGCCACTACGCGCAGGCGGTCGCTCAGCCGCAACACCTTGATCATCAGGTCGGTACCGATGTTCCCGGAACCGAGCACCGCCACGTTGGTGGTCACTGGCCGCCCCTGTCGCTGAAGGATGTGCGCACCGAACCCAGCCCGGAGATCCGGGCCTCGTAAGCGGCGCCGGGGGTGACCGGCACCATCGGGCCGAGCGCGCCGGAGAGCACCACGTCCCCGGCACGCAGCGGGTCACCGGCGCGGGCGAGGGTGCCGGCCAGCCACAGCAGGGCGTGCAGCGGATTCCCCAGGCAGGCGGCGCCCGCACCCACCGAGACCGGCTCGCCGGCGTGCTCCAGCACCATCCCGCACAGTCGCAGGTCCACGTCGGCGAGCCGGCGCGGCGTGGTGCCGAGCACGAAGAGCCCGCTGGAGGCGTTGTCGGCGACCGTGTCCACGATGGAGATGTCCCAGGCGGCGATCCGGGAGTCGACGATCTCGATCGCCGGCAGCACGTGGTCGACCGCGCGGATCAGGTCGACGGTGGTGAGCTGCGGGTTCGGAAGGTCCCTGTCGAGCACGAACGCGATCTCCGCCTCGACCCGAGGCTGGAGCAGCCGGTCGATGGGCACCTCGACCCCGTCGCCGACGGCCATGGCGTCGGTCAACATGCCGAAATCCGGTTGGAACACCCCGAAGGTCTCCTGCACCGCCCGGGACGTCAGCCCGATCTTCGCGCCGACCCGGCGTTCGCCGCGGCCCTGCCAGGCCCGCGCCTGGAGTTGCTGCACGCGGTACGCGGCCTCGACGTCGCCCTCCGGCAGCAGCCGGCCCCGAAGCGGCGCGCACGGCTTGCCGGTGCTGCGGGCGTCGGTCAGCTCCCGGTTGGCGGCCTCGATGTCAGCTTCCATGCCCGCTCCCTCGCTACGGCTCACGACAGGTCCACGCAGACGTTCGTGAGTTCGGAGTAGAAGTTCAGCGAGTGCACGCCACCCTCGCGACCGATCCCGGACGCCTTCACCCCGCCGAACGGGGTACGCAGGTCCCGCAGGAACCAGGTGTTGACCCAGACGATGCCGGCGTCGAGCCGGGCGCCGGCTCGGTGCGCGACGCCCACGTCCCGGGTCCACACGGTCGCCGCCAGGCCGTACTCGGTGCCGTTGGCGAGGGCGTACGCCTCGTCCTCGGTGTCGAACGGCGCGACGTGCACCACCGGGCCGAAGATCTCCTCGCGGTTGGTGCGGGCGTCCGGACCGAGCCCGGTGAGCACCGTCGGCTGCACGTACGACCCGCCGTCGCGGGTGTCGCCGAAGGTGGGCGTACCGCCGCCGCTGAGCACCTCGGCGCCCTCGGACCGGGCCAGCTCGTACGCGCCGAGCACCTTCGCCCGGTGCTGGTGGGAGATCAGCGGCATGGTGGCGGTCGCCTCGTCGGTCGGCCAGCCGTACGCCAGCTCGCCGGCCCGCTTCGCCAGTCGGGCGGTGAACTCCTCGAAGACCGGCCGCTGCACGTAGATGCGCTCGGTGCAGAGGCACACCTGACCGCCGTTGGTGAAGCTGGACCGCACCGAGCCGGCCACCGCGGCGTCCAGGTCGGCGTCGGCGAAGACCAGGCCGGCGTTCTTGCCGCCCAGTTCGAAGCTCACCGCCTTCACCCCGTCGGCGGCGGCCCGCATGATCGCGCCGCCGGTGGCCGACTCGCCGGTGAAGGTGATCGCGTCGACGCCCGGGTGGCGGGTGAGGAACTCGCCCGCCGAGTCCGGCCCGAAGCCGTGCACCAGGTTGAACACACCGGCCGGGACGCCGGCGGCGGCCATCACCTCGGCGAGCACCGTCGCCGAGGCGGGAGTCTCCTCGCTGGGCTTGACCACGACGGCGTTGCCGCAGGCCAGCGCCGGAGCAACCTTCCAGGTGAGCAGCAGCAACGGCAGGTTCCACGGCACGATGACCGCGACCACGCCGACCGGCTTGCGCAGCGCGTAGTTGAGTGCCCGACCGCCGGTCGGGGTGACGGTGGTGAACGATTCGGTGGGGGCGGTCGCCACGATCTCCGCGAACGCGCGGAAGTTCGCCGCGCCGCGCGGGATGTCCAGGGTGCGGGCCTGGGCGATGGATTTGCCGGTGTCGGCGACCTCGGCGGTGACCAGGTCGTCGAAGCGGCGCTCCAGCTCGTCGGCGACGCGGCGCAGGACCTCGGCGCGCTCGCGCTCCCCCATCCGGCCCCACGGCCCGCGCAGCGCCGCACGGGCGGCGGCCACCGCATCGTCCACTGTCGACTGCGATGCCTCGTCGACCTCGAAGACCTGCTCCCCGGTGACCGGGCTGGCCTTGGCGAACGGGTTCCCGCCGTCGACGAACTCACCGGCGACGAAGTTGCGCAACCGCTGCGGACCACTCGGCGCGTGGCCGGCCATCAGCCGCGGATCCCAGGTGCCGGTCATGCGCGCCTCCCTCGACCCAGTGCCGCGCCGATCGCGCCGACCAGCAGCAGCGCGGCTCCGCCGACGACCGCCCCGAGCACCAGGTGCTGTTGGCGCACCCGGCGGCGCACCTCGGCGTACGGGGTGGTGGAGAACGACACCAGCTCGTACTGGGAAACGTACCGGCCGGGCAGAGCCCGTTCCAGCGCGTGCTCCACCCGCCGTCGGGCCTGGAAGACCGGGGAGGCGACCTTGTCGCGCATCTCCACGAAGTTGGTCAGCGCCATCGTCGCGATGGCCTCGGCGTTCTCCTGTCGACGCCGCTGGAACAGCGGCAGCGCGGTCAACCAGTCGTCGGCGCACTCGTCCAGGCAGCGGTCCAGCTCCACCACGTCCTCGAAGGCGCAGTTGGCGCCCTGGCCGTAGAACGGCACGATGGCGTGCGCCGCGTCGCCGAGCAGGGCGACCTTTCCGCTGACCTGCCACGGGGTGCAGCGCACGGTGCCGAGCACGCCCACCGGGTTGTGCTGGTAGTCGTCGACCAGGTTCGGGGCCAGCGCGACGACGTCCGGGTAGTGCTCGGTGAAGTGCCGTTCGATCTCCGCCGGGCTCATCAGCGAGGCGAAGCTGCCAGCACCGTCGTTGGGCCAGAACAGCGTGCAGGTGAAGGAGCGGTCCGGGTTCGGCAGCGCGATCATCATCGAGGTGCCGCGCGGCCAGATGTGCAGCGCGTCCTCCTCCAGGGCGAAGTCCCCGCCCAGCGGCGGGATCGTCAGCTCCTTGTAGCCGTAGTCGAGGAAGTCCACGCTCTCGTCGAGCAGCCCGTACGCCAGCAGTTGCCCCCGCACCGCGGAGCCGGCGCCGTCGGCGCCGAGCACGACCGACGCCTTCGCCGCGACCGGGCCCTGCGGGGTCTCGAAGCTCAGGGCACCGTCGGTCGGGTCGAGCCCGACGAGCCGGTGGTCGAAGACGACCCGCACTCCCGGCAGCGCGGCGGCCTCGTCCAACAGTGCGTTGTTCAGCGCGCCCCGGCTGATCGAGTTGATCGCCCGGTCGCCGGTCGCGCTGTACGACTGGAACTGCTGCCCGCCCTCGACCGGGTGGATCATCCGGCCGCGCATCGGCAGCGCGTCGGTCATCACCTGCTCGGCCAGCCCGATCCGGCGCAACGCGTCCAGGCCGCGCTCGGAGAGCGCCAGGTTGATCGAACGACCGCGTTCGGCGGTGCCGGCGCGCGGGTCGGAGCGGCGCTCGTAGAGGGCCACCGGGTAGCCACGCCGGGCCAGGAAGCAGGCGGCCAGACAGCCGGCCAGCCCGGCGCCGATGATCGCGATCTCGTCACGCCGCGCGGTCACGCAGTCACCCCCACCGTCGCGGCGAGCGCCGCGGCGGCCCGCCAGCAGTCGAGGTACGTGGAGTACAGCGGCACCGGGGCGAACCGCACGACGTCGGGTTCGCGGGCGTCGGCGATGACCCCGTGTTCGTACCGTAGGCGTTTGGTCAGCTCGGCGGCGCTGCCCGACCCGATGCGCACGGAGAGCTGGCAGCCCCGGCGGGCCGGGTCACGCGGGGTGACCACCCGCAGCGGCCGGCCGTCGGTCACCTCGTCGAGCAGTGACTCCAGCCAGCCGGTGAGGCGCTGGCTGCGCGCGCGCAGCGCGGTCATCCCCACCGCGTCGAACAGCTCCAGCGAGGTACGCACCGGGCCCATCGCGAAGATCGGTGGGTTGGAGATCTGCCAGGCCTCCACGGTGGCCGGTGGTCGGGACACCGGCGTCATCTCGAACCGGGTGGCCGCCGCCGTGCTCCACCACCCCTCGAACCGGGGCAGGGTCTCGTCGCCGAGGTGGCGCTCGTGCACGAAGACGCCAGCGAGGGCACCCGGGCCGGAGTTCAGGTACTTGTAGGAGCACCACGCGGCGAAGTCGACGTCCCAGTCGTGCAGGGCCAACGGCACGTTGCCGACCGCGTGGGCCAGGTCCCAACCGACCACCGCACCGGCAGCCCGGCCGGCAGCCGTGATCGCCGGGATGTCCAGCAGCTCACCGGTGAGGTAGTTGACCCCGCCGAGCAGCAGCAGCGCCACCCGGTCGCCCTCGGCGGCCAGGTAGTCGGTCACATCCTCGGTACGCAGGGCGTCCTCACCCGCGCGCGGACGCAACCGGACCACTGTGTCGTCCGGGTCCAGGCCGTGGAACCGGGCCTGGCTGCGCACGGCGTAGCTGTCCGAGGGGAACGCGGCGTCCTCGATGACGATGCGGGTGCGCGCGCCGGCCGGTCGGTAGAAACTCACCATCAGCAGGTGCAGGTTGACGGTGAGCGAGTTCATCACCACGGCCTCCGCGGGCCGGGCGCCGACCAGTCGCGCGGCCGGCCCGGTCAACAACTCGTGGTACGGCAGCCAGGGACGTTGCGCCTCCAGGTGCCCCTCCACACCGAGTCGCCCCCACGCGTCCAGGTCGGCCAGCAGTTCGTCGCGGGTGGCCCGAGGTTGCAGACCGAGCGAGTTGCCGGCCAGGTACGCCGACTCGGGGTGGTCGCCGCCGTCGGCCGGCGGCACGTGGAACAGGTGCCGGTGACCGGGATCGGCCTCGTCGAGGCGGTGCGCTTCGGCCTCGCCGCCGGCGAGGCGGTGCGCTTCGTGTTCTGGGGTTCGCATGTCTCGCTCTCCGGTCACATCGCGGTGCGGGCCGACCATAGCTCCGGGAAGACCACCCGGGCCATGCTGCGCTGCAACCACGCCAGGCCGGCGGAGCCTCCGCTGCCGACCTTGGCGCCCATCGTCCGCTGCACCGCCTTGACGTGGTTCCAGCGCCAGTCGCCGAACTCCTCGGCGACAGCGCTCAGCGCCTCGCCGAGCAGCCGCAGGTGATTGTCCGGGCTGGCGTCGTCGTAAATCCGCACCCAGGCCGCCTCCACCAACGGGTGCGGGTCGTGTTCGACGGCCACGTCCCGGTCGAGCAGGTCGGCGGGGAGGTCGAAGCCGCGCCGGGCGAGCAACGCGAGCACGTCGTCCCAGAGGCTCGGGGTGCTCAGCGCGCCGCTCAGCTCGGCATGCACCTCGACCTGCCGGCGGAACGGGCGGATCAGCGTCGGGTCACGCAGCCCGAGTAGGAACTCCAACTGCCGGTACATGGCCGACTGGAAGCCGGAGGCCTCACCGAGCAGATTGCGGAACCGGTTGAAGTCGGCCGGGCTCATCCAGCGCAGGCCCTGCCAGGCGGCGTTGAGCCCCTCCAGGTGCAGCTTGGCTCGGCCCAGCGGGGCCAACGCCTCCCAGATCTGGTCGGCGCGGATCAGCCGCTGGGTCTCGCGCAGCTCGTGGCAGGTCAACCCGAAGTACAGCTCCATGATCTGGCTGACCATCAGGAACGACATCTCGCCCGGGTCGCTGCTGAGCGGGTGCTGCATCTTGTGCAGAGCGCTGGCCTGCACGTACGCGTCGTACGGCACCATGTCGGCGAACTCCAGCGTCGGTTCACCACCGGTGCGCTCCGCCTGCGCGACACGCTGCCCGGGGGTCACCGGTCGCACCGTGGCACGGCGGTTCGGCGCCCGCCGCTCCGTCTGATCCACCATCTCTTCTCCCTCCCCCGGACTGGCCGACGTCATGATCTCGCGGTCGGATCGGCCTGCGGAATGCTGAATCAACGGCGTCCGCCGACTTCTCGTGGCGAACCAAAGGCAACTAGGCGAAGTCGGTTCACGAAAGTAAGGTCTGAGCGTGGACGACATGGACTGGGCGCTGCTGCGTGAGTTGCAGGCCGACGCGCGGCTCTCCTTCAGCGAGTTGTCCCGGCGGGTGCACCTGTCGCCACCGTCGGTCGCGGAGCGGGTCCGTCGGCTGGAGGAGGCCGGGATCGTCACCGGCTACCACGCCCACGTCGACCTGAGCCGCGCCGGCCGCACCGTGGTCGCGCTGATCCGGATGTCCTGCTACGGCGCGCGGTGCATCCTGCACGACCCGGCCGTGGCCGAGTGGCCGGAGATCCTGGAGATCCACCGGATCACCGGGGACGCGTGCAGCGTGCTGAAGGTGGCGGCCGGCTCGATCGGCGCGTTCGAGGGGGTCATCGACCGTCTCGCCCCGTACGGCCAACCATCGAGCACGATGGTCCTCTCCTCCCCCCTGAACTGGCACCCCGTCACCCCCCTCCCCCACCCACCCCGCTAACCCCCGCCCCCTCCCTCCCCCCTCCTCCCTCCCTCCCTCCCTCTCGCGTCGATCTTGCAGTTCCTGTTGCCGGTATGTCCTTTGTGCGGGCATTTGTCGGTGCAGAAAGTGCAAGATCGCGGGGGTGGGGGTCGGGGGTGGGGTGGGGTGGGGCGTGGGCGGGTTTGGCTTCGGGGTGGGGGGAAAGCAGCGCGCGTGCCCAGGGGAGGGTTCCGGCGGTCGTCGCCGGTTGGGGGGAAATCATGCAGGCAGTCCGCACGATCAACCGCGCGCTCTCGTCCGCACTGACACTGGTGGGGCTGGTCGGAGCGTTCGTCCTGTTGTCGGTCGCACCGGCGCGAGCCGGCGAGAACGTCTTCGTCGAGGTGACACCCAACAGCGTCCAGGCCGGCAGCCGGGTCAGCATCAAGGCGAGCTGCGACAACGACAACAACAACAGGCAGTCCAGCGTGCACTCCGACGCGTTCGGGTCCGTGACGTTGAGGCCCGACAAGGGCTTCCTCACCGCGCAGGCCAGCATTCCGCGCGACAAACCAGCCGATCAGTACCCGGTCGACCTGCGGTGTGACAACGGACAGACGTCGTCGACCACGCTGACCGTGCTGAACATGGCCTCACCCAGCAAGGGCCCGGCGACCGGTGGCGGTGGAATGGCCGGCGGGCGCGGGACCGGCTCACTGCTGGTCTTCGGTGGCGTGGCGTTGGTGGCCACCGCGATCGTGCTCGGGATGGCCGGTGGTCGACGTCGACCGGGAGCCGGCTCCTGAGCCGGATCACCCATGACCCGCAGATCCGCGCGGGCGCGGCCGGACCGCCGCGCCCGCCTCCGGGCCGGGCCGGCGCTGCGCGCGTCCGGCCGGCTGGTGGTCCGCGTCACCGAACGGCTGCGCCGGGTGGCCGGGCAGGCCGTTTCGGCGAGCGTCACCACCACCGATCCGGCCGCCCGTCCGCTGCCGCCGCGACGTCCGGCCGGGCCGTCGTCGACTCGCCACCGGTTCGTTACGAGCCCCGGGTTGCCGGTGCTGGCCATCGCCGCGCTGATGGTGCTGATCGTGGCGATGCTCGGCGTCGAGCAGGTGACCGGGATGAGCCTGCTGCCGGATCGGCTCAGCGCCGGACTGCGACCGCCGCCGAAGAAGTTTCCGGTGCTGCCGGCCAGCGACCCGACCAGCCTCGCCATCGACAAGATCGACGTACGGGCGCCCGTACACGACGTGGGCATCGCCCCGGACGGCACGATCGCCGTGCCGGACGCGGCCCGCGCCCAGGAGGCCGGCTGGTACGACCAGGGGCCCACCCCGGGCCAGTACGGTCCAGCCGTGATCGTCGGGCACGTCGACACCACCAGCGGGCCGGCCGTCTTCCACAAACTCCGCGAGCTGCGCTCCGGCGACGAGATCGAGGTCACCCGTACCGACCAGCGCGTGGCGGTCTTCGAGGTGAACTCGGTGGAGAAGTTCGACAAGGACCAACTGCCGGTGGACGACGTGTACGGCGACTTCAGCCGCCCGAGCCTCCGACTGATCACCTGCGGCGGCCAGTGGGTCGGCGGCGAGACCGGCTACGCGGACAACGTGGTGGTCTTCGCCTCACTGGTCAAGGCGCGTTCCGGCGGTTGACCGGCGTCGACGTACTCGGCGAGCCGGGCGGCCCCGGTGAGCATGGCCCGGCCTCGCTCGGTGAGCCGTTGCCGCCACTGACGCAGCGAGGCGGCGAGCGGCTCGGCACCGCCGGCGTCGCGCACTCGGCGCAGCACGCCCGCGATGTGGTCGAGCCGGTAGCCGCCGCGGCGCAACAGGTGGGCCAGTTCGGCGTCCCGGACGTCGTCGGGACGATAGAGCCGGTAGTGGGTGACCGGATCACGTACCGGTCGCAGCACCCCGGCCCGCTCCCATGTGCGCAGCGTGGCCGCCCGCAGATCGAGCCGGTGAGCCAGCACGCTGATCGGCACGGCTTTCTGGCCCTGCGGTTGCGGTCTCGTTCCGGTGAGCGTCACCACCGCCGCCTCGACCGCGTCCAGGGTCTCCCGATCGCGCTGGAGCAGCGTGTGCCCCTGGTCGATGGTGCGCAACGCCGTGTCGATCTCGCCCCGGTTGACGGCCCGCATGATCTCGCCGCTGGCCGCATAGCCGTGGCCCGGGATCAACGCAAGGTAGGCACACAGCGCCTTGACGTGCAGTTCGGTGAAGCGACGGTAACCGCTCGGCGTGCGCTGGGCCGGGGGCAGGACGCCGTCTCGTTCGTAGTTGCGCACGGCCTGCGCGGAGAGACCGTGGGCGCGCGCGAGGTCGACCGGCCGGCGTACCCCCGGGTTTGAAGGTTTTGTGGCTGTCACCGCGCTCCATCGCTCGTAAGTCTCAACCGCTGATTCAACGATACGGTTCATGGAATGCCACCTTTTCTCGACCTGCTGGCGGTTACCCCGGAGCTGCTCGGGTTCGGCGAACCGACCCACGGTGAGCCCGCCTTCCTCCAACTCCGCAACGAGGCCTTTCTGTCGCTGGCCGAGCACGGCTACCGCTCGATCGCCCTGGAGAGCGACCGGACGGCCGGGTTGATCGCCGACGAGTTCGTGCGGGGCGTCGCGGCCGTGACACTCGACCGGGCGCTCGCCGAAGGGTTCAGCCACGGGTTCGGGGCCGCCCCGGCCAACCGTGACCTCCTGCTGCGGATGCGGGAGTGGAACGCCCGGCGGCCCGTCGCCGAACGTCTGACATTCCACGGCTTCGACGCCCCGGTCGAGTTGGAGAGCGCCCCGAGCCCCCGCCACCACCTCACCCAGGTCTGCCAGTTCCTCGACCTGGACCGGGTCACCGAGATCGACGACCTGATCGGGGACGAGGCACGGTGGAGTGAGACGGCCGCGATCTGGGAACCGGGCCGATCGGTCGGGCGCTCCACCGACGCCCAGCGACTGCGGGTGCTCGCCGACGACCTGCTGACCGAGCTGTACCTGCGCGCGCCGTGGAGGTCGGCGGGCTGGCAGGCGGCGTTCGTGCACGCTACGGCTGCTGTGGCCTTGCTGCGTTACCACGCCGCGGCCGCCGCGCCACTGGGCCAGGAGGAACGCTTCGGCCGCCTGACCGGAGTCCGGGACGCGTTGATGGCCGAGAACCTGCTGGCGATCCGAGCGGTGGAGGCACACCGCGGGCCCACACTCGTCTTCGCGCACAACACGCACCTTCAGCGCCACCCGAGCGCCATGACGCTGGCCGACACGCAGGTGTCATGGGCCGGCGCCGGCGCGATCATCGCGTCGGTGCTGGGCGACCGGTACGCCGTGATCGCCGGCAGCCTCGGCGCGAGCCCGGCACTCGGCATCGGGCCGCCGGCCGCCGACACCTACGAGGGCCGACTCCAGCAGGAGAACACCCTTCCCCGGTACCTGTCGACGTCCGACATCGAAGCGGCCGAGCAGCGCACGCACGACCACCGCTACTTCCCGCTGGACCGGGCCACCATCGAAAGCGCCGACGCGGTCCTGCATGTGCCGACCGGTGTCGGCCCGGCCGTGCTCGCCGATCGGATCGCCGCGCTGCCCGACGTCGAGCAGCTCGTGGCGAGCGACGAGAACGGATCGCCCGAGGCGGCCTGGGGCGACCGGTTCTTCTTCGTCGGCCCGGACCGCCGCCAGCCGTTCGCCACCATCGTCGCGCAGGACGTCCCCGGCTTCGACGAGGCCGCACAGCTCGACCGCCCCGGCGTCTTCCGCCTCAACCTGGACCTGGGCCGGGCCGAGTTCGAGCGGCTGTTCGGCTTCCCGCCCAAGGCGTTCGAGGAGCACCGGCACGAGTTCGACTTCGCCCGGCTGGACAGCCTCGCACCGCACCCGGGCTACGCACAGTACGGCTTCGCCAGCATCGTCATGCCCGGTCCGCACCTGCTGCCCGAGGTGGACCGGCTGCTGACGGTCGCGTACGACCGTGCCGCGCGTCGCCGCGAGCGTGCGGCGCGGCGGACCGCCGGGTAGCGCGACCGACCGGAGTCAGGCGGCGGCCTCGGGCTCCCGCAGGTCCAGCCAGTCGGCCCAGCGGGGGTCGGGAGCGCGGTGGCCCAGCACCCGCCAGGCGGTGCCCTTCGGGGCGGCCGGCAACGCGTGTAACCGCCAGCCCATCTCGGCCGGGGTCTTGTCGCCCTTCGTGTGGTTGCACCGGGCACACGCGGCGACCACGTTCTCCCAGGCGTGCCGGCCACCCCGGCTGCGCGGAAAGACGTGGTCGATGGTCTCGGCCGGGCCCCGGCAGTAGGCGCACCGCCACCCGTCCCGGGCGAAGATCGCCCGACGGGACAGCCCGACATGCGTCCGGTACGGCACCCGGACGAAACGCGTCAGCCGGACCACGGACGGCACCGGGAGCGCGTCCCGGGCGCTGTGCAGGATGCCGTCACCGTCGGCGACGCAGACCGCCTTGGCGGAGAGGACGAGAATCGCGGCGCGACGCACCGACACGACACACAGCGGCTCGTAGGTGGCGTTGAGGACCAACGCGCCGGAGCCCACCGTGGGTCGTATGTCAGGCATCGCGCTCACCCTCCCGGTTCAGCGGCTGCTGGGGACCGCCGTCGACCGGGGCCGGGCACAGGGGCCCACACGGTCGACGCCGGGCCGATCACCGACGTCCGTTGCGCCAATAGTCCCTGATCGGACCCCGGATTGCACGTACTAATCCCGCATGGGGTATGAGGATCATCCGCAACCGGGCGGATCGTCATGCTGGCCCGGCCTGGGCACCTCGGTGATCCCTGCCGGGGCACGGTGGAGTCGAGGACGCCGTGTCAGCTGCTTCCGCTCAGCCAACGCTGCCAGCCGACACGGGTGATCCGCCGCTCGGGGCTCTCGGCCGCCTCGAGAACGAGTGTGGTGACGGGGCCCCTGGATCGTCGTGCGCCGCGCCGGGGTGTCACCGCACCAACAGGCGGTAGCCGATCGCAGCCGAGAAGAGCACGAACAGCGCGATCGGCACCCACCAGTCCGGAAATCGACTGCGGGTGTGGCGCGGGCCGTCGGCGGCCTGCCGCTCGGCGACGATCACACCGAGGCGGTCAACCAGATCCTGCCCCTTCGACCCCGCGGTGCTGTGCAGCGAGTCGGAGAGACCCCAGGCCCGGACCTTCCTGCCGGAGGCCAGGGTGAGGCGGACCGAGATGAGGTCGAGATCTATCGACGCCACGTCGCGGTAGGCGATGCGTTCGACGGTCAGCGGGTTGACCACCTCGAAGTGGTCGAGCCGGGCCGTCAGCGCTAGCCGGAAGCCGAGCCGGAAACAGAGCCAGCCCATGACCGCGAAGAAGCCCGCGGCGGCGACGTCGAACGGCAGCCCGGCCAGGCTCGGCTCGGACATCTCCTTCGGCACCGCCACCACGACGCCCAGCAGGAGCAGCCGTCCGATCCAGCGATCGGCGCTGCCGTAGAAGACCCGGTCCCGGCCCCTGCGCCCCATCGGGTCGATACGCACGCTCCACCTCTTCCGTCGCCGTGTCCGCCACGCCGGTCCGCCGGCCGGTGGGTCGGCGGCGGACGCTCGGGCTCCTTGCGGTACGAAGACATAGTGAGTGCCGCCAGCGTGACGCCCCTAGCCCTGTCCGACGCCGTCTCGGTGAGCTGCCAGGGCAGCACCTCCTGCGAGTGGATCTACCGGATCACCGGGTCGTCCTGGTTCGCCGAGGGAAGTTACTGGATCCTGCTCAAACCGCTTCGGGTGCTGCTCATCCTGGCCCTGGCGATGGTGGCCCGCTGGGCGCTGCACCGGACGATCAACCGGTTGGTCCGGACGACCACCGACGGCGCGGTGCCGACGATGCTCCGGCCGCTGCGCGAGCGGGTACCCACCGCCGCGGTCGACCCGGCAGAGTTCGTGCCCGAGCGGCGGAGGCAGCGGGCCGAGGCGATCGGGTCGGTGCTACGCAGCCTCACCACCGCGTTCGTCTTCGGCATCGCGCTGCTGATGATCCTGCGGGAGTTCAGTTTCGACCTGGCCCCGCTGCTGGCCAGCGCGGGGATCGCCGGTGTGGCGCTGGGCTTCGGCGCGCAGAGCCTGGTGAAGGACCTGATCGCCGGCCTCTTCATGCTGATCGAGGACCAGTACGGGGTGGGTGACAACGTCGACCTGGGCGAGGCGATGGGCGTGGTCGAGTCGGTCGGCCTGCGGGTCACCACGGTGCGCGACGGCCGCGGCGTGCTCTGGTACATCCGCAACGGCGAGATCATCCGGGTGGGCAACAAGAGCCAGGGTTGGGCCCTCGTGGTGGTGGACCTGCCGATCGGCTTCAACAGCACCGAGGAGGCCACAGCGGTGCTACGGACCGCGGCGGCCTCGGTCGCGGTGGACCCGGAGCTGTCACCGGAGATCGTGGAGGCGCCCGAGGTGCTGGGTGTCGAGCAGGTGACTGTGGACGGCGCTGTCATCCGCACCGTGGTGAAGACGACCGCTGACGGGCAGTTCGCGGTGGGCCGGGAACTGCGTCGGCGTCTCGCCGAGGCGTTGGAGAATTCGGGGATCACCGCGCAGATCGCGGCGGCCCGCATCTATCCCGGGCTGTCGACCCGGCCGTTGTCCGAGGGCGAGACGGGTCAGGGCGGCGCTACCTGACATCGCCGACATAGTCCGGCAATTCAGGGGTCGCGATCCGGCCGGCCCCTCGGGTATCGTCCGTTCGTTCAGTCGGGGAGGCGACGAACGACCCGTTCGACCTAGCTACTTGTCAGACGATCGGGCAGAATCCGGAGCACGCGTTACCACCGAAGCGTGATCACAACCTCGCTGATCCGTAGATCTGACGAGTGCTTCCGGCCGGGCTGCCACGAGCGGCCGAGCCGGGGCCGATGGAGGCGACGGTGCCTGACGAGCGACCTTCCGCGGAAGGCCCCGCCACATTTCGCGACGTCTTCGGCCAGCACGAGTTCCGGGCCGTGTTTGTGGCCGGCGCTCTCTCCTGGGTCGGCGACTACGTCGCGAAGGCCGCCGTCACCCTGCTCGTCTATCAGCAGACCCGGTCTGTGGCGCTCTCCGCGACTGCCTTCGCGGTCAGCTTCCTCCCCTGGCTGCTCGGTGGTCCCGTGCTCGCCGCACTCGCGGAGCGGTACCCGTTCCGACGGGTGATGGTGGCATGCGACCTCATCCGGATGGCGCTGATGCTGCTGATCGCCATTCCGGGCCTGCCGTACCAGGCGGTGCTGGTGCTCATCTTCGCCGCCACGCTTGCCAACCCGCCGAGTCAGGCGGCGAAGTCCGCGCTGATCCCGCAGTTGCTCACCGGGGACCGACTGGTGCTGGGGCTGTCGCTGAACGGCAGCGTCGGGCAGGCCGCCCAGGTCATCGGGTACGTCTTCGGCGCCGCTGTCGCCGCGGTCGACCCGGAGGCGGCGCTGCTGTTCAACGCGGTCACGTTCGGTCTCTCGGCGCTGCTGGTCCGCCTCGGGGTGCGCGACCGTCCGGCGGTGATGAACCCGGAGCACCGCAGCCACCTGCTGCGGGAGACTCGGCAGGGGTTCGGCATCGTGTTCCGCACACCGGTGCTGCGGGCCATCGCGGTGCTGGTGTTCAGCTCGATGCTCTTCTCGATCGTTCCCGAGGGTCTGGCCGCGGCCTGGGCCAACGAGGAGAGCCGCGGCGCGGTGAGCGCGGGCACCGCACAGGCGGCGATCATGGTGGCGAACCCGATCGGCTTCATCCTCGGTGGGTTGCTGGTGAGTCGCCTGTTCGGGCCGGCTCGCCGACTGAAGCTGATGCGGCCGCTCGCGGTGCTCGCCCCGTTGGTGCTCGTACCGGTGCTGCTCGACCCCCCGCCGCTGGTGGTGGCACTGCTCGCCGCGCTCTGCGGGTTCGCGGTCGCCGGCATGATGCCGATGGCCAACGGGTTGTTCGTCCAGGCGCTCCCCAACGGCTTCCGAGCCCGCGCCTTCGGGGTGATGGCCACCGGCATCCAGGTCATCCAGGGCCTCGCGGTTCTGGTCACCGGAATGCTCTCCGAACGGTTCCCCATTCCGGTCGTGGTGGGGGTCTGGAGCGCAGCCGGGGTGCTGCTGATGACGGTGGCCACGCTGCGGTGGCCGGACCGGCAGACGGTCGACGACGCCATCACAGCCGCGTCGTTGGCCAACGCCGATCCGCCGCCCTCCAGCCTCGGCGACCCCGCCGGCGACCGCCCGGTGGACGGCAGGTCCAACCCGCACACCGGTGACGGCCACCGCCGGCACGCTGTCACCTGACCCGTCGAACCCGACCGCCACCCGAGCCGGCCGAGTGCCCATATTCGGGCTTGTCGACCCGGCGTGATCCGACGCACGCCCTGCGGGTCGGGTCGACGCCGGACGCACCTGGCAGGATGGAACTGTGACTTCCGCAGGTGAATCCGACCGTTCCGGTGCGTCGATGACCCTCTTCGAAGCGGTCGGCGGCGAACCCACCTTCCGCAAGCTGGTCGACGAGTTCTACGCCGGGATCGCCACCGACCCCCTGCTGCGACCCATGTACCCGGAGGAGGACCTGGGCCCGGCCGCGGACCGGATGACCCTGTTCCTCATGCAGTACTGGGGTGGGCCGAACACGTACTCCGCTCAGCGGGGGCACCCTCGGCTGCGGATGCGCCACGCGCCGTTCCGGATCGGAGCGGCCGAACGGGACGCCTGGCTGCGCAACATGCGCCGCGCCGTGGACCGGCTCGACCTTGAGCCGGAGATCGCCGTCACCCTCTGGGACTACCTGGAGCGGGCCGCGTACTTCATGGTCAACGTCGAGGACGACCCGGCCAACGCCGGCTGACCCGCAGCACCCGCAGCGGCGTCAGAGCAGCGCGCCCTCGTCGTGCAGCCAGTCCACGAAGCTGGTGGCGACCGCCGCGCCGCAGTCGAGCATCTCGACCAGGAGCGCGTCGTGGGTGCCGGCGCCCAGGGGCACCTGAAGCTCGGCGTAGATCGGTAGCTGACCGCGCTCGGTCGGGTCACCGATGTACGCCTTGCAGAACCGGCGGGTGTGGTTCCACTCGTTGACCACCCGGTACGCCCGGTCGGCCCAGTCCGGCGGGACCGTGGCGTGCGGGCGTGCCCGCATGACCAGGATCTCGTCCTCCGGCCCTTCGAGGGTGACCAGCACCGCGTGCCGCTCCCACATCGCCAACAGGTTGCCGTCGCCGTCGGCCAGGTATCGCACGTCGAGCAGATCGAGCGCGTCGCAGACCCGGCGCAGACTCACCGGCTCGACGGTGGCGGGCATCTCGGTCAGCACGGGCCGCTCGTTGGACGGGCAGTCGTCCCCCGGCTGGCGAGGACTGGGCGGCCCGATCCGGACCGCGCTATCGACTGTGATCCCGCTTCGGGTTTCCGGTTCGCCGCCGTCGGCGGGACCGGGGCGCCATGACCACCACGGCATCGCTCGCGCACCTCACTCCCCAGCGGATCCAGTCGCCTACGGTGCGTTGGATCCGAGGATGGACGGTACCCGGACAGCCGGGTTGAAGCACCCCCCCAACGACCGCCCCTGACCAGAAGAATGACCCGGGATCATCCGTTCGGACGAGCGCCCAGGGGTGTCACGGCAAGATCCGTCGCCTTCTGCAACCACGCCGCTCCGTGTGGTCCCACCAGGCCCACCCAACGACCGGCCACCCGCACCTGAACGGCGTCCCCGCCCTCGCCGGCAGCCGAGCCCTGGGCGGCACCGAGGAAGCCCATCCGGACCACCCCCTGCACCAGCCGCTGCGGCACCTCGACCGGCTCGTCGGGCGCCCCGTCGGGGGTGATCAACACCGCCACGTGGTCGAGCAACGCGTCACGCAGGGCCCGCTGGCCCACGGCACGGCCGGCCACGCCCTGCTCGCTCGCCGTCCGCAGGGTGCCCGCCGCCGCGTCGGCGATCCGTCGCAGGTCGGCGGCGGGCAGCGTCTCCACCTGGCGGCTCCGCGCCGGCGGCAACGGCCACCGCCACTGGGCGTCCCGGCGGGTCGGCAGGGTCGCGCCGCTCCGCTCCAGCTCGGCCAGCAGCTCGGAAGCGGCCACAGTGACGTCCTCCGCGACGCCGTCAGCCGGCCCACCGGCAACGGTGCGGACCACCAGGACCTGCCACGGCAGCCGGGCCCACAGGGCGATCCGGCCCGGTGCGCCGGCCGGCCGCAGCCGGACCGGTGCGACCGGATCCAACCGGACCAGCCGGGCCAGGAAGGCGCCCGCGTCCGCCACCTGATCGACACCGTGGGTGGGCGCCGCCGTCCGGCCCGGCTCGGCGGTGCCCGGCCGGGTCACGCCACCCCGCCCTGCGGCGCGTACGTGAGCAGGAAGTCCCGCTCCTCGGTGGTGATCCGCCGGGGCACCTGACGGGTCAGGTCGAACGGCACCAGCACCGACCGGGCCCGGCTGGCCAGCACCTCACCGTCGTACAGCTCGTAGGCGACGGTGAACCGGGAGGCCCGGATCTCCTCCACCCACAGCTCGATCCGCACTGTGGGGGCGGCCTCCGCGGTGGCCCGGCCGAGCGCGTAGTCGACCGGGCGCAGGTAGTCGACCTCGTGCCGGCGGATCACCACCCCGTCGGCGAACGAGCCGACGCCCCAGGCCCGGCCGCCGGCGAACATCAACGCCACCCGCGCCTCCTCGTACAGGGTGAGGAAGCGCGAGTTGTTGACGTGGCCGTACGCGTCCAGGTCGGACCAGCGCAGGGTGCAGTGGTAGACGAAGCGGTCAGACACCTTCTCGGCCGGTCAGTCGCGGGTCAGCTTGCGGTAGGTCACCCGGTGCGGCCGGGCAGCCTCCGCGCCGAGGCGGTCGATCTTGTTCTTCTCGTACGCCTCGAAGTTGCCCTCGAACCAGAACCACTTGGACGGGTCCTGGTCGTCGCCCTCCCAGGCCAGGATGTGCGTGGCGACGCGGTCCAGGAACATCCGGTCGTGGGAGATGACCACGGCGCAGCCGGGGAACTCCAGCAGGGCGTTCTCCAGGCTGGACAGCGTCTCCACGTCCAGGTCGTTCGTCGGCTCGTCGAGCAGGATGACGTTGCCGCCGATCTTCAGGGTCAGCGCCAGGTTGAGCCGGTTGCGCTCGCCGCCGGAGAGCACCTTGGTCGGCTTCTGCTGGTCCGGGCCCTTGAAGCCGAACGCGGCGATGTACGCCCGCGACGGCATCTCGACCTTGCCCACCATCAGGTAGTCCAGCCCGTCGGAGACGACCTCCCAGACGGTCTTGTCGCCGTTGAGGCCCTCACGGTTCTGGTCGACGTACGACAGCGAGACGGTGGGGCCGACCCGGACCTCGCCGCCGGTCGGCTCCTCCAGCCCGACAATGGTCTTGAACAGCGTGGTCTTGCCGACGCCGTTGGGGCCGATGATGCCGACGATGCCGTTGCGCGGCAGCGAGAACGACAGGTTGTTGATCAGCAGCCGGTCGCCGAAGCCCTTGCTGAGGTTGTTCGCCTCGATCACCGTGCTGCCCAGGCGCGGGCCCGGCGGGATCTGGATCTCCTCGAAGTCCAGCTTGCGGGTCTTCTCCGCCTCGGTGGCCATCTCGTCGTACCGGTCGAGGCGGGCCTTGGACTTGGTCTGCCGGGCCTTGGCGTTGGAGCGGACCCACTCCAGCTCCTCGGTGAGGCGCTTCTTCATCTTGGCGTCGCGGCGACCCTCGACGGCCAGCCGGGCGGCCTTCTTCTCCAGGTAGGTGGAGTAGTTGCCCTCGTACGGGTACGTCCGGCCACGGTCCAGTTCGAGGATCCAGTTGGCCACGTTGTCGAGGAAGTACCGGTCGTGGGTGATCGCCATGACGGTGCCGGCGTACTTCGCCAGGTGCTGCTCCAGCCAGGAGACGCTCTCCGCGTCCAGGTGGTTGGTGGGCTCGTCGAGCAGCAGCAGGTCGGGCGCCTCCAGCAGCAGCTTGCAGAGGGCCACCCGGCGACGCTCACCACCGGAGAGCTGGGTCACGTCGGCGTCCGGCGGCGGGCAGCGCAGCGCGTCCATCGCCAGTTCGAGCTTGGAGTCGACGTCCCAGGCGTCGAGGTGGTCGAGCTCCTCCTGGAGCTTGCCCATCTCCTCCATCAGCTCGTCGGAGTAGTCGGTGGCCATCTGCTCGGCGATCTTGTTGAACCGCTCCAGCTTGGCCTTGGTCTCGGCGACCGCCTCCTCGACGTTGCCGAGCACGGTCTTGGCCTCGTTGAGCGGGGGCTCCTGGGCGAGCATGCCGACGGTGTAGCCGGGCATGAGCCGGGCC
The DNA here is from genome assembly GCF_055587245.1 of Micromonospora sp. NPDC047756. NCBI lineage: Bacteria > Bacillati > Actinomycetota > Actinomycetes > Micromonosporales > Micromonosporaceae > Micromonospora > Micromonospora sp. NPDC047756. Next base: position 51,169 of record NZ_JBVJGQ010000009.1, read on the forward strand.
TCGCCGTTGCTCGGCTTGTCCAGCCCTGCCATGATCTTGAGGAGGCTGGACTTACCGGCGCCGTTCGGACCGAGCACACCGATCTTGGCTCCCGGCAGGAAGCTCAACGTGACGTTGTCGAGCACGACCTTGTCGCCGTGCGCCTTGCGCGCCTTTTCCAGGACGTAGATGTACTGGGCCACGGTGCGGGCTACCTCCGTCGGTTGCTGTCGCTGATCGGCGGCGCGGCGCGGGCTGCGAGGACCGCCCGCCGCCGCCGGCCGGGAGCCGGCCGCGCGCACGCCATCGTCAATCCTGACAGGTACGGCGCGCTTCGCCCACATCACCCCGCCCCAGGAGTACGTCGGCGAGCCTCCTTGCCGCAGCCGGTATGATTCACTACCGTCTTGAGTATGACCAAGAAGATCGCCATCAGCATCCCGGACGACGTCGCAGAACGGCTGGCCATCGAGCCCAACGTGTCCGCCTTCGTGACGGAGAGCATCCGCGAACGAATGGTCGGCGAACGAACCCGGCAGACCCTGGAGCAGATCGGGTTCAAGATCACCGATGAGGGCCTTGCGGAGGCCGGGCGCAAGTTGGATCAGGCTCGCCAGGCGATAACTCCTGAGTTGCGCGCCAAGGCCGCCGCCCTGCTCAATGAGGCATCGCGAGGACGGATGCAAGCCCGTGACTGACGCCGGACTCGTGCTCGACACAACCGCATTGCTGGCCTATTCCGACGGAGTGCCGGCTGTCGGCATCCAGATCGCCAAGGTCGCCTACCGCCGGGAGTCGGTGATCATTCCGGCCATGTGCCTAACGGCCGCGTATCGCCAGGTGTCCAACGACGGCTGGCCGCTGCTGGACATCGTCGCCGACCTGGAAGCTGTACTCGTCACGCCGGTCGATCACACCATGTGCCCCATCCTGGGCGGTTGGTCCCGCCTCCTGGGCAGCTTCGATCTCGCCCAGGTCGCGATCGAAGCGGCAGCCCGAGCGGTCGTACCGATCATGACGGATCGGCGGGAACTGCTCGGCGAGGTGCTGCCCAAGGAATGGCCGATCATCGACCTCTGACCAGCACGGTTGTCGACAAGATCACCTTTAGGGTTCGGCCGCACCGACGCGGGTAGGAGACTCCGGCACTAGGCACAAGACGCCGCAGCTACGCTCAGTACGCTCATCGCGGTGGACCCGTCAGTACCCGGAGGTGGCCGATCGTGACCGTCCGTAGCTCCTTTGTCGTAGTGGCGAACCGTCTGCCGGTCGACGAGGTGAGCACACCCGAGGGCCGGCAGTGGCGACGCAGCCCGGGCGGGCTGGTCACCGCGCTGCACCCCGTACTCGCCGAGCACAAGGGCACGTGGGTCGGCTGGGCCGGTGGCACCGGTGCGGCCCCCGAGCCGTTCGACCTGGAAGGGATCCGGCTGCACCCGGTCCCGCTCAGCGCCGAGGAGTTGGAGCGCTACTACGAGGGCCAGTCCAACGCGACGATCTGGCCGCTCTACCACGACGCGGTGGAGACACCCGCCTACAAGCGCCGGTGGCGGGAGGCGTACCGCCTGGTCAACGCCCGATTCGCGGAGGCCGCAGCCGACGTGGCGGCCGAGGGCGCGACGGTCTGGGTGCAGGACTACCAGCTCCAACTGGTGCCGGCGATGCTCCGTGAGCTCCGCCCGGACCTGCGGATCGGGTTCTTCCTGCACATCCCGTTCCCGCCGATCGAGCTGTTCATGCAGATGCCGTTCCGCACCGAGATCCTGCGCGGTCTGCTCGGCGCCGACCTGGTCGGTTTCCAGCAGCGGCTGGCCGCGCAGAACTTCGTCCGGCTGGCCCGGCACCTGCTCGGGCTGCGCTACGAGGGGCAGATGATCCAGGTCGACGGTCGGCAGGTGAAGGCGGGCGCCTTCCCCATCTCGATCGACACCCAGGAGATGGAGCGGATGGCCGCCGATCCGGCGATCCAGGCCCGGGCCAAGCAGATTCGCGCCGAGCTGGGCGACCCGAAGACGATCATCCTGGGCGTGGACCGGCTGGATTACACCAAGGGCATCGAGTTGCGGCTCAAGGCCTTCCGGGAACTGCTGGCTGACGGAAAGTTGACAGTCCCCGACGCGGTCATGGTTCAGGTCGCCACACCCAGCCGCGAGCGCGTGGAGCACTACCAGGCACTACGGGTGAAGGTGGAGCGCGAGGTCGGTCGGATCAACGGCGAGTTCGGCAGGGTCGGCGTGCCGGCGGTCCATTATCTCCATCAGTCGTACAGTCGCAGTGAGCTGGCAGCGATGTACGTTGCTGCCGACGTGATGATGGTGACCCCGCTGCGAGACGGAATGAACCTCGTGGCGAAGGAATACGTAGCATCACGTGCCGACCAGGGTGGCGCGCTCGTACTCAGTGAGTTCGCCGGTGCCGCCACCGAGCTTCGCCAGGCATTTTTGTGTAACCCGCACGACCCGGACGCGGTCAAGGACGCCCTCCTCCGGGCAGTGCACGTGGAGAAAACCGAGGCGCGCCGCCGGATGCGGACAATGCAACGTCACCTGCGTACCCACGACGTGGGCCACTGGGCCAAGTCTTTCCTCTCGGAACTCGGAGTTCCCGAGGCGGAGGCCGAGTGAACACGTCCGTCAACGATGGGGCGGCAGTCGCCACCGGGGTCATGGACCCTGAGTTGCGCTCCGCCATCGGCCGGATAGCCCGGGTCCCCCAACTCCTTGTCGCCTGCGACTACGACGGCACACTGGCGCCGATCGTGGAGGACCCGAGCACGGCCGTTCCACTACCCGAGTCGGTGGCCGCGGTCCGCGCGCTCGCCGCGCTACCGCAGACCACGGTGGCGGTGGTCTCCGGTCGGGCGCTGCGCGACCTGGCCGCCCTCTCGCGGCTGCCCAGCGAGGTGCACCTCGTCGGCAGCCACGGCTCCGAATTCGACATCGGCTTCGTCGAGCGACTCTCCCCCGAGCTGGTCGCCGTGCGGACCCAGGTCCGCAACGCCCTGCGTGAGATCGCCGCCCAGCACCCGGGCATCCGGCTGGAACGCAAACCGGCCAGCGTCGCGATGCACACCCGTGGGGTCGACCCGCAGATCGCCGCCGCCGCCATCGAGGCGGTCCGCAGCGGTCCGGCCACCTTCGACGGCGTCACGGTGACCCAGGGCAAAGAGGTCATCGAACTCTCCGTGGTGGCCACCCACAAGGGCACCGCGCTCGACCAGTTGCGGACCCAACTCGCCTCCAGCGCGGTGCTGTTCATCGGCGACGACATCACCGACGAGAACGGGTTCGGCCACCTGCACGGTCCCGACCTCGGCATCAAGATCGGTCCCGGCGACACCCAGGCCAGCTACCGGGTGGCCGACCCGCTGGAGGCCGCCCGCGCGCTGGCCCTGCTGCTGGAGACCCGGCGGCACTGGCTGTTCGGTGAGCGGGCGGTGCCGATCGAACGGCACTCCATGCTGGCCAACGGTCGTACCGTCGCTCTGCTCACCCCCGAGGCCAAGGTGAGCTGGCTCTGCCACCCCAAGCCGGATTCGGCGGCGATCTTCGCCGACCTGGTGGGTGGCAGCCCGGCCGGTCACTTCAGCGTCGCCCCGGAACGCGGGGGCATCCCGCTGGGCCAGCGCTACCGCTCCGGCACGATGACGGTGGAGACCCGGTGGTCCGGGCTCACCGTCACCGACTGGCTGGACAAGCCGGCTCGGGAGACCACCCCGGGCGACAGCCCGGCGATCCTCACCGGCGACTCGACCCTGGTCCGGGTGCTGACCGGCAGCGGCAAGGCCACCGTCGAGTTCGCGCCGAGGCCGGAGTTCGGCCAGGTGGCCGTCCAGTTGCAGCCGCTCGGCGACGGCCTGCTGGTGCTCGGCTCGAACGAACCGGTCGCTCTCTACGCCCCCGGCGTGCAGTGGGAGGTCAGCAACGACGGAGGCTACGAGACCGCCAAGGCGACCGTCGACCTCTCCGCCGCCGGTGGGCAGGTGGTGCTGGAGCTGCGTTTCGGCACACACAGCCTGGAGCACCACCGGGTGCCGATCCACGAGCGGCAGGCCGCGGCCGAGCAGCCGTGGAAGGACTGGGTGGCCTCGCTGCGGTTGCCGTCCACCTCCCGCGAACTGGTCGCGCGCAGCGCCCTCACCCTGCGCGGGCTCTGCCACGAGGCCACCGGCTCGATCCTCGCCGCGGCGACCACCTCGCTCCCCGAGGAGCTGGGCGGCGTCCGCAACTGGGACTACCGCTACTGCTGGCTGCGCGACGCGGCGCTGACCGCCCGCTCGCTCGTCGACCTGGGCTCCATCGAGGAGGCCGAGGCGTTCCTGCGCTGGGTGGACGGCTGCATCGAGCGCACCGGCGGCCACCCGGAGCGGCTGCACCCGCTCTACACGATCGACGGCTACGAGCTGGGCGCCGAGGCGGTCATCGACACGCTGCCCGGGTACGCCGGCTCCCGGCCGGTCCGGGTCGGCAACCTCGCCAACCACCAGTTGCAGCTGGACGTCTTCGGCCCGATCGCCGACCTGATCGCGGCCGTCGCCGACGCTCGCGGCTCGGTCCGCGACGACGAGTGGCGGGTCCTGGAGAACATGGTCGAGGCGGTCCGCCGCCGCTGGCACGAGCCCGACCACGGCATCTGGGAAGCCCGGCTGCCACCCCGGCACCACGTCTTCTCCAAGGTGATGTGCTGGATGACGGTCGACCGCGCGCTGCACGTGATGCGCGAGCACGGCGGCGAGGACCGAGCCGAGTGGAAGGACCTGCGCGACCGGATCGGCGCCAACGTGCTGGAGCACGGCTGGCACTCCGACGTCGAGGCGTACAGCGTGGCGTACGGGGACGAGGACATGGACGCCTCGTCGCTCTGGATCGGGCTCTCCGGCCTGCTCCCGGGCGACGACCCGCGCTTCCTGTCCACCGTCCTGCGGATCGAGGCGGACCTGCGCAGCGGCCCCGTCGTCTACCGCTACCACTGGGACGACGGCCTGCCCGGCCGTGAGGGTGGCTTCCACATCTGCACGGCGTGGCTGATCGAGGCGTACCTGCGCACCGGCCGCCGCACCGACGCCGAGGAGCTGTTCGCGCAGATGGTGCTGACCGCCGGCCCGACCGGGCTGCTCCCCGAGCAGTACGACCCGCTCGCCGAGCGCGGCCTGGGCAACCACCCGCAGGCGTACAGCCACCTCGGTCTGATCCGCTGCGCCCTGCTGCTGGACAACATGCTCAAGCAGTAGTCGACGCAGAGACCACGACGGGCCGGAGCAGCGCTGCTCCGGCCCGTCGTCTGTCCCAACTCCCGGCTCCCGGCTTCCGGCTTCCGGCTTCCGGCTTCCGGCGAGATCTTGGACAGTTTCCGTCAGCGCGTGACTATTCAGCGCGTGACGGAAACTGTCCAAGATCTCGAATCGCTGCGGATGCAGCGGCTCCCTCAACCGTCGAGGGTGTTGACCACGTCGCCTATGACGACGACGGCGGGTGGCCGTACCTCGGCCGTGAGCACGTCGGCGGCCACCGCGTCGAGCGTCGACCGCAGCACCCGCTGGGTGCCCGTCGTGGCTTCCTGAACGACGGCGGCTGGGGTCTGCGGCGACCGACCGTGGGCGATCAGGGTGGCCGTGATGGCGGCGAGGTTCTTCAGCCCCATCAGGATCACCAGGGTGCCGTGCAGACCAGCGAGGGCGTCCCAGCGCACCAGCGAGGCGGGGGCCTCGGGTGCCAGGTGTCCGGAGACCACGGTGAACTCGTGCGCCACTCCCCGATGGGTGACCGGGATTCCGGCCGCGGCCGGGGCGGCGATCGAGCTGGTCACCCCGGGCACCACTGTCACCGGGACACCGGCGGCGGCGCAGGCCAACAACTCCTCGCCGCCGCGCCCGAAGACGTACGGGTCGCCGCCCTTGAGCCGCACCACGAACGCGCCGGCCAGCGCACGGTCGACCAGGATCTGGTTGATCTCCTCCTGGGCCCGGGACGGGCCGTAGGGGATCTTCGAGGCGTCCACCAGTTCGACGTCCGGGCGCAGTTCGTCCAGGAGCAGTCCGGGCACCAGCCGGTCGGCGACCACCACGTCGGCCTCGGTGAGCAGCCGCCAGCCCTTCACGGTGATCAGCTCCGGGTCCCCCGGCCCCGCCCCGACCAGCGCCACCCGCCCGACCCCCCGCAAGCCGCCCGCACCGGCACCGAGCCCGCCAGACCGCGCGGCGACGGCACCGAGCCCGGCAGCCGGCGCAGCGACGGCACCGAGCTGACCAGGCGGGGCAGCGACGGCACCGGTCTCACCGGGCGGCGCAGCGACGGCACCGGCCTGACCAGACGGCGCAGCGACGGCACCGGCGGGTGCCAGGCGTACCGCGAGAAGGTCGCGGACGGCGTCGCGGACGGTCATCGCCCGGTGCGGGTCGCCGCCGCCGAGCACCGCCACGGTGACCAGGCCGTGCCGGGTCACGGCCGGGGTCCAGGCGGTGGCGGCGGTCCGGTCGTCGGCCCGGACGCAGAAGATCCGCCGCTCGGCGGCGACGGCGCTCACCGAAGCCGCCGCCATCGGGTCGTCGACCGCGACCTGGACCAGCCAGGCACCGTCCAGGTCCTCGGGCTCGAACCGGCGCGGCACCCAGTGCAGCCGACCCGCGTCGGCCCGGGCGCGCAGCGCCGGAGTCAGCTCCGGGGCCACCAGCAGGACGTCCGCGCCGGCATCCAGCAACGCGGGTACGCGCCGGGTGGCGACCGCGCCGCCGCCCACCACGACCACCCGCCGCCCGTGCAGCCGCAAACCCAGGGGGTACGGATTGGAGGTCACACCGCACCACCGAGGCGGACGGCTCGTTCGCGGTACGTGCTCACTTCTCGGCCACCCCCGCCGAGTCGAAGGTGGCCACCTCGTGCAGCACCCGGACCGCGCCGGTGACCACGGGCAACGCCAGCAGCGCGCCGGTGCCCTCACCGAGGCGCAGCCCCATATCGATCAGCGGATCGAGGCCGAGGTGTCGCAACGCGACAGTGGCACCGGGCTCGGCCGAGCGGTGGCCGGCGACCATGGCGCAGACCGCGTCCGGGGCGAACGCGGCGGCGGCGAGCGCGGCCGAGACCGCGATCACACCGTCCAGCAGCACCGGTGTGCGGCGCGCCGCAGCCCCCAGGATCAGCCCGGCCAGGGCGGCGTGCTCCAGACCACCGACGGCGGCCAGCACGCCCAGCGGGTCGGCCGGGTCGGGGGTGTGGCGGGCCAGGGCGGCCCGCACCACAGCCACCTTGCGCGCGTACGTCGGGTCGTCGACCCCGGTGCCCCGACCGGTGGTGTCGAGTGGGTCGGCGCCGGTGAACGCGGCGATCAGCACGGCGGCCGGGGTGGTGTTGCCGATGCCCATGTCCCCGGTGAGCAGGATGCCGGCGCCGGCGTCGATCAGTTCGTCGGCGATCCGGATGCCGGTCCGCACCGCCGCCAGCGCCTCGTCCCGGGTCATCGCGGCCGTCACCGTGAGGTCGCCGGTGCCCCGGCGGACGGACGAGACAACCAGCCGGGGCACGGCCGGATCGAGCACGGCCGGGTCGACGGCCAGGCCGCTTCCGGGGTCGAGCACGGCCGGGTCGCGCACGACCGGGGCGACGGCCCGGCCGCTGCCCGGGTCGAGCGCGGCCGGATCGAGCACGGCCGGGTCGGTGGGCAGCGGGGTGGCCACGCCGACATCGACCACGGTGACCGAGGCACCGGCCTGCCGGGCGAACGCGTTGACCACCGCTCCACCGGCCAGGAAGTTGCCGATCATCTGGGCGGTGACCTCCTGCGGCCAGGGGCTGACCCCCTGGGCGTGCACCCCGTGGTCGCCCGCGAAGATCGCCACAGCGGCCGGTTCGGGCAGCGGTGGTGGGCAGACTCCGGCCAGGCCGGCGAGGCGTACCGAAAGCTCCTCCAGCGCGCCCAGCGATCCCGCCGGCTTGGTCAGCCGGCCGTGCAGCTCCCGGGCGGCGGCCATTGCCGCTTCGTCCGCCGGGCGGATCGCCGCGATAGTGGTCTCCAGCATCATGCCTCCATGGTCTCGCGCAGCACGTCGATGAACGCGTCGGTGGTGTTTCGGTCACGTACGGCCACCCGCAGCCAGTCCGGGCCGAGGCCGGGGAACGTGTCGCCTCGGCGTACCGCCCAGCCGCGCTCGCGAAGGGCGGCCCGGACCGCTGTCGCGCCCGGCAGGCGTAGCAGGACGAACGCGCTGGCGGGACGGCCGACGACGCGTACACCGGGCAGTTCGGCGAGGCGCGCGACCAGGTGCTCGCGGTCGGCGGCGAGGTCGGCGGCGATCGCGCGTTCGGCCTGGACCGCGACGGTGCCGGCGCAGGCCGACGCGGCCGCCAACGCGGGTGTGCTGACGGCCCAGAGCGGTTGGACGGCGGCCAGCCGGGACAGCAGCTCCGGCGCGCCGAGCAGGTAGCCGACCCGCAGCCCGGCCAGGCCCCACGTCTTGGTGAGGCTGCGCACCACGAGCAGCCCGGGGAGGTCGCGGCGTTCGGCCAGCGACTCCGGTTCGCCGGGGTGCCCTGCGGCGATGGTGGTGTCGGCGAACGCCTCGTCGACCACCAGCACCCGGCCGGGGCGGGCCAGCGCGGCCACCGCCTGGGCGGGGTGCAGCACCGAGGTCGGGTTCGTCGGGTTGCCGATCATCACGAGGTCGGCGTCGGCGGGCACCCGGGACGGGTCGAGCCGGAAGTCGTCGGCGGCGTCGAGCAGCACCCGCTCGACCGGGTGACCGGCGGCCCGCAGCGCCGCCTCCGGCTCGGTGAACTGGGGGTGCACCACCACGGGGCGGCGCACGCCGCGCAGCGCCTGGGCGATCAGTACGAACCCCTCGGCGGCGCCGGCGGTGAGCAGCACCTCGTTCGGGTGACGGCGGTGTCGGGCGGCGACCGCCGCCCGGGCCGGCGCCGGGTCCGGATAGCGGGCCAGATCGGTCAGGGTCGCGGCGATCGGATCGGCCAGCCAGGCGGGCGGCCGTGCCCGACGGACGTTGACGGCGAGGTCGATCAGGCCGGCGGTCGCCTCCGCGTCACCGTGGTGGGCGAGGTCCGGCTCGACCCCGGCGGGTGGGACGACCGCGCTCGGCTGATCAGACATGTCCGCGATCCTGCCGGGAAGGCGGCCGGTGGGACAGCCGATCTCGGCGTAAGCCGCGTCACCACTCGCCGGTTTAAGAGTTCTTCTCATGTACGAATCGGAAATGTCATAACTTGACCAGGTGAGCAACCGACCCCTTGCTGCCGCTGGTCGTCTCGTCCCTCTCCTCCGCGCCGGGCTGATCGCCGGAATCGTGATCGCCGCCGTCGCGTACCCGGTCGTCGCCCTCACCGGGCTCGGCGCGAAGGCCACCGCGCACGCCGTCGACCAGAAGACCCGGGTGCTGAAGACCGCCCTGCCCGCCGAGACCTCGTACGTCTACGGCCCGGACGGCAAGACCGTGCTGACGATGTTCTACGAGGAGTACCGGCAGTACACGAAGCTGTCGGACATGTCGCCGAACATCCAGCAGGCGATCATCGCCGCCGAGGACTCCCGCTTCTACCAGCACCACGGTGTCGACCCGAAGGGCGTGGCCCGGGCCTTCGTCTCCAACGCCCGCTCCGGAGGCTCCCAGGGCGCGTCGACACTGACCATGCAGTACGTCCGGATGGCGCTGCGGGACAGCGCGACCACGCCCAAGCAGGTCCAGGAAGCCACCCAGCAGACCAGCCTGCGCAAGGTCAAGGAGATGCGGATGGCGCTGGACCTGGAGAAGGAGATCAGCAAGGACGAGATCATGGAGCGCTACCTGAACTCGGCGTACTTCGGGCACCGGGCGTACGGCATCTACGCCGCCAGCGAGATCTTCTTCTCCAAGACCCCGAAGGACCTCACCCCGGTCGAGGCCGCCACCCTGGCCGGACTGGTCAAGTCCCCCTCGGAGTACGACCCGGCCGACTCCGACCAGAAGGAGGCCACCGGGCGGCGCAACTACGTGCTGGACCGGATGAGCCAACTCGGCTACCTCTCCCCCGACTCGGCCGCCGCCGCCAAGGCCGAACCGATCCGGCTCAAGCTGACCACCCCACCGCACGACTGCGCCGCGGTGGCGGAGAAGTACAACAGCTGGGGCTTCGCCTGCGACTACCTGAAGAACTGGTGGAGCGCGCAGCCCGCGTTCGGGGCGAACCGGCTGGAACGGATGGACAACCTGCGCCGGGGCGGCTACCGCATCGTGCTCAGCCTCGACCCGAAGATCCAGGCGGCCGCGGAGAAGAACGTCGGCGCGAAGGAGGCCACCGGCAGCCCGTTCGCCAACGGAATCGTGGTCTCCGAGCCGGGCACCGGGCGGGTGAAGGCCATGGCGGTGAACCGGACGTACTCGCTGGACCTGGCCGAGAACCCGCTCAGCTCCAACCCGGAGGCCGGGCCGAAGGTGAAGGCCAACTACCCGAACACCGTGGCACCGCTGCTCGGCGGCGGTGACCTGGCCGGCTACCAGGCCGGATCGACCTTCAAGATGTTCCCGATGCTGGCCGCGCTCGACGCGGGAATGCCCCTGTCCACCTCGTTCAACGCCCCACACCGCTACCGCTCCGAGGTCTACGACGGCTGGGCCCCCTCCAACGCCAGCGGCGCCATGTCCGGTCAGCAGACCATGTGGTCCGGCTTCGGCAAGTCGGTGAACACGTACTTCGTCTGGCTGGAGGAGAAGGTCGGCGCGGACCGGGCGGTCCGGTTGGCCGAACAGCTCGGGCTGCGGTGGCGCACCGACGTCGACCGGGACCACGCGTCCCCGGACAAGGCGAAGAAGTGGGGCGCGTTCACCCTGGGCGTCTCCGACGCCACCCCGCTGGAGATGGCGAACGCGTACGCCGCCATCGCGGCCGACGGCCGCTACTGCGAGGCCATCCCCGTACAAGCGATCATGAACCGAGACGGCACGCCCGCCACGTACGCCACACCGGGCGGTCTGCACCGTGAGGTGGCCAAGCCGCGCTGCCGGCAGGTGGTGAGCGCGGACGCGGCACGGGCGGCCACCGACGCGGCCCGCTGCCCGACCGGCGACACCCCGGCGCGCGGCAGCTGCGGCGGCTGGTCCACCGCCGACAGCGTGCGGGGCACCGTCGGACGCCCGGTGGCCGGCAAGACCGGTACGACCGACAGCACCCGGTCGGCCTGGTTCGTGGGCTACACCCCGGAGTTGGCAGCGGCGAGCTTCATCTCCGACCCGGACAACCCGTTCAACGCGGTCGGTGACGGGCAGTCCCAGATCCCGATCAAGGCGGTGTCGGAGACCCTGCGCGACGGCTTGAAGGGCACCCCGACCCGTCAGTTCACGCCACCGTCGGACGCCATCGTCGGCTGACCCGCGCACCAGTCAGCCGAGAACGCTCAGCGCAGGCCGGCAGGGCGCAGCGCAGGCCGAGGACGCTCAGCGCAGGTCGGCGGCGACGAAGGACCACAGCTCCAGATCCACCCGGCCGCCGCTGACGAACCCGGCGTTGCGCAGCAACCCCTCGTAGCTGAACCCGGCCTTCTCGGCGACCCGGCGCGAGGCCAGGTTGCCGGGAGCCACCCGCAGCTCGACCCGCTGGAAGCCGTGCTCCAGGATCAGCGCGATGGCCACCGCGTCGACCGCCTCGGCGGCGAAGCCGAAGCCCCGCGCGTGCGCCGCCATCGCGTAGGAGATCTCGGTGAGGCGGGCGCCCCAGTCGGTGCGCCGGGTCCACAGCGAGCCGACCACCTGGTCGTCCTCCCGCCGGAGCACCGCGTAGTGGTCGCCCTCTCCGCTGTCGCGCCGCTGCCGGGCCAGATCGGTGCACCAGGCCAGCCCGTCGATCGGGCCGGAGTCGTCGGGCAGCGGCAGCCAACGCCGGGTGAGCTTGTCGGCGAAGATCTCCCCGGCCGCCGCCGCGTCGGCCGCCGTGAGCTGCCGCACCTCGGTACGCGGGGTGGAGACGGTCAGCACCGGGAATCGGCGCACCGCCACCTGACCGATCACACCGACACCTCGCCCGACTGCGCGGGCACCACCTCGCTCGTCGGATCGGCAGCCGCCGCGGCGACCAACCGGGCCGCCGTCGCCGGATGGCTCGCCCAGTGCAGCGTGAGCTGCGAGGCGTGCACGTTGCGCCAGACGAAGCCCTCGGGCGTACCGCCGTCCCAACTCCAGGCCGGGCGCTGACCGGCGCGGGGGGTGAGCACCGCGCGGTGTGCCTTGTGCCCCACCAGCACCGTGCCGTTGGCGGCGACGACGCTGTCGGTCTGGGCGGCCGCCTCCCGGTAACCGGCCACCACCCCGTCGCGGCTGACGCCCACCGCGTCCAGGACACCGCACATCGGCAACCCGTCCAGCTCCCGGGCCAGCCAGAGCAGGCCGGCGCCCTCGGCGATCACCGGGCGACCGGTCCGCGCCAACTCGGCCACCGCGATGCAGAGCCGCCGGTTGGCCGACAACTGCTCGGCGTACGCCTCGGGCAGCGCGCCGCCGACGACCAGCGCGCGGGTGCCGACCGGCAGCGCCTCGTCGCGCAGCGGGTCGACGACGACGACCTCGGCGCCGGCGGCCCGGAGCAACTCAGTGGTCTCCGGGTGGCTGAAACTGCCGCCGGGCCCACCGGCCACCGCCACCAGTGGGCGGTTCGCCGGCGGTGTGAAGGTGCCGAGGGCCTCCTCGGGAGACCAGGCCGGCGCCGGCAGCGGCGGGGCGGAGCGGGCCAGCCCGAGCAGCCGTTCCAGGTCGACGGTGGCGGCGACGGCCTCGCCCAGCCGGCGGACCGCACGACCGGCGTCGGCCGAGCCCTCGACCACCGGGGCCACCCCGTGCCGCCGCGACGGCAGCACCGCCGGAAGGTCCTGTCGACGCAGCGCGCCGTAGACCGGCACCCCCACGTCGTCCAACGCCTCACGCAGCATCCCCTCGTGCCGCGACGACGCCACCCGGTTGAGGATCACCCCGCCGAGCCACAACTGCTCGTCGTAGGAGCGGAAACCGTGCACCAGGGCCGCCACCGACTGACCCATCGCGGCCACGTCGACGACGAGCACCACCGGGCTGCGCAGCGCGGCGGCCGCGGCAGCGGTGGACTCCTGCTCGGGACGGCCACCGACCGAGTCGTACAGGCCCATGCTGCCCTGCACCACGGCCAGCCCGGCACCGGCGGCACCGTGCGCCACCAGCGGGGCGAGCCGGTCGAGGCCGACCAGTCGGGGGTCGATCACCCGGCCCGGCCGGCCGGAGGCGAGACCGAGGTAGGCGGCGTCGACGTGGTCCGGCCCGAGCTTGAACCCGGCGACGTCGACCCCTCGCTCGGCCAGGGCGGCTAGCAGCCCGATCGCCAGCGCGTTCTTACCGTGCCCGGAGGACGGCGCGCTGAGCACCAGGCGCGGCACGACGGTCATCATCGACTCCTCGCGAGCGGCGGTGGGTACGCGACGGGACGACCGAGGCCGATCCGTCGGCGTGACGATACCCGCCCCGCCGCAGGCGCGAGCACCGCCAACCGGGGTGCCCGGCCCGGCCCTGGCCGGATCCCCGGCCGCCGGCCCCGGCCACTCCGGCCCGGTCCAGGTCAGTGGCGCCGGTCATACGAGTAGCCTCGGTGCCGTGTACCGGTTCCTGCTGAGCCCACGCTGGCTGGGCGCTCTCGCGCTGACCCTGGTCGCGGCCGCCGTCATGGTGTTCCTCGGCAACTGGCAGCTCGACCGCTACCGGGGGCGCACCGAGGTCAACGAGCGGATCGACGCGGGCCAGCGGATGGCGCCGGTGCCGTTCACCGATGCGCTGCGCGCTCCCGCCGGCGGCGCGGGGACCGCCGGTCCGGCCCCCGCCGAGGACAAGGTCTGGACCCGGGTCACCGTCACCGGCCGGTACGACCCCACGAACACCGTGCTGGTCCGTGGCCGCACGGTGGACAGCCGGGTCGGTTTCGAGGTGCTCACCCCGCTGGTGCTCGCCGACGGCACGGCGGTGCTGGTGGACCGGGGCTGGATCCCGCCGGCGCCCGGTGGGGCGACCGCGCAGCCGTCGGTGCCGGCCGCGCCGACCGGCGACGTGACCGTGGTCGGCCGGGTGCACGAGACCGAGAGCGGCGCCGGCGCGGTGGCCCGACGCGACGGAGTGCTGGAGATCCGGCGGATCGGGGTGTCGCGGCTGGCCGGCGAGCTTCCCTACCCGGTCTACGGCGCGTACCTGCTGCTCGACGAGCAGACCCCGGCAGCCGATCCGGTGTTCAAGGCGGTGCCGGTGGGGCACGCCAACAACTGGCAGAACTTCGGCTACGTCGTGCAGTGGTGGCTGTTCGCGGTGATGGCGCTGTTCGGCTACGGCTGGGTGGCCCGCCGGGAGGCGCGCCGGGCCGCCGGAATCGGCACCGCCCCGGCTCCGCTGGACCGGGCCGCCGAGCCGACGCCGACCGCTTCCGCCTGACCTCGCCCGGTCAGCCGGTGACGCGCCCGGCGTGGATGGCGCGGACCGCCTCGATGGTGTCCGCCTCCGCGGCGGACTTGTCGTCGCGATAGCGCACCACCCGGGCGAACCGCAGCGCCATCCCGCCGGGATAGCGCGAGCTCGTCTGCACCCCGTCGAAGGCGATCTCCACCACCTGCTCGGGCCGGACCCGGACCACCCAGTCGCCGCGTTCCACGGCGAGGCCGAGGAACCGTTCGGTCTGCCACCGCAGCAGCTCGTCGGTGAGCCCCTTGAACGTCTTGCCGAGCATCACGAAGTCTCCGGTGCGCGCGTCACGCGCACCCAGATGCAGGTTGGACAGCCAGCCCTTGCGTCGGCCGCTGCCCCACTCGACGGCGAGCACCACCAGGTCGAGGGTGTGCCTCGGTTTCACCTTGACCCAGGCGGCACCGCGCCGGCCGGCGTCGTAGGGGGCGTCCGGCGCCTTGACCACGACGCCCTCCTGCCCGGCGTCGAGCGCGGCGGCGAACGCGGCACCGGCCTGCTCCGGGGTCTCGACCTCCATCCGGCCGACCAGCAGCGACGAATCCACCGAACCGGCGAGGGCCGCCCACCGCTCCCGGCCGGGAAGGTCGATCAGATCCTCACCGTCGAGGTGCAGCAGGTCGAAGAAGTACGGGGTGAGCACTGTGGCGCCCGTGCTGGCGGCCGCCGCGAGCACCGCCGGAGCGACGGGTGTGCGCCCGGTGGTGCTGGGGGTGGTGCGTCGGGCGGCCCGGCTCGACGTCTGCTGGAACGGCAGCGGGCGACCGGCCTCGTCCAGGCCGATCGCCTCGCCGTCGAGGACCAACTCCCGGCCCGGCAGGGCACGGACCGCGGCGACCACCTCGGGCACCCGGGTGGTGATCTCGTCGAGGCTGCGGGTGAACACGGCGATGTCGGTGCCGGAGCGGTGCACCTGGATGCGGATGCCGTCGAGCTTGACGTCGACCACCGCGGGCGTGCCGGTCGCGGCGAGCGCCTCGTCGACCGAGGGGGCGCTCTGCGCGAGCATCGGCGCCAGCGGGCGGCCGACCTGTAGGCCGAAGCCGGCCAACTCGGCGGCCCCTCCGGCCAGCGCGGCCACCGCCACCGCCCGGAGATCACCGGCGAGCAGCAGCGCCCGGCGAACCGCCGCCACCGGCACCTCGGCGGCCCGGGCCACCGCGTCCGCGAGGAGGCCGGCCTGGGCGCCCTGCCGTAGCTCGCCGCTGAACAGGCCGGTGAGCAGCCGCTGCTCGTCGGCCGTCGCCGCCGCGTAGAGGGTGCCGAGCAGGTCCCGCCGACGAGCCTGTGAGCCTGAGCCGCGCACCGCGGCGATCTGCGCGATGGCCGCGTCCACGCCGGCCACCGTCAACGTCGGCTCGGCGGCCGGTGGCGGCAGGTCACGCAGACTCGCGTAGCCGACGCCGGTCTGCCGTTGGCGCAGCTCACCGGCGAGATAGCCGGCCCCGGGCTCGACCTCGTCAGGGTCGAGCCGACGCAGCGCGTCAGCGAGCAGCTCCACCTTGGCCCGGCGGCCGCTGGTGGCGCCGACGGCGGCGGAGGTGGCTGCCAGATCGAGGAACCGCACGCAGCTCATCCTGCCAGTCACCTCCGACACCGCCCGGGCATTGCCGTGCCCGGGCGGTGTCGGCAGGGTGCCGCCCACTCACTGGACGACGGATCAGGGCCTGGGCGTGTGTCAAAGTCCTCGGTCGAGCCGAGGGCTTTGACACACGCCCTAAGCGGAGACGGGTTCCTCGATGCGCAACCCCCGGGCGCGGACCTCGCCGGCGACCCGGGAGAGCACCGAGTCGAGGGCGACCAGTGCGGCGGAGAGCTCACCGAGCTGTTCGTTGAGCGTGTCCTCGGACCACGCGGAGACATCGACATCTCCCAGCGCGCTGACAGCGGCCCCCAACCGGGCCATCACCTCGTTCGTACTCATGTACGAAAGGCTATAACAGCTGACCATCCGACACGCCGTAAACTCCCAGATCAGCCCCAAAGTTGCCGTTCTGACGCCTAACTGCTCACCGCCGCCACGTTGCGCAGGAGCAGCGCCTCGGCCAGGCAGACCCGGGCGAACTCACCCAGGTGCAGACTCTCGTTCGGGCCGTGCGCGCGGGCGTGTGGGTCCTCCACGCCGGTCACCAGGATCGCCGCCTTCGGGAACATCTCCTGGAAGGTGGCGATGAACGGAATCGATCCGCCGACGCCGATGTCCACCGGGTCGGTGCCGTCCCAGGCGGTCCGGAAGGCCGAGCGGGCGGCGTCGAACATCGGCCCGGACGCGTCGATCACGCACGGGTCACCGTCGTGTTCGAAGGTGACGGTCACCTGCGCACCCCAGGGCGCGTACCGCTCCAGGTGCGCGCGCACCGCCGCGTACGCCCGCTTGGGGTCGTCGCCCGGGGCGAGGCGGATGCTGAGCTTCGCCTTCGCGGCCGGGACCAGGGCGTTCGGCGCCTCGCCGGTGGACGGCGCGTCGACACCGAGAATGGCCAGCGCCGGCTTGGTCCAGAGTCGGTCGGTGATCCGGCCGGTGCCGATGAACTGCACGCCGTCGGCGAGCCCGGCCTCCGCCCGGACCCGGTCCTCCGGGTAGTCGACGGTCGCGCCCTCCCGGCCGACCAGGCCGTCCACGGCCACGTCACCGGCGTCGTCGTGCAGCGTCGCCAACAGCCGGACCAGCGCGGTGAGCGCGTCCGGCACGGCGCCACCGAACATGCCGCTGTGCACCGCGTGGTCCAGCGTGCGCACCTCGACGAAGCAGTTGACGATGCCCCGCAGCGAGGTGGTCAACGCCGGTACGCCGATGTCCCAGTTGCCGGAGTCGGCGATCACGATGACGTCCGAGGCGATCTCGTCGCGGTGCTCGGCCAGCAGTTGCTCCAGCGAGTCCGAGCCGTACTCCTCCTCGCCCTCGATGAAGAGGACCACGCCGACCGGCAGCGCGTCCCCGTACGCGCGCAGCGCCGCCACGTGCGCCATGATGCCCGCCTTGTCGTCGGCCGCGCCCCGGGCGTAGAGCCGGCCGTCCCGTTCCACCGGCTCGAACGGGTCGGACTCCCACAGCGACCGGTCGCCGACCGGCTGGACGTCATGGTGGGCGTAGAGCAGCACGGTGGGCGCGCCGGGCGGGGCGGCCCGACGGCCGATCACCGCCGGCTGGCCACCGGATCGCACGATGTCGACGTCCAGGCCACAGCCGCGCAGCAGTTCGGCGACCGCCTCGGCGGAGCGTTCCACGTGTGAGTGGTCGAAGCCCTCGAAGGCGATACCGGGGATGCGGACGAGGCGCTCCAGGTCGGCCCGGACGCCGGGCATCTCCCGCTCGACGGCGGCCCGCACCTCGGACTCGGTCATGATCGGTGAGGTCATGACCGGCATCGTATGCCGGCCTTACCTGGGCGTGCCGGCGGAGCCCGTACCGTCACCGCTGTCCGCGGTGCCGGCCCCGGCCCGCGCGCCCGGGGCGGCCCGGCCGGCGCGGTGTGCGCGGCCCGCCGCCTCGGTGGCGGCGTCCATCCAGGAACGGGCCCGACCGGCGGTGCCACCCACCCACTCGCCGACGTCGCTGGCGCCGTCGCCGAGCCGGCGCAGCAACCCGACCAGCGGGTCGGTCGACCGGCTGAACTCCTCCCGGTACGACTCGGCAGCCGCCTTGATCTCCTCCGACACGCTTGTCGAGCTGTCGTCCTCGCGGCGGGGATACTCCCCCGCCAGCACCCGCCCGTACGCCCCGGAGTCGATCCACTGGCGCAGCGACGCCGCCCGCGCCACCGGCGCCGGGTGGGTGCTCCACGCGGTCATCTTGATCTTGTGCAGGCTGTCGCGCAGGTCGCCGCCACCGGCGTACTCGGCGGCCTGCTCCAGGAAGGCCGTGGTGTCGACCTGGGACAGGTCGCCGCCGCCGGCGAGCTTCATCAGCAGCCGCAGCGCGGCGGCCGGGTCCTGCCCGGCGAGCAGGCCGGCCCGGTCGGCGGACAACTCCGCCTTGCGCCACCACTCGAGCATCGCCGCGATGATGGCGCGCAGCGCGATCGCGCCGACCGGCAACCAGCTCAGGTTGGCCGCCCACCGGGTGAGGATCATGAGCATGGTCTTGTAGACCGCGTGCCCACTGCCCACGTGGCCCAACTCGTGGCCGAGCAGGCAGCGCAGTTCGTCCTCGTCGAACTGCTGCACACAGGCGGAGTTCAGCACGATGAACGGCCGCTCCAGCCCGACCGCCTCGGCACCCAACCAGGGCGACTGGGTCACGTACAGCTCGGGCAGTTCGGCCACGTCGAGCGCCGCCGCGGCCTCGGTGTAGCGCTGCCACACCGCCGGATACTGCCGGTGGTCGACCCGGATGCCGGAGGCCAGCACGGACAGCCGGAAACCCCGCTCGTTCCACATCCCGAAGAACGCCCGCACCACGTCGTCGAAACCGCGCAGCTCCCGCAGCGCGACCAGGGCACCCCGATCGGCCGGGTGCTCCCAGGCCCGTGAGCTGATGCCGGTGAGGGTGATCCGACGTCGCGCTGGCGCGTCCGCTGCCGTCATGGTGGCTCCCCGTTCGCCGTAGCTCTCCGCATCGTGCCGCAGACCGTGGCCCACGTCCATGCCCCGCTCAGCAACGCCGCACGTAGTACCGGTCCGCGTCATTGGGCAGTGTCGGCGCGCCGTCCACCACCAGGTCGGCGTGGGTCGCGGTGTCGTCGACGGCGAAGTGCGCCCGCTCCCCGTCATGCCAGCGGCGCAGCTCGGCCAGGATCTCCGGCCCGTCCCGGGCTACCGCGCGGGCCAGCCGCAGCGACGCGGGCGCGGTGACGAACACGGCCAGCGTCAGCTCTGGCCGGACGACCGCCCGAGCGGCGCTGACCCCCTCGACCACCAGCACCGGAGCCACCGGAACCGGGACCGGCCGGGGCAGGAAACTCCGCCGGACCCAGCTGTACCGCAGGTAGGTTCCCGGCTCCCCGATACGCAGCGGGGCGAGCACCCCCTCGTCGAGCCGGGGCCAGAAGGTGACCTGGTCTTCCCACCCGTCGAGCAGGTCGTCGGTGTGCACCACCGGCGGTCGGCCGCCGAGCGGCCCCGCCAGGGCGTCCGCAAGCCGCGCGGCGAAGCGGCTCTTACCCGCGCCACTCGGCCCGTCGACCGCGACCAGCCGGGTCCGCCCCAACCGCGCCGGGCCCGCGAGCACCCGACGAGCCAGTTCGGCGTACGCCTCGACAACCGCGACTGTCGGTCCGCCGGTTTCCGGGTTCAGCGCAGCCCCCGAGCCCAACGCAGCGTGGCAGCGCGCGGTCTGACGTGGCCCGACCTTCCGTGGCCCAACCTCACGCGAGCCGACCTTCCGTGGCCCGACCTTCCGTGGCCCGGCCTTCCGTGGCCTGACCTCGCTTGGCGCATGACCGCAGTATGCCGCGACGGTCGCTGAGCACGGTGATCGACTCGGTTTTAGAAGTCGCGGTATCCCTGTCGGCCGGACACCGCGACTTCACTGAAGCCGTGTCGATCATGCCTGTTGGGCCGTGTCGATCATTCGTGGTGGGGTGGCATGGTGGGCCACTGTGACACGTCCGGCTGACCGCGCTGGGCGGCCACCGTCACGTCCGGGGGAATTGGTGCGGCGACGGGTGACGGGCGGCCCGTTCGCCGCCCGGGGTGCCACCGAATCGGCATGATCGGGTGGTGCTCCGAGACGTGATGAGCCCCGGTATAGACGCCCTGCTCGAACAGGCCCGCGCCGGGCTGCACCGACTGACTCCGCAGCAGACCGTCGAGGCGGTCCGCGGCGGCGCGTTGCTGGTCGACACCCGTACCGAACCGCAGCGCCGCGAACAGGGCGACTTGCCGGGGGCGGTCGTCGTCGACCGGACCGTACTGGAGTGGCGCCTCGATCCGGCCAGCGCCTGGCGGATCCCGGAAGCCACCGGGTACGACCGGGAGATCATCCTGGTGTGCCGGCAGGGTTACAGCTCCAGCCTGGCCGCCGCCAGCCTGCAGACTCTCGGGCTGCGCCGGGCCACCGACATGATCGGCGGCGTGGACGCCTGGCTCGCCGCCGGCCTGCCCACCACCGACCGCCCAGCCGACATCCGCCCCTGATCCTCACCGCCGTGCCGCCGGGTCCGCCTGGCCACCTCGCGGCCGAACCACCTCGAGCCTCGCCACCTAGGGCCTCGCCACTTCACGGCCGAGCCCGACCCAAGCTCGCCACTTCACGGCCGAGCCTGGCTCAAGCTCGCCTTCACGGCCGAGCCCGTCCCAAGATCGCGCTAGATCCAGGAAACAGGCCCCTCGTCGCGCGGACGAGGCCACTACAACAAGGATCCAGCACGATCATGGACGGTTCGCGCCTCCCACTCCCTGTGGGACAGCGGACCGACCAGGTCCACGCCCGGGTCAAGACCACGCACCGGCCAAGACCGATCGCAGGTCAAGACCAATCGCAGGTCAAGACCAATCGCAGGTCAAGACCAATCGCAGGTCAAGACCGTTCGCAGGTCAAGCGGGCGGCGGGCCGGGTGGGATGAAGGGCAGGTCGGCGGGGGGGCCGGCTTCGATGAGACGCCAGAGGGCATCGGTGTCCAGGTGTTCCTCGACCAGGTCGCCGAGCAGGTCGAGCGAGTGCTCCCGGGCGGCGGCGAAGCTGGTGGACGGTGCGACCCGGAACCCGCTGCGGCCGGCCAGGCGAGCCGCCTCGGTGAGGAACCATCGCCGGAACTCGTCGGACTCGAACGCCCCGTGCCAGTGCGTGCCGTGCACCACGCCGCGCACTGCGCCCTCCGCGACACCGTCGTCGCCGGTCAGCAACGGGGTCAGGTTCGGGTCGGCCTGCGAGACGTACCCATGGTGGATCTCGTAGCCCCGGACCGGAAGGCCACCGGGGCCGGTGCCCACCGACTGCCGGACGGTCTTGCGCGGGTCGAAGGTGATGTCGATGGGCAGCAGACCGAGCCCCGGCACGCTGCCCTGCCGGCTCTCCACCGGGTCGTGGATGGCGCGGCCGAGCATCTGGAAGCCCCCGCAGAGGCCGAGCAGGGGCTTGCCGGCCGCCACATGGGTGGCCACCGCGTCGGCGAGACCGGTCTCGCGCAGCCAGCCGAGGTCGGCGACGGTGGACTTGGAGCCGGGTAGGACGATCAGATCGGCGGCGGCCAGTTCGGCCGGTTCGATGGTGAGGCGCACCCGGACGCCCGGCTCGGTGGCGAGCGCCTCCACGTCGGTGGCGTTGCTGATCCGGGGTAGGCGGACGACGGCCACATCCAGCCATTCGCTGCCGTGCGGGGCGGCCGGTCGACCGAGCACCCGACCGTAGGCGAGTGAGTCCTCCGCGTCGAGCCACAGGTCCAGTGACCAGGGCAGCACCCCGTACGTGGGGCGGCCGGTGACCTGACGCAACATGTCCAGACCCGGCTGGAGCAGTCCGAGGTCGCCCCGGAACTTGTTGATCACGAACCCGGCGATCAGCGCCTGGTCGGCCGGGTCGAGCAGGGCCACGGTGCCGAACATCGAGGCGAAGACGCCGCCCCGGTCGATGTCGCCGACCACGATGGTGGGCAGGTTGGCGTGCCGGGCCAACCCCATGTTGACGTAGTCACCGGCCCGCAGGTTGATCTCCGCAGGGCTGCCGGCGCCCTCGCAGATCACCACGTCGTACGTCTCGCGCAGCTCGGCCAGCGCGGCGTACGCGGTCTCGGCGAGCCGGGGACGCAACTGCCGGAAGGTGCCCGCGGTGATCGTGTCGACCGCCTCGCCCAACAGCACCACCTGACTGGCCAGGTCGCTGCCCGGCTTGAGCAGCACGGGGTTGAACCGCAGGTCGGGTGCGAGCCCGCACGCCGCGGCCTGCATGGCCTGGGCGCGCCCGATCTCGCCGCCGCGCCCGTCCGCCCCGACGACCACCGCCGAGTTGTTCGACATGTTCTGCGCCTTGTACGGCGCCACCTTCACGCCCTGCCGGTGCAGCCAACGGCAGATGCCGGCGGTGAGCACGCTCTTGCCGGCGTCGGACGTCGTGCCGGCCACCAGCAGCCCGCCGCTCACCTCGCGCTCCCTCGACGTACAGCAGCGCCCATACCGACCGCCCGCAGCCCATGCTCACCGGCACCGGCCGGCCGCAGGGCCCCGGCCACACCACCCGAACCGCGCCCGCCGGCCGTGCCCGCCGGCCCTGGCCGGCCCCCGGCAGCGGTGAGCGCACGCCTGCCCAGCGCACCAACCAGCCGGCCGAGCGTCACCGGGTACGCGGCGGCCAACCCGACGGCGGCCAGCCCCACCGCGCCGGAGATCCGGGCGGCCCGTTTCAAATGCCGCGCCTCCGGGCGGGGACCGTCGCCGAGGAACGGCCGCACCTCGGAGCGCCCGAAGTAGACGTTGCGACCACCGAGGCGGACCCCGAGCGCGCCGGCCATCGCCGCCTCGCACTGACCGGCGTTGGGGCTCGGGTGGTCGTTGCGGTCGCGCCGCCACACCTGCCAGGCGCGCTGCCGGTCTCCGTGGGCGACCGGCGCGACGGCGATGGTGAGCAGCCCGGTCAGCCGGGACGGCAGGAGGTTGAGCGCGTCGTCCAGTCGAGCGGCCGGTGTGCCGAACCGCGCATAGCGGGTCGACCGGTGCCCGACCATCGCGTCGAGGGTGTTCGCCGCGCGGTAGCCCAGCAGCCCGGGCAGACCAGCGACCGCACCCCAGAGCAGCGGAGCGACCACCGCGTCGGAGGTGTTCTCCGCGACCGACTCGACGGTGGCACGGGCCAACTCCGACTCGCCCAGCGTCGACGGGTCCCGCCCGCAGAGGTGACCGAGGCGACGCCGGGCGGCGGGCAGGTCACCGTTACGCAGCGTACGACCCATGACGGTCGCCTCGTGCCGTAGCGTGCGGCCGCCCAGCACGGTCCAGGTGCCGGCCGCCACCAGCACCGCCCGGGTCACCGGCCGGTGGCGGGTAGCCGCCGCGGCGACCGCCCCGAGCAACACCGGCCCGCCCACGGCCAGCGCGGTGAACGCCGTACCCGCCGCTCGGTCCGGGCGGTAGAGGCGGCGCTCCAGCGCGCCCGCTGCCTGCCCGAAGCCGGCCACCGGGTGCCACCGGCGGGGGTCGCCGAGCGCCCTGTCCAGCGCGTACCCGGCCAGCAACCCCACCGCGTTCGCCATCGGCGCTGTCCGTCGCACCCGCACCACCTCCGGCCGGCCAGCCTAGACGAGCATTCCGTGAACCAGTCCAACTCACGGCCCCGCACCGACAGCGAGCACCCGTGGAGTGACCGGCCGGCAGACCTGCCGACGTCCGGTCACGCGGGGTGACGACGCTGGTCGCGCCGCCACCCCGCCCCCGTCGTGCCGCACCGCGCCGGGCCGGGTGGTGCCGCTGCGTCGCGGCACCGCTTCACCGCGGCGACCGGCAGGGTGCCTCGGTCGGCTCGACCGGTACCCGACCGCGACGGCCGAGCCGACCGGTCAGGCCGGCTGCGGAATCCGGCCCCGACCACGCCGCCCCCGACCGGGCTGCGTCGGCTCCGGCTGCCCCTCGTCGGGCACCGACCCCAACTCGATGTCCAGGTCACCGTCGGCGTTGTCGTCGGCCGCCTGGGGCGACGGGGCCAACTCGTCGTCGAGCGCCGACGCCGCGTCGGCCGGCCCGCCCGGTCCACCGCTGGCAAGCGCTCCGCCGTCACCGAAGACGCCGCCGCTCGGAGGGCTGTCGTCGTCGGTCGGGACGTTGCCGAACGGGCTGCTTCGCAGCTCCGCGTAGTCGGGCAGCTCGAAGTCGTCGTCCAGCGGACCGTCGTCGGGCAGCGCTGGCGCCTGCCCAGCCGGCACCGGCTCGGTGGGCTCGCCGTGCACCCGGCTCTCGGCCTCCGCGTCCTCCACCGTGCTGGTCGCCATGCTCGGCCGGTTGCGCAGGAAGCGGGCGCGCCCCCGGGACAGGTCATGACCGACGGCCACCGCCTCCAACTCGTAGAGCGTGCGGTGGTTACCGCCGTCGTCGGTCCAGTCGCGGGTGTAGAGCCGCCCGCAGACCACCACCGGATCGCCGACCATGACGGAGGCCGCCACCCCCTCGGCGAGCTTGCGCCAGCAGTTGACGCGGACCCGGAGCGAATTGCCGTCGACCCACCGGCCGCTGTCCCGGTCGAGTCGGCGGGCGGTGGAGGCGACCTTGAAGTTGGCCACCAGGGTGTTGCTCTGGGTCGTACGCCGCCACTCGGGCGTAGTCAGCACATTGCCGACTATTGTCACATAAGTGTCGAACATCGTCCCTCCAGGGAGATCGGGGCTGCCAGCGCGAGTCGACTCGACACGAGCATCGACACTCCGGACGCCCTCCGTGAGCGCCCGTCCCCGACCTGTGGATGACGAACCCACCTGTGGACAACGCCCTGATCAAGCCCGGATGTGGTACGCCCGACCCACCCGACCCGCCGTCCACGGTTTCCCAGGCCGCCCGAACTGGGTAAGGACTTGATCAACGCACCACCGACAGCTCCACGTCGACGAGAGGTCAGCGCCATGATGATCACTACCATCGGCTCCGCGAACGCTTCCGAGGCGCAGCGATGAGCGCCGCGGCGAACCCGGCCACCGTGGCGGAGTGCCTGCGGGTGGGCGCCGGGTTCTCGCAGGGCGACCGCAACTGGATCGCCGAGCAGTTCGGCACCCTCGACGCCCGGCTCGCCAGCTTCCACGCCGACGCCACCGAGCTGGAGGTGTCGGTGAAGGACCGGGAGGCGCGCGGCCAGAAGGTGACCCTGGAGTGCTGGATCGCCGGCCGACAGAAGATCGTCACCACCTCCGCCGAGGAGGACCTGCACGCCGCCCTCAACGACGTCCGGGACGACCTGCGCCGCAAGCTCAACGACGCCAAGACCCGCCAGGAGCCCCGGCACAACAAGCACCTGCGCGACCTCCCCCAGCCGCAGCTGGATGCCGACGAGCCCGCCGACCCAACCCTCCGCGCCGACGCGGAAACCGCCTGACCCACGCCATATCCCCGCGATCTTGCACTTTCGAACGCCGAATGGCGGCAATCGCCCCTTATGCCGGGACACAAAGTGCAAGATCGCGGGGGTGAACAGCGGCGGGGCGTGGGCTACCGCTGGGTAGGGGCGGCGGCGTAGCGTCGCGTTCGTGGAACCGGACGTGTTGGGGCCGCCGTACGAGCGGCAGACGATCGACCTGGGCACCGACGACGAAGGCCCCGTTGTCGCGACACTGGTCCGACGGCGGGCCGAGCGCCCCACCGGCCGGGCCGTGCTCTACGTGCACGGCTTCGTCGACTACTTCTTCCAGACCCATCTGGCTGACTTCTTCGCCGAGCGAGGCTGGGATTTCTACGCGCTCGACCTGCGTAAATACGGCCGGAGTCTACTCCCGGCCCAGACCCCGAACTTCTGCCGCGACATCAGCGACTACTTCCCCGAGCTGGACGCCGCCGCCGAGATCATCCGCAAGGACGACGGGCACGACACCCTGCTGACGATGGGCCACTCCACCGGTGGCCTGATCATCTCGCTCTGGGCAGACGCCCGCCGCGACACCGGCACCATCGACGGCCTGGTGCTCAACAGCCCCTTCTTCGACCTGAACGCCCCCTGGGCGGTCCGTCGACCCCTCGCGGCCGCCGCGTCCCGGCTGGGCCGCAGGGCGCCGCACCGCATCCTGCCGTTCGGGCTGGGCACCGTGTACGGCGAGAGCCTCCACGCCGACCACCGTGGCGAGTGGACCTACGACCTGGCGTGGAAGCCGCTGGCCGGGTTCCCGGTCCGGGCCGGCTGGCTGAACGCGATCCGCACCGGGCAACGCCGGCTGCGCGCCGGGCTGGACATCCAGGTCCCGGTGCTGCTGGCCTGCTCGACCCGGTCATTCCGGGGCACCAAGTGGCACGACAACGCGACCCTGGCCGACGCCGTCCTGGACGTCGAGCACATGGTCCGCTACGCGCCCCGGCTGGGTCGCCACGTCACACTGGCGCGCTTCGACGGCGGGTTGCACGACCTCACGCTCTCCGGCCCGGCCGTGCGGGCGAAGGTCTTCGACGAGGTGGGCCGCTGGGCCGAGGCGTTCCTCGCCGCCGGCCCCACCGCACCGGCCGACGGGCAGCCGGCCGACCCGGCGAAGGTGACGACGCCCGGCGGCTGACCGGGCGGAGCCGCGGTTCAGACGTCGCCGGACGTCGCCGGAAGGACGGCGCTGATCCGGTCGAAGGTCGCCACCGGGTGCGCGCCGACGCCGGGCAGGACCAGGCCCAGGCAGTACGGGGAAACCTCACCCGTGGCTTCGGCCTGCACGATGAAGACCGGCGCGCCGACGTACCCCGGCGGCAGCTCGGCGGTGATCAGCACGGCGTCCCCGTCGCGGACCACCCGCTCGATCGCGACCTCCAGCGGCCGCGACCCGTCTTCGCGTACCCCGTGGGCCAGCACGAAAGCGGAACTGGTGTCGGCGCCGAGGCGGGCGACCACCTCGGGCCCGGCGGCGATCCCCGCCGGCACCGGCTGGACGCGCCACCGCCAGCCTCCGTCGCCGGCATACCGGTGCAGGCCGGCGGTCGGCAACACGGCCACCCCGTCGCCGGCGAAGCGGGCCCAACCGGGCACGATCTCGGCCTCGGAAATGACGGCGGGGGCCACCCCCGCCGGCTCGGTGACGCTGGCCCGCAGGCTCAACTCACCACCCGAACCGCCCACCAGGTCGGCCGCCGTCAGCAGCGACTCTCCCACCGGGTCGTCGCCGCCCTGGAAGAAGAACGCGGTGCCGACGTCGCCCGATGACCGGTACGGCAGGATGGCGCGACCGACGACCTGGCACAGCTCGTAGGCGACGTCGCTCTCGGCGTCGGAATCCAGCAACACCAGCCCACGGTACGGTCCGGGGCCGGGCCGCCTAGCGGTAACCCGGATGCCCGCTACGAGGCGGACGTGAGACTCTGCTCGGCAACGTGGACGCGGGCACCCTTTTCGCCGTCGGGCAGTGGGACGGCGGTACCCTCTGGGCGCGACATCCACGCCACACGCGCCCGTAGCTCAGCGGATAGAGCAGGGGACTTCTAATCCCAAGGCCGCAGGTTCGAATCCTGCCGGGCGCACTTCACCACCGCAGGTCAGCGGCTTGCCGTGCCCGGTCCCGCCGATCACCTCATCTGAAGGCGGCAGCCAGGGCGCGGGCTGAGACGTCCATCCATCTTGCCTCTTCGCATACTGACGGTAGTATCTCCGTGTTTTTTGCTGATCACGGGGAGGAAGACCACATGCGATGGAAGTTCCCGGCCGGCGCCCTATTGGCGCTGGCCCTTCTGATTCCGGCGGCACCGGCGGCGGCTCACATCGAATCGCCCGGACTGAACGAGTCCTGCCAGACGGTCGAACGCAAGGCGTACAAGGACATCCGCGAGCTTTTCACCATCGACCTGGACACCGCCCCCGAGCAGGAGGTACGGGTGTTGGCGGCCCAGATCCTGTCCGCCGCGAACGCCGACTCGTTGCCGGTTCTGCCGGGTGCCATTCAGGAGGCACTGAAGGGCACCGAGGAAGAACTCCGCGCATTCCTGAAGACGGATGTGCAGAAAGCCTGGTCGGTGGCTCTGCGGATCACTGTGGTTCGCACGCTGACGGATGCTGGCCCCAACGTGGAGGCCGCCGCGCAGAAGGTGCTCGGCGAGACGGCCGTCGATGCCTACCTGGCTTACCTCAACGACGGCCTGTACGCCGCCCGTGAGCTTGACTGCGCGTCTCAGCCCACCCCGACGCCGACGGCCACTCCGAGCGCCACGCCCAGCGCGACGGCGACCGCGGCACCGACTCCTACTGCCTCCGCCAGCCCGGGTGCCCCCGGCGGCGAAAGCGGCGAAGGCGGCGAGGGCGGCGGGCTCCCCGTGACCGGTGCCAACACCCTGACCGTGGCCGGCATCGGCGGCGTGCTCCTGCTCCTCGGCGGCGCGGGCTACCTGATCGGACGCCGACGCCGTTCCCGCTTCGTGGCATAGCTCAGCCCGACGCGCCCGGCTCGATGCGTCGTCGGGCCGGGCGCGTCCGCGTCTGCCTGGCCGTCGTGGCTGCGGCGGCCAGCGCTCCACCGCCGGCGAGAACGGCATGATCCACACGGCTGTGGCCGCCAGGCTAGCGGGAACGTCAGGCCAGCGAGTCGAGCAGGACCAGCCACGACGGCCGCCCGGTTCGCAGCGCCAATTCCTTCCAGCGCCCTGTCGATGACCTCTCCGGCGTCAGCGGGTAGTTCCTGCGGTTGCGGCCACTGTGGCGTACCCGGGGATGGTGAACGTCGCTCCGATCGTCAGCGACATGACCGGCATTCAACACGACCTGTCAGCACCGCAACCCCTCCGCACGAAGAGATTGCTCAGCCCTGCTGGTGGCGCTCATTGCGCCGAAGGGCCTCTTCGAGTTGGTCCTCAAGAATGATGATTCGGCAGGCCGAGGCCATGTCGGTGCCCTGGTCGCACATCTCCCGGGCCCTCGCGGCTAGGCGCAGTTGGTAGCGGGAGTAGCGGCGGTGCCCACCACTGGAGCGCTGCGGGTCGATCAGTTTGGCGTCGCCGAGTCGGCGTAGGAAGTCCTGCGAGCAGCCGAGGATCTCGGCGGCACGGCCCATCGTGTAGGCGGGGTAGTCCTCATCGTCGAGCATGTCATCGGGTTGAGCCATGGAACCTCCGTCACGAGGGCCCCGGTGCTCGGAAGCACCGGGGCCCAAGGGTTGTGGGTCAGGAACACCATCTACCGACAGAACGTCGGCTTGTCTTGTCCGCACCAGCCGTCAGGGACGACTTCGGGTGCGAGGATCGCATATGCGTGACCGGAGACCACCTCTCGTTCGATGGAAACTGCGGTGTCCGCGCCCAGCCCACGAACGCGACTGGCAGCGGGCGATCCAACGGTGTAATGCCCTCCCTTGCCTCTGGTTTCCTCTGTCGTACTCGGTGCTGTCCGTCGGTGTCCGAGCCCACGCGACTTCATGGCCCTGACACGTGCGACGAACACTTCTCAAGCTCGGGTGAAGCCCTGAACAAGCGTCGGCCCCACCCGCTGTCACACGCCTTCCACCTACCACCCGGCGACGGCAACTGCTCCGTCGCCGAGCTGAGCAGGCCCTACAGGCTTCCTGGGCCCCGCTCCTTCGCCCTCGTGCGGGGCGGCAACGTCAGCGTCTTTTTTTACTCTCTCGACCTCAGGAACATTAGTCAGCGACGGCACGAATGTCTAGCGCTTCGCTCATAGATATTCTGCCGACACGGACGGAGGTGCCCGCCGGCGTCTCGACAGCCGGGCGCGTCTCGAGGTTGGCCGGCATGCCGCGCAGAAAGTGCCCGGCGCCTGTCTACGGGTCGGCCGGCCTACGGCGTTAATAGGGCGTGACGTTCGAGGAGTACGCGTTCGCTCGCACGTCGGCGCTGGTGCGGCTCGCCCGGCTGCTGACCGGTGACGAGCATCGAGCCGAGGACCTGGTGCAGGAGGTCCTCGCCCGGGCGTACGCCCGCTGGGGCCGCATCTCGCGGACGGACCAGCCGGACGCGTACGTCCGGCGCATGCTCGTCAACACCCACAACTCGTGGTGGCGTCGGCTCAGCAGCCGGGAGATCTCGGTTGCCGCGGTGCTCGACCGGGCCGGCGGGGTGGACGAGGCCGCCGGGGTCGCCGAGCGCGACGCGCTGTGGCGGTTGGTCTGCGATCTGCCGGCACGTCAGCGCACCGTGATCGTGCTGCGCTACTACGAGGATCTGGACGACACCTCGATCGCCGAGATCCTCGCCTGTTCGACCGGGACGGTACGCACACATGCCAAGCGCGCCCTGGCGGCGCTGCGTCGACGACAGGATGCGACAACCCACGCCTGGGCGGGAGACCTCTGATGTTCAGTGACCTCGACGAGCAGCTCGCCAGCACGCTGAGGCATCGGGCGGGAGGCGACATCGACCCGACGCCGATAGTGCGACAGGCCCAGCACCGGGGCCGGCGGTTGCGTCTGCGGCGGCGGGGGCTGATCACCGGTGGCGTGGCGGCGGCGTGTGTCGCTCTCACCTCGGTGGTGCTGGCGATTCCGGGCGTTCGGAGCGCCGATGACCCGGTCATGCCGGCCGCGGCGCTGATGCTGCCGGAGGCGCAGAGCAACGGGACCGTACGCCCGGAGGAGGTCGGTGCCGATCCCGCGACCGTGCACTTCACGACCGAAGCCCTGGTGAGGGGTGCCGACGTCGCCACGTGGCGCACCGGTCGCGGCATCGAGAGCGTCGAGTTCCGGGGTCCGAGCGATCAGGCGCGTTTCGCGCTGGCGCGCAGCGAGGCGTTGCTCGACGGGCTCCAGCAGACGTTGTCCTCGCAGGGACGACCGCAGGGACGGACCGAGGTACGGGTCGGCGACCGCTCGGGGGTCGCCTGGTTCGATCCGTCCGGCGACCGAAGGCTGTGGTTCGTCCGCTGGCAGCCCGCCGACGGGCTCTGGGCCCAGTTGGACAGCTACGCGAGCACCCTTGACGACGCGACGGGTACGGCGAGCCGGGTCCGGTTCGACGGCGCCCACCGCTGCGTCGTGCCGTTCCGCCTGGAGTCGCTGCCGCCGGACGGACGGCTGCTGGAGTGCTCGGTCACGCTCGGCAGGTCAGCGCGGGACCCTTTCGTCGAGGGCGCTCTGGTGGTCGGTGACGCGTCCGGCCGTTGGCTGACTGTTCGGGCGCAACCCGCCCCGGCCCGCGACTCCCGGCCCGGCGATCTCGTCGCCGGCCCGTACCGGGCCCGCCGGCAGGGCAGCGACGTGCTGGAGATGACCGTCAAGCCCTGCGTCGTCGAGGCGTTCCGCAAGGGTTGGGGGAACGGCTACAGCGAGGCGGAGGGCCTGGCGATCCTCGGCGGTTACCAGCCGGCCCGCGATCTCACCCGCCCGGCGACCTGGTGACACGAGCCCTAGACGGGTCCCAGCAGGGCGGTCAACGTCTCGTCGCCCTGGCCGAGTTGCACAGCGTCCGTCGCGGGCGCGATCAGGAACCGTCGGCAGCCGTCGAGTTCCACGTACCGGTCGGGGCCTGCTCCTTCGAGGGGGCGCAGCACCGCGAAGCGGCTGGCCGGGGTGGCACAGTCGACGACCGCCCGGCGGTTGGACAACCCCCGGAGCACACCCGCCTGACGCTCGGCGGGCAGCGGGCCGCCGTACACGAAATCACCCGGCGGTTTCTCGCTCTCCTGAAGCGACGCCGGCACCTCGTAGACGCAGAGGCGCAGCGGCCCGGCGGTCGAGCGGGCCGGCGGAGGCGGCCCGGGGCGGCCGTTGCGGGTCTCCACCCACACCAGGTCCGTCCACTGCTGGGCGCATCCGGCGGCCTCGGCCGCCGCGGATTCGACCTGCCGGATGGTACGGGTGGCCACAGTGGTCCACTGCGGCCCGGCCAGAGCGGCGATCACCTCGGGGCGCGGCTTGTCGCAGGAGTCCGTCGGGATCCGCGGCCGCAGCCACCGTCCCCGGTCGTCGAGCAGCGCCACCCATGGTGGGATGACCAGGTCGAGGGTGCAGGCGACATCTCCACCGCCCTGCTCATCGGGTAGCCGCAGCGCGCTGAGCAGCGGCGCGATCTCCTTGGCGCGTCGCTCGGTGGCGACCTGCTCCTGGCCGCCGTTGGGGCCCGGTCGAATCTCCCGCCCGCAGGTCACGGCCGCGACGGGCGTGAACGTGGGGTCGATGCGACCGATCGTCGGCTCGTCCACGGCCGGCGACGACGCCTCCGTGGTCATCTCGCCGGCCCGGGGCGCGTCGGTGGCGCAGGAGGCCCACCCGTCGACGATCTGAGCCGGAGCGGGCTCGTCGGCCCGACCCGGCCCAACCGCCGTACCACCGCAGCCGCCCAACGTCATGCCGAGCAGCGCCACCGCGAGTGCCGTACGGGACGAGCGCATCCGGCTCACCACCTCTCCATCCGGGGATGAGACGGACGACGGGCAGCCGCGGTTCCGGCCGGGTGCTCGCTGCATCGCAGCCGGTGATCGACTCGGTCGCCATGATGTCCGGGTGTCAGTCGGCTCCGGACACCCCGACTTCCGTGCACGCGAGTGGATCAGACCCGCACGCCACGGCACCCGTATGCGCCGGCAGAATGGCCGAATGGCACATCTGGGACTTGTCGCGCTGCTGGTCAGGGAGTACGACGAGGCGATCGACTTCTACGTCGGCGACCTCGGTTTCGAGCTGGTGGAGGACACCGCCCGACCGGATGGCTCACGCTGGGTCGTGGTCCGCCCGGCGGGGGCCCGGGAGACGGCGCTGCTGCTGGCTCGGGCGAGCAGCGCCGAGCAGCAGGCTCGGATCGGCGACCAGACCGGCGGCCGGGTCGGGCTGTTCCTCAACACGGAGGATTTCGCCCGGGACCATGCCCGGATGGTGGCGGCCGGGGTGCGTTTCCTGGAGGAACCGCGGCACGAGGCGTACGGTTCGGTAGCGGTGTTCGTCGATATCTACGGCAACCGCTGGGACCTCCTTCAGCCTCGCAGCACAGAGTGACACATTAGCGACACTCCGCACACAAGGGATCACCCCGTCACGGTCCGCATGCTATTGTCCGATGTCGATCTACGCCGTGTGGACCCGGACCGGGTCGTTGTCGGAAGGACACTTCCCGATGCCGGCCGTTGCCACCCCAACCGTGCCGCCGCCCACGCTGGACAATCCGGCCGGCGGGGCCCTGGGCCTCATCTTCACCACGCTGCCAGCGTTGCTGCGGCTGAGCTGCGGGTTGTTCGGGGCGGCGGTGGCCGTGTCGGTGCAGACCCCGCCGGTGCGGCAGGCGGTGCTGCTGCCCGCTGTGGCGGTGCTGACCGGCTGGTCCCTCTGGTACGCACACCGGGCGTTGCGCCACGGCATCGGCCCCCGTCTCGTCGGCGGTGACGTGGCGGTCACCGCGCTGACCTGCCTGCTCATCCCGGTGCTGGTGGCCCCCGAGGTGCTGCCCGGCGAGGGCAGTTGGATCGCCGTGCTGGCCAGCACCACGGTGATCAACACGCAGGCCACGACCTCGGCGCGCTGGTCGATCCCGGCCGGACTGCTCGTGATAGCCACCTACGTCATCGGGGCGCAGGCCGCCGGCAACCCCACCGAAGCCCGGGCGCACGCGGCCACGCTGCTGGCACAGACCGCCTGCACGGCGATGATGGCGGCGGTCATGCGCCGACGCATCGGCCGGGCGGACCGCGCCTTCGTCGAACACCAGCGGCTGACCCGGGAGGCGTTGGTCGCGCGCGCCGCCCGCGAGGCCGAACGCCAGCAGAACCGCGACCTGCACGACACGGTGCTCGGGACGCTGACCATGGTGGGGCTGGGCGCGGTGGCCGGCCCTTCGGCAGTCTTCCGGGAACGCTGCGCGGCCGACCTGCGTACCCTCGTCACGCTCACCGACGTCGGCCCGGTGGCCGGCGACGGCCCGGTGCCGCTCGACGGGCGGTTGCGGTTGGTGGCCGGCCGGCTGCCCGAGCTTGCGGTCCGGCTGGACCTGGCGTCCTGCGCCGTCCCGGTCGGCGTGGCCGACGCGATCAGCGAGAGCGCCTACGCGGCGTTGTCCAACGTGGTCCGCCACGCGCAGGGCGCCGGGGCCACGCTGCGACTGACCCGCGACGCCATCGGCGTCGTGGTCGAGGTCGCCGACGACGGCCCGGGCTTCGACCTGGCTACCGTCCCCCCGCACCGGTACGGGTTGCGCGAGTCCATCCGTGGCCGGATGGCGACCGTCGGTGGCCGGGCCGACGTGCACTCGGCCGTCGGCGCGGGCACCCGGATTCGGCTGGAGTGGCCCGGTGTCGGCTGACCTGAACGCCCCGGCGACCGACGCGCCGGAGGCACCGAAGCGCACCAGCGTTCCGACGCCCCGGGAGCCGGACTCCCCCGCGGCGCTCGCCGCGCCGGCCGCCGTGGCGCACGCGTCCGACCGGGGTGCCCGGATCGCCGCCGTCGCCATCGCGTTGGCCTGGCACGTGGCGATCGCGCTGCCGGCGGTGCTGTCCGCCCGTGCGGAGTTCGCCGCGCCAGCGGTGGTGCTCGGCGCCTGGGTACTGGTCGCCGTGACCGGCGCGGTCGCCGGGGTACGGCTGCTGCAAGGCTCACCACTGCCACCGTGGCCGCTGGCCGGGCTGCTGCTCGTCGTCGACGCGGCCGTCTTCGCGGCGGCCGGTGAGCGGCAGTTGTTCACCGCCGCCAACTGGGTGTGGGGCACGCTCGGCTGGTTCTTCGTGCTGGCGGTGTGGGGCCGGCGCGTCGCGGGGCTGATCGCGCTCCTCGGCACGCACGCGTTGATCGCCCTGGTCGCCGTGCTCGGGCACGGCCCGGACCCGGCCGACGTGGCCCGCTACGTGATGTACGTCTACGGCACCTTCTCGCTGCCGGTGGCGGTCTTCGTGGGCAGCACCGTCATCGTCGGCCTGGCTCGGGAACGGGCCGCCGTCTCGGCCGCCGGTCACGCGATGGCCGCCGAGCGGGACGCCGCCGAGCGGGGCCTTCGGGAACGCCGGGACCGGCTCGCCCTGGTCAGCTCGGCGGCCGGGCGGGTCCTCGGGGACCTGGCCGCCGGCCAGGCCGACCCGGACGACCCGGAGGTGCAGCGCCGCTGCATGCTGGCCGCCGCCCGACTGCGCCGGCTGATCGCCGAGTCCGACGATGTGCCCGACCCGCTGTTGCACGAGTTGCGAGCCGCCGCCGACCTGGCGGAACGCAACGGCCTTCCGATCGACCTGGTCACCATCGGCACCCCGCCGCCGCTGCCGGTGGAGGTCCGCCGCCGACTGGCCGACCCGCTCACCGGCACCCTCGCCGACGCTCGCGAATGGGCGCGTCTGACAGTGGTCTCCGGCCCGGACGAGGTGGTGGTCAGCCTGGTCACACCGGACCGGGAGGGGCCGGAGTCGACCGGCCCGCCCCCCGGGGAGCACGACGACGGGCCGGTGGAGTACCTCTACGAACGGGACGGAAACATCAGATGGGCGCAGACCCGGTGGCGGCGGTGACCGGCGATCGACCGGTCGGGGTGGCGATCGTCGACGACCATCCGGTGGTGGTCGAGGGGGTCCGCGCCTGGCTCGCCACCGAGCCTCGCCTGACGGTGCTCGCCACCGGCGACGACCCGGACGCGGTGCTGCGGGCGGCACCGCACGCCGACGTCATCCTGCTCGACCTGCGACTGCACGGGCGGATGGCGTTGGACAAGTTGGCCGAGCTGAGCGCCGCCGGCCGGCGGGTGGTGGTCTATTCGGAGCACACCGACCCGCAGACGATGCTCGCCGCGCTGGACGCCGGGGCGGTGGCGTTCCTGGCCAAGCACGAGGGCCGGGAACACTGCGTGGAGACGGTGCTGGCCGCCGCGAGCGACCGTCCGTACGTGCCGCCGGCGCTCGCCGGTGCGATGGTCGGCGACCCACGGCCGGACCGGCCGATGTTGTCCGACAAGGAGCGTGAGGCGCTGCTGCTCTGGTTCCAGTCGATGTCCAAGGCGTCGGTGGCCCGGCGGATGCAGATCAGCGAGCACACGGTGAAGCAGTACGTCGACCGGGCACGGATCAAGTACACCCGGGCGGGGCGACCAGCCGCCACAAAGGCGGCGCTACTCGCCCGTGCGATCGAGGACGGTCTCGTCCGCCCGGAGGAGATCGGCATCTACCGGTCACAGGCGACGCACGACCGGCCGACCCCCTAACAGGCGTCATGACAGGGGCGCTGCGGTCCGGAAGGCTTCCTTACACAGCCAGCTGACCGGAAGGTCGTGACGATGCACGCCGACGCGTCCCCCTTCTTCATCGGTCCCCACCGGTTCGACGCCCCCGACGACGACGTGGGCCCGACCCTGGACCGCCGCTACAACCTGCGACCGATGCCCGGCGAGCGGTTGCTCGGGCGACACCGGCTGCTGGTCGCGGGCTACCTGCTCGGGCCGAGCGAGGTGCGACGCCGCTGGCAGTTGCCCGAGCCGGTCGCGGTGACCGTCACCGACCAGCGGATCTGCTGGGTGGGCAGTGGCTCGCACCTGTCGCTGGTCGCCGACGGCACGCACCGGGCCCGGCCGCCGGCTCGACACAACGGCCTGATGAGCGGTCAGATCCGCTGGCAGTGGCCGTCCCGGTTGGAGCTGCCGACGAGCGCGCCGGACGCGCCGGCCCAGCTGCTGATCGTCTGCGACGCGCTGCGCACCATTCAGCAGCCGGCGTTGGCCCTCAGCGGAATGACAGCCGAGGTCGTGGCGCTGGCCCGGCAGGTCCGCCGGGCGGTTGCCATGTTCCGGCTCAACCGTCCACAACTGGTCGACCTCTCGGCCCAGGAGCGCGACGTGCTGCTGCTGCGGGCCGGCCCCGGTCTGCTCGCCGGCGACACCCGGATCACGCTGCCCGGCTCGTTGCCGGTGGAGTTCCACTCCCGGGACGACTACTACCGCTCAAGACCGGACCCGACCTCGTGGGGCGGGCTCGCCGGCGGCGCAGCATCCGGGCAGCGGTGACACCGACCGCCCGCGTCGGTGGACACCGCTGTGTCCGGGCTCCAAACGATCCGGCCTGCTGAGGCGTACGTCGAAGCCCCTGGCCCGCCGAGAATGTCGCCGTCGGTGTCAGGCGCTGGAAGCGGGGTGTTCGGCGGCGGCGTCCAGAGCGGCGGCCTCCTCCGGCGTGGGCGCGCTGCCGCCCAGGTGCGCGGGCTGCCACCAGGTGTCGTCCGGGCCGGCCGGGGTGTCCGGATAATCCCGCTGCGCCCGGTCGACGAGGGCGCTGAGGCGGGTGGTCAGCTCGGCGGCCAGCACGTTCGGGTCCGGGAAGTCCGCCGGGTTGATCGGCTCGCCGATCAGGATGGTGATCGGCGTGTGCCGCCGGGTCAGGGTGCGCGGGCGGCCCTTGGTCCAGAGGCGCTGGGTGCCCCACAGCGCGACCGGCAACACCGGCACCTTCGCCGAGCGGGCCATCCGGACGGTGCCGCTCTTGAGCTCCTTCACGGTGAACGACCGGCTGATCGTCGCCTCGGGGAAGACGCCGACGACCTCGCCCTGCTTGAGCGCGCCCACGGCGGCGCGGAACGAGGCAGCGCCGGCCTGCCGGTCCACCGGGATGTGCCGCATACCGCGCATCAGCGGGCCGGAGATCTTGTGCGTGAAGACCGAATCCTTGGCCATGAACCGCACCAGCCGGCCCGAGGCGTTCGCGCCCAGACCGGCGAAGACGAAGTCGAGGTAGCTGACGTGGTTGCTGGCCAGCACCGCCCCGCCCGTTCGGGGTACGTGGTGGGCGCCCTCAATGATGATCTTCAGGTCGAGGACCCGGAACAGCGTCTTGGCGGTGGCGATAACGGGCGGGTACACGAGCTCCGGCATTCGCAGAATCTACCCTGACCGGCCGAGGATCGGCTGGGTGGAGAGCCGGCGGCGGCGCGGGAGACGCGCCACCGCCGGCTCGGCGGCCTGATCGGTCACTCGGCGAGGTTGTCCAGGTCCAGCCGACCCCGGGCGAACGCGTCCACCCGGCCCCAACGACCGGGGATGTCCAGCACCTCGATGCGACCCATCCCCACCGGCAGCCGTGGCTCGACCGCCAGGTGACCCTCGTGCGGCTCCAGACCGAGCATCGTGCGCAGCAGCAGCAGCGGGGTACCTGTCGACCAGGCCTGCGGGCTGCACGCCGTCGGGTACTCCACCGGGAACTTGGTCAGCTCCCGCGGGTAGCCGCCGAACGCCTCCGGCAGCCGGCCGTCGAAGTACGTGGCCGCGTCCAGCATGCCGTTGGCGATGGTCGCGGCCTCCTCGGCGAAGCCGTAGCGGCGTAGGCCCCAGGCGATGAACGAGTTGTCGAACGGCCAGATCGTGCCGTTGTGGTAGCCGATGGGGTTGTAGCGGGCCTCCCCCTCGGCGAGGGTGCGCACCCCCCAGCCGGAGAAGAGCCGCGGCCCGACCAGGTGCGCGGCGAGCTTCTCCGCCCGCTCGGGTTCGACGATCCCGCTCCACAGCAGGTGGCCGATGTTGGAGCTGAGGATGTCGCACTGTCGACCGTCCGGGTCCAGGGCCAGGGCGAAGTACTCGCCGTCGTCCACCCACCAGTCCCGGTTGAACCGCTCCTTCAGCTCTGCCGCCTCCCGCTCCAACTGGTCGGCGAACTCCGGGTCGCCCCAGAACTCGCGCGCCAACCGGGCCGCGCGGACCTTCGCGTCGTACGCGTACCCCTGCACCTCGCAGGTGGCCCGAGGGAACGGCGGCAGCGTGCCGTCGGAGTAGGAGATCGAGTCCCAGGAGTCCTTCCAGCACTGGTTCTCCAGGCCGGTGTCGGTGTTGCGTCGCTCGTACCAGATGTAGCCGGTGCCCACCAGGTCGGCGTAGTTGTCGATCCACCTCAGCGCCGCCCGGGACTCCTGCTCCAACTCCTTGACCAGCGCGACGTCCCCGCTCCACCGCTCGTACTCGTCGAGCAGCACGATGAACAGCGGCGTCGCGTCCACCGAGCCGTAGTACGGCGAGTGTGGCTGCTCCTCGAAGGCCGCGGTCTCGCCGTAGCGCATCTCGTGCAGGATGCGCCCCGGGTCCTCGTCCCGGAAGTCGTCGAACCGGCTGCCCTGCAGGGACGCCAGAATGCGCAGCGTCGTCTTCGACAGCTGCGGGGTGAACGGCAAGGTCTGCAGGCAGGTGAGGATGCTGTCCCGGCCGAACATGGTCATGAACCAGGGCAGACCGGCGGCGGGCAGGGTGGCGCCGCCCAGCGACAGCGGCGAGAAGCGCAGCGCCGCCAGGTCGATCAGACTGCGCCGGTACGTGCTGGCCACCCGGCCGTGCTCACTGTTGACCTTCGGTGCGTCGGCGATCCACTTCTCCAGGTCGTGCTGGAGGGCGAGCCGCTCGGTGCCGTGTGTGCGAAGCCCGAACCGCAGGTCCCGGCCGCCGGGCCCGACCGCGTGGGTCTGGACGTCGATCGAGGCGTCCCACTGCTCGTTGGGCTCCAGGTGCACGGTGTAGGAGAAGCCCTTGCTGTCGTACCGGGCCGACACCGACGACGAGATGGTTGTCTCCCGCCGGAAGTTCCCCCGCCGGTACCCCAGCGTCAGCCGGTCCGACTCCACCTCGGTGTAGATCTCGCCCTTCTTGTTGAGGATCTCGTCCTTCACCTGGAACAGGTCGGCGAAGTCCGACGCCGCGTCCATCCGGACTTCCAGGTCGACCGGCTTCTCGTCGTGGTTGAGGATGGTCAGCTGCTCACAGAAGCTGCCGCCCACCGCGCGCTCGCGGATGATCGACAGCTTCGCGTCCACGTAGTGCGTGGCCATCCCCGGGACCAGGAAGAATCGCGACTCGAAATACTGCAGGTCGTCGTAGGAGAGCGAGTTGAGTCGCTCACCGTTGATGGTCAGCACCCAGGTCGACAGGAACCGGGTGTCGATGGAGAAGAGCCCGGTGGGCTCGCTCGGCGTCGCCTCGATGTCACCGGTGTCCTCGCAGACGACGAACGTGTTGCCGTCCAGGATCCGGATCGTGTTGCTCTGCCCCATCAGTGCTCCTCCCCCGCGAATCGCCGGCGCGGCCCGCGGGCGTCCGGGGAACCCGGAAAGATCCGCTCCACCTGTACGACGAGGCGAGCGTCACCCGACACCGTCATGTCCCCCCGCAACAGCGCGGCCAGGCCGTGCTCGCGCCCCGAGGCGATGTCGTCGAAGAGCAGCGGGCTGGCGCCGATCACCGTGTCGGCCTCCTGCTCCTCCTGACTGACGTTCAGCCGGCCGTGATCGATCCTCAGCAGCCAGTGCCGGGTCTGCGCCCCCTCGTGCAGGTCGATCCGCAGCGTCCCGGAGGTCTTGGCCAGCAGGGGTTCGTACCCCCGCCGGTCCAGGTCCTCGAAGAACCTCGTGGTCGCGTCCACCATCGGGTCCACTCCTCCCAGTTGCCGGGCCGGGGATCCCACCCACCGCGCTCGCGTCGCACGGACGGCCGGCGTTGCACGTCCCCGCACGGGTCCCCGCCGCTCCCCCGCCCAACCTCGCCCAATCCGGGTGAGCAGGGGGTGGAGACGCCACGCGCCGGCCCTCCCGGAAGGGAGAGCCGGCGCGCGCCGCGGCGGACGGGTCAGTTGTTCGGGTCGTCGGCGCTGATGTCGGCCAGGACCGACTGCGGTTCGCGCTCGACCGCGAGGTCACCCATCGACACCAGGCCGACCAGGCGCCCGTCGTCGATCACCGGAAGTCGGCGTACGGCGTACGTCCGCATCAGGTCCGCGGCGGCCACGGCATCGTCGTACTGACTCACCGTGATCACGTCGCGAGTGGTGATCTGGTTCAACCGGGTCGAGCCCGGGTCCATGTTCTCCGCGACACCGCGGACCGTGATGTCCCGGTCCGTGACGATGCCAACCACACTGTCACCATCAGTAACCACCACATCGCCGATCGCGCTGTCGCGCATCTCCTGCGCGGCGGCGATGAGCGTGTCGTTGCCGTCCATCGTCACCAACCGGGTCGTCATGAACTCTCCGACCGTTGTCATGGTGCTCCCCTCTCGGTGTCGGCACGGCCCGTCTACCCGCCGCCCGGGAGGGGGTAACGCCGAGTGCCCGCCGGGGCTGTCCGTGCGGGTGTCGCACCCGCCCGCAGCGTCGGGCCCGCCGGCTCGGTCCCGTCGCTGCTCGTGCCGGCGCCCATCGCCCACCCCTCCCCGACGTCCCGCAAGGGCGAGGTAGGGCGGTTTACCCGTCGACGGGCGGCACCGGCGCGCGTCGACCCCGCCGCCTACCGTGGGCGGATGAGAACGGACGAGGAGGAGCTGCGGGACCTGGTCGCGGGCAGCAGCTGGCTGACCCGGGCACTGGCGGTGGTACGTGATTCCGGGCTGCCGGACGCCTGGATCGGCGCTGGCGCGCTGCGCGACCTGGTCTGGGGCGAGCGGTACGGCGACGGGTTCGACCCGACGCGGGTCCGCGACGTGGACGTGGTCTTCTTCGACCCGGCGACGCTCACCCGAGCCGACGACGACCGGGCCACCGCGTTGCTGACGGCGATGTGGGCGCAGCCGCCGTGGGAGGCTCGCAACCAGGCCGCTGTGCACACCTGGTACGCGACCACGTTCGGCGGCGACCCGATCGAGCCGTACCGAAGCGTGGCCGAGGCGGTCGCCACCTGGCCGGAGTACGCGACAGCGGTGGCCGTCCGCCTGGACCAGACCGGGCGGCTGGACGTCTGCGCGCCGTACGGCCTGACGGATCTGCTGGGCGGAGTGTGGCGGCACAACCCGGCCCGGGTGGACGTGGCCC
Organism: Micromonospora sp. NPDC047756; assembly: GCF_055587245.1. NCBI lineage: Bacteria > Bacillati > Actinomycetota > Actinomycetes > Micromonosporales > Micromonosporaceae > Micromonospora > Micromonospora sp. NPDC047756. The sequence goes on from NZ_JBVJGQ010000009.1 coordinate 92,790, forward strand.
GGTCGCGGCAGCGGTTGGCCCGGCACCGGCCGGCGCAGCGCTGGCCCGGTGTGACAGTGATCGAGCCGGGCTGACCGACCGTGGGCCGCTCAGCCCGGGGCTGGTCGGCCTGGGCGTCCGGTTAGCTGGGCGCGCCGGTCAGCCTCGGCGCGCCGGTCAGCCTCGGCGCGCCGGTCAGCCTCGGCGCGCCGGTCAGCCTCGGCGCGCCGGTCAGCCTCTGGGCGGCATGCCGTAGAGCCGCTCGACGTGCAGGCGTAGCACGATGCGGCCCTCGTCGACCATGGCCTGGCGGTACTCGTCCCAGTCGGGGTGTTCGCCGCTCAGCCCCCGGTAGAGCGCCACCAACTCCTCGACAGTCTCGTCGTCGAGTTCGGTGGCCGGCGGGGTCAGCTCGGCGCGACCGTCGACCACCGCGTACGCCCAGCCGTCCGCGCTGCTGACGTGGAAGCTGGCACGTGGGTCGCGGCGCAGGTTGGCGGTCTTGGCACGACCCTCGGTGACCGAGACCCGGATCAGGCCCGCGTCCCGGTCGAAGGAGTACAGCACCGTGGACAGCTGCGGACGCCCATCCCGCTTGATGGTGGCGAGCACGCCCATCGAGCGGCCGGCCACCAGATCGGTCAACGCCTGCTGGGTCCGGTCATCCGGCATGGTGTCCTCCAGGTTGGACGATCGTCTCCGACCCATCCAAGCACGACCTGCCGGCCGCCGCGGGCGACCACCCGGGACGGCAGGGCGACCACCCGGGACGGCACCAAGCCCCCGGGACGGCACGAGCCCTCGGAACGGTACCGAGCCCTCGGGACGGCACCGAGCCCTCGGGACGGCACCGAGCCCCCGCCGGCGAACGGCGAGGGCTCGGTGAGAGTTCGATGTTTCGGCGACCGTGCCGGTCAGCGGCGCTCGGCGGCGACCAGCTCGGCGAGTTGCACCGCGTTCAGCGCGGCGCCCTTGCGCAGGTTGTCGTTGGAGCAGAACAGCGCCAGCCCGTGCTCGACGGTCTCGTCGGCGCGGATCCGGCCCACGTAGGTCGGGTCCTGACCGGCGGCCTGCAACGGCGTCGGGACGTCGGTCAGTGCCACCCCGGGCGCGTCGGCCAGCAGTTCGTGGGCGCGCTGCGGGGTGAGCGGCCTGGCGAACCGGGCGTTGATCTGGAGTGAGTGCCCGGTGAAGACCGGCACCCGGACACAGGTGCCGGAGACCAACAGGTCGGGGATATCCAGGATCTTGCGGCTCTCGTTGCGGAGCTTCTGCTCCTCGTCGGTCTCGAACGAGCCGTCGTCGACGATCGAACCGGCCAGCGGGAGGACGTTGAAGGCGATCGGCTGCGTGAACGAGCGCGGCGCGGGGAACTCCACGGCCGACCCGTCGAAGGCCAGCCCGGCGGCGTGCTCGGCCACCTTGCGGACCTGCTCGTCCAGCTCGGCGACGCCGGCCAGCCCTGCGCCGGAGACCGCCTGGTAGGTGGAGACGACAAGACCGACCAGGCCAGCCTCGGCGTGCAACGGACGCAGCACCGGCATCGCGGCCATCGTGGTGCAGTTCGGGTTGGCGATGATGCCCTTGGGTCGGTTCAGGGCGGCGTGCGGGTTGACCTCGGCGACCACCAGCGGCACCTGCGGATCCATCCGGAACGCCGACGAGTTGTCGATCACCACGGCGCCGGCCTCGGCGACCCGGGGGGCCAACTCCCGGGCGGTGCCCTTACCGGCCGAGAAGAGCACGATGTCCAGCTCGGAATAGTCCGCGGTCGCGGCGTCCTCGACTGTCACCTCGCCGTCGCGCCACGGCAGCGTACGCCCGGCGGACCGCGCCGAGGCGAACAACCGCACCTGCTCCGCTGGGAACTCCCGCTCCGCCAGCACCTGCCGCATCACGCCACCGACCTGGCCGGTGGCACCCACAATGCCGATCCTCATGCCCGCGAGGCTACCGACCCCACCCCCGAAACCGGGACTCCTTTCCCACCCCCCGGGTCGACCTCACACCGCGCCCGACAGCCGTCGATCAAGAGATTTGCGTCAGGAATCGCGCTCCGGGTGACGCAAACCTCTTGATCAACGGCGTTTTCGGCGGGGCGGGTCAGGGAAGAAGGTCTCCCAGGGCGGTGGACTCCAGGTCCTCGCGGATCACTGCGGCGTCGCCCTCGATGACCAGGGTGAGGGCTTCCGGGTGCAGGTGGGTGGCTGCCGCCGCGGAGACCTGGTCCACGTCGGCGGAGAGCAGCGACTCGCGCAGCCGCGCGTGGTAGTCGTCCGGCAGGTCGTGCACCACCAGGGTGGTCAGCGCGGAGGCGATCGCCCGAGGGCTCTGCAACTCGACCGAGAGCTGCCCGGCCCGCCAGGAGCGGGCCACCTCCAGCTCCTCCTCGGTCACCCCGGTGGCCTGGGTACGGGTGATCTCGCCCACCGCCTCGACCAGGGCCGGCGCGGTGACCGCCGTCTGCACGCCGGAGCTGACCGCGAACCGACCGAACCGCCGCGACGCGGCGAAGTCGCCCCGGATGCCGTAGGTGTAGCCGTGCACCTCCCGCAGCAGGTGGTTGAGTCGGGAGGTGAACGCGCCGCCGAGCACCGTGCCGGCGAGCGTCATCGGCACGTAGTCGGGGTGCGCCCGGTGTGGTGACGGGTGGCCCAGCCGCAGCGTGGACTGCACCGAGCCGGGCCGGTCCACCAGGATGATCCGTCGACCGTCGTGCAACGGCACCTCGATGGGACCGCCCCGCTCGGCGGGACCACCACCGGTGCCGGCGAACGCCGCGGCGGCCAGCGCGTCCAGGTCGATCCGGTCCAGGTCACCGGCGACGATCAGGGTGCCGGGGCGCAGGAACCACTCCGAGTGGAAGACCGTGACGTCCTCCACGTCCAACCCGGCGACCGACTCCGGGTCGCCGTGCATCGGCCGCCCCCAGCGGTTCTGCGCGCCGAACAGATCGGCGCGCAGCGCGGCGTCGGCGCGCGGGCCGGGGTTGGCCCAGTCCATCCGGAGCGCGGTCGCCTCGTCGTCGCGGACCCGGCGTACGTCGGCGGGGTCGAGCTTCGGCGTCCGGACCGCCTCGGCGAGCAGTTCCACGGCGGCACTCAGTCGGTCCACCGGGATCACCACGCTGGCCTGGAACGAGTCCCAGTCCAGACCGGTCGACAGTGCGGTGCCGAGCCCTTCGACGGCGAGCGCGTACGCGGCGGCGTCCCGCTGCGCGGTGCCCTCCTCCAACGCCTTGGCCAGCACGCCGGACAGCCCCTCCTTACCGACCGGCTCCTGGCCCGCGCCCACGTCGAGCAGCAGCAGGGCCACGGCGAGGTTCTGCCCCGGCAGGTGCGCGGCGACGACCTGACCACCGGCCGCAGCGCGGCGGACCACCGGCGGGAACCGGTACGGGCGGGCGGCGCCCGGGCCGGGACGGTCGGCGATCAGCGTCATGAGGTCTCCTCGGGCAGGTAGGTCAGGGTCACCCGGTCGGTGGCAAGCACGTCGGCGGCGGCCTCGGCGATCTGCTCGGCGGTGACAGCGAGCAGGGCCGGCAACTGCTCGGCGATGCGGGCCGGGTCACCGAACTGCGTGGCGTACCGGCCGAGCAGGTCCGCGCGGCCGTCGACGGTGGACAGCTGACGCCACCACCCGGTGCTGAGCAACGCCTTGGCCCGATCCAGCTCGGCGGCGGTGACCGGCACGGTGGCCAACTCGTCGACGACCTCGGCCAGCCCTTCGGCCAGCCGCTCGGCGCTCACTCCGGGACGGGCGGTGGCGGTGGCGATCAGCGGTGCCGGGGCGTGTGCGAGGTCCACCCCGTACGCCCCGACCAGGTCCGGTTGCGCGATCCGCTCGCCGTCGGCGAGGCGCTGGTAGAGCCGGCTGCCCCGGCCGCTGCCCAGGATGGTGGCGAGCACGGTGATCACGTTGTATCCGGGAGTGCCGAACGGGTAGCTGCGGTGGGCGATGTAGACCCGGGGCGCCGGCACGTCGGCGCTCACCGACTCGACGGCCGTCTGCCCGGTGGCGGGGACGGTGCGGCCGTCCGGTGCCGCCGGGATGTCGTCGCGGGCGGGCAGCGCGCCGAAGTACTTGTCGGCGAGCGCGAACACGTCGGAGGCGGTGGCGTCGCCGACCACTGTCAGCACCGCGTTGTTCGGCGCGTAGTAGGTCTGGTGGAACGCCTGGAAGGTGGCCAGGTCGGCGGCGTTCAGGTCGGCCATCGAGCCGATCGTCGCGTGGTGGTAGGGGTGCCCCGGTGGGTAGAGCAGCGGCAGCAACCGCAGCCAGGCGTCGCCGTACGGCACGTTCTCGTAGCGCTGCCGGCGCTCGTTCTTCACCACGTCCCGCTGGTTGTCCAGCGTCTCCTGGGTGAGGGCGGGGACCAGGCCGCCCATCCGGTCGGCCTCCAACCAGAGCGCCAACTCCAGGTGCTCGGCCGGGACCGTCTCGAAGTAGTTGGTCCGGTCCGGGTTGGTGGTGGCGTTGAGCGAGCCGCCGGAGCCCTGAATCAACTTCATGTGCTCGGTCTTCGCCACGTTCACCGAGCCCTCGAACATCAGGTGCTCGAAGAGGTGGGCGAAACCGGTCTGCCCGGCCGGCTCATGTCGGGAGCCGACGTCGTACCAGAGGTTGACGGCCACTGCGGGCGCGGTGCGGTCCTCACTCACCACCACGCGCAGGCCGTTGTCCAGTCGGGACGTCTGAATGGGCCAGGGGTAACCGCTGTCGGGCATGCCCCGACGCTATCCGATCTCGGGGGCGGAAAGGTGACGTGCCGTCGGTCGGCGAGCCGACCCGGGCGGCATCGGAGCCGCCGCGCGGGGTACCGGAGAGCAATGACCGTCACCCCGCCTCCGATCCGGTCCGCCGGCCGGGCCGCCGCCGCCGTCGAACGCGCCGCCACCGCACTCGGCCGGCTGCGCCGCGGCCGGTTGCTGCATCCGGCCGGTCGCTCGTTCGTCGGCGAGACGGTGATCTGGGGTACGCCCGGACCGCCCACCGGGGTTGCTCTGCTGGACCAGCCCGGCCGGTACCGGACCACAGTCCGGCTCTCCAAGGGAACGCCCACGCCCGGCAGTTGGCCCGACGTCCTGGGCCTCGCGCTGCGCCTGCACAGCGACGGCGGCCGGCAGTTCGACCTGCTGGTCAGCTCCAGTGGCGCGGCCCCGGTGCTGCGGAACCTGCCGCTGCCGCGACGCCGCTTCACCGGCACGTACAGCACGATCACGTGCTATCGAGCGGGCCGACGCCGCCTCTGGCTGGCCGCGCTGGCCGATCCCGACTCGGCCGACCTCGGGCGCAGCCTGGCCGCGGCGTCCGCCGCGACCCGGACGGACACCCCGCGCCTGGTGCTCGCGGTCGCCTCGGCGGTGGGGCCGTGGCGACCGGTCGGGCAGGTCAGCCTCGGCGCCCAGCTCAGCACCGAGGAGGACGGGGCGCTCGCGTTCGACCCGGTGCGCAACCTGCCACCCGAACTGCGGGTGGCAGGTCCGCTGGCCTGGCTGCGTGACCAGACTTACCGGGGGTCGCGCCGGGCACGCGGGGCGACCGCTCAGTCCGGCGGTTCGACCGCCACCACCGTCTGATCCGAGGTACGCCGCTCCAGCACCGTGTCCGGAGCGGCGTTCTGGTCCGCGGTGCGGATGTCCGACTCGGCGAGGATGGCCTCCGCCTGCGCCTGCGGGTCGTCGCTGCCCACCGCCTTCTCCTCGGGCAGGAGGTGGTGCGCGCGGGATTCCACCCGGTCCTGATCGCTCTGCTCGTGTGTCATGGCACCCCTGTTACCCCGAGCGCGTCCCCGGCACGCGATCTCCGCCCCGCATCCTGGGACGACAGCACGGGTGAAGACGTCCGGTCGGGTACGCTGGCCCGGTGACGCGTTCCTATCGATGGTTTAGGCAGCCGGCTCGCACGCCGGTGACTTCACCATGAACTGATGTCACCACGGACCGAGCCGGCTGGGCAGGAGCTGTCGTTCCTGCCCTTTTGCGTACGAGCAGCCGGCTCGTCCCGGGCACCGGCCCCGGGCACGGTCGGCGAAAGGATGCCACCGTGACGACCCCGGAGACCGATCGGGTCAGCGATCAGCGGATCGACCGTGTCGTGCCGCTGACCACACCCGCCCTGCTGCACCACGAGTTGCCCCTGGACGCCCCGCTCGCGGCGGCCGTGCTGACCGACCGCCGTGCGGTCGGCCGCGTGCTGGACCGCGAGGACGACCGCCTGCTGGTGGTGGTCGGTCCCTGCTCGGTGCACGACCCGGCCGCCGCCCTGGACTACGCGCAGCGTCTGCGGACCGCAGCCGACCGGCTCGCCGACGACCTGCTGATCGTCATGCGGGTCTACTTCGAGAAGCCGCGCTCCACCGTCGGCTGGAAGGGCCTGATCAACGATCCCGGCCTGGACGGCAGCGGGGACGTCAACACCGGTCTGCGGTTGGCCCGGGCGCTGCTGCTCGACGTGCTCCGCCTCGGCCTTCCGGTGGGTTGCGAGTTCCTGGACCCGATCACCCCGCAGTACATCGCGGACACGGTGGGCTGGGGTGCGATCGGTGCCCGCACGGTGGAGAGCCAGGTGCACCGCCAGCTCGCCTCCGGTCTGTCCATGCCGATCGGCATGAAGAACCGCCCGGACGGCAGCATCGGCACGGCCGTCGACGCGATCCGCGCCGCCGGGGTGCCACACGTCTTCCCCGGTATCGACTTCTCCGGCACTCCGGCGATCATGCACACCCGAGGCAACACCGACGGGCACCTCGTGTTGCGCGGCGGGGGCGGCCGACCCAACTACGACGCCGAGTCGGTCGCCCGGGCACTCGACCTGCTCCGCGCCGCCGACCTGCCGGAGCGGCTGGTGATCGACGCGAGTCACGCCAACAGCGGCAAGGACCACCGTAACCAGCCGCTGGTGGCCGCGGACGTGGCCGCCCAGCTGGCCGCCGGCCAGCGTGGGATCACCGGCGTGATGCTGGAGTCGTTCCTGCTGCCCGGCCGGCAGGAGCTCGACCCGACCCGCAAGCTGGAGTACGGGCGGTCGGTCACCGACGCCTGCCTGGGTTGGGACGACACCGCCGAGGTGCTCGACCACCTCGCCTCGGCCGTGCGGGCCCGAAGGGCCACCCTGCCCACGGCGGTGTGACCGCCGACACCACGGCCGGCGGAACACGAACGGGGGGTCGGCTCGTTGACTGGGGTGTCGGTGTGTCCAGTGTCCCCGGGCCTCACCTAAATAGCCTTCGCGGAATACCGTCCGGCTGGAGCCGCGTAGTGCCACTCGCCGAGAGGCGACCTGCACACCGACACCAGCGCCGCCCCCGGCCCACAAGGCCGGGGGCGGCGCTGTCTGTCCGGTCCCTGGCCGGCACCGGCTCACCCGAGATGGCCGCACCATCACCCCAGCCAACGCCCTGCCCATCCCTCCCCCGCCCCGGCTCCGCCCGCCCCGCCCCGCCCCGGCTCTGCGCTGTGTCTCCCTTTGCTCTGCACCCCTGGGCGCACCACTCACAGAGGGTGACCGTCGCATCGGCGGGTGCAGAGCAAAGGAAGGGTTACGGGGCCGTCGACCAAGCGCGCAGACCCGCCGACGGGGTGACGTTTGACCGATTCCGCCCCGGGTAGCTGATCGAGGTGACCGACGACTCACCACTGGCCGACGAGCCGGACACCCGGGCACTCGACGACCTGCTCGACGGCATCTTCCGCGCGCAGGAGCGGGTTGAGCAGGCGGAGATCTACCGTCAGGCGGTGGCCGCGGAACTCCCGCCGGAGCTGCTCGCCCGCATCGACGCGCTCCCCGAGGGTGAGTACACGGTGGACGAGGCCAGTGACCTGCTGGGCGGCTCGGTCGGCTGAGCGACCGCGGAAGGGACACCGACATGACGCACCGCGAGGACCACGACGAGAAGGTGACGGCGCTGGGCCAGCCCCCGAAGGGCAGGGACACCACGCCCGAGCCGGACTTCGCCAACGAGCACGACCGCACGGCGGTGGATCGGGACATCATCACCGGGGCGGACGAGGACGAACGGGAACCGGAGTCGCCGCACGGTTGGTCCGGCATGCAGCGCTGACGCGTACGAAAAAAAGGGGGCCGGCTCGCGTCGGCCCCCTTTTTCTGGGGCTTTCAGTCGTCGTGCCCACCCTCGGCGGCCTGCTGCGCCGTCGCGTACGCCATCTGGAGGAAGTCGGACGCGGCGACCGCCGTCAGCGCGGTCGCCACCAGGCGGGTGAGCCGGGGCGCGAGCACCAGGCCACCGGTCAGCCCGGTGGCCACCCAGACTGCCAGGCAGAACGGGCAGCTCAGCAGCTCGCCGATGGCGTGCCGGGTGGGGCTGCCCGAGTCGCGGACCTGCTCCATCACCTCGCCGCTGCCGATCGGGCGGTCGTAGCGGGTGAACGGCGCCCGCAACGGGCTGGTCACCGCGTCCTTGGACAGCAACCGGCTCAGCTTGTGCGTGGCGATGGAGAGCAGCACCACGTCGGACGGCGCGGGACGCTCCGGCACCGGTCGGCCGGTCGCCTTGACCAGGCCGGCGAGAGCCCCGGTCACCCCGGCGTAGGCGCCCATCGCCACCAGGTAGCCGCCGAGCGGCCGGTGCTCGTGCGGCGCGTACGCCCGGCGCAGCCGGGCCGCCTTCTGCCGCAGGCCAGTGTCGCTCACCCGATCTCCTCACGTGTCGTGGTGGTGCGGGAGTGGTGGTGCGGGAACGGCGTCCCGCGAGGCCGGCTCAGCCGGCCTGGAGGTTGTCGGCGACCTCGCGTGCCAGGTTGGTGAGCGCCTCGTCGGCCAGTTGGTCCGGACCGGGCCCGCCGGACCCGTCGGCCAGGTCCAGCTGGATGCGCGCGCCACCGGAGTCGGCCGGCTCGACCCGGATCTCGGCGGACCAGTCGTCGGCGTCGCCGTCGCCCCAGCGGGCACGCAGCTCCTCGCCGCTGATCTCCGCGGCGGGGCTGCCGTCGCCGCGCAGCGGCTCCGGCAGCCAGGCCGAGGCCCGGTCGGGGTCGGTTGCCGTGCTGAAGACCACCTCGGGTGGCGCGGACATGCCGCGCACGGCGCGCGCCGGCATCAGGCGTCCCGCAGGCGGCTGGGATCGACCTCGCGACCCGGGTGTCGGGCCAGGTACTCGGTCTCCAGCTCCGCCGTGCGCCGGAGGTGGTTCGCGAGTGCGGAGTCGGCAGCGTGCCGCAGGGTGTCCAGGCGGGTTCGGTGCAGGCTGTGCATCTCGCGGATCAGGTCCTCGTCGGAAAGTTCCGTCGGGTCGATGCCGGGCAGGTCGTCGTCGAGGCCGGGAGCGCCGGCCGGGTCGGCGAGCTGTTCGCCGCCCCACTCGGGCACCCGCTGCTCCGGGCTCGTATCCGCGCTGCCGCTGGACGCAAAGCCGTCCTCACGTACCGATCCGGTCATGATCGCCCCCCTTGATCTCGTTTGGGCTGGCGTCTAAACGATTGCCCAGGCGCGGTGACGCCAAACCCAGCCGACAAGTCGACGACTACGACACGGTGTCGGAGACCGGTGGCGTCCCCGGTACCCTCAATGTCATGAGGCGGCTCTGGACCCCGGCGTGGATCGCACGCCACGTCGCCATGGTCGTGCTGGTCGTGGGTTTTCTCGGGTTGGGCTGGTGGCAGATCAGCCGGGCCACCGCCGGCAACAGCCTGAGCTGGGGGTACGCGGTCGAGTGGCCGATCTTCGCCGGCTTCGTGGTCTACGTCTGGTGGCGTGAGGTGAAGCTGGCCCGCCGCCGGGTGGCGGAGGCCGACGCGCCGTCCGCGGAGCAGGCCGTCGAGCCGGAGCCGGCGGTCACCAGCGGGTCCCGACCGGGGGTACGCCGACCGGTGCGGGTGCACCGGATGCCGGCCACCGGCGACGGCGTCGAGGACAACGACCTGGCCGCCTACAACCACTACCTGTCATGGTTGAACGCCAATCCGGGCGCCCGGCCCGGTGACTATCCCGGCTGAGCCGGGCTCGGAAGGACGGACGAAGGTGGGCGCTGCCCTTACCCGGTACCGCGTGATCGCCTGGATCGTGGGCGTGGTGCTGATCCTGCTGGTCGTGGTCGGCATGCCGCTGAAGTACGCGTTCGACAACCCGGTCGTCGTGGAGACGATCGGGCCGGCGCACGGCTTCCTCTACATGATCTACCTGGTGGCCGCGTTCGACCTGAGCCGCCGAGCCGACTGGCCGCTGAAGCGGATGCTGCTGGTGATGCTGGCCGGTACGGTGCCGTTCGTCTCGTTCTACGCCGAGCGCCGGGTCAGTGCCTGGGTGGCCGCGCCGCAGACCGAACGGACTCCGGAGCCCGTCCTCCCAGGCTGACGGTTGAGCGGGCGTGAAGATCGGTTACGCCGACCTTCACGCCGACCGCGCCGCATCAGCGGTTGGGCCGCCACGGCTCCGCTCCGGCGAGCGGGTCGACCCAACTGCCGTAGCGGTTGACCTCCCGGGCCCGCAGCAGCGACCGGGTGACCTGGCCGAACTGCCGTTCGTCGTCGGCGCTGAACAGCAGCATCTCCGAGCCCTGGTACCACCCCCACAGTTCGTGTGGCGGTGGGCGCCAGCGATCGCCGACCAGGGCGAGAGCGGCAGGGATCAGGAAAACCGCGCCGAGGATCAGGTACGCCCCGGCGGTGAGGCGGTGCAGACCGCCGGTGAAGCCCAGAAGCACCCCCACACCGCCGAGCATGCCGGCGGTGATGACCACGGCCCGGACGGCGATCCGGTCCTGCGGACCCCGGGTGGTACGCAGATGGGTCAGGTCGGCGACCCGGTAACTGTTCCGACCGATGGTGAACCGGTCGACGGTCACGATGATGCCGGGCCGCGCGTACAGCAGGGTCGACCGGGCACCCGTTCGCGGCGGTCGCGTCTTTGCGCCTTCACGATTCACGGTTCCTCCCGCAGGGGACGGTTGGCCGAGGGGCCCGCTGAGGACAGTCATCGCTGTCCGTCGACGGGATTCCCGGCTCCGGACTTCATTGTGTTGCGACGCCGCCAGTCGACCTGGGCATTTACCGGGTCACGACAGCTCACCCCGGCGGGGTGAGATCGCCGAGAAACCGCATCCATTTCAGCTTTTATCGGTTATGGACGGCAGGAATCCGGCGGCATAAGCCCGGAACGACGAAAGTCATAAATCTGTCAGTACGCCGTGAAAAGGACAATGTTCCCTCGCCCGCAGGCGTCATCAGCCACGATGGCGCCACCCAGCCCACCGGCCCGACCCGCAACTCTCCCAACTTTCGCCCCTGCTTCAACTGCGAGTCACATCAGTCTCGGGTTAGGTTGGGCGAGCCGGTCCGGCCCAGTGCCGTCCGCCCGGGTGGCCCCGGCCGGTGTCGTCGAGGGCGTCAGCAGCCCCGACGGCCGTGGGAGAGGGGCCTTCCGCTCTTGTCATCCCTGAGAAATCTGCTGCGCACCGTGGCGCTGGTCGGCATGTCGGCCGCGCTGATCGCCCCGACGGCGGTGGCCCAGGCCGAGCCGTCCCCCGCCGACCTGACCCGCCGGATCGAGACGTCCTCGGCCGAGTTGGAGCGGGTCGTCGAGTCGTACAACAAGTTGCGTGAGGAGATCAAGACAAACGAGGCCGCCGTGGCCCGATTACAGACCCGCATCGGCCCGCTCGAACAGCAGGTCGAGCAGAGCCGGGCCGACGTGGCCGAGATCGCCTCCACCGCGTACAAGAGTGGCGGCCTGCGCACCGCGGACGCCCTGCTGCGCGCGGGCGGCTCGACGGCGCTGCTGGATCGGCTCGGCACGATCGAGCAGTTGACCCGTCAGCGGCAGGAACGCATCTCCGGCTTCACCGCCGACCAGCGGCGGCTGCTCGACGAGAAGGCCCGGCTGGGCACGACCTTGACCCGGCAGGCCGCACAGGCCCGTCAGCTCGCCGCGGCCAAGAAGCAGATCGAACAGGACCTGGCCAAGCTGTACGAGCTGCGCCGGCAGGCGTACGGGGCCGCCACTGAGCGACCCGAGCCCAAGGCTGCGACGGCCGAGGCCAGGAACGTGCCCGCCGTGTCCGGTGCTGCCGGAACGGCGGTGCGCTACGCGTTCGGGGCGATCGGCAAGCCGTACAAGTGGGCGGGCGAGGGGCCGGACGGCTACGACTGCTCCGGGCTGACCCTGGCGTCCTGGCGGGCGGCCGGCAAGTCGCTGCCGCACAGCGCGCGGATGCAGTGGGGCGCTGTCGCCCACATCGGGCGGAGCGAGCTACGCCCCGGCGACCTCATTTTCTACAGCGGGCTCGGGCACGTCGCCCTCTACGTCGGCGACGGTCAGGTGATCGACGCGCCCAGCGCCGGTCGCAACGTGCTCAAGCGTGGCATGAACATGATGTCCATCCACGGTTACGGCCGGGTTCGCTAACCACGGTCATTGACGGCGAACGGCCGGCGTCCCCCTATCGGACGCCGGCCGTTCGCCGTCATTACTACCAGGTCAGGCTGCCTGCAGCCCCTCCGCCCGGGCCAGCTCACGGAGCCGGCCGAGAGCCTGGATCTCCAGTTGCCGGATCCGCTCGCGCGACAGCGAGAACCGTGACGCGACCTCGGTGAGCGAGTGCTCCCGGCCGTCCTCCAGCCCGTAGCGGGCCCGCATGATGCCGGCGGACCGGTCGTCGAGGTGGTTGAGCAGCCCCTCGATGCGCTGCCGCTCCAGGCCACTGAGAACGATGTCCTCCGGCGACGGCGCGTCACTGTCGGCGACCAGGTCACCGAGGTTCGTGTCGCCGTCGTCGCCCACCGGGGTGTCCAGCGAGACGGTGTCCTGCGACCAGCGGCGCAGCTCGTTCACCCGCTCGACGGTGACGCCGAGGGCGTTGGCGATCTGCTCCGGCTCCGGGTCGCTGCCCAACTCACGGGTCAGCTGCCGGGCCACGTTGCGCATCCGGTTGACGTCCTCCACCAGGTGCACCGGCAGTCGGACGGTGCGCTCCTGCTGGGCGATCGCCCGGCTGATCGCCTGGCGGATCCACCAGGTGGCGTAGGTGGAGAACTTGTAGCCACGTTCGTAGTCGAACTTCTCGACCGCCCGGACGAGGCCGGTGTTGCCCTCCTGGATCAGGTCCAGCATGGGCATCCCCGAGCGCACGTAGCGCCGGGCGATCGACACGACCAGTCGGAGGTTGGCGCGGATGAAGAGGTCCTTCGCCCGCTCGCCCTCGACGACCAGCCATTCCAGGTCGGCCCGGTCGACACCGGCGGGAACGGCTTCCTCACCGAGCAGGTGCTCGGCGTAGAGGCCGGCCTCGATCGCCTTGGAGAGATCGACCTCCTTGGCGGCGTCCAGCAGTGGCGTCCGGGAGATCTCGTGCAGGTAGACGCCGACCAGGTCGCGCTCCTCGGCAACCTCGTCGGTTCGCATGCCGATGTTCTTGTCCACGTTGCCCACGGTCCCCTCGCTCGCGCCGGTTGCCCGGTTCCTTGCCATTCCCCACACCTGTCAGCCCCTGGTAACTTCTGCTGTGCCCATCGGTGCTGACACCTACACAACAGATGAGACGTGTCGGGGATTCCTCGTCGTGAGTCGAAAGTGTCACGAATGCCTGAGTAGTAGCTGAGAGCACGGTCCATGTTTGCTGTCAGCACCCGTCGGGTTGCTCGCCACTGGGCACCACGTACGGGTTACCGCACCATGGCAACACCGCCCGTCGCGGGGGCACAGCGACCCGGATCACCACCACGATGCGATCCTGGTCACTGCCAGATACGCACCGGTGAGCCGGTCGGTTCATTCAGGGGGGTGTTATTACCCCCCGGCCAGATGAACAATCCGAGGGCCCATTCGCTTCCCGGGGGACGGGTGGCGCTATGAGGTGAGCAGGGCGAGGGCGCCGCGCACCTGGTCCGCCGAGCGGGCCAGCGCGGCCCGGGCGGCGTCGATCTCGGCACCCGAGACGAGGGCGACGAGCGCCGTCTTCAGGTCCCCGTCGGCCTCGGTGAGGGCCTGCCGGGAAAGCTCCTCCGAGCAACCGGTGGCCTCGACCAGAATCGAGATCATTCGTCCGCGGAGTTTCGCGTTGGTGGCGACCATATCGATCATGAGGTTCGAGTAGACCCGCCCCAGACGCACCATGACGGCGGTCGAGAACGTGTTGAGCACCAGTTTCTGTGCCGTGCCCGCCTTCATCCGGGTCGACCCGGTGACCACCTCGGGTCCGGTGTCCACCCCGATGAACACGTCGACCGACCGGGCGGCCTCCGCCTCCGGATTGGCGCAGAGCAGCACCGTCGAGGCCCCCTTGGCGCGGGCCGCGGACAGCGCCCCAAGGACGTACGGGGTGCGTCCGCTGGCCGCCAGACCAACCACCAGGTCTCCGGCCCGTACACAACTGGCCGCTTCGACCGCGCCGCCCCGGTCGTCGTCCTCGGCGTCCTCGACGGCCCGCCACATGGCGTCCGGGCCTCCCGCGAGGTGCGCGCAGAACCAGTGTCGGGGCGAGTTGAAGGTGGGGGCCAGTTCGGCCGCGTCGAGCACGCCCAGGCGGCCGGAGGTGCCGGCCCCGAAGTAGTGCACCCGGTGACCGCCGCGTAGCGCCGCAACAGCCAGGTCGACGGTGGTGGCGATCTCGTCGAGCACCGCGGCGACCGCCGCGGGCACCCGCCGGTCCGCCTCGTTGATCACGGTGAGCACGTCCCGGGTCGACATCAGATCAAGGTCGACGCTGAGCGGGTTTCGCCGTTCGGTGGGGGCACCCACCCGGACCGTGGGCCGAACGGGCCGTGCGGGCATCTCCGCACCGGCCGTCATGCCCGCCTCCGGTTGGCACCCACCCGGTGCGACTGGACCGCCTCGGCGGTCGCCTCCAGGGCCTTGCGGGCCCGGGCCCGGTTGCGGGCGGCCACCCCGACGAAGAGGCAGTCGACCACTGTGAGCTGGGCCAGCCGGCTGGCCGTCGCGCCGGAGCGGTAGGTCGTCTCCCGGGCCGCCGTGGTCAACACGAAGTCCGCCACGTCGGTGATCGGCGAGCGCGGGAAGTTGGTCAGTGCCACGGTCACGGCACCGCGGGTACGGGCCTGCTCCAGCACCTCGATCACGTCGGAGGTGGTGCCGGTGTGCGAGATGCCGATCGCCACGTCTCCCCGGCCCAGGAGGGCGGCCGAGGTCAGCGCGGTGTGCACGTCCGGGAAGTAGAAGGCGATGCGGCCGATGCGGTGCAGCTTCTGCTGGAAGTCCGAGGCGACGAACCCGCTGGCGCCGGCTCCGTAGATGTCGATCCGAGCGGCGCCGCTGATCGCCTCGACCACCTGCTCGCAGACGGCGGGGTCGAGTTGCTCGGCGGTCTCCTCGACGGCGCGAGCGTCGTTGAACGCGATGGTGGCGATGATCTGGGCGAGGTCGGCACCGGGCGGGATGTCACCGCCGACCACGCGGGCGTCCGGTGGCTCGATGCGGCGGGCGGCCTCGGCGGCGAGACGGATGCGCAGTTGGGGGTAACCGTCCATGCCCACCGAGCGGCAGAACCGGATGACTGTCGCCTCGGATGTCTCGGCTGCGGTGGCGAGGTCGGTGATTGTCCGCCGGGCGGCGGCCGCCGGGTCGGAGACGACCAGCCGGGCGACCCGCTGCTCGGCGGGCGACAGCGACGGCAACAGCCCGCTGATGTGGACGATCAGCCCACCGGGCTCGTGACTCGCAGAAATCTTCGGACTCTTCGCCACGGGTGAAACTTACTTTCACCAAGCGTGAGCGTCAACCATGACTGTCCGACGTGGGGGAAACTTCGATCGCCGGGATCACCGGTCCCGCACAGCCTGCCACTTCCGCAGGATCGCCGCCTCATCCGCCGGGTCGAGTCCACCCTGCCGGACGGCCGCCGGGTGTGCGGCCATCCACGACGCGGTCGCCCGAACGGTATCGGCCAGCGGACGGACGGTCAGACCGGCGTCCAGGGCCGGTCGAACGTCCCGGTCCATCAGGCCGGCGGTCTCCGGCAGTCGCACCCAGAGCGGCAGCGCCCGCTCCCCCGACCACTCGCGTACGTCGTGGGACAGCAGGAACTCCTGGTCGACCCAGGTGAGAGCCGGATCGGCGACGCCCAGCCCGGCGGCCACCCCGACCAACAGATCGGCCCGGGACATCGCCGGACCGGAGCCGTCGTACGTGCCGCTGAGGCCGGTGCCGGCGGCGTGCAGCAACCAACGCGCCAGATCGGCGACGTCCACGAACTGCACCCGGTCGGTCGGACGCCCGGGGGCCAGCACCTCACCACCGGCCGACAGCCGCCGCACCCAGTACGGAAAACGATCGCTCGGATCCTCCGCACCGACGATCAGCCCCGCCCGGCAGATGAACGAACGGCCCACGCCCACCCGCTCCCGGACCAGCTCCTCGATGCTCACCTTGCACTCGCCGTACCAGCGGTGATCCGGGCCGACCGGACCGTCCACGTCCGGCGGGGCGGGCGCCAGGATCGGCGCGTCCGCAGCGGTCTGGCCCGGGGTGGTGTCATCCGCGTACACCGAGATCGTCGACACGAACGACCAGTGGCCGACGTGGTCGGCGAGCGCGGCGAGCGCGTGCCGGGCGTGGCTGATCTGGCGGGTCACGTCGACCACGGCGTCGAAGCCCGCGGCGGCGAGCGGAACGAGCGACTCCGGATCATCCCGGTCGGCCACCACGAACCGCGCCCCGGCCGGCACCGCCCCGGACACGCCCCGGGCCGCGCAGGTCACGTCGTGCCCCTGCTCCACGGCGAGCTGGGCCGTGGCCCGACCGAGAAACCTGGTGCCACCGAGAATGAGGATCCGCATCCGCCGATCCTGCGCCCCGACACCCGAACAACCCAACACATTCTGCCCATGGCAGACCTCGATCAAGAAACATCACCCCGCCTCGCCCCGCTGCCGTCCTGCCCCCGCTCCCCCGAGCCTCCCTTTGCTCTGCACCCGTACTCGCGCCACCTACCGCCCCCCGTTCACCGAGCGTGACTGTCGCCTCGGCGGGTGCAGAGCAAAGGGGGATTCTCGCGGCAATGGACCCCGAGCGCGGGCTCCCGCGACCACCGACCACGAGCGCAGGTCGGCGCGGGGGACGGTAGGGGTATTAGCGTGAGGCGCATGGCGGAGCGCAGCGTGTTGGTGACCGGGGGTTCCGGCGGGCTCGGCGGGGCGGTCGTCACCGCGTTCGTCGAGGCGGGCTGGCGGGTGGTCGTACCGGAGCGGAAGGCCCGGCCCGGGTCGGAGCCGGCGGTGGCCGGACTGGTCCGCGTGGTCGCGGACCTGGGCGAGGCGGCGGGCGCGGCGCAGGCGGTCGAGGCCGCGGCCGGCGAACCGGCGGCACCGCTGCGGGCGGTGGTCAACCTCGTCGGTGGGTACGCCAGCGGCGGGTTGGTGCACGAGACCCCGGTCGAGGAGTTCGAACGGATGCTCACCGTCAACCTGCGGCCGACCTATCTGGTCACCCAGGCCGCGCTCCCGCACCTGGTGGCGTCCGGCGGCGGCGCGGTGGTCTGCGTCTCGGCCCGCGCGGCGGTCACGCCGTTCCGCGGCGCGGCCGGCTACTCGACGGCCAAGGCGGCGGTGCTGGCCTTCGCCAACGCGGTCGCGGTGGAGTACCGCTCGCAGAACGTGCGCTGCAACACCGTCCTGCCCAGCGTCATCGACACGCCGGCGAACCGGGCCGCCCAGCCCGACGCCGACCATTCCCGCTGGGTCACCCCGGCCGAGATCGCGCCGGTGATCCGGTTCCTCGCATCGGTGGATTCCGCCCCGACCAGCGGCGCCACGGTGCCGGTCTACGGGCGGGCCTGAGCCACCACCGGGCCGAGGTCCTCTCCGCCCGGGGCGGACGGCGGTAGCCAGGTCTCCAGGTGCGCCTGGATCTGCTCGGTCACCTCCTCGGCCGGGCGGCCCGCGTCCACCAGCACGAAGCTGGGGTACTCGGGCAGTGCCCGGTAGGCGGTGTCGGCGGCGGTCAGCCACCCCATCGTCTCGTGGTCGGTACCGCGTTCCTCAATGCGCCGGTACGCCTCCGCCGGGTCGACGGCGAGCAGGAAGGTCACCTGCGGCGTCGGGAACAGCCGGTAGCCGGCCCGGGCGAGCCGCTCCCAGCGCTGCCCGCCGTGCGCGCGGATGGACGCGTACTGACAGGCCGAGTAGCGGTCCATCACCGCCGTCCGGCCGGTGAGCAGACAGCTGATCAGGGCGATGGCGATGGCGAGCCAGCGCAGTACCGACTCCACCGCCAGCACGCCGTCGCGGCCGACGAGCCGCTGCGCGTCCGGCCGGCCGAGGCGTTGGGCGATCCGGCCGAGCCAACGGCGACCACTGGCGTTGCGGCGGTAGGTGGCGGGGCGCCCGGCGGCGGTCAGCGCGTCGGCCAGCCGGTGTGCCTGTGTGGTCTTACCCGAACCGTCGATCCCGATCAGGGCGACGGTGCGCAATCGGGCCTTGCGTCGTCGCATCCCCGATGATCTGGCCACTCTCCACAGGTTATCCGACCCACGCACGTGGTCCGCGAGGTTTGTGGTGCTTTATCCCGGTTGACGCCCGACCGAGACACCCGCAGGTGTGGACGACCGGAATGCCGGGTACCGGAGTTCGAAATCCAACCGCCGGTCCACCAACACGACGACGGAGGAACCCAGATGGCTGAGCGCGGAGACGAGAGTCTGGTGCACACCCTCAAGAAGGTCGCCGCCGTGCTCAAGCAGTCCGAGATTCCGTTCGCCCTTGGCGGCAGCTTCGCGGTCTACGCCCACGGGGGGCACTCCAGCGATCACGACGTCGACTTCCTGATCCGCGAGGCCGACGTGGAAGACGCGTTGGAGGCCCTGGTGGCCGCCGGTTTCGTCGCCGAGCGTCCGCCGGAGGACTGGCTGGTGAAGGTCTTCGACGACGGCCGGATGGTGGACCTGATCCACCGGCCGATCGAGACGCCGGTCACCGAGGAGACGTTCGCCGACACCGTCATCCGACCGGTGGACGCGATCCGCATGCCGGTGCTGTCCGCGACCCAGCTGATGGTGCACAAACTGCTCAGCTTCTCCCAGCACTACTGCGACTTCGCCCGCGGTCTGCCGCTGGCCCGCTCACTGCGGGAGCAGATCGACTGGGAACGGGTACGCAAGGAGACGCAGCACTCGCCGTACGCCGAGGCGTTCCTGGTGCTGCTGGACCGGCTGGAGGTGGTGTCGGCCGCCGACACCCAGTCAGGAGAGGGGACATCGTGACCCATCATCGCGACATCGACACCGGGCCACCCGACGAGTACGTCGAGGCGGAGATCCAACGGCTGCTCGTCGAGGACCCCGCCGTCGCCGAACAGGGGATCACAGTGGTTCGACGGGAACGCGCCCTCGTGCTCTACGGCGAGGTCGAGAGTCCGCAGCGGCGGGAGGAGATCCTGCGCCGGGTGTCCGAGCGCTTCCCGGACGTGCCGGTCACCAGCGACATCGGGGTGATCCGCGCCCAAGCGCCCACGGAGATCGAGCAACTGCCCTGAGGGAGGTTCCATGGTGATCCGGATTGCCGCTGTGGGCGACGTGCATCTGGACGAGGACGTGGTCGGCCGGTTCCGACCGGCGCTGGAGGAGCTGCCGGAGTGCGCCGATGTGCTGCTGTTGGCCGGGGATCTGACCCGGCACGGCACCGAGGCCGAGGCGCGCTGCGTGGCAGAGGAGTTCGGCGGGTTGGCCGTACCGGTGGTGACCGTGCTGGGCAACCACGACCACCAGTGTGACCAGGTGCCACAGGTGACCAAGGTTCTGGAGGACGCGGGCATCACGGTGCTGGAGGGCAACGGCGTCGTGCTGGACTGCGCGGGCGGCCGGCTCGGCATCGCCGGCGTCAAGGGCTTCGGCGGCGGGTTCGCCGGGCGGTGCGCCAGTGACTTCGGCGAGCCCGAGATGAAGGCCTTCGTGCGCACCACCACCGAAAGCGCGGACCGTCTCGGCGCGGCGCTGCGCTCGCTGGACTGCGACATGCTGGTCGCGCTCACCCACTACGCGCCGGTGCCGGACACGCTGGCCGGCGAGCCGTTGGAGATCTACCCCTTCCTGGGCTCGTACCAACTGGGGCAGGCGATCGACTCGGCGCCCACGGCGCTGGCCGTGCACGGGCACGCGCACGCCGGCACCGAGCGCGGCACGACCCCCGGAGGGGTACGCGTCCGCAACGTCGCGCACCCGGTGATCAAGCAGGCGTACAGCGTCTTCCACGTTGGCGATCAACTTGACACCGACCAGGTTTCCCCGATCGGCCAGTCGGGTAGTCAGAGGTCATGGAGCTGATTCTCTGGATTCTCGCAGTCGTACTCGTGGTCGCCGGCATCCTCGCGCTGTTCCGCCGGCAGATCCTGTGGGGCATCGTCCTCATCGTCGTCGGGCTGTTGGTCGGCCCGGGTGGCGTCAGCATCTTCAATTAGCGCTCTCACCTTCAACACCGGGACCCGTCGGGGTCGCCGCGACCGGAGCTTCGTCCTCCCGACAGAAGCACCGGCCGCGGCGATCCCGGCGCTTTTTTGTAGCTGGCCGGCCCGGTGAACCGCCCCTCCGCTCGGCGGTTTGAGCGGGCGCCGAGAGGAAATATCTCGACCATGGAGATATCTCGGGACGCGTCGGCGACGTCCGGGCGCCGCGCGTGGTGGGCCCTCGCCGGCTTCGCGGCGGCGGTCTTCGTCGCGGCCGCGATCGGCGGCCTGGGTGTGCAGGGCACCACCGAGGAGTACGCGAACCTGCGGCAGCCCGGCTGGGCCCCGCCCTCGTGGCTCTTCGGCCCGGTCTGGTCACTGCTCTACGCGCTGATCGCGGTGGCCGGCTGGCTGGTGTGGCGCCGGGTCGGCTTCTCCGCCGCCCTCTGGGCGTGGACCGCCCAACTGGTGCTCAACGCGATCTGGACCCCGCTGTTCTTCGGCGCCGGGCAGTACGGTCTCGCGTTCGCCGAGATCGTGCTGATGTGGCTGGCGATCGGCCTGACCGTGGTGCTGTTCGCCCGGGTGTCCCGGGTGGCGATGGCGCTGCTGCTGCCGTACTGGGCCTGGGTCACCTTCGCCGCCGCGTTGAACCTGTCGATCTGGCAGCTCAACAACTGACCGCACGGTCCCCGGCGGCGGCGCCCGCCGGGGACCGTGACCGTCACCGGGTCAGCAGCGGGGCACGCCCGGGATGTAGCCGTCGGAGCCGGTGTAGACGTACGCGTCGGCGATGTAGCGGCCGGAGCCGATCCGGTCCCAGATCGAGCTGGTGCCGTACGTGCCGGTGACCGTGGTGCCACTGGTCTGGCAGGCGATCGTCACCCGGGTGCCGTCCGCGACGGTGCCCACCGAGGCGTACCCGGTGCCGGGCCCGGAGCGGACGGTCAGTGGCGTGCCGCTGGTGTCGACGGTGCCGTTGCCGCTGCCCGAGGAGCACCCGTTGTCACTGGTGTAGTTCTTGGTGCCCCAGTAGAGCGCGAGGGTGCCGTTGAAGCGGACCTGGATGTCGCCGCCGTTGAGGCGCTGCTCGTAGTGCAGGTGGGGGCCGGTCGATCCACCGGTGCTGCCGACCCAGCCGAGCACCTTGCCGTACCCGACCGTCTGCCCGACCGAGACGTTGAAGCCGTTGAGGTGCGCGTAGTAGGTGCTGTAACCGCCGCCGTGGTTGATCCGGACGTACTTGCCGTAGCTGGTGCCACCGAGGTCGGTCACCCGGTCGACGGTGCCCGGGGCGCTGGCGACCACCGGGTCGCCCAGGTCGTCCGTGCGGTTGAAGTCGACCGCGTTCGCCGGGCTGTGGCCCGACCGGGTCTGCCCGGACCAGGACTGGCCGCACGGGAACGGCACCTTGAAGGTCGGCGCGGCCAGGGCCGGGGTCGCCGGCACCAGCGCTCCCCCGACGAGGAGACCCGTCACCAACAGGCTGATCCACCGCTTTCGCATACAGCTCCTCCTATGTCGAAAACCTTCGATCCGGTGGGGCTAGCCTGACAGATATCGTCAATCTTCGAAAGAGTCCTCAGCCTGTCCCGCAAACGCGCCCACCAGGCAGCCCGCAGGTTTCCGGATTGTTACTCGCTCGTGTCTGACAGGGGGTGGACCGGGCCGGATGCAAGCGCTTACATGTGTGCACGCCCAATCGGACCGGCGACGGGTCACCAACGAAGACCGCGCCGGCTAGGAAGGAGGACGGCATGGCGGTCTTTACCAGACCACGCCAGGCCTTCGTGATCGCCGGTGTAGTCGGGCTGGCGCTCAGCGCCACCGCCTGCGGTACCGGCGACGACAAGAAGAGCAGCAAAGCGGGTTCCGCGGAGTGCGCCGCATACGACAAGTACCAGGGCCACGACGGCAAGAAGGTCTCCATCTACGCGTCCATCCGTGACGCCGAGGCCGACCTGCTGGAGCGGTCGTGGTCGCAGTTCACCGACTGCACCGGCATCGAGATCGACTACGAGGGCAGCGGCGAGTTCGAGGCGCAGCTCCCCGTCCGGGTCGACGGTGGCAACGCCCCCGACATCGCCTTCGTGCCGCAGCCGGGCCTGGTGAAGCGGTTCGCGGACGCCGGCAAGCTGAAGTCCCTCGGCGCCGACACCAAGGCCCTCGCCGAGCAGAACATGCCGGCCGACTGGCTGAAGTACGGCACCGTCAACGGGACGCTCTACGGCGTGCCGCTCGGCGCCAACGTGAAGTCCTTCGTCTGGTACTCGCCGAAGACGTTCAAGGAGAAGGGCTGGGAGGTTCCGACCACCTGGGACCAGCTCATCGCCCTGAGCGACAAGATCGCCGCCAGCGGCACCAAGCCGTGGTGCGCGGGCGTCGAGTCCGGTGACGCCACCGGCTGGCCGGCCACCGACTGGATCGAGGACGTGGTCCTGCGTACGCAGGGTCCCGAGGTCTACGACCAGTGGACCACCCACGCCATCCCGTTCAACGACCCGAAGATCGTCGACGCGGTCGACCGCGCCGGCAGCATCCTCAAGAACGAGAAGTACGTCAACGGCGGCTTCGGCGGCGTCAAGAGCATCACCACCACCGCCTTCCAGGAGGCGGGCCTGCCGGTGACCACCGGCAAGTGCGCGATGCACCGACAGGCGTCGTTCTACGCCAACCAGTTCCCCGAGGGCACCAAGGTGGCCGAGGACGGCGACGCGTTCGCCTTCTACTTCCCGGCCATCGACCCGGCCAAGGGCAAGCCGGTGCTGGGCGCGGGCGAGTTCGTCGTCGGCTACGCCGACCGTCCCGAGGTCCAGGCCGTGCAGACCTACCTCGTCTCGGCGGAGTACGTGAACAGCCGCGCGAAGCTCGGCAACTGGGTCACGGCGAACAACAAGCTGGACATCAACAACGTCGCCAGCCCGATCGACAAGCTCTCCGTCCAGATCCTGCAGGACAAGACGGGCACCTTCCGCTTCGACGGATCCGACCTGATGCCGGCCGGCGTCGGTGCGGGAACGTTCTGGAAGGGCATGATCGATTGGCTGAACGGCAAGGCGACCGTCCCGGTGCTCCAGGGCATCGAGAGCAGCTGGCCTAAGTGATCCCGGCGGTGGCCCGGTCCGCGTTCGCGGGCCGGGCCACCGGCCGAGGTGGACCCGGAAGGGAGGGTTGATGAAGTTCGACTTCGCCGATCAGCAGCCGAAGTTCCTCATGCTGATGTACGGGCTGGTCGCCTTCGTGGTGGTGGTTGGCGGTCTGCTCCTGCTGCTCGACGTGGTACCGGCCTGGTTCGCCCGGCGACGGGAGGCACAGCTCGTCGCCGCCTCGACGGGTGGTGCTCCACTCCCCCGCCGACTCAAGCAGCGGGAGGGGGTCTTCGCGTTCTTCTTCCTGTTGCCGACCCTGCTGCTGCTCGTCATCGGTCTGGTCGTGCCGGCCATCCGCACCGTGCTGCTCTCCCTGATGGACAGGACCAGCACGGAATGGGTGGGGCTGGAGAACTTCGGCTGGATGTTCTCCGACGACGCCATCGTCCGGGTCCTGATCAACACCCTCATCTGGGTGCTCCTCGTGCCACTGGTGGCGACCGGGTTCGGCCTGATCTACGCCGTACTGGTGGACAAGGCCCGGTTCGAGGCCGTGGCCAAGTCACTGATCTTCCTGCCGATGGCCATCTCCTTCGTCGGCGCCAGCATCATCTGGAAGTTCGTCTACGCCTACCGGGGTGACGGGGACCAGATCGGTCTGCTCAACCAGATCGTGGTGAGCCTGGGCGGTGAGCCCAAGCAGTGGCTCCTCGAATCCCCCCTCAACACCCTGCTGCTGGTCGTCATCATGATCTGGATCCAGGCCGGTTTCGCCATGGTGGTGCTCTCCGCGGCCATCAAGGCGATCCCCGGCGACATCGTCGAAGCCGCCCGGCTCGACGGGGTCAGCCCGTGGCAGATGTTCTGGCAGATCACCATGCCGAGCATCCGACCGGCGCTGATCGTCGTGATGGTGACCCTCACGATCGCCACGCTCAAGGTCTTCGACATCGTCCGGACCTCGACCAACGGCAACTACGACACCAGCGTGATCGCCAACGAGATGTACAACCAGGCGTTCCGGTACAGCGAGAACGGGCGCGGTTCCGCCCTCGCGGTCTTCCTCTTCGTCCTGGTCATCCCGGTCGTGATCTACCAGATCCGTAACCTCCGTCAACAGCGGGAGGGCTGAGATGACCACCGCAACGCCCACCGTCGCCGCCGGCGCCCAGAAGACCGGCGGCACCCCGACCAGCGCGGCCGGCCGGGTCCGCAAGCGGTTGAACAGCCGTACCGCGACGCTGGTCTCGATCGTCATCGCGGTCGTCTGGACGATCCCGACCTTCGGCCTGCTCGTCTCCTCCCTCCGACCGGAGGACGAGATCAAGACCACCGGCTGGTGGACGGCCTTCACCAACCCCCAGTTCACGTTCGAGAACTACGAGCAGGTCCTGTTCGGGCGGTCGGGGTCCTCCGGGCAGCTCGCCGGTTCCTTCATCAACTCGCTGGCGATCACCATCCCGTCGGTACTCTTCCCGCTCGCCTTCGCGTGCCTCGCCGCGTACGCCCTCGCGTGGATCAACTTCCGCGGCCGGGACTGGCTCTACATCGCGATCTTCGCGTTGCAGATCGTGCCGCTGCAGATGGCCCTGGTGCCGCTGCTGAGGTTCTTCTCCACCGGGGTCACCGTCGGCGGCGTCACCCTGATGCCCGCCTGGGACCTGGTCGACGAGCAGAAGTTCGCCCAGGTGTGGTTCGCCCACACCTGCTTCGCGCTCCCGTTCGCCGTCTTCCTGCTGCACAACTTCATCTCGCAGCTGCCGGGTGACCTGATGGAGGCGGCCCGCGTCGACGGGGCCACCCACCCGAAGATCTTCCGCACCATCGTGCTGCCGCTGATCACCCCGGCGCTGGCGGCATTCGGCATCTTCCAGTTCCTCTGGGTCTGGAACGACCTGCTGGTGGCGCTGATCTTCGCGGGCGGCGGCAACGAGACCGCCCCACTCACCGTCCGGCTCGCCGAGATGGCCGGCACCCGGGGCAACGAGTGGCAGCGCCTCACCGCCGGCGCGTTCGTCAGCATCGTCGTACCCCTCATCGTGTTCCTGTCCCTGCAGCGCTTCTTCGTGCGAGGTCTGCTCGCGGGCAGCGTCAAGGGCTGACCCGAGCGCCCGCCGCCGCCTGGCCCCTCGGGCGGCGGCGGGCGCTCCGGGCACCGAGCGGGGGAAACCGTGACGAGGATCGATGATGTGGCCCGGCTGGCCGGTGTGTCCACGGCCACCGTCTCGCGGGCGCTGCGCGGACTACCGACGGTCTCGGCCGCCACCCGACGCCGGGTGCTCGCCGCCGCCGAGCAACTGGACTACGAGGTCTCGCCGAGCGCGTCCCGGCTCGCCGGGGGCCGGACCGGCACGGTGGCGGTGGTGGTCCCCCGGATCACCCGCTGGTTCTTCAGCACCGTCGTCGAGGCGGTCGAGGAGTACCTCCACCAGTCCGGCTACGACCTGCTGCTCTACAACCTGGGCGGCCGGGAGCAGGTCCGCCAGCGGGTCCTGCGGACGGCCAACCTGCACAAGCGGGTGGACGCCATGATGCTGGTCGCCACACCGCTGCGTCCGGCCGACCTGACCGCGCTGGCCACGCTGGAACTGCCCGGCGTCACCATCAGCTCGGGCAGCCGGGTGCCGAACTGGCCGTGCGTACGCATCGACGACGTGGCGGCCGCGCGGGTCGCGACAAAGCATCTGATCGACCTCGGCCATCACCGCATCGCCCACATCTCCGGCGACCCGGACGACGAGTTGGCCTTCACCACCCACCTCGACCGACGGCGGGGTTACCAGGCGGCACTACGCTCCGCCGGCCTGCGACCCGACCCCACCCTGGACATCGAGTCCACCTTCACCATCGACGGTGGCAACCGGGCCGCGGCCGAATTGCTGGCCCGCGGCGAGCCACCGACCGCGATCGTCGCCGCCTGCGACGAAATGGCGATGGGCGCGATGACCGCCCTGCGCGACGTCGGACTGCGGGTGCCGCAGGACGTCAGCGTGGTCGGCATCGACGACCACGACCTGGCCGGCGTGCTCGGGCTCAGTACCGTCGCCCAGCCCGCTGCCGAGCAGGGCCGGCTGGCCGCCCAGATGTTGCTCGACCCGCTCGGCGCCCGACCGCCGGGGCCCGTCGTCAGTCAACGGGGCGCCGGTTGCGACACTCCGGTGGTCCTGCCCACCCGGTTGGTGGTCCGGGACTCGACAGCACCGCCCCGGGCACACTGAAATCCACACACCGCAACACGGGAGACGACCCTGAACACCGACCCGACCCAGCAGACCCCCTCCGGTCCCCCGGCCACCGGCTGGTGGACCGAGGCCGCCATCTACCAGATCTACCCCCGCTCCTTCGCCGACTCGGACGGGGACGGCATCGGTGACCTGCCCGGCATCACCGCCCGCCTCGACCACCTGGTCGAGCTGGGCGTGGACGCGGTGTGGCTCTCCCCCTTCTACCCCTCGCCGCAGGCCGACGCCGGCTACGACGTGGCCGACTACCGCGACATCGACCCGCTGTTCGGCACCCTCGCCGACGCGGACAAGCTGATCGCCGAGGCCCGGGCCCGCAACCTGCGGGTGATCGTCGACCTGGTGCCGAACCACACCTCGTCGGCGCACCGCTGGTTCCAGGCCGCGCTGCCGGCCGCGCCCGGCAGCGCGGAACGGTCGCGGTACGTCTTCCGGGACGGCCGTGGTCCGGCCGGCGACCAGCCGCCGAACGACTGGCAGAGCGTCTTCGGTGGCCCGGCCTGGACCCGGACGGTCGACGCCGACGGGCAGCCCGGCCAGTGGTACCTGCACCTGTTCGACACCGGGCAGCCGGACCTCAACTGGGACAACCCGGAGGTGCACGCGGAGTTCCTGGACGTGCTGCGCTTCTGGCTGGACCGCGGCGTGGACGGCTTCCGGGTCGACGTGGCGCACGGCCTCATCAAGCAGGCCGACCTGGCCGACTGGCAGGAGCCGCAGGAGATCCTCTCCGGCAACGAGATCGACAAGCCCCGCCCGCCGATGTGGGACCAGGACGGCGTGCACGAGATCTACCGGCAGTGGCGGCAGGTGTTGGACAGCTACCCCGGCGAGCGGGTGCTGGTCGCCGAGGCCTGGGTGGAACCGGCCGAGCGACTGGCCCGCTACGTGCGCCCGGACGAGATGCACCAGGCGTTCAACTTCGAGTACCTGCTGGCCGCATGGAGCGCACCGGCCCAGTACGCGGTGATCACCCGTTCGTTGGAGGCGACCGACTCGGTCGGCGCGCCGACCACCTGGGTGCTGTCCAACCACGACGTGGTGCGGCACGCCTCCCGGCTCGGCCTGCCGATCGGCACCGTACGCCCCAACGGCATCGGCATCGGCGATCCGCAGCCGGACGCCGCACTCGGTCTGCGCCGCGCCCGGGCGGCCACCCTGCTGATGCTGGCGCTGCCCGGCTCGGCGTACCTCTACCAGGGTGAGGAGCTGGGGCTGCCCGAGCACACCACCCTGCCCGACGAGGCCCGGCAGGACCCGACCTGGGCGCGCAGCGGTCACACCCAGCGCGGTCGGGACGGCTGCCGGGTGCCGATCCCGTGGGAGGCCGACGCCCCGTCGTACGGCTTCGGGCCGACCGACGCGAGCTGGTTGCCGCAGCCCGCGCTCTGGGCGGAGTACGCGCTGGACCGCCAACGCGACGTGCCCGGTTCGACGTACGAGCTGTACCGCGCGGCGTTGCGTCTGCGCCGTGCCCACGGGCTGGGTCGCGGCACCCTGGAGTGGTTGTCCTCGGGCGACGAGGTGCTGAGCTTCCGCAACGGTGAGTTGACCGTGCTGACCAACTTCGGTGCCGTGCCGGTGCCGGTGCCGGCCGACGCCGAGGTGCTCACCAGCAGCGCCCCGCTCGACGACGACGGCGCGGTCCCCACCGACGTGACCGTTTGGCTGCGCGGCTGACCCACACGCCAACCGGCCCGTCCCGCCGATCGGTACTCGCGGGCGGGCCGGTCGACGTGGAGCGGGCCGCTATGGAGCTGATGTCGTAAACGATTCACCCCGCGCCGACAGCCCTGCTGACCGTGTCCAGCCGAGCCAAGGACACGGCAACGCACCCCGCAGCCCGGCTCGTCTCTGCAGAACGCGGCACCCGCGCCGATCTGTGAGTTGCTGTTGTCGAGATGCGCAGAATGTCAGCTATGCCATGACACAAAGTGCAAGATCGCGGAGGAGTGCGGCCTGACTTTGTCGATCATGGGGTTGTGGTGCCCGGATTGGGGGCATGTGGGTTATTTGTCACCCACCACAACTCCTTGATCGATCACGGGGGGCGGGTCGAGGGGTGGGGGCGCGGGGTGGGGGCGCGGGGTGGGGGCGGTCAGAGGTGGTCGGCTCGGGTGTGTAGCAGGTCGTGGACGTTGTCGATGTCCGCGGGTGAGGTTCGCGAGGCGAGCCAGTACATGACCCCCGTCGGGATGAAGAAGAGCTGGAACGCGGCCAGCCCGACGGCGAAGTTCAGCGGTGGCGGGAACGCCACTCGCAACGCCTGGAAGGCCACCCCGACCAGCCCGTTGCCGGCGGCGCGACCGACCCCGTTCACCAGGTTGCCCAGGCTGTAGACAGTGCCCCGGTGCTCCGGCGGGTTGACGTCGGCGATCAACGCGAACCAGTTCGGCGAGTTCGCCGACGTCAACGCGAGCGCCACGACGGCGGTGAGCAGGCTCAGCCCGACCGACGGCTCGGTGAACACACTGGCCAGTACCGCACCCACCACCGCGCCGCCGCTCGCGCCGTCCGGCACGTCGATGGTGACCGGCACGAAGAACAACACCAGGTAGAACGGCAGCGCGGCGAGGATGCCGATCGAGGCGACGAGCGCTCGCCCTCGCGGCGTACGCCGTTGCACGGCGTCACCGATCAGCCCGCCCACGATGGACAGCACCCCACCGAGCTGGAACAGGGTGGCGAAGACACTACCCACCACCACGGCCGTCGACGTGGAGTAGCCCTGGGCCTCGGCCCGTTCGGCGAACAGCACCGGCAGCCAGACCAACGAGCCGAACGCGGCCTGCGCGGTCAGACCCTGCAGGATCAGCCACCGGTTGGTCCGTCGGGCCAGGATGCGCGGCAGGTCGGCGCGGCTGATCCGGTAGTCGTACTCGGCGCCGGCGTCCAACCTGCCGGCCAGTTCCGGCTCGCTCTGGCCCCGCCGCACGTCGTACGTGAACAGGTAGGCGACCGTGGCGACCAGGCCGACGCCGGTCAACAGCAGGAACGGCCGACGCCAGTCGGCAGCCCCGAGCAGCCCGCCGACGAGGGTGCCCGCGAGGGTGCCGACCCCCTGAGAGAGCCCCCAGAAGCTCATCACCAGCCCGCGCCGGGTCGGTGAGATCAGGTCGGTCACCACGGAGAAGCCCACCGAGCCGACCGCGCCGAGGCCGACCGCCGCGACCAGTTGCGCGGCCAGGAACGTCAGGTAACCGCTGGCGAGCGCGCTGCCGCCGGTGCCCGCCGCCCAGAGCAGGGTGCCCACCATGAGCAGCGGCTTGCGGTTGGTGTGGTCACCGACGTACGCCCAGCCGACCGCCGCGACCGCACTGACCAGGAAGCTGACCGCGGTGACCACGCCGAGCAGCCGACCGGACACGTCGAATGCGTCGGCGATCGGGCCGTACAGCGGGGGGACCAACCCGATCGCCACGTTGTCCAGCGAGGCGAGCAGCACGAACACCACCACGCTGTAGAACCGGTGCGCCCGCCCACCGCCCCGACCGTGCGGGCGCAGGCCGGGCCCGCCACTGGTCACCGTCATGAACGGCAGCCAACCAGACCGCGTACGGGAGGTCGTCACGCGGGTGGGTGCCGGTCGACGGTGACCGGCACCCACCCGCGCGTCGATGCCGACGGTCAGCGCCGGTCGAGCACCAACCTGCGGGCCGCGGCGTACTGGTCGCGCACCGCGGGGACGGCCGCTGCCGCGTACTCCTCGGTGCCCTCGACCGCCCAGACCGGCGGCGCGTCGCCGCCCAGGGCGACCCAGGCGGCCTGGCGGGCGGCACCGTCGGCGACGTACTCCCCGGCCGGCGGGACGACGACCGGGCAGCCAAAGACCTGCGGGGCGATCTGCCGCACCGCGGCCGACCGGGCCCCGCCGCCGATCAGGATGACCCGGCGGGCGGTGGCGCCCTGCGCGGTCAGCGCGTCCAACCCGTCGGCGAGCGCACAGAGCATGCCCTCCACGGCGGCCCTCGCCAGGTGCGCGGGGGTCGACGTACGCAGGGTCAGGCCGTGGACCGCACCGGTGGCGAGCGGTCGGTTGGGCGTCCGCTCACCCTCCAGGTAGGGCACCATGACCAGCCCGTCCGCCCCGGCCGGCGCGGAGAGGGCCAGCTCGGCCAGCTCGTCCAGGTTGACGCCGAGCATCGCCGCGGCGGCGTCCAGCACCCGGGCCGCGTTGAGCGTGGCGACCAGCGGCAGGAAACGGCCGGACGCGTCGGCGAAGCCCGCCACCGCACCGCTCTCGTCAGCGGCGGGCACGTCGGCGACGCTGAACACGGTGCCGGAGGTGCCGATCGAGACGATCACGTCACCGGACCCGGCGCCGACACCGAGCGCGGCGGCGGCGTTGTCCCCGGTGCCCGCGCCGAGCAGGGCCCCGCCCGAACCACCCAGTACGTCGGACAGCTTTCCCGCCGAATCCGCCGGACCGAGCACCTCGGGCAGCACCAACCGCCGGCCGAAGCCCCGCTCCAGCAGGTCCAATCGGTACTGCCCGGTGGCCGGCGACCAGTAGCTGGTGCCGCTGGCATCACCCCGGTCGGTACGCAGCGCGTCCAGCCCCGGTGCTCCGGCCAGTCGCCAGGTCAGCCAGTCGTGCGGCAGGCAGACGGCCGCCACCTGGGCTGCCTTCTCCGGCTCGTACGTGGCCAGCCAGCGCAGCTTGGTGAGGGTGAAGCTGGCGACCGGAACGCTGCCGGTGGCCTCGGCCCAGAACCGGCTCCCGGCCGCGCCGCCGCCGGCCTCCTCGATGAGATCGGCGGCGGCGTCGGCGGACCGGGTGTCGTTCCACAGCAGCGCCGGGCGGACCACCCGGCCGTCCTCGTCGAGACACACCATGCCGTGCTGCTGGCCGGCAACGGAGATCGCCGCCACGTCGGCCAACCCGCCGGCCTGGTCGGCGGCGTTACGCAGCGCCTCCCACCAGGCTTCCGGGTCGACCTCGGTGCCGTCCGGGTGCGGTGCCCGGCCCTGCCGGAGCAGGGCGCCGGTTTCCGCGTCCCGGATCACCACCTTGCAGGACTGGGTGGACGAGTCGACGCCCGCGACCAACGGCATGGCGCGGCCTCAGCGGGCGCCGAGCAGGTGCTCGACGGCGAGCTGGTTGAGCCGGACGAAGGCAAAGCCCCGGGCGGCCACCGCGTCCACGTCGACGTCCTCGAACGCGGACCGGTCGGCCAGGAACTCCTCGTAGCCCTCGCCGTCGCCGAGCGTCGGCGTGCTCAGCTCGCCGACCTTGCTGGCGGCGAGCGCCTCGACCACCTCGGGGTCGGCGCGGAACGCCGCTGCCCGCTCCTTGAGCAGCAGGTAGGTGCTCATGTTCGCCGCTGCGGAGGCCCACACCCCGTCCATGTCCTCGGTGCGGGACGGCTTGTAGTCGAAGTGCCGAGGGCCGTCGTAGGCCGGACCGCCGTTGGGGCCGCCGTTCTCCAGGAGGTCCACCAGAGCGAACGCGTTCATCAGGTCGCCGTGGCCGAAGACCAGGTCCTGGTCGTACTTGATGCCGCGCTGGCCGTTGAGGTCCAGGTGGAACAGCTTGCCCTGCCAGAGCGCCTGGGCGATGCCGTGGGCGTAGTTGAGCCCGGCCATCTGCTCGTGCCCGACCTCGGGGTTGAGGCCGACCAGCTCCGGGTGCTCCAACTGCGAGATGAAGCCGAGCGCGTGCCCGATGGTGGGCAGCAGGATGTCGCCGCGCGGCTCGTTGGGCTTGGGCTCCAGCGCGAACCGCAGGTTGTAGCCCTTGTCGATGGAGTACTGGGTGAGCAGATTGACGGCTTCGCGGTAGCGGTCCAGGGCGGCCTGGACGTCCTTGGCGAGGTCGTACTCGGAGCCCTCGCGGCCACCCCACATCACGAAGGTGTTGGCGCCCAGCTCGGCGGCCAGGTCGACCTGACGCAGCACCTTGCGCAGCGCGTACCGGCGGACGTCGCGGTCGTTGCTGGTGAAGCCGCCGTCCTTGAAGATCGGGTGGGTGAAGAGGTTGGTGGTGACCATCGGCACCACCAGGCCGGTCTCGTCGAGCGCCTTACGGAACCGGGCGATGTGCTGGTCCCGGGTGGCCGCGTCGACGCCGAACGGGATCAGGTCGTCGTCGTGGAAGGTGATGCCGTACGCGCCCAGCTCGGCGAGCCGGTGCACTGCCTCGACCGCGTCGAGCTCGGGACGGGTGGCGTCACCGAAGGGGTCGCGGGCCTGCCAGCCCACGGTCCAGAGCCCGAAGGAGAACTTGTCGGCGGGGGTGGGACGGGGTGCCATGAGGGACCTCCGGGGTGGTGTTGTCAGGTATTTGTTCAGCGATTGAATTATTTGCCCACCCTATGGCAGTGTCAAGGGGTGAGCCTCACCCACGCCCCGGCCGGCGCAGTCCGTCAGGGCAGCCTCCGCGAGCTCAACCTCGCCCTGGTGCTCGGCCGGATCGCCGCAGCCGACCGACCCCCCTCCCGGGCCGACCTGGCGACCGCGACCGGCCTGACCAGAGCCACCGTGTCCGCCGTGGTCGAAGATCTGCTCGCCGGCCAGTTGGTGAGCGAGTCCGACCCCGCGCCCCGCTCGGGCGCCGGCCGTCCGGCGCGCGGACTGGTGCTGGCCGATCAGGGGCCGGCCGGGCTCGGCCTGGAGGTCAACGTCGACTACCTGGCGGTCTGCGTGGTGGACCTCGCCGGCCAGGTCCGGCACCGCACCGTGCACCGGGCCGACCTGCGCCCGGTGGCCCCCGCCGACGCCCTGGCCCGCCTTGTCGACATGGCCGGGGCAGCCCGGGAAGACGCCGCCGACCAGGGCCTCACCCTGGTCGGGGCCGCCCTGGCGGTGCCCGGCCTGGTGGACGACGCCGGGCTGGTCCGGCTCGCGCCGAACCTCGGCTGGCACGACGTGCCGGTGCCGGCGCTGCTCGCCGAGCACCCACCGCTGATCGAGCAGGTGCCCGGCATCCCCGCACTGGTGGTGGACAACGAGGCCAACCTCGCGGCGCTCGGCGAGCTGCACTCGCAGCCGACCGGCACGTCCAGCTTCCTGCACATCTCCGGCGAGGTGGGCATCGGTGCCGGCATCGTGCTGGACGGCGCCCTCTTCCGGGGCGTACGCGGGTGGAGCGGCGAGATCGGGCACCTCCCCGTGCACCCGGAGGGCCGTCCGTGCCGCTGCGGCGGGCAGGGCTGCCTGGAGCAGTACGCCGGTCAGGAGGCGATCGTGGCCGCCGCCGGGCTGGCTCGGGCGGAGCTTCCCGCCGACACCGCGACGGCCCGGTTGGCCGAGTTGGCCGAGGGCGGTGACCCCGACGCGCTGCGGGCGCTGCGCGACGCCGGAACGGCACTCGGTGTGGCGGTGGCCGGCGTCGTCAATCTGCTCGACCTGGACACCGTGGTGCTCGGTGGCGGTTACGCGGCGCTCGCGCCCTGGCTGTGCCCCCCGGTCCTCGCCGAGATCGGTGCCCGGGTGCTCACCGCGGCCTGGTCGCCGGTCACGGTCCGCCCGTCGACGCTCGGCGCGGAGGCCGCAGCGGTGGGCGCCGCCGGATCGGTGGCCCGCCGGATCGTCGCCCAGCCCGCCGGCTGGCTGGCCCGCGCCGGCTGATCGCCACCCCGCACCGTGCATCGCTGTCGGGGGGCATCGGTACCCTTGCTATCAGGCAACGATCCCCGGTGAGGAGTCGAGAAGAAGCATGCGCACACGTCGTCAGACGCGCGCCGGCGTCCGGCGGTGACCACGACCCAGCATCCCGGCGGCACCCCGTTGCCGGCCGACGAGCGGTTGGCCCGGGAGCTGCTCGACGGGCTCGCCGAGGCCGTGCTGACAACGGACGAGACCGGTCGGGTCACCCTGGTCAACGCCATGGCTGCCGAGTTGATCCCGGAGGTCGACGCCGGCACCGAGCTGGCCGGGTGCCCGGTGACGGCACTGGCCCAGGCCGTCGCCAGCGGCGCTGACCGCTTCGACGCCGACCACCACGGCCGACGACTGCGCGGCGTCCGACGGCAACTCGCCGGCACCCGGTGGGCGTGGTATGTCCGCGACGTCACCGAGGAGCACGCCCGCGCCGACGCCCTGCTCGTCGAACGCCGCCGGACCGCGTTCCTCGCCCAGGCCGGCAGTCGGCTGGCGCTGGCCCTGCACCGCGACCAGGTCCTGCTGGCCACCACCACGCTCGCCGTCCCCTACCTCGCCGACGTCGCCGTCGCGCTCCCCCGACCGACCGCTCCGGCCGAGCCGCACCCCCGCTGGATCCGGTACGCCGACGGCGAACCCGCCCCGATCACCGGGCTGGCCAGCCCCGCGCTGACCAGCTCCGTGCCCGGGCTGGCCGAAGCGCTGGCCGGCGACCGGGCCGAACCGGGCCCCTGGCCGGACGCCCCGCTCACCGACCTGGCCGACCTGCTGCCGCCCGGGTTCGGCCCCCCGGGCATGGTGCTGGTCAGCCCGCTGCTCAGCGCCAGCGGCTCGGCCGGTGCGCTGCTGCTCATCCGTCGGGCCGGGCGGGCCGCCTTCGACCGGCGCGACGTGGAGCTTGCCCGGGAGTTCGCCACCCGCGCGGGGGCCGCGCTGGCCACCGCCGACCTGCACGGCGAGCAGGCTCACCTGGCCCGGGTGCTGCAAACCAGTCTGCTCCCGCCCGAGCTGCCCGTGGTGCCCGGCGTGAGCCTGGCCGGCGGCTACCGGGCAGCGGGCGACACCCTCCGCATCGGCGGCGACTTCTACGAGGTGTTTCCGCACCCGCGCGGCGCCCTGTTCGCGCTCGGCGACGTGTGCGGAAAGGGTGTGGGCGCGGCGGTGCTGACCGGCCGGGTCCGCCAGTCGTTGCAGACGCTGCGGCTGGTGGAGCAACGCCCGCTGGAGCTGATCCACCTGCTCAACCAGGCGCTGTTCGACGCGCCGGACGCGGCACGTCGCAACCAGTTCACCACCCTGTTGCTCGGATCCCTGGAGCGGGGGCCGACCGGGCTGGACCTTCGGATCGCAGGCGGGGGCCACCCGGCGCCACTGCTGGTCACCGCCGACGGCACCGTCACCCCGGTCCCGGTCGGTGGCATGCCGGTGGGGGCGCTGACCGCCGCACGCTTCGCCGAGAGCCGGGTGCACCTCGACCCGGGCGATCTGCTGCTCGCGTACACCGATGGGGTGACCGAGGCGCGCGACCCCCGCGACCCGCGCGACACGGCGATGTTCGGCGAGGCCCGGCTGCGGGCCGCGCTCGTCGCGGCGGCCGGGCAACCGCCGGGGGCGCTGATCGACCGGGTGCTCCGCGCGGTCGACGACTGGGCGGGCGGGCAGGCCCACGACGACATCGCGATGCTGGCCGTCGGCGTCTCGGCATGACCGACCGGTCGGCTCGATCAGGCGGTACGCGCCACCGGCGGGCCGCCGCCCGGCCATTCCCTGGTGGTGCCGACCGATCGTTCCGAACCGCCCGACGAACCCGTCCACCCCGTTCGGGGCTGCCGACCCGGATCGCCCGACCAGTCCCCCGACCGCCCACCGGGCCGGTCCGGGCCGTCCGGCCAATCGCCCTGGCCCGTCGGCTCGTCCGACGTCGGCCCGTGCTGCGCCTGCTGGCGGCGGGCGGTCTCGCCGAACTCCCGCATCCCGCGCAGCAGCGCGTCGCGGCCCTCCCGGCTCATCCCGGCCAGCACGGCGGCGAGCTGGCCCTGGCGGTCGGCCCGCAGCTCGGCGAGGAGCCGGCGAGCCTCCGGGGTGAGGCGCAGCGAGATCTCCCGCCGGTCGAAGCGGCCCGGCTCACGCTCCAACATGCCGGCGGCGACCAGCCGGTCGCAGAGCCGGCTGGCGGAGCTGAGCAGCATGTCGAGTCGGGTGGCGAGCCGACGCAGGTTGATCCCGTCGTACTGCTCCACCACCATCACCGCCCGCAACTGGGCGCCGGACACGCGGTTGGCGGTCCCCTCCCGGGCAGACTCCCAGATGCCCAGCAGGGCAGCGGCTGTCGCGTCCAGCGCGGCAGCCATACTCGTCTCAGGGTCCGTCGGACGGTTCATGTCGGCCATGGTGGCCCGAGAGTACTCCGAACCTCCTGGTGGTCGAGCTTTCAGTGAAGGACTGACGATGAACGAACCGGTCAATCAGGCACGACGTGCCCTGAACGAGACACCAGCCGACCGTCTTGTCGGTGGGATCCGGGACGTGCTCGCCCAGTCGTACGGGATCACCGACGTCGAGCTCTACCAGGTCGACTACCGGATCGCGGAGCTGCTGCCACTCGGCGAGGACGACTCGATCACCAGCCCCGGGCACCCGGCCTGGCGCGCCTTCGACCACCAGTCGCCGATACTGGCCGACGGCACCGCCTGGGTCCCGGTCACCATGCGTGGCGAACGTCGAGGGGTGCTCCGCCTGTCACCCGTCGTGGACGACCGCGACGTCGTCGCCGCGCTGGCCGAGATCGCCACCGCGCTCGCCCACGAGGTGGCGGCGGTCTCCGCCGGCACCGACGTCTATCTGGCGGCCAAGCGCACCCAACGCCTCACCCTGGCCGCCGAGATGCAGTGGGACCTGCTCCCCGGCCGCAGCCGCATCCGACCCTCGTTCAGCCTGGCCGGGCAGTTGGAGCCGGCGTACGCGGTGCGCGGCGACAGCTTCGACTGGTCCGACGACGGGGAACGGGTCTGGTTGTCCACCATCAACGGCACCGGTGAGGGGGTGGCCGCGTCCCTGCTCACCTCGCTGGCCACCCACGCGCTGCGCAACGCGCGGCGGGCCGGGCTGAGCCTGGCCGACCAGGCCGCCCTCGCCGACCAGGCGATCTACGACCTGTACCGGGGCGAGCAGCACCTATCCGCGTTGCTGATGGAGTTGGACCTTCGCTCCGGGATGATGACGGTGGTGGACGCCGGATCACCCCGGCTGGTCCTGCTCCGCGACGGGGACGTCACCGAGCAGCCGCTGGAGGCGCAGTTCCCGCTGGGCATGTTCGAGGCGACCGACTACCACGAGCAGAAGGTCCCCCTGCTGCGCGGCGACCGGGTCTTCGTGGTCAGCGACGGGGTGGTGGAGGCCACCGGTCAGCACATGCGCTACGGCGAGACGGCACTGGACCGGTTCCTGCGGCGGACCGGGCCGATGGCCCCCCTGGACGCCGTCCGGTCGCTGATCGGTGATCTGCGCGCGTTCGTGGCCGGCGACCTGGTCGACGACGCGGTGGTGGTCTGCCTGGACTGGACCGGCCCGCAGCCGTGATCGGTGGTCAGTACGCGCCGCGGCCGTTGAGCACCGCGCCGACGGTCTTCCAGAGGATGGTGAGGTCGGCGGCGAGGGACCAGTTCTCCACGTAGTAGAGGTCCAGCCGGATGCCGTCCTCCCAGCTCAGGTCGGAGCGGCCACTGACCTGCCACAGGCCGGTCATGCCGGGCTTGACCAGCAGCCGTCGGGCCACGTCACCGTCGTAACGGGCCACCTCCGAGGGCAGCGGTGGGCGGGGCCCGACCAGGCTCATCTGCCCCAGCAGCACGTTGACCAACTGCGGCAGCTCATCCAGTGACCACTTGCGCAGCAGCCGGCCGACGCGGGTCACCCGGGGGTCCTGGCGCATCTTGAACATCAGGCCGTCGGTCTCGTTGCGCGCGGTCAGCTCGGCCAGCAGCGCGTCCGCGTTCACCACCATGGTGCGGAACTTGAACACGCCGAACTCCTGCCCGCCCCGGCCGACCCGGACCTGCCGGAACAGCACCGGGCCGCGGCTGTCCAGTTTGATGGCCAGCGCGATGAACGCGATCAGCGGCAGCAGCACCGCCAGCGCCAACGACGAGACGGACCGGTCGACGAGACCCTTCACCAGCTTGCGCACCCCGCGGAACTCGGGCGCCTCGACGTGGATCAGCGGCAGGCCGGCGACCGGGCGGGTGTGGATGCGCGGGCCGGCGACGTCGGTCAGCGCGGGTGCCACGACCAGGTCGATGCCGGTCCCCTCCAGTTGCCAGCCGAGGCGGCGCAGCCGGGCCGCGGTCAGCTCACCGGAGGCGGTCACCGCGACCGTGTCCGCGCCGATCGCGGTGGCGGCCTCCGGGATGCCCCGGAAGGACCCCACCACCGGCACGTCACCCAGCCGCTGCGCCACCGGCGCCAGCAGCGCGTCCGGGATGCAGGCGCCCACCACCTGGTAGCCGGCGTACGGCTCACGGCGCAGCGTGTGGACCAACTCCAACACGTGAGCGGTGTCGCCGACCACCAGCACCTTGCGGGACCAGCCGGCCCCCAGCGAGCGGGCCCGGTGCAGCCGCTTGCGGGCGGCGAACCGCGCCACCTCCAGCCCGACGGTGCCCACCGCGAAGGAGATGCCCAGGAAGCCCCGGGAGACGCCGACATCGGCGATGTAGCCGATGATCGCGATCGCCCCGGCCAGGCGCAGGCTGGCTGAGCTGACCCGCCGGTACTCGTCCGCCCCGTAGCCGATCACCCGGTCGTCGTAGCAGCCGAGCGCCTTGAGCGAGATCAGCCAGGCCAGCACCAACCCGGGGGCGACCAGCACGTACGGGATCTCCGAGCCGGTCGGCTCGTCGTCACCGAAACGGGCGACGTACCCGATCAGCAGCGCGATGATGAGGATGGTGGTGTCCAGCACCACCAGGACCCGGATGTAGGACCGTTCGTCGGCGCGCGCCACCAGCCCGGCGCGTCGACCGTCCGGCTCCGCCGACGTGGCGGGGGTCAACAGTGTCGCCACGCTCACCGGCCCTCCCACTCTGTACAGGATGGCCCCGGCCGACGCGTCGGTCCGGAGGCGGACCGACTATGCCGGAACAGTCGACATCCTGCCTTGACAACTATGACTGCCGATTGCTTCCGACGTATTGCCGTCACTTTTCTTCAACAACCTGTAGCCGAAAGGGGGCCTGCCACACCGGATCGACGGTACGGCAGGCCCCTGGACGTCTGAGCGTCGGATCAGCGCGGCGCTGGCGGACGCCGTGCGATGGCGCTGAGGAAGATGCTGCCGATCTCGCTCGGGTCCTTGGTGACGAAGACGTCGCCACCGGTGACCTTGGTGATCGACTCCAGCTCTGCCTTGCTGACGCCCTCGCCGATACCGATCATGATGACCTGGACCGGCCGCTCCGGGTCGGCGATCTGCTTGAGCTTGCTGAGCAACTGCTGCTGGTTGAGGCCGTTGTCGTCCTCGTTCTTGCCGTCGGTGAACAGCACGATCGAGTTGACCCGACCGGGCTGCCAGTTCTCCTGCACCGCCTGGTACGCGGCCAGCATGGTGTCGTAGAGGCCGGTGTCACCGCTGGAGGGCTTGACGGTGGCGAGCGCGCCCTCCAACTGGGCCCGCTGACCCGAGAGCGGCCCGATCGGAACCAGCTCCCGGTAGTCCCGGTTGCCGACGAGCTTGGTGGAGAAGGTCCACAGGCCGATCGACCAGGAGTCGTCGAAGAGGCCGAGGCCGCGACGGGCCGCGTCGACGGTGACCTCCTCCCGGCTGCGGTTGTTGGCGCTGGGCACCGGTTCCTTCATCGAGCCGGAGACGTCGATGACGGCGAGCATCCGACCGGACTGGGTGGCGATCGACCAGCTGGAGACGACCCGCTGGATGGCGGCCGGGTCGAGGCCACCCGCCGCGGTGCCGCCGTTCGCCGGTGCGGTCGGCGCGCCGCCGGACGGGCTCGGAGCACCCTGCGGCGCCTTGAAACCATCGCCCCAGTTGCCGTCCGGCGCGCGCAGCGACTGCGCGGCGAGCCGGTTACGGAAGGTCGGACTGGTGAGCAACTCGTACAGCACCTTGGCCGCCGACGCCTTGCTCGGCTCGATGCCGGGCAGCACCGCGTACGGGTAGTCCAGCGGCATCGGCGCCGGCTCCATGTAGAGCGCGGCCAGCGGCACCGGCGGCTTCTTGCTGTTGTACGCGATCACGTCTTCTTCGGACAGAGCCGCCGCACCGAGACCGCTCGCGATGGACGTCGCGTCGTTGGCCGTGGGGAAGCGGGCCAGCAGGTCGTTGCGGAGCGAGGAACGCCCTGTGGCCAGTGCGCGGAGCGCGCCGACGGTGTTGCGCTGGGCGTCGCCGCCAGCGCCGTTCGCCGCAGCGGTCAGCGAGAGCAGACCGGACAGCCCCGCGGCGTCGCGGGTCGGCTCGACGATCCCGGTCCGCAGCGGAGAGCTGGTGTTGTTGACCTGCTTGAGCAGGTCGGTCCAGTTGAACTTCTTGTCCGGCCAGCCCAGTCGGGTGGCGACCGGCTCGGGCATCGCGACGACGATCGGGCTGCGAGCGATGGACTGGCCGTTGGTCGGGGCGAACGCCGTCGCGTCCTTCTTCAGCCGCAGCAGCCAGGTCGAGGAGTCGGGCACCCAGACGTCCGGGCTGACGGCGGTGCCGCTGGCCTGCCCCACACCGGCCAGCACGGCCCCGTGCTTGGCCGCCACCACGGCCGCCACGTCGACCGGGTCGGACGCGGACACGTCGACGCGGATGCAGGTCGGGCCCACCGCCGCGCCGTCCTTCACCCACTGGGACGCGGCGGCATCCACCGCTGGCGCGAGTTCGGAGGCGACCGCCACGGCCAGTCGGATCTCTCCCGAGCAGCTGGGCTGGATCAACTCCTGGTAGCCGAACCACGCGCCCGTCGTCACGACGAGCACACCCGCCGTTGCGGCGGCGGCGGCTAGGTGGAGTTTCGAACGCATGCGATGGCGGCCTGCTGACACGGTGACCATCTTGCGTACTAGGTGCCGTCTCTGCCACATCCGTTCGGACTAAAGTTACGGAGGAGAAACAGTTGACCACTTTTTTGCAACAGAGAGTGATGGGGCCGCCTCGCGGCGTTGCCAAACCAGTGCCACCCTCACATCCTCTTAGTGAGCGTTCAGGGCAGGATGCACGTCGGGCTCGGCACCGGCACCGGCTCACCGGACGCCTCCAGGACGCCGGTTTCGGCGTCGCGCCGGAACACCCGCACCATGTCCGCCCGCTCGTCGGCGACGTACAGGTGCTCCCCGATGAGGGCGAAGTGCCGAGGCCACTCCCCGCCGGTGTCCACTTCGGCCACCAGCTCGGGCAACTCCCCGGCCAGCGCGAAGACCGCCAGCGTCCCCACCCCACGGTTGGCGACGTAGAGGAACCGGCCGTCCGGGGCGACCGCGACCTCCGACGGCTGGACGTGACCGGCGTGGTTGCTCGCCTCGACCCGCCCGCGCTGGTGCAACGCGCCGTCGTCGGTCAGCTCGTAGGCGGTCACCGAGGCGTCCAGCTCACCGACGACGTAGCAGCGCCGTCCGTCCGGGTGCCGGGCCAGGTGCCGGGGGCCGGTGCCGGGCTTCGTCCGCATCCGGGGCGCACGCGGCACCAGCCGTCCGGTCGCCTCGTCCAGGTCGTACCGGTAGACCGAGTCGGTACCGAGATCCACGCCGAAGATCGGCCCCTGAGCCGCGCCGGGCGAGACCATGTGGGCGTGGGCGTGGTCCTGGCGCTCCGGGTCGGGGCCGTGCCCCTCGTGCGCCACCAGGTCGGTGCGCTCGCCGGGCACGCCCTGCGGGTCGAGCGGGAAGACCGCGATGCTGCCGCTGCCGTAGTTGGCCGCCAGTAGGTGACCGCCACCGGGCAGCACCGCCAGGTGGCACGGCTCCGCACCGCCGGTCGACCGACTGCCGAGCGGGTCCAACGCGCCGTCCGCACCGACCTGCCAGGCGCTGATCTCGCCGTCCGTCAGCTCGTTGACCGCGTAGAGCACCGGCTGGGTGGGGTGCCGCACCAGGAAGGAGGGGGACGGGGTGACCGCCACCGTGCCGAGCGGGGTCAGCGCCCCGGTTCTCGGGTCGCGACGCGCGGCGACGATGCCGCTGCCCCGCCCACCGCTCTGCGCGGTGTAACCCCCGATGTGGACGACCTCACCCTGACCGCTCACGCCCAACTCCTCCGCCGGCAACCTTCGTTGATCCAACCAGAGGCTGCCCGCGTTGCCCGCCCGTTAACCGGCTTTCCGGCCCGGATCTCAGGCCGCCGGCACCGGCTCGCCGCGCTGTCGGGCGACGTGCTCCACCAGAGAGATCAAGACCATCTTCCCGGACTGCCGGTCCCGGGCGTCGCAGAGCACCATCGGCACGTCCGGATCCAGGTCGAGCGCTCGGCGTACGGTCTCCAGGTTGAACCGGCGGGAGTCGTCGAAACAGTTCACGCCCACCACGAACGGGATTCCCCGCTGCTCGAAGTAGTCGATGGAGGGGAAGCAGTCGGCCAACCGCCGGGTGTCGGCGAGCACCACGGCGCCGAGCGCGCCGAAGGCCAACTCGTCCCAGAGGAACCAGAACCGGTCCTGGCCCGGCGTGCCGAACAGGTAGACCTGAAGGTCCTCGTTGATGGTGATGCGGCCGAAGTCCATCGCCACGGTGGTGGTGGACTTGCCCTCCACGCCGGAGAGGTCGTCGGTGCCGATCCCGGCACCGGTGAGCACCTCCTCGGTCTGCAACGGACGGACCTCGCTCAGGGCGCTCACCAAGGTCGTCTTGCCAGCTCCGAAGCCTCCCGCGATGAGGATCTTCAGTGCCAGCGGGATCGTGGTGCTGGTGCCCACCTGGTCATAGCGCACGGAGTCCACTGACCACCGCCTTGAGGATGTCGTCGTCGGGAAGGATGCCGGGGGCCGGCGGCTCGTGCACCGCGACCAGGCCCTCGGCGAGAAGATCACCGAGCAGTACCCGGATCACGCCGACCGCGAGGTCCAGCTCGGCTGCCAGTTCGGCCACCGACACCGGCCGGTGGGCCAAGGTGACCAGCCGTCGATGCTCCGGCAGCAGATGCGAATGGCTCGTCGCGTCGACGTCCGAAACGGCCAGCACGAACGCGACCAGGTTGAATCCGTCGACGGCGGAGCGTACGCGGCCTCCGGTGAGGGCGTACGGGCGCATCACCGGGCCGGCTTCACCGTCCAGCCACTCGTGCTGCGGCCCGGGCGGCTCAGTCCGCATCTCCGGCACCCGCCGTCGATCGGGCCGGCGCGGCGAGGCTCTCCCCCACCCGGATCACCAGCATCGCCATCTCGTACGCGACCAGCCCGATGTCCGCGTCGGCGTCGCTCACCACGGCCAGGCAGGCGCCCTGCCCGGCGGTGGTGACGAAGAGGTACGCCTCCTCCATCTCCACCACCGTCTGCCGGACCGGGCCGCCGTCCACGTGCCGGCTGGCGCCTCGGGCGAGGCTGGAGAAGCCGGCGGCGAGCGCACAGAGGTGCTCGGCGTCGGAACGCTCCTGCTCGGCCGAGCAGCCGAGCAGCAGCCCGTCGGCGGAGAGCACCACCGCCTCGCGGGCGGCGGGTACCCGTTGCACCAGTTCGTCGAGCAACCAGTCCAGACCTGCGCTCTGCTTCGTCGAATGCCGCACTAGGCGTCCCTCTCAGTCACGGTCGGGGGTTCGGGGGTCGTCGGCGGGTCGGTGGGGGCCGCCTGGACCGCCGGCCCGGTCGGCGGTGGCGGGCCGGTCGGCGGTGGCGGGCCGGTCGGCGGTGGCGGGCCGGTCGGCGGTGGCGGGCCGGTCGGGCGGTTCGGCGGTGGCGGGGTGATGGCGGTGGCGCGTCCGCGCGCCGTGCCGGCCTGGAGCGCCGCCATCACCTGGCGGACCTCCTCCGGCGAGCGGGGCGACGGTGTGTCGGTGACGGTCGAGCGGGGCTGGGCGGCAGGGGTACGACGTCGCACCCGGCGGGGCAGGCCATCCAGCTCGTCGTCGGGCTCGTCGGGCGTGGCCGACCCCTCGTCGCGCCCATTCGCGGGCGGGACGGCCGAGCT
Organism: Micromonospora sp. NPDC047756; assembly: GCF_055587245.1. Lineage (NCBI taxonomy): Bacteria > Bacillati > Actinomycetota > Actinomycetes > Micromonosporales > Micromonosporaceae > Micromonospora > Micromonospora sp. NPDC047756. The sequence continues at coordinate 137,155 of NZ_JBVJGQ010000009.1, forward strand.
CGGCGCTCCGGCGGGCGGGGCCGTGCTGGCGGACGGGGCCGTCGGCGGGCGGGTGCGGGGGCGGGTCACGGCGCCCCGGCGCGCCGTCCGGACCAGTCGCCGGCCCGGGTCGGCCGACGCGGCGTCGAGCGTGGCGGGGTCGGGGCCGGCCGGCGGCTCGGTGGTGACCAGGTCTCCGGGGACCAGCACCACGGCGGTCACGCCACCGTCCCCGGACGGGCCCAACCGCACCCGTACGCTGTGCCGGGCCGCCAGCCGGGCCACCACGAACAGGCCGAGTCGGGCGCTCTGCGCCGGGTCGAACTCGGGCGAGCTGGCCAGTCGGGTGTTGGCGGTCTCCAACGCCGCGTCGGACATGCCCAGCCCCCGATCGGTGATCTCCAGGGCGTACCCGTTGGCCACCTGCGCCCCGGTGACGGTGACCCGGGTGTCCGGCGGGGAGAAGGCGGTGGCGTTCTCGACCAGCTCGGCAAGCAGGTGGATGACGTCGCCGACCGCCCGCCCGAGCACGCCGGCCGGCTGCACGGCCTTGACGTCCACCCGTTCGTACGCCTCCACCTCGGAGATCGCGCCGCGGATCAGGTCGACCATCGCGACCGGGTTCCGCCAACCCCGACCGGGCGCGGAGCCGGCGAGGATGACCAGATCCTCGGCGTGCCGGCGAAGCCGGGTGGCCAGGTGGTCGACCTGGAACAGCTCGGCCAGCTCGTCCGGGTCCTCGCTACGCCGCTCCATCCGGTCCAGCAGGTGCAACTGACGGTGCACCAGGCTCTGACTGCGTCGGGCGATGTTGAGGAAGACCTCGTTGAGCCCGCGACGCAGGGTGACCTCGTCCACCGCGGCCTGGACGGCGGTGCGCTGCACCTCGGTGAAGGCTCGCCCGACCTCGCCGATCTCGTCGTGGCCGTACTCCAGCGGCGGAGCCTCCCGCGCGACGTCGACCTGCTCGCCACGGCGCAGCCGGGCCACCACGTCGGGCAGCCGGTGCTCCGCCAGCTCCAGCGCGGCGGTCCGGACGCCGCTGAGCCGGCGGACCAGGGTGCGGCCGACCCGCAGCGCCACCAGCACCGAGACGACGACTGCGGCGAGCCCGAGTACGCCGGCGGCGGCCAACCGCACCAGGATGCCCACCGCCATCGGCACCGAACGGTCGGCGAGAGCGTCGGCCTCGGACAGTTCGAAGTCCCGCAACTGCTGCTGCACCGCGTCCTGGCTGGCCTGCCAGGCAGCGGCGTCGACAGCCGGCCGACCGGACCGGTTGGGCACGACCAGCGCGTCCTGCATACGGCGCAGCCGGGTGAACGCCTCGCTCTCGGTCAACCGTTGGTACGCGACCCGGCTGCTCTCGGGCAGGTCCGCCACGGCGTTCTCGGTGAGCCACCGTTGGTTGCCGATGGCCTGGACGAGCTGTGTGTGCTCCCCCTCGGCGAACCGTCCGGCGGTCAGCGCGCCGGCCAGCAGCGCGTCGCTCTGGCCGAGCAGTTCCCGGGAGCGACCCAGCGCGGTGAGCGCCAGGGCCTCCCGGTTGATGTCCGGGTCGCTGAGGGTCGCCATGCCGGCGAACGCGTGGAAGGCCGCGGTGACCATGCCGCTGTAGAGGCCGATCGCACCGGCCCGGTCCACCTTGCGCTCGTCGATGAACCTCCGCCCGTCGGGTAGCGCCGCCAGCGAGTTGACCAGCTCGTCGACCCGGCTTTCCAGCGGGTCGTCAGCGGCGTCGCGCAGCGGTTCCCCGTTCACCCGGCGTCGCAGCTCGGCGACCGCCCGGTCGGTGCGCCCGCGCTGCTCGGCGAGGGCGGGCACGTCGGTACCGCCGGCGAGCTGCACCACCGAGAGCCGGCGTTCCCGTTGCAGCTCGGTGACCACTGTCTCGCCGGGTCGACCCAGGTCGTACAACAGGGTGCGGGCGGAGAGAAGGTCCAGGGCGGGACCGAAGGTCAGCGTGGTCGCGAAGATCCAGAGCGCCAGGAGCGCGGTCACCGGCGCGACGACCAACGCGGTCAGCTTCGAGCGGATCGGCCAGTCGCGGGTTTTCATCAGACCTCGCCCGTACGGGGTGGCAGGAGGGGTGCCGGCACCGCCGGACACCGCGCCTGCCGGCTGCGCGCCCGGCCGCGTCGCCGGGCACCGGCGCGGGCGCCTTGGGCAGGATACGTAATCGGAGGCTGTTTCACTACCGCCCGTGTCGACACCACCCAAGCGCCTCTTCCGGGGTGAATCAGGCCTCGACAGGTGAGTGGTTGCGCCCCTCGTCAGGAAAGTGTCTCGGATCGGGATTGGCGATCACTGCGCGGAGGGAATAGCAGATGACGAAGGAGGAGCCCATGTCGCCCACGCAGATAGTCGTCATCGTGCTCGTCGTGCTGGTGATCGTCGCGGTGCTGGCCGTGGCCGCCCGCTCGCTCAACAACCGCCGTGCCCTGCGCAACCGGTTCGGGCCGGAGTACGACCGGGTGGTGGCGGAACAGGACAGCCGGTCCGCCGCCGAGCGCGAACTGCGCGACCGGGAACGCCGGCATGCCGAGCTCACGCTCACCCCACTCACCGCGGAGTCCCGGGCTCGCTACGCCGCCGCCTGGGAGGAACTCCAGGTCCGTTTCATCGACTCCCCCGGCGAGACGGTGGGCGATGCGGACGAACTGGTCACCCGGCTCGTCGAGGAGCGGGGCTACCCGACCGGTGACTTCTCCGACCAGATCGCCCACCTCTCCGTCGAGCACGCCCGCACCCTGACCAACTACCGGGACGCGCACGAGATCCACCTGCGCAACTCCCGGGGCGAGGCCAGCACCGAGGAGCTGCGGCAGGCGGTCGTGCACTACCGCGCACTCTTCGCCGACCTACTCGGCGAGGAGCCGGTCGGCCACCACACTCCCGAACAGCGCCATCACCCGGACCACGACGCCACGAGCCGCTGAGGAGGCCACCGATGCGCCAGGAAGAGCAGCAGGTGAGCAACGACCACCCGGAGGCCGTCCGGTCCGCGCCCGTGCCGGTACCACCGGCCGGCGACCGGGCCGACCGCTCCGACGTCCCGGAGGACGCCCTCGACGACCGGGGCACCTTCGACGACCAGACCGCCGCCCACGGGCGGGCCGACGACACCGACCGGGACGCCGCGTACGACCCGGCCGACGACGAGCTGACCGACGACTCCGACCCGCGCCACCGACGTGACGACCGGTCCACCGACGAGGGCGGTTTCCACGAGCCGGGGCCGCTGCCGACGACGTTCGGCGCCACCACGGTGGCCGACGCGGTGGCCGCCTCCGCGCTGGCCAGCCCGCACCCGCAGGATCAGCCGGACCCGAGGGCCGAGCGGACCGCCCAGCCGGGCGACGGCGCCGAGGACGGTGAGCGGGAGGGTCTGCGCGCCGACCCCACCGCCGAGCTGCACCGCCGCGACGCGGAGTTCGACGACGGCGCGGGTGTCGACGACCGCGCCGACCTGGACGACCGCGCCGACGCGGACACGTCCGCTCGCACCGTCGTCGCGCCGGGGAGCACCGACGGCGACCCCGAGCGGCGCGGCGACCTGACCGGCGACCGGGACGCCGCTACGGCGGGCGCGGCCGGATACGGCAGCGCGACACCCGAGATGGTCGACCCGGACGCGGACGGCGAACCGGTCCCCGGCGACGACACCAGCCCCACGCTGGAGTCCGCCGGAACATCCCGACCCGCCGGGTCGACGGTCGCGGCCGAGCCGGCCACGCTTCTCGACACGGACACCGCGCAGGGCTTCCGGGACCGTTGGCGGGACGTGCAGCTGCGTTTCGTCGACGACCCGCAGGCGGCGGCCGGCGAGGCGCAGTCGCTGGTGGAGGAGGCCATCCAGGCCCTGTCCTCGGCGCTGGCCGCGCAGAAGAACACGCTGGGTGGGTGGCAGGACGCCGGCTCGGCCGACACCGAGCAACTGCGGATGGCGGTCCGCAACTACCGGGACTTCCTGGACCGCGTACTCGGTCGCTGAGTCCACCCGACCAACACTGGCGCCCCGGCCGAAACGGCCGGGGCGCCCTTCTGCGTACCGGACCAGCCAGATCGCCCGAAGGGGCCAGACACGCCGGTCGCGACCTCGGGGAGTGAAACCGCGCGGACCGGGTAATAGGGCGCGCGCGGACCAACCAGCGCGGACGTCGGGACGAGGGGTGACGGGGTGGACGGCGACGGTCTTCGGCTCAACATGAACGGCCTGGACTACCTGATCCTGGCGCTGTACTTCGTCACCGTCCTCGGGGTCGGCTTCGCCGCCCGCCGGGCCATCCGGACCAGCGTCGACTTCTTCCTCTCCGGCCGCTCCCTGCCGGCCTGGGTGACCGGTCTCGCCTTCGTCTCGGCGAACCTGGGCGCGTTGGAGATCATCGGGATGGCCGCCAACGGGGCCCAGTACGGCGTCATGACGGTCCACTACTACTGGATCGGCGCGGTCCCGGCGATGGTCTTCCTGGGCATCGTGATGATGCCCTTCTACTACGGCTCCAAGGTTCGCAGCGTGCCGGAGTACCTGCGGCTGCGCTTCAACCGCCCCACCCACCTGCTCAACGCGATCAGCTTCGCCGTCGCCCAGGTGCTGATCGCCGGCGTGAACCTGTACGCGCTGGCCCTCGTCATGCAGGCGCTGCTCGGCTGGCCGCTCTGGACGGCGATCGTGGTCGGCGCGGCGATCGTGCTGGCGTACATCACCATCGGCGGCCTGTCCGGGGCGATCTACAACGAGGTGCTCCAGTTCTTCGTCATCCTGGCCGGCCTCATCCCGGTCACCGTGATCGGTCTGGTCAAGGTCGGCGGCTGGAACGGCCTGATGGACGCGGTCGGCGACACCAAGCTCGGCGAGGCCGGTCTGCACGCGTGGCAGGACACCGGCAGCACCGCCAACCCGCTCGGCGCGCACTGGATCGGCATCGTCTTCGGTCTCGGCTTCGTGCTGTCGTTCGGCTACTGGACGACGAACTTCGCCGAGGTGCAGCGGGCCCTCTCGGCCAAGAACATGAGCGCCGCCCGGCGTACGCCGATCATCGCCGCGTACCCGAAGCTGTTCATCCCCCTGGTCACGGTCATCCCCGGCCTGGTGGCCCTGGTCACCGTGAAGGGCCTCGGCGCGGAGAGCGGCGACCTGCAGTACAACAACGCCATCCCGCTGCTGATGCGCGACCTGCTCCCCAACGGCGTGCTCGGGGTCGCGGTCACCGGCCTGCTCGCCTCGTTCATGGCCGGCATGGCGGCCAACGTGAGCGGCTTCAACACCGTCTTCACCTACGACATCTGGCAGGCGTACATCCGCCGTGACCGGTCGGACGAGTACTACCTGCGCGTCGGCCGGTGGGCGACGGTCGCCGCCGTGGTGATCGGGATCGGCACCGCGTTCATCGCGGCCGGGTTCAGCAACATCATGAACTACATCCAGGCGCTCTTCTCCGTCTTCAACGCGCCGCTGTTCGCCACCTTCATCATCGGCATGTTCTGGAAGCGGATGACCGCGCTGGCCGGCTTCTGGTCGCTGCTGCTGGGCACCCTGGTGTCGCTGAGCCTCTACCTGCTCTACAAGGGCGGGGTGATCGATTTCAACTCCGACCTGGAGGAGAGCTTCTGGGGCGCCGGTCTGGCGTTCGTCACGGCGGTGGTGGTCGCCGCGATCGTCACCCCGCTCACCGCACCCAAGCGGGACGAGGAGTTGCGCGGGTTGGTGTACGGCATGGGCGGCGTCGACCTGAAGGGCGACGTGCTCGCCGGGGACGCCGTCTGGTACCGCTCTCCGGTGCTGCTCGGTCTGATCGCGGTCGCGCTGGCCGCCCTCTTCTACATCCCGGTCTTCTGAGGAAAGGGGTCGGCAGATGAGCAACGACGGCCAGCCGGCACAGGACCCGCTGATCGACGAGGCGCAGGCGGAGCAGCGGCGCTCCGCCGCGGCCCGGTTGTTCGACATCCGCCGGGTGATCGGTGGCCTCTTCGTCGCGTACGGGGTCATCGTGACGCTGATCGGCATCTTCGACAGCCGGGCCGAGATCGACAAGGCCGAAGGCGTACGGATCAACCTGTGGGCCGGGCTGGCGATGCTCGTGTTCGGTCTGCTCATGCTGCTCTGGCAGTGGTGGCGCCCAGCGGAGGCGCCGTCCCCGAACGAGCAGCAGCCCGACGCCTGACCGGACCGCGTGAACACGGCCCGGCCGCCGGGCGGTCCGGCATGAGCGCGGCACGAAGGGGTACGCGGGGGAATCAGGCACCGTGTCGGACCCAGGAGGCAGCACCATGACCGATCGCGATCGCCAACCGCCGCTGGAGGACAGCCCCGAGGTGGCCTCGGCGGTGGACGATGACGCCACCGTGCCGCAACTGCGCACCGGGGGTGGCCCGGACCGGGACACGCCGGGCTTCGCCGAACCTCGCAGCCGACCAGGTGACCTCGCGCCCGACACCGACGAGCTGATCGGCGACCCGTACGCCGCCGGCACCGGGGCCACCGGGACGGGCACCGGCGCCGGCGGGGACAACATCCGCACCGGGGGCGAGCAGCCCTGGGAGCCGGAGGACCTGGTGATGGCCCGCGGGCAGGATCTGACACCGGAGAACCTGGAGAAGGCCCGCCGCGACCTGGCCGAACAGGGCCAGGCGGCGATCGAACGCACGGTGCCCTGATCGGGCCGGCAAAAGGGGGGGTCCCCGGCCCGACCTGTGACGGTCGAGCCGGGGACCCGGGGGGAACCTGCTGCCAACAGTGCCTCACCAACCACTGGCAGCGGGTTGGTGCGTGAGCTACCCGATCAGAGCGCCGGGTAGGCGTTGCGCATGAGCTCCTGGAACTGGGCGGAGAACCAGGCACCGGAGATCGGCGCGTCGCCCAGGGCACCCGACGGGTTGTTGCCGTTACGGGCGTTGCCGCCGTACGTCGGGTCGCACATCCGGTCGAAGCCCTTGCCCTCGTTGTTCGGGATCTCCTTGCTGGAGCCGTCCGACTCGCCCGGCGGCTTCACCCAGACGTAGGCGTCGATACCCGTGGCCGGGGCCACCCGAGGCCGCTCACCGAGACCGGCACCGGCCTGGTTGCACCAGTTGCCGAGGTGTGCCCGACGGTCGATGCGACCACCGTTGACGTACGTGTCGACGCTCGTCGTCGCACCCGGGCCGGTGGGCCGGGCGGAGCCGCCCCAACCGTTGCGCGAGGTGTCGATCAGCATGCCGATGTTCGAGTTGAAGCCCAACGAGACCAGCTTGGTCCGGAACGCCTGGGCGAACGACAGCTCGTCGACGTAGTAGTTCCAGTCGACCCACTTGGACTGCCGCACCGTCTGGCCGTTCACGTTGTCGGTGACCTTGAAGTACGGCTCCTGCAGCGCCGAGTAGTTGGCGGTGTTGGTGATGAAGCCGTGCACGTTGTTGACAGTGCTGCCGGAGGCGACAGCCGCGGTCTTCAGGATCTCCGCGCTCGGGTTGAAGTTGCTGTCCCAACCGAGCCAGCCGTGGTGGCCGGAGTCGATGTAGTTGTAGACGTTGCCGATCGAGCCCAGCTTGGCCAGGGCGTAGCCGACGCCGTTGACGTAGGCGCCGTTGGCCTTGACCGTGTCACACATGACCGTGCCGCCCGGCTGTCCGGAGGTGTTGGTCACCAGGTTCGGCAGCGAGTCGATCTCGATGATGTTGATGATCCGCAGGCTGCTGTACTTGGCCTGGCTCTGGATCGCGGCGATCGGGTCGATGTACTCCGCCTTGTACTTCGGCAGCTCGTCCGGGCCCAGCTCACCGTTGGAGGCGAGCGCGGAGCAGTCCCGGCCGGGCAGGTTGTAGATCACGAACTGGATGTAGCCGGCACCCTGGCGCAGCGCCTCGTCCAGGTGCTCCTTCACGCCGAAGGCACCGTTGGAGCTGCTGTTCGGCGTGCCGTTGATCGCGGCGATCCGGTCCAGCCAGACGGCGGTGGGGTTGTTGGAGACCCGGCTGCCGCCGGGCTCGGCGTCCGCCTTGGCCTTCCACTCCGGGTTCACGTAACCGCGCACCCCGGCGTACGGGTTGTCGACCTTGGTGCCGGGCGGGTTGGTCGTGGGCGGGTCGGTCGGCGGGTCGGTCGGCGGATCCGTCGGCGGGTCGGTGGGCGGATCGGTCGGCGGGTTGGTCGGCGGGGTGGTGCCACCGTTGCAGACCACGCCGTTCAGGGTGAACGAGGTGGGTTTCGGGTTGCTGCCGCTCCACGCGCCGTTGAAGCCGATGCTCGTCGACGCGCCGGTGGCCAAGGTGCCGTTGTAGGACATGCTGCGCGCGGTGACCTGGCTGCCGGACTGGGTGTACGTGGCCGACCAGCCCTGCTGCACCCGCTGGCTGGAGTTGGGGAAGGTCCAGCCGAGCGTCCAGCCGTTCAGCGCGTCGCCGACGTTCTTGATGGTGATGTTCGCGGTGAAGCCGCCCTGCCAGTCGTTGCTCGTGTACGCGATATCGCACTGCGTCGCGGCCTGCGCCGCGGTAACCGGAATCGTTACGAGCCCACCCGCGACCAGGGCACCCGCGCCGGTGAGCGCGAGGGCCCGGCGTGGGCCGGTTAGCCTTCTCCACACATTCATGCCACTGATCTCCTTGGGCGAGACCGGGCCCAGGTGCAGCCCGGCGGGACGGCCCGATGGGCGTCCTGCACGGACGGCCGTCGGCGCCACGGGATTCTTTGGGGGCGCCCGACCCGGACGGGCGATAGTGGTGGTGGTGCCCGACCGATGCGTCGGCCGGTCGATCGGCGGCGGGTGCGTCGCCCGGTGAGAAACCGGGTGCCCTCGACTCCCTGCCTGCGCGGTATGGCTCTCTCAACCGCGTTCGCCGATTCTTGCATGGGAGCGCTTCCATGGCAATGGCTCGATGCGTTGCCGGAGACGCTTCGGACGATACCTCCGTGGACGCCGGGCCGGCATGGGCCGCCTGCGGCCGCAGCGATCGGATGCCGGGGCAGGGCAGGTGCGGGAAGCGCGCAACGGCGCGACACACCCACGAAGCCTCGGGACACCTGACACGACACTCAGCGCCGCGAAAGCCGCGTACCACCCCTTCACCTCTTACATGCATCAAAGGTAAAACGCGAATCTTTCACTTCATAAGTCATGAAACGGTCTAACGTCGGTCTTAGCTCGGTTGTCGCCGAGCTCAGGACAACAGGGATGGAGTGACGCAGGTCATGGCTAAGAAGATGCTCGGGAAGGTCGTCGCGGGCGCCGCGCTCGGCGGCGCGTCGCTCCTGGTGTTCGCACCGGGGATCGCGTTCGCCGACGGCCACGACGACGGCAAGGTCTACGCCAAGCCGCACGTCGTCAAGGCTGGCGACGAGGTCAAGCTCCTCGAGATCTGCCCGGATCGGCAGGAGCACGCGTACGTGTGGTCCAAGGTCACCGGCAAGGTCAAGCTCAAGCCGGCGGACGAAGACCGGGGCGAGGACCGCGAGTGGCGTGAGGAGGAGAACTCCTCCGACCACGACAAGGGCAAGGACGAACACGGCAAGGACGACAAGGGCAAGGACGAGCACGGCAAGGACGACAAGGGCAAGGACCACGAAGGCAAGGACGACAAGGGCAAGGACGAACACGGCAAGGACGACAAGGGCAAGGACGAACACGGCAAGGACGACAAGGGCAAGGACGAACACGGCAAGGACGAGAACGGCAAGGGCGGCCAGGGTGGCGGCGCTGCCGCCGACGCCTACGGCGACGAGGGCAGCAAGGACTGGAAGGGCGAGGAGCACGGCCAGGACGCCGAAGAAGGCCGTGACAAGAAGGACTGGGACTCCAAGGACGAGCACGGCTCGGACTACGGCTCGGACAAGGGCTGGGAGAACAAGGACGAGCACGGCTCCGACTACGGCTCGGACAAGGGCTGGGACAGCAAGGACGAGCACGGCTCCGACTACGGCTCGGACAAGGGCTGGGAGAACAAGGACGAGCACGGCTCCGACTACGGCTCGGACAAGGGCTGGGAGAACAAGGACGAGCACGGCTCCGACTACGGCTCGGACAAGGGCTGGGACAGCAAGGACGAGCACGGCTCGGACGAGCGTGGCGGTTACGGCAAGGACGAGCGCGGCTCGGACGAGCGTGGCGGTTACGGCAAGGACGAGCGCGGCTCGGACGAGCGTGACTGGGACAAGGAGCGCGAGTTCGTCTACTACGGCGAAGCCAAGGTCGACAAGGACGCCAAGCCGGGTCGCTACGAGCTCAAGGGCTCCTGCGGCGAGGGCGAGCTCGTCGTGCTGCCGCACGGCGGCGTCGACGGTGGTGACGGTGGCGCCAGCACCGGCACCGACCGCGGCCTGGCCACCGGCGGGGCGGGCCTGCTCGGCGCTGCCGCGCTGGGCGGGATCGTGTTGATGCGTCGTCGGCGGACCGATGGTTCGCTCGTCTGACGTGACGACGACACCGGCCGGCGGCCGTCGCGGGAGACCGTGGCGTGCCGCCGGCACGGCCGTCGTCGTCACCATGGCCATGATCGGCGCCGGCATGATCGGCGCCTCCCTGAAGACCACGCCCACTGCCCGGCCGCCGCAGCCGCTGGCCCAGGCCGGCCCGGAGCCGACCGCGCCGCCGAGCACCGCCGACGACGCCCCGCCGGTCGACGGGCAGCCGGTCGGTCAGGCGGCGGTCGGTTTGGCGCGGTCGGCGCCGACGAGCATCGAGATCCCCCGGATCGGCGTCAACGCGACGATCATGTCGTTGGGCACCAACCCGGACGGCACCGTCCAGGTCCCTCCGCTGGACAAAGCCGACCAGGCCGGGTGGTACGAGCCGGGTGCGAGCCCGGGCGAGACGGGCAACGCGGTCATCGTCGGGCACGTGGACTCGGCGGTGCTCGGCCCGGCCGTCTTCTTCGACCTCGGCGCTCTCACCCCCGGCGACACCGTCACGGTGCGCCGCGCCGACGGGGTGCCGGCCACCTTCACTGTCGACTCGGTCAAGTCGTACCCGAAGACGGCCTTCCCCACCGAGTTGGTCTACGGACCGAGTGACCGGCCCGGCCTGCGGGTGGTCACCTGCGGCGGCCAGTTCGATCAGGCCGCGAAGAGCTACCCGGACAACATCGTCGTCTTCGCCACGCTGGCGGTCTGACCGACGAGGAACGAAAGAGGTCCGGCCGGTCGGGTCACCCCGACCGGCCGGACCGCGTCCGGCGTAGCTGAATCAGGCTGCCGCGGAGGTCCGCACCAGGGTGCGGATCTGGCGCAGCAGCACCGACAGGGCGGCGAGATCCGCCCGCGACTCGTCGAACTCACCCATCGCCCGTCGGGCGCGGTGGATGGAGGTGGCGTTCGACTGCTCCCACTGCTGCACCCGCTCGTGCGGCGGCAGGTCGCCCGGAGTGGAGTCGAGCACCTCCGCGGTGAGCGCGGCGAGCGCGGCGTACAGGTCGTACCGCAGCGCCATTCGCGCGAGGGTCTGCCAGCGGTCCTCGCGCGGCAGCAGGGAGATCTTCGACAGCAGCGAGTCCACCCGGAACAGGTCGGACAGCACGAAGTAGACCGAGGCCACTTCGCTGACGTCCCGCCCACTGGCGTTCGCGGTCTCCACCACGTCCATCAGACCGAAGCTGTACATCAGCCGGGTGGCCCGCTCCGCCAGCTCGCGGGGCAGCCCACGCTCGGTCATCGAGTCCATGTGCGCGGCGATGCCCTGGCGCTCGTTGCCGTAGAACAGCTCCTCCAGCCCCGGCAGCAGCCGGGTGACCCCGTCGCGCAGCCGGGCGATCTCGGCCGGCACGTCGATCGGCGAGCGCCGGTTGGAGACCAACCACCGCACCGCGCGGTCGAGCAGCCGACGGGTGTCCAGGTAGACGCTGGTCTGCAGCTCCGGCGCCACCTTGTTGTCCAGCGCCTCGACCTCGTCCCACAGCTCGCGCAGGCCGAACACCTCGCTGACCACCACGTAGGCCCGGATCACGTCGGCCGCGCTGGCCGCCGTCTCCTCGACCACCCGGAAGATGAACGAGATGCCACCCCGGTTGATCGCCTCGTTGACCAGCACCGTGGTGACGATGTCCCGGCGCAGCCGGTGCCGGCCCATCCGGTCGGCGAACCGCTCGCGCATTGGCGTCGGGAAGTAGTTGACCAGGACGTCGGTCGTCCACTCCTCGTCGGCCAACCCGTCGGTGAGGATCTCCCGCTCCAGGACGATCTTCACGTACGCGAGCAGCACGGCGAACTCCGGCGCGGTCAGCCCGGACTCGCTGCGGACCGCCAGTTCCTCGTCTGGCGGCAGCGCCTCCAACGCGCGGTCCAATCCGCCCGAACGCTCCAGCTCGTTGATCATCCGCCGGTGCACCGGGAGCAGCGAGGCGGCCTGGGCCTGGGCGTTGTTGATCGCCCGAGCCTGGTCGTAGTTGTCGCGCAGCACCAGCTCCGCGACCTCGTCGGTCATCCCGGCCAGCAGCTCGTCCCGGTCGGCCATGGTCAGCTCACCGTCGGCCACCGCCGTGTTGAGCAGGATCTTGATGTTCACCTCGTGGTCGGAGGTGTCCACCCCGGCCGCGTTGTCGATGAAGTCGGTGTAGATCCGGCCACCGGTCAACGCGTACTCGATCCGGCCGAGCTGGGTCCAGCCCAGGTTGCCGCCCTCGCCCGCCACCCGGCAGCGCAGGCCGCGTCCGTCCACCCGGATCGCGTCGTTGGACTTGTCGCCCACCTCGGCGTTGGTCTGGGTGGAGGCCTTGACGTAGGTGCCGATACCGCCGTTCCAGAACAGGTCCACCGGAGCGGTGACGATCGCCTTCATCAGGTCCTGCGGCGACAACTGCGTGACGTCGTCGTCCAGGCCGATCGCCGCCCGGACCTGCGGCGTGATCGGAATGGACTTCGCGGTACGCGGGAAGATGCCGCCACCTGCCGAGATCAGCTCCGGGTTGTAGTCCTCCCAGGAGGAGCGGGGCAGGTCGAACAGCCGTCGACGCTCCGCGTACGAGGTGGCGGCGTCCGGCTCCGGGTCGAGGAAGATGTGCCGGTGGTCGAAGGCGGCCACCAGCCGGATGTGCTCGGAGAGCAGCATCCCGTTGCCGAACACGTCGCCGGACATGTCGCCGACGCCGACCACAGTGAAGTCCTGGGCCTGGGTGTCCAGGCCCAGCTCGCGGAAGTGCCGCTTGACCGACTCCCAGGCGCCCCGGGCGGTGATGCCCATCTTCTTGTGGTCGTAGCCGGCGGATCCGCCGGACGCGAACGCGTCGCCCATCCAGAAGTTGTGGGCCTTGGAGATCTCGTTGGCGATGTCGGAGAACGTCGCGGTGCCCTTGTCGGCCGCCACGACCAGGTACGGATCGTCGCTGTCGTGCCGGACCACGTCCTCGGGCGGCACGATCTGCCCGCTGACGATGTTGTCGGTGACGTCCAGCATCGCGCCGACGAACTCCTGGTAGCAGGCGACCGCCTCGTCCCGGTCGCCCGGCTTCTGCTTCAACACGAAGCCGCCCTTGGCGCCGACCGGCACGATCACGGTGTTCTTCACCATCTGCGCCTTGACCAGGCCCAGCACCTCGGTCCGGAAGTCCTCCCGACGGTCGGACCAGCGCAACCCGCCCCGGGCCACCGGCCCGAACCGCAGGTGCACACCCTCGAACCGCGGCGAGTAGACGAAGATCTCGAACTTCGGTCGCGGCGCGGGCAGGTCCGGAATGGCCTGCGGGTCGAGCTTGAACGCCACGTACGCCTTCGGCCGCCCGTCGGCGCGCTTCTGGTAGAAGCTGGTCCGCAGGGTCGCCTCGATCAGCGTCAGGTACGAGCGCAGGATCCGGTCCTGGTCGAGGCTCGCCACGTCGTCCAGCGCGCCCCGGATCGTCTCCACCAGCTCACCGCTGCGCTGCTGCCGCTGCTCCGTGCTCAACTCGCCCGGCGCGAACCGGGTCTCGAAGAGCTCCACCAGCAACGCGGCGAGCTTCGGGTACGCGATGAAGGTCTGCTCCATGTAGTCCTGCGAGAAGACCGTGCCGGCCTGCCGCAGGTACTTCGCGTACGCCCGCAGCACCACCACCTGCCGCCAGGTCAGCCCGCCGCGCAGCACCAGCTCGTTGAAGCGGTCCACCTCGGCCTCGCCACGCCATGCCGCCGCGAAGGCGTTCTCGACGTGCGGGCGCACCTCGGCCAGCTCGTGATGCCCCTCGGGCAGCATGAGGCCGAAGTCGTACAGGTAGACCCGACCGTCGATCCGGTCCACCTCGTACGGGTGCTCGTCGACCACCCGTACGCCGAGCGAGTGCAGGACCGGCAGCACGGCGGAGAGCATCATCGGCTCGCCGTACCGGTAGACCTTGAACCGGACGTCCATCGCCTCGGCCAGGTCGGCCCCCGGCACCCGGGTGCCCGGCCGCGGCGCCAACTGCTTGCGGAACAGGTGCATCTCCAGCTGGCCGGGCTCCTCCAGCAGCTCCAGCTTCGCCAGGTCCTTCATCGCCTCGTACGGCGTGTGCCCGTCCTTGTAGCCCTCCGGGAAGGCGTCCGCGTACCGGGTGAACAGGTGCTTGGCCTGCTCGTCGCCGAGCTTGCGCTCCAGCACCAGCCGGTAGTCGTCGTCCCACAGGCGGGTGGCGTCGGCCAACTCCTCGGCCAGCAGGTCGGCGTCGATGTCGCCGGGTGGCCGCGTCGGGTCGGTCCGGACGATGAAGTGCACCCTGGCCAGCATCGACTCGGTGACCCGGGTGGTGTAGTCCACCCCGACACCGTTCAGCTCACGCAGCAGGATGTCCTGCATGCGCAGCCGGTTCTGGGTGGTGAACCGGTCCCGGGGCAGGTAGATCAGGCAGGAGATGAACCGCCCGTACGCGTCCCGACGCAGGAACACCCGCAGTTGCCGGCGGCCGGCCATCCGCAACACGCCGACCACCGCGTGGTACAGGTCGTCGGTCTTGATCTGGAACAGTTCGTCGCGCGGGTAGGTCTCCAGGATCTGGATCAGATCCTTGCCCGAGTGGCTGCGCTGGCTCAGACCGGAGCGGTCCAGCACCTCGGCCACCTTGCGGCGTACCACCGGCAGCTCGCGGACGCTGGTCCGGTAGGCGGCCGTCGAGAACAGCCCCAGGAAGCGCCGCTCACCGATCACGTCACCGGCGGAGTTGAAGATCTTGAAGCCGATGTAGTCCAGGTATGCCGAGCGGTGCACGGTGGCCCGGGAGTTCGCCTTCGTGATGATCAAAAGGCGCTTCTCCAGCACCTTCTCGTGCGCCTCGGGCGTCATCGAGGAGAGCGAGCGCGCATCCGGCGAATCGGAGCGCAGAATGCCCAGACCGGTGCCGAGCACCGCCTCCAACGCCTTGCCGTCGACCGGGTCGGCGGCGTCGCCGCCGTCGGCGTCCACCAACCGGTACTCCCGGTAGCCGAGGAAGGTGAAGTGGTCCTGGGCGAGCCACCGCAGCAACTCCACCGAGTCGGTGATGTCCTTTTCCGGCACCGGTGGGCGGTTGTCGGAGGTACGGGCGGACGCCAACTCGTCGGCGAGCGCGAGGGCACGCTGACGCATCTTCGGCCAGTCCTCGACCGCCTCCCGCACGTCGGTGAGCACCCGCTGCAACTCGCGGCGCAACCGGTCCCGTTCGGCCGCGTCCCGGACCGGGTCGATCTCGATCCGCATCCAGCTCTCGATGATGTCGCCGGCGATCGCGTCGTCCGGTTCCACATCGGCGGAGACCTCGGTGAGCCGGCCCAGCGGCTCCCGCCGCACCACCACCAACGGGTGCACCAGCAGGTGCACGTCGAGGTGGTACGAGTTGAGCAACGCCGTCACCGAGTCGACCAGGAACGGCATGTCGTCGGTGACGATCTCGACGACCGTGTGGTGCTGGTCGGCGTGCGGTTCGTGGATCCGCAGCTTCAACTCGCCCGGCACCCGCTGCTGGGCGAGATCCCGGTGTGCCCGGGCCGCGTCGAGCATCTCTTCCGCCGTGAAGCCGACCAGCTCCTCGTCCGGGGCGAACCGCCAGAAACGGCCGACAAGTGTCGCCGCGTCGTGGTCGTCCCCGGCGAGCGCGACGGCCTGGGCCACCAGGCGCTCCGCGTTGGGAACGGGTTCGTCGAGCTCGGCGTCCTCCACGTCGTCGGCCAGCGCCTCGGCTGGCAGACCCAGATCGTAGATGGTGTCGATGCTCGACCCGGTCAGCCCGGTGACTCCCGTGTCGAGTCGGCCGTAGCCGTCCCCGTCGGTCGCCGAATCGAAGCTGTCATCGTCCCGGCCGGAGTCATCCTGCCGGAGGTCGGGTTCCGGTTTGATCGCCGGACGCCGGTCCATCGGTGCCACTCCCCTCGACCCACCGCGTTGTGGGTCACTCTGCCGCCCAGCCTAGGCCCTGCCGTTGTGCGCCTTCGTCGGCGGACCACTGGCCAGACGTCCGGATCGGGACTTTGTCCTTTCACCCGTTGCGGGTCCGAGGTTGGCCGGCTGCGGGATACCCCGCCACGCGATGTTCATCACACGGGTACGGCTCGTCTTTGAGCGCGGCCGAGCACCTGGGGGACGTTGGGGACGGCGTTCCCGTACTACCGTGCGAGGGCAGTCCGAGATCGGAAGGACCAGCTTCATGCCCTTGTCGTACCCCCGGCCCCACCGGCCGAACCCCGCCCGCCGGCTCGCCGCCGGCGTCACCACGGCGCTGCTCACGGCGGGCGTCCTCGTCGGTTGTTCCGGTGACGACGGGCCGCAACGCACTGTCGACGCCTTCCTCGGCGGCTGGCGCAGCGGTGACCTCCAGGCGGTCGGTCTGATCGACCCGCTCGGCGCGAAACTGCCCTCAGCGGACGTGAGTCGCGAGATCAAGGAGCTTTCCGGCGAGTTGGCGGCCACCCCGCCCACGCTGACGCGTCGCGGCGAGCCGAAGATCACGAAGGACATCGCGACCACCACCGTCCAGGTGGAGTGGGCCCTGCCCGGTCAGACCCGCTGGGCGTACGACCGGGAGGTCCGGCTCGCCCACGGCGACGACGACCAGTGGCAGGTGATCTGGGAGCCGACGGTGGTGCACGAGCAGCTCACCAAGGGTGACCGGTTGGCGCTGCGTCGCGACGCCGGTGCCCGCGCCGCCGTGCTGGACAACGCCGGGAAGCCGCTGGTCACCCCCCGCACGGTGATCCGGGTGGGTGTGCAGCCCAACGGGGTCGCCGACCTGAAGAAGCTCGTCAAGGACCTCGACGCGGCGTTCAAGGCCATTCGTCCGGCGCTGGTTCCCGGCGTCGACCTGGCCGATCTGCCCGAGCGGGTGGCCAAGGCCGAGCCGGGCGCCTTCGTCGAGGTGGTGTCGCTGCGCGAGGAGGCGTACCTCCAGATCAAGCCCCGGATCTACGACCTGCCCGGCACCAAGTTCATCACCGACAAGATCGACCTGGCGCCCACCCGCGAGTTCGCCCGTGCGCTGCTCGGCACCGTCGACCCGGCGCAGGCCGACGACATCGCCGCGCATCCCGACCGGTACGTCGTCGGCGACCTGGTCGGGCACGGCGGTCTACAGGGCCGTTACGACGAGCGTCTGCGCGGCGGCCCCGGGCTGACCGTGGTGGTCGAGCGTCCGGCCGAGGGCGGCAAACTCGAACCCACCGGCGCGGAGCTGTTCCGCCGGGAGCCGCAGCCCGGGCAGGCGCTGAAGACCACGCTGGACGTCGCCGTCCAGAACGCGGCCGACGGGGCACTGCGCGCCGAGCCGCGCCGGTCCGCCCTGGTGGCGCTCCGGATCAGCGACGGCGCTGTGCTCGCCGCCGCCAACGGCCCCGGTCCGGCCGGGCAGAACCTGGCCTTCGACGCCCAGGTGCCTCCCGGCTCGACCTTCAAGATGGTCAGCACGCTGGGCCTGCTGGACCGGGGCGCGGTCACGCTGGACGGGCCGGTGGACTGCAAGAAGACCTTCACCGTGGACGGCCGGTCCTTCAAGAACTCGGACAACTTCGAGCTCGGCTCGGTGCCGTTCCGCACCGACTTCGCCAAGTCCTGCAACACGGCGTTCGCCGCGCTGGCCCCGAAGCTCGGCGGCGACGGGCTGGCCGCCGCCGGTCGCTCGCTGGGCCTGGAGGGTCAGTGGGACCTCGGCATGGACGCCTTCACCGGCAAGGTCTCGACGGGCGGCAGCCTCGCCGAGCAGGCCGCCGCGTCGTTCGGGCAGGGCACCACGCTGGTCAGCCCGCTCGCCATGGCGGGCGCCACCGCCGCCGTCGCCCGCGGCCGCTTCGAGCAGCCGAAGCTGCTGCTCGACCCGGCACCGGCCAAGCCGGCCCCGGCGGGCGAGCAGCTCAAGCCGGAGTCCGTCGAGGCGCTGCGCACGATGATGCGCGAGGTCGTCACGGCCGGCACCGGCAGCGCGCTCAAGGACGTGCCGGGCGAGGTGTACGGCAAGACCGGCACCGCCGAGTACGACGACAACCCGGCGCACACCCACGCCTGGTTCGTCGGCTGGCGCGGCGACGTGGCGTTCGCCGTCTTCGTGGAGAAGGGCGGGGCCAGCACCGCCTCGGCCGTTCCGATGGCCGAGCGCTTCCTCCGCGCTCTCCCAGCCCCCTGACCCCACCACCTGGACGCCCCACGGGGCGTCCGGCGCCTGGCCTTGATCCACTCGGTTTCGTTGAAACGGCGGTGTCCGAGCCAATCGGACACCCCTGATTACCCGAAACCGAGTCGATCAAGGCCAGGGGGCCGAGGGCCAGGTCAGGCGGTGTCGGCCTCGTGCCTCTCGGGCGTGTTCTGGGTCGACGGGGTGGTGCGTCGGAGAAGACCGGGGCCGGCCGACGCCGGCGGGCCGACGGGTTCACGCTCGACCAGGGACGCGATGCTGGCCGCGACGCCCGACGGCTCGGAGTGGGCCCGCCCGTTCGTGCCGGGTGACTCCCCCTCCGCCGGGACGTCGTGCGACACCGCGCTCACCGGCGAACCGACGCCGGGCACACCGACGCCGGCCGGACCGTCATCGGCAGACCCGAGCACGGCAGGCCTGAGCGCGGCGTGGTCGATGTCAGCGGGGTCATTGCCAGTGGAGTCGATGCCGGCGCGGTCGTTGCCCGTGGGGTCGATGCCGGCGGGGAGTTCACGCCGCGCTACCCGCTCGGCGCGGTCGAGTCCGTCGAGCACAGCCAGCCCGTCGAGCCGCTCGGCACGGTCGGACCGCTCGGTGGCGGTCGCGGCAAGGCCGTTGCCGCGCCGCGGAGAGGGCGTCGGCCGTGCCGACAGCAGTCGGGGCGGCACTGCCTCGGGGGCGGTCACCGGTGCCAGACCGGCGACCACGGTGTTGACGATCTCGGCCGCGTAGGAGCCGTCCGGGTCGTAGTCGGGGTCGAAGACGGTCAGCTCCACGCCGAGGCAGTGCGGGGTGTCGACCAGGCCGGCCAGCAGGATCTCCAGCTCGGCGAAGGCGATTCCACCCGGATCGGGGGCGTCCACGGCGGGCATCACCGCCGGGTCGAGCACGTCCACGTCGATGTGCACCCAGTAGCCCGCGCAGTCGGCGAGTTGCTCGTGCGCCCACTGGGCCGTCCGGGCGGCGCCTTCGGCGCGCAGCGCCGGCACCGGTCGGGTGGTGATCCCGGCGGCCTGGAGGTCGAGCCGGTATTCGTCCTGGGCGCGGATGCCGAGCACCACCACGTCGATGTCGCGGAAGTAGGGCCGACGGCCCTCCAGCGCGGCCAGGTCGGCCTGCCCTCGCCCGGTCACCAGAGCCAGATCCTCACCGGCGGCGGCGCCGACGTAGGAGGCGTTGCCGGGGTGCCGGAAGTCGGAGTGCCCGTCGACGAAGACCAGCCCGATCCGCCCGCCGACAGCCTCGCCGAGGCGGTGCATGGCCAGGGCCGAGCCGAGGAGCACGGAGCAGTCACCGCCGAGCACCACCGGGAACTCGCCCCGGTCGATGATCGAGCCGATGCGTTCGGCGAGGGCCAACGAGTAGTCGGCGATCTCCCGGGCGTGGCACACCCCGTCGCCGGGCCGCCAGTCGCCCGGGTCGTACCGGGCGGGGGTGACGCAGCCGGCGTCGCGGGCACGGAGCCGGGCCAGCAGGTCGTGGTCGCGCAGCGCCCCGGGGGCCTTGGCGCAACCCGGGACCGACGTGGGCGTCGGCGGCCGTAGACCGAGATTTGTCGGCGCGTCGAGGACGGCGATCCGGCGCATCGTGAGCTCCCGTCCTCGGTGGTCGGGCGGGCCGGCCGGAACGCCGGCCCGCGCTGGCGTGCTACGAACTCAGAACAGGGCGCTGGCCAGAGCCCGACGCGCCGAGGCGACCGCCGGATCGTCCGGGCCGGCGATGGAGAAGAGCGAGACCAGGTGCTGGCGAACCGTCTCACGGTCCTCACCGGCGGTGCGCCGGACCAGACCGACGAGCCGGGCGTACGCCTGCTCGGCCAGACCACTGAGCACCTCGATGTCGGCGGCCAGCAGCTGGGCGGCGACGTCGTCGGGGGCGCTCTCGGCGGCGGCCAGCGCGGTGGACGGATCGGCGCCGGCCACCCGGCGGGCCACTCCGACCTGGGCCAGCCCCGCCGTGGCCGCGGCGTCCGCCGGGGCGTCGGCAAGGATCTTCCGGTACGCCTGCTCGGCGGCGTCCAGATCGCCGCTCATCAGCGCGTCGTCCGCCTCGTCGAGGCGGGGGTCCTCCGGCTCGGCGACCGTCACGCCACCGGCCTTCAGCACTGCCTGGATCCACTGTCGCAGCTGAGCCTCGGGAACAACTCCGGAGAAGGCGTCGACCGGCTGACCGCCGACGACCGCGTAGACCATGGGGATGCCCTGCACCCGGAACATCTGGGCGATTCGGGGATTTTCCTGCACGTCGACCCGGGCCAGCACCCAGGTGCCGCCGCCCTCGGCGTTCAGCCGCTCCAGGACCGGGGCGAACTCGTCGCTCTCCGGGAAGCCGGCCGCACCGAAGAACACGACGACGGGCGTGGCCATCGAGCGTTCGAGCACGTCGGACTGGATGGTCGCCTCGGTGACGTCCACGATGGCGGTGTCACCGCCGGCGGTGGGCGCGCCGGGGACGCCGTTGGACGGGCCGCCCTGCGGGGGCGTGCCGGGGCGGGTACTTGCTGGTGCGGGGCCACGCAGCGTGCTGAGGTCGACCGCGCCGCGGGTGAAGATCGACGAGGTGATCCGTGGGTCGCTCATGGTTACCTAGTCTCGCACGTGACCCCGGATTCTCAGCTCACCCGCAACCCTGACGTTGCAACTCTCACGCCCCGCCCCCACCCCCGCGATCTTGCACTTTCTGTCGTCGCTATGCCGCATTCATGCCTTATGGCACTACCGAAACTGCAAGATCGACGCGGGTGGGGGGTGGGGCAGCGCGGGGGTGGGGTGGGGGTGGGTTAGAAGCGGGCTGGTTCTCGGTAGGTGCCCCACTCGGCTCGCAGGGCGTCGCAGATCTCGCCCAACGTGGCCTCGGCGCGCACCGCGTCGAGCATGGCGGGGATCATGTTCTCGTCGGTACGGCTCGCCTCGATCATCCGGGTGACCGCGGCGCGCACCGCCTCCTCGTCCCGCCCGCTCTTGCGCTCGGCGAGCACCCGGCGCTGCTCCAGCTCCACCTCGTGCGAGATGCGCAGGATCTCCAGCTCCTTGGCGACCGTGCCGGTGTGGCAGTTGACCCCGACGATCTTCTTGTCGCCCTTCTCGAGGGCCTGCTGGTAGACGAAGGCCGACTCGGCGATGTGCCCGGTGAACCAGCCGTCCTCGATGCCGCGCAGGATGCCCGAGGTCATCGGGCCGATCTGGTGGGGCCCGTCTCCGCCGAGCTGCCGGATCCGGGCGAAGATCTCCTCCGCCTCGGCCTCGATCTTGTCGGTCAGCGCCTCGACGTACCAGGAGCCGCCGAGCGGGTCGGCGACGTTGACCACGCCGGTCTCCTCCATCAACACCTGCTGGGTACGCAGGGCGATCTCGGCCGACTCGTCGGTGGGCAGTGCCAGGGTCTCGTCCAACGCGTTGGTGTGCAGCGAGTTCGTGCCGCCGAGCACCGCCGCGAGAGCCTCGACGGCGGTGCGTACGACGTTGTTGACCGGCTGCTGCGCGGTCAGCGACACCCCGGCGGTCTGCGTGTGAAACCGCAGCCAGAGGGCCTTCTCGCTGGTCGCGCCGTAGACGTCACGCAGCCAGCGGGCCCAGATCCGGCGGGCGGCGCGGAACTTGGCGATCTCCTCGAAGAAGTCGAGGTGCGAGTCGAAGAAGAAGCTCAGCCCCGGCGCGAAGACGTTCACGTCCAGCCCACGCGAGAGCCCCAGCTCGACGTAGCCGAAGCCGTCAGCCAGGGTGTACGCCAGCTCCTGCGCGGCGGTCGAGCCGGCCTCACGGATGTGGTAGCCGGAGACCGACAGCGGCTTGTAGCGCGGGATCTCGGCCGCGCAGTATTCCATCAGGTCGCCGATCAGGCGCAGGTGCGGCTCCGGGTCGAAGAGCCACTCCTTCTGCGCGATGTACTCCTTGAAGATGTCGGTCTGCAGGGTGCCGTCCAGCGTGGACAGGTCGGCGCCCTGCCGCTCGGCGGCGACCAGGTACATGCAGAACACCGGCACGGCCGGGCCGGAGATGGTCATCGAGGTGGTGACGCCGGCCAGGTCGATGCCGTCGAAGAGCGCCTGCATGTCGGTGGCGGTGTCGATGGCGACGCCGCAGTGGCCGACCTCGCCGAGCGCCTGCGGGTCGTCCGAGTCGCGGCCCATCAGCGTCGGCATGTCGAACGCCACCGAGAGCCCGCCGCCGCCGGCGCCGAGGATCATCTTGTAGCGCTCGTTCGTCTGCTGGGCGTTGCCGAAGCCGGCGAACTGCCGGATCGTCCAGGTCCGACCGCGGTAGCCGGTCGGATACAAACCCCGGGTGTACGGATACTCGCCCGGCCATCCGATCCGCTCGAAGCCCGGATAGGTGGCGCCCTCCGGCGGACCGTACACCGGCTCCACCGGCATTCCGGAGAGCGTGGTGAAGTCCGCGTCCCGCTTGCGCGCGGCGTCGTACCGGGCCTGCCAGCGCGCCCGTCCGGCGTCGATCTCGTCGGCGTCCATGAGCAGGGCTCCTCCTCGGGTCCTCGACTGCCTGTCGAGTGTAAGGCCCCTACCTGAACGATCGCTAAGTCAGGCCGTACCCACGGGTAACGTGAGCTGGTCGGCGACGGCCCCTCAGACCGCCGCCGCGCCCGGCTGGTTCAGCTCGATGTCGTCCACCGTGACGTTCACCTGCGTGACGGTCAGGCCGTACTTCTCCACGGCCTCGATCACCGCGGCCCGCACCGCCTCGGTCACGTCGACCACCACGTGCCCGGCGTCGATCACCAGAACCACGTTGATGACGGCGGAGCTGCCCTTCACGTCGGCCGAGACACCCCGACGGGCGTCGCCCACCTCGTCGAGGCCGACCTTGTCGAGCACGCTGTTGAAGAACCGGGCCACGTCACCGCCGAGGTCGGCCACGCCCGGCACCGCGCGAGCGGCCACGCTGGCGATCTTCTCCACGACCTCGTCGGAAACCGAGGTGACACCCCGGGCCGCGCCCGTCGCGGGCTGCACCGCACCGGCGTTCTCCACCGCGTCCGTCATGATCACATCTCCCCTGGTCCGACGCATGTGGACCGATCGTCTCGTCAGCCCGCCGCGTAGCGCCTCACTCGCGGCGAGCCTACTAAAACCGGAGCGACCTTCGCGTGCGGGCGGGCGGCCCGGTCACACCGGCGACGACGTCGGCCCGTACCGGACGGTGCGAGCCGGGTTCGTCCAGGCTGGACGCGTCGGCCGACGCGACGTCGGCTCAGCGCGCGAGCTGGGCGAGCAACTCGTCCGCCGCCGTGTACGGGTCGGTCGCGCCCTCGGCGACCTTGCTGGCGAGCGTGGCCAGCTCCGTACCGTCGCGAAGTGAGCCGATCCGGGCGCGCAGGGTGCCGAGCGCGATCGCCTCGATCTCGGCGGCGGCCCGCGTCTCCTGACGGCGGCGCAGCTCGCCGTGCTCGACCAGCCAGCCCCGGTGCTTGTCGATGGCGGCGGCGATGTCGTCGATGCCCTCGCCCCGCGCGGCGACGGACCGGACCACCTGGGGCCGCCACTGCCCCGGCCCGCGCTCGCCGAGCGCGATCATGCCCTGGATGTCGCGGACGGTGGCGTCGACGCCGTCCCGGTCCGCCTTGTTGACCACGAACACGTCGGCGATCTCCAGAATGCCGGCCTTGACCGCCTGGATCGCGTCACCCATCCCGGGTGCCAGCAGCACCAGCGTCGTGTCGGCGAGCGAGGCGACCTCCACCTCGGCCTGCCCGACGCCGACGGTCTCCACCAGCACCACGTCGCAGCCGGCGCCCTCCAGCACCCGGACCGCCTGCGGCGTGGCCGCGGCGAGTCCGCCGAGGTGTCCCCGGCTGGACATCGACCGGATGTAGACGCCCGGATCGGTCGCGTGGTCCTGCATCCGCACCCGGTCACCGAGGATGGCCCCGCCGGTGAACGGGCTGGACGGGTCGACCGCCAGCACGCCGACCCGGTGCCCGCGCGCCCGCAGCGCGCGGACCAGCTCGTTCGTGGTGGTCGACTTGCCCACCCCAGGCGAACCGGTCAGCCCGACCACCTGGGCCTGCCCGGCGTACGGCGCCAGCGCCGCGGCGATCTCCGGCAACAGCGCGTCGCCGTTCTCCACCAACGTGATCAGGCGAGCCACCGCCCGGGGGTCGCCCGTGCGAGCCCGCTCGACCAGCAGCGGTACGTCCCGGCTGCGGCGCACCGACGTGGTGCCCGCCGCCGGGACGTGCTCAGTCTCGCTCACCGGTCCGTCTCGGCCTTGCCCGGCACGTGGATGATCAGCGCGTCACCCTGGCCACCGCCGCCACACAGCGCGGCCGCGCCGGTGCCACCGCCGCGGCGCTTCAGCTCCAGGGCGAGGGTGAGGACGAGACGCGCGCCGGACATGCCGATCGGGTGCCCCAGCGCGATCGCGCCGCCGTTGACGTTGACCTTGTCCGGGCTGATCCCGAGGTCACGGGTGGACTGGACACCGACCTGCGCGAACGCCTCGTTGATCTCGATGAGGTCCAGGTCCGCGACGCTCAGGCCGCCCTTCTTCAGGGCGTGGTTGATCGCGTTGGACGGCTGCGAGTGCAGGGAGTTGTCCGGGCCCGCCACGTTGCCGTGCGCACCGATCTCGGCCAGCCAGGTCAGCCCCAGCTCCTTCGCCTTCGCCTTGCTCATCACGAGCACCGCGGCCGCGCCGTCGGAGATCGGCGACGAGCTGCCGGCGGTGATGGTGCCGTCCTTGGCGAAGGCGGGGCGCAGCTTGGCCAGCGACTCGACAGTGGTGTCCGGACGGATGCCCTCGTCCTCGGTGATCACCAGTGGGTCACCCTTGCGCTGCGGGATGACCACCGGGGCGATCTCGTCGGCGAAGTGACCGTTCTTCTGGGCGGCGGCAGCCCGCTGGTGGCTGGCGGCGGCGAAGGCGTCCTGCTCCGCGCGGGAGATGCCGTGCCGGGCGCCGAGCCGCTCGGTCGACTCTCCCATCGAGCAGCAGTCCCAGGCGTCGCTGAGCCCGTCGTGTGCCATGTGGTCCTTGACCACCACGTCGCCGTACTTGTAGCCGGTCCGCTGACCCATCAGCAGGTGCGGGGCGTTGGTCATCGACTCCATGCCGCCGGCCACCACGATGTCGAACTCGCCGGCGCGGATCAGCTGGTCGGCCAGGGCGATAGCGTCCAGGCCGGAGAGGCAGACCTTGTTGATGGTCAGCGCCGGCACGGACATCGGCACACCGGCCTCGACCGCCGCCTGCCGAGCCGGGATCTGACCGGTGCCGGCCTGCAGCACCTGCCCCATGATCACGTACTGGACCTGGTCCGGGCTGACGCCGGCACGCTCCAGCGCGGCCTTGATGGCGATCCCACCGAGCTTCGTGGCCGGGAGGTCCTTGAGGTTGCCCAGCAGCCGGCCCATCGGGGTCCGCGCGCCGCTGACGATCACCGAAGCCATGCCTGCCTCCGAGGGGGTGCCGAGCTGTACGCCTTAACGATTGTTCGGCCAGACTAGCGCCATGGCAGAGAACTCCCCCGTCGAGCCCGGTGCGGACTACGTCACAGACATCGGACTTCGCAAGATTGACCACGTCGGGATCGCCGTGGCCGACCTGGACGCCGCGATCGACTTCTATCAGCGGACGTTCGGGATGCGCTGCGTACACGTGGAGACCAACACCGAGCAGGGCGTCCGGGAAGCGATGCTGGCCGTCGGACCGACCACCGAGGGCGGCTGCGTGCAGTTGCTCGCCCCGCTCACCCCGGAGTCGACGATCGCGAAGTTCCTGGACCGCAACGGGCCGGGCGTGCAGCAGGTCGCGTACACGGTGGTGGACATCGACGCGGCCTGCGCGGCGCTACGGGAGCGCGGGATGCGCCTGCTCTACCCGACCCCGAGGCGTGGCACCGCCGACAGCCGGATCAACTTCGTGCACCCCAAGGACGCCGGCGGCGTCCTCGTCGAACTGGTCCAACCCGCCCCCACCCCCCACTGACCCCCGCTCCCGCCCTGTTGATCAAGAGGCTTGCGTCAATCTCGGCCCCTCAGGTGACCGAAAGCTCTTGATCAACGTGGGTGGCGGTCGCGCGGTGGGGCGGTGTGCGCGCACACCCGTCGCGGCGGGTGGGCGCGCACGTCAGTGCGCGATTGGCGGGGCGGTTGGACACCTTCACGCATCGGCGGATGCAGTTTTTCACAGAGGACTTCCCGGCCTAGCTACCGTTCAGTAACGTCCGGCTCCACCGGAGCGCGACCGGTGCCGGATGTGTCGAATGCCGACATGGCGGTCGTGCCCACCGGCGCCGACGATGGCAGCACCCGGGCCCGTGCGGGTGCGGATGAACCGGAGGTCACCGTGCAGGACATCCTCGAAGCGATCATGGCGGCGGAGGAATCGAACGATCCGGACCGCGAACTCGCCGGCGTCGCCGGACTGCCCGTACCGGAGAGCTACCGGGGCGTGGTGGTCCGCGCCGAGGAGTCCCGGATGTTCGACGGCATGGCCACCCGGGACAAGGACCCGCGCAAGGCGCTGCACGTGCAGGAGGTGCCGACGCCGGAGCTGGCCCCGGGCGAGGCGCTGGTGGCGGTGATGGCCAGCGCGATCAACTACAACACGGTGTGGACCAGCATCTTCGAGCCGGTGAGCACCTTCAGGTTCCTCCAGCGCTACGGCCGGGTCTCCGAGCTGACCCGCCGGCACGACCTGCCGTACCACGTGGTCGGCTCGGACGCGGCGGGCGTGGTGCTGCGCACCGGCCCCGGGGTGACCCGCTGGGCTCCCGGCGACGAGGTGGTCGCGCACTGCCTCTCCGTCGAGCTGGAGGACGCGGCCGGGCACGACGACACGATGCTCGACCCGCAACAGCGGATCTGGGGCTTCGAGACCAACTTCGGCGGGCTGGCCGAGCTGGCGGTGGTCAAGGCCAACCAGCTGATGCCCAAGCCGCGGCACCTGAGCTGGGAGGAGGCGGCCAGTCCCGGGCTGGTCAACTCCACCGCGTACCGGCAGCTCGTCTCGCACCACGGCGCCAACATGAAGCAGGGTGACGTGGTGCTGATCTGGGGCGCCTCCGGCGGCCTCGGTGGGTACGCCACCCAGATGGCGCTCAACGGCGGCGCGATTCCGGTCTGCGTGGTGTCCTCGCCGGAGAAGGCCGAGCTGTGCCGCCGGATGGGCGCGGAGCTGGTCATCGACCGGGCCGCGGAGGGCTTCCGCTTCTGGAAGGACGAGGAGACCCAGGACCCGGACGAGTGGCGGCGTTTCGGCGAACGGATTCGCGAGCTGACCGGCGGCGAGGACCCGGACATCGTGTTCGAGCACCCGGGCCGGGAGACGTTCGGCGCCAGCGTCTACGTGGCCCGACGCGGTGGGACCATCGTCACCTGCGCCTCCACGAGCGGCTTCCTGCACCAGTACGACAACCGCTACCTGTGGATGCACCTCAAGCGGATCGTGGGCAGCCACTTCGCCAACTATCACGAGGCGTGGCAGGCCAACCGCCTGGTCGCACTCGGCAAGGTGCACCCGACGGTGTCCCGCACCTATTCGCTGGAGCAGACCGGCCAGGCCGCGTACGAGGTGCACCGCAACGCCCACCAGGGCAAGGTCGGCGTGCGCTGCCTCGCACCCACCGACGGGCTGGGTGTTCGTGACGGAGAGTTGCGGGCCCGGCACGAGGACGCGATCAACCGGTTCCGGGGTCGCTGACCGTCCGGCATCCGGAGCGCCGGGGCGGTCCCGGCCGGACGGTGGAACGCCGGTTGACCATTGCGCTGATCGCTCATTGTTCTTCCGCCCCCATTAGCGGATAGGTCACCCGGATCGAACAAAGGGCCTCGGGGTAACCCCGGGGCCCTTTTCCGCGTCACGCTGCGTGGCGTCCGACCGGCCGGGACCTGCCAAGATCGCCGATTGGTCCAACCTCGCCGATCGCGGGAGTTGACCATGTAAAGAGGGCACGAAAGCTTCGCACCGCTCTTGCGAAGCACCCTGGGGCGTCTGCCAGTATGTCCCAATGCCCCAGCAGCAGTCCTCCCCTCTCGCGTTCTTCGATAACGCGAACTCGCAGCCAGATTTCACCGTTGGCCTGCGCGGATACAACACCCATCAGGTCGACGACTTCCTCGGCCGGATGACCGCCGCGCTGACCCAGTCCGAGCAGGCCCGTGCCGAGGCCGAGCAGCGGATGAACGACGCCCAGCGTCGGCTCCGCCAGGCCGAGCAGCGCATGAGTGCGCTGGAGCAGAAGCTCACCGACACGAACAAGCAGCTCGAAGAGAACAGCCGACCCACCCTCTCCGGGCTCGGCACCCGCGTCGAGCAGATCCTGCGGCTCGCCGAGGAGCAGGCGAACGACCACCGCAACGAGGCCAAGCGCGAGTCGGAGGGCATCCTCTCCGCCGCCCGCCTCGAGGCCCGCGAGATCACCGACAAGGCCCGCGCCGAGGCCGCCGCCATGAAGGCGAGCGCCGAGCGCGAGGCGGGCAACCTGCGCACGGCCGCCGAGCGCGAGGCCGCCGAGGTCCGGGTGCAGGCTCGCCGCGAGGCCGACACGCTGCGCGCCGACGCCGACCGGGAGACCAAGCAGCTGCGTACGGTCACCGCGCACGAGGTGGCCGAGCTCAAGTCGACGGTCGAGCGGGAGGTCGCCACCCTGCGGGCCACCGCCGAGCGGGAGATCACCCAGCAGCGGGCGAAGGCAGCCCGCGAGGCTGAGGAGAAGCGCGCCGAGGCGACCAAGCTGCTCACCGACGCGCGGGACAAGCGCGACAAGGACCTGCAGGCCCTGGAGCTCCAGCTGGCCGAGCGGCGGGAGAAGGCCGAGCGCGAGGAGTCCGAGCGGCACGCCGCCCAGGTCGCGCAGACCCAGAAGATGGTCAGCGAGGCCGAGCAGCGTGCCCGGGCCGCGCAGGAGCGGGCCAAGGAGATCGAGCAGCGCGCCGAGGCGCGGCGGGTCGAGTCGGAGCGCAACGCGGCCGAGACCGTCGACAAGGCCAAGGCCCACTCGGAGAAGACCCTCAACGAGGCGAAGGCCGAGTCGCAGCGCCTGCTCACCGAGGCCCGCACCGAGGCGGAGCTGACCACGCAGGCCGCCCGCCGCGAGGTCGAGGACCTGACCCGGCAGAAGGACGCGGTCACGTCGCAGCTGGGTCAGATGCTCTCCGGTCTCGCCGGCATCGTTCCGGGAATGCCGGCGCAGGCCGCTCCGACTGCCAAGCCGGAAGCAGCAAAGAAGACCGATGGTGGTCAGGAGCGGGTGCCCGCGGAGACCGCCGGCTGACGCGAGGCGTCAGGTAGGGGCATCGACGGCGCGAGGTGACACCGGGTAACCGGTGCCACCTCGCGCCGTATGCGTTTCCTCACCGCCGGTATCGGCTGACAGCAACGGAGTGAAGTAGCTCCCACATGGCCCGTCCGTATCGCCCCAGCAGGGCCCGTTGCGTGTGAGGATGGGGGCATGTCGCACGGCGAGGAACTGTTCGCTCTCGGCGGGGACGTGACGACGGAGCCCAGCTTCGAGTCCGCTCTGCGGGGGTACGAAAAGAAACAGGTCGACCGTTATGTCGCACGTGCTGAGCACGAGATCGCGACCCTCGCCTCCGAACGGGAACAGGCGTACACACAAATCCACAAGCTCGCCGGCCAGGTCGAGGTTCTCCAGCGCGACCTGACCCAGGTGCGCAAGCAGATGAACGTGGTCGACCGGGCGTCGTTCCGGCACCTCGGCCCCCGGGTCGAGTCGATCCTCGCTCTCGCCGAGGAGCAGGCCGAGGAGATCATCGGCGACGCGAACGGGGAGATCGAGGCCCGCCGCGCCGCTGCCGAGCACATCATCGAGGAAGCCCGCGAGCAGGCCGACCGGGCACTGAAGGACTTCGAGATCGCCCTCGCCGCCCGACGCGCGGAGGAGGAGCGGCACAGCGCCGCGCAGCGGGCCGAGGCGGACGCGGCCCTGCGGTCGGCGAAGGACGAGTCGGCGCAGCTGCGCAAGGCCGCGCAGGACGCTCTGGCGAAGGCCCAGCAGGAGGCCACCCAACTGCGGGACTCCGCCAAGGAGATCCACACTCGGGCCCAGCAGGAGGCCACCAAGCTGCGCGAGACGGCCCGGGAGACGCTGGCCAACGCCCGGCAGGAGGCCAGCGATCTGCGCGACGCCGCCAAGGAGGTGCACGCCAAGGCGCTCCAGGAGGCCAAGCGGCTCACCGACACCGCGACCGAAGCGGGGCGGGCCACCCACGCCAAGGCGCAGCAGGAGGCCAAGCAGATCATCGACGACGCGTCGATGGCCGGTCGGGCCACCCGCGCCAAGGCGCAGCAGGAGGCCGAGCGGCTGACGACGCAGGCCACCGAATCGGCGAAGCGCAGCCGTGCTGAGACGGAGGCGTACGTCCAGCGGATGCGCACCGAGACCGAGGCGTACGTGCAGCACACCCGGGCGCAGACCCAGCAGGAACTGGGTGCGTGGCGGGCCGGGGTGGAGCAGGAGGTCAACTCCCGTCGGGAGGCGGCCGACCGGGAGTTGGCGCAGCGACGGTCCGCGTCCGAGCAGGAGTTCGCCAAGCGCCGCGACGAGTTGGACAAGCACCACGCGTCGCGCCAGCAGGAGCTGGAGGCCGGGCTCGCCAGCCGTCAGCAGGAGCTGGAGACCGGGTTCAGCACCCGCCGGGACGAGCTGGAGACCGAATACTCCACCCGGAAGAACGAGCTGGAAAGCGAGTACACGGCTCGCAAGAACGAGATCGAGCAGGGCGCGGCCGGCGTCCGTCAGGCGGCCGAGCAGGACGCGGCGGGGCTGCGTCAGCGCTCCGAGGCGGAGGCCGCCGAACTGCTGAAGCAGGCCGAAGCCGAGGCCGGCGACAAGCGGCGCAAGGCCGACGAGCATGTCGCGGCGTCCCGGCGGCAGTTCGAGGAGTACGCGGCCACCACGCAGCAGCACCTGGCCACCACCCAGCAGCACCTGGCGGCGACCCAGCAGGAGTCGGCGGCGGGTCGTCAGCAGTTGGCCCAGGTGATGTTGGAGATCGCCCAGGCCCAGCAGCAGTTGGCGGACCTGCGGCAGGAAACCTGGAAGGCCCGACAGGAGTCCGACGAGCTCCAGCGTCAGATGTCCGAGCTGCGGTTGCAGAGCGTCGCCGGTCCGATCGACGGCCCGACCGCGCCGGCCGCGGACGCCAGCGCGGGCGAAGGTGTACCCGATGGTGGGGACGACGGCGTGAGCGTCACCGCCGGCGCGGGCACCGGGTCGGGCGCGGGCACCGGGCTGAAGACGGAGCCCGCCGACACCAGGCAGCCGGTGAACGCCGCCGCGGACGAGTCCGGGCAGCCCACGACCCGGCCGGTGGCCGAGCCGGTGACGACTGTGGACGGTGGCACGGCGAGCGCCGGGGTGGACGGGGAGCCGACAGTGGCCGCCGTACCGGGCGAGGGTGGCCGGGGCGCCAAGCCCACCAAGATCACTAGCACCGGTGAGAACGGCAAGCGACCCACCAAGCCGACCACCGACGAGCGCAGCGCCAAGCCCAGCAAGGTCACCATCGAGAAGGAGTGACGGGCACCGGCCCGTCGAAGCGTCGAGATCTTGGACACTTTCCGTCATCGGTTGACGGAAAGTGTCCAAGATTCACTTTTGCGCCGGGTGGCGTAGCGGTGCGGTGGGGGTCCAGCCGGCCGCGACGAGGGTGCGGCGGACCGTGTCGGCCACCTCGTCCGGGCGGGCGCGGACCAGCCAGGCGGGGAAGCGCAGAATCCGGTCGCCGCTGGTCCAGACGTCGTTCTGCCGACGCATGTCGGCAGCCCACTGCTTGGCATCCATGTGGTGCGCCCCGTCGATCTCCACCTGCACTCGCCACTCCCGCCAGTACGCGTCCAGCCAGCGGTTCCGGCCGGCCGCGTCGACTCGGTGTTCCTGCAGGTCCGGGGCGGGCAGCCGATGTCTGCGGCACAGCCGCAGGAAGTCGATCTCCGAGAGCGCCTGGGCGCCACCCGCGATGTCGCTGATGGTCTGCCCGATCAGCCGCCGACGGGGGGCCCGAGGGAGGACGTCGAGCACCACCCGCAGTTCCTCGGGCAGTACCCAGCGTTGCTGGCAACCGGCGGCCAGCACCGACTGCGCCTCGTCCACCCCGGCCGCCCAGCCCGCCGCGTCCACCAGAGCTCGCGCCGTCGTGGTACGCGGCGGCCGCGCCCGTTGGAGATGAGCCTCCGGGAGGACCGTCGTGCGGTGAACCAGAACGGCGGGCATGTCGATCGGAAGTCGACGCAGGGTGGTCCGCGCGGCACGGCGGGCTGCCGGCACCAGCACGTGCAGCGGTTCGCGTCGCAGTCCCCGTACCCCGGCTTCGGCGGCTGCGGACACCCCGGCCAGCACCGCGCCCGGCCCGGCGGCCAGCACCGCCACCCAGAGTTGCTGGTCACGGGTGAGTCGACCGTTGCCGGCCAGCAGGATCCCGCGGCAGATCGACCGCCACCGACCGGAGCGGATCCGGCCCCGCACCCGCGCTTCGCTGAGCAACCCGGCGACCTGCGCGGTCGTCAGCACGCCCGCCTGCTCGAAGGCGAGCCAGTCGAGTGCGTCGGCGTCATCGGAGGGCAGCATCCGGACAGCTTTCGCCTTTCAGCTCCGCCCCACCACCAGATCTTGGACAGTTTCCGTCATGCCGTGACGGAAACTGTCCAAGATCTGCGGGCCGGCGACGTCCCGAAGCGGAACGTGCGGCGTCCGCGCGCCGAGGCGTCGACGGTGGTTGGGTGAGGCACATGGAGCATCGGATTGACCCTCTCGTGGTCGATGGCGACCATGAGGTGACTACGCTGCTGGCGCGCTGGGAGATGATCAGAAATGGTGCGATGTCTCGCCGCCAGTCGATGGAACTGATGAAGGAAGTCGTGACCTCATGGACCTGACCGGCGCGCTCTGGCGCACGTCCAGCCCCAGCGGCAACGCGGAGTGCGTCGAGGTGGCGCACGACCTGCCCGGCACGGTGGGAGTGCGGGACAGTAAGGGTCCGTCCGGACCGGTGTTGGTGTTCGCGCCGGCCGCGTGGCGGGCGTTCGTGGCCGACGCCCGTCGTCCGACTGCCTGAGCCGGAGGTCCTGATGCCGCAGCACGACCCGTCCGGCGACGACCCGGACCTGCCGCCTGACCCCCGGCCGCCGAAGACGCCACCGCCGGCCGCAACGCCACCGCCGGCCGCAACTCCACCGCCCGCCGAGACTCCACCGGCCGCTGAGACGCCACCGCCGCCGAAGACGCCCCCGCCGGCCGAGACGCCACCGCCGCCGAAGACGCCGCCGTCGGGTGAGACGCCGCCGTCGGGTGAGACGCCGCCGTCGGGTGAGACGCCACCATCGATTGAGACGCCACCACCGGTGCCGGTTCCCGTTCCGGGGGTCGACCTGGACGAGCCGCCGGCGGTTCCGTCCGGAAAGTTCGGCACACCCGGGCGGCCACTGCGCCGCAGCAGCTTCCTGCTCGGCTTCACCGGTGCGCTGGGCGTGCTGCTGGCGTACACCCTCTATCTGGGGATTCGCAATGCCGGCGGCATCCTCGTGCTGGTGGTGATCGCGCTCTTCCTCGCGGTCGGCCTCAACCCGGCGGTGGTCCGACTACGCCGCTGGGGTGTGCCGCACGGCCTGGCGGTGGCGGCGGTCGCCCTGACGGTGGTGCTGCTGCTCTGCGGCGGCATCGTGGCGCTGGTTCCACCGATCATCACCCAGTCGGGGCAGTTCATCGACCAGATCCCGAGCCTGCTCGAGGAGTTGCGCCGCAACCCGACGGTCAACGACCTGGTGGAGCGGTACGACGTGGTAGAGCGGGTGCAGGGCGCGGCCAACGCGGAGACGGTCGGACGGGCGCTCGGCGGGGTGCTGGGCGGCGCACAACTGATCTTCGGCACGGTGTTCCGGACGCTGACCGTGCTGGTGCTGACCATCTACTTCCTGGCGTACTTCGACAAGCTGCGCTCGCTGGGCTACTCGCTGGTGCCCCGGTCGCGGCGGCAGCGGGTGCAGTTGATCGGCGACGAGATCCTGGCCAAGGTGGGCTCGTACATGGTCGGCGCGCTGAGCATCGCGGTGCTGGCCGGCGCGACCACCTTCGTCTTCGCGCTGATCGCCGACCTGCCGTACCCGTTCGCGCTGGCCGTGGTGGTCGCGGTGACCGACCTGATCCCGCAGATCGGCGCCACCCTGGGCGCGGTGATCGTGAGTCTGGTCGGTTTCGCCGCCGACCTGCCCACCGGCATCGCCTGCGCGGTCTTCTTCCTCGTCTACCAGCAGGTGGAGAACTACCTCATCTACCCGAAGGTGATGCGACGTTCGGTGGAGGTCAACGAGGTGGCCGCCCTGCTGGCCGCGCTGCTCGGAGTGGCGCTGCTGGGTGTGGTGGGCGCGCTGATCGCGATCCCCACGGTGGCCGCGCTGCAACTGATCCTGCGCGAGGTGGTGCTGCCCCGCCAGGAACGCCGCTGAGCGTCAGCCCACCTGACCGGCGGCCGGGCCGTGGGCCGTCGGGTCAGTCCGCCCTGGTGGCGGCCGGGCCGGGGACGGGGGTGTCGGCGAAGGCGGCCACCGTCCGGTCGGCGTACGCGCTGACGTCGCCGGACTCCATCGGGCCGTCCCAGGTTGTCGGCAGCGGCACCTCGACGGCCGGGTTGACCCGCCGGACGATCTCGTCGAGCACCGTCTCCGCGTCGCCCACCCACAGGTGCTTGGCGCCCGGCACCCCGACCACCTCGGCCTGCGGCACGGCGGCGAACCGCTCCCGCGCCTCGGTGGGGCGCAGGTAGTCGTCGAACTCCGGCACCAGTGCCACCAGCGGCCGACCCGAGTCGGCCCAGGTGCCCAGGTCCTCGGGGGCGGAGAAACGCAGCGGCGGGGAGAGCAGGATCGCCCCGGCGATCGTCGGGTCGCAGCCGTACTTCAGCGCCAGGTCGGTGCCGAACGACCAGCCGACGAGCCAGATGTCGGGCAGCTCGGCGAACTCCGCGTACTCGATCGCGGCGGCCACGTCGTACCGCTCGCCCACCGCCCCGTCGAAGGCTCCCTCGCTGGTGCCCCGCACGCTGCTGGTGCCCCGGGTGTTGAACCGCAGCACCGCCAGGTCGGCCAGCGCGGGCAACCGCCAGGCCGCCTTGCGGAACACGTGGCTGTCCATCATTCCGCCGTGGGTCGGTAGCGGGTGCAGGCAGACCAGGGTGGCCACCGGCGGCCGGTCGGCTGGTAGGGCCAGCTCACCGACCAGCCGCAGACCGTCGGCGGTGTGCAGCTCGATGTTCTCCCGGCGGCCGGGCAGGATCGACGACGCGCGGATCGCTGTGCTCACCGCCCAAGTCTGTCGCGAAGTCGCCGCCGCCGCCCGCCCAGGCACGAACAGGGTGACCCAGGTCGCTACCGGGTGGTCCCGCTCACCCCGGCAATCGGCTCGGTCCCAGCACGGCAGCGCCCCGAGGACCGGTCGTTTCAGTAGCGCGGGGAGCTGCGGCCCCGCTGCACCGCCGGCCCGCGCCGCTCCCGGGCCCGCCAGCAGCCGCTGTGCCAGTGCCGGCGGTCGGTCAGGTCACCCAGGCCGTCCGCCGGCCAGGCGACCAGGTGCGCCACCCCCGGTGGGATCTCCTGGTTACAACCGGGGCAACGGTACGTCTTGACCGACGCTCCGGCGCCGATGCCGCGTACCTGCCAGGCACCGTCGGTCCACTGCTGGACCGAGGCGACGCCCTGCCGGACCCGGTCGGCGTCCAGGTTGGCGTTGTCGTCCCGGCGAGGGCGATTGCGACGGGGGCTCACAGTCACCAAGGTTACGGTCACTCCCAGGTGGCCGGCTCGCCAAGGTCGTCGGCGACCCGGAGCCCGCCGATAACCGTGCTGACCTCCGCGTCCGTGGGCGACCGTTCCCAGCGGTTCTCGTACCCCATGGACAGCAGGGTGTTCGGAATTCCGAGCACGTGCCAGAAGTCGCCCATGTCGAACACCGGCCTGCCGGCGATCTCGCGATTGGCCTTGGCGGTGGCCCGGCCGGGCGAGGCGGGACGGGGTGAGTGGTCGAGCCGTACCGGTAGGGTGGCCGCGCCCTGGAGAGCGACGGTCAGCGCCGCCTCGGTGAGGTCCGAGGCCGCGTCGGGGATCTGCGTCGGCGTCGTGGTTCCCGCCACGTTCACGATGCGGGGCCAGAACAGTTGGCGTACCGCCACCTCGCACGCGCTGATCCGGGCACCCGGGGGCAGAGCGGTCAATCGAAACGGCGCGACGCAACGGCGGGCCTCGTCGAACCGGAGCGCTGCCGCCGCCCGGCGGACCTCGGCGCTGGTCTCCCCGAGAGCCGCGACCCGGACGTACAGGCCCGGAACGGGCTGCCAGCGCAGCACCCAACCCTTCGTGACCCGGTCAAGCTGACGTGTCACCCCGTTGTACCGCGATGCGGCGTCGACGTCCTGGCCAGGCGGGGCGAGTTCCTTGTCGCTGGTGACGGTGGCCTTGTCGGGGCCGATGTCACGCGACTGGCTCGGGTCACCGGTCTCGGCCGTCCGTGGGTCAGCGGCAACGGTCACCATCGCCTGCACGCCGCCGCCCAGGTCCAGTCGCATGCTCTCGACCTGGCCCGCGGAGCGCCAGGCGACCGGCTCCGCCGCTGTCGGGTCGACCCCGAAGTGCAACACCTGGGGGTCCGTGCCGACCAAGGCGGGGCGCGCCGCCGCGCCCGGCACTCCCGGTGCCCGGGGTGGCGTGACCACGACCGGGCTGGGCGTGACGGCCGGCTGAGGAGGCGCAGCCGGCGTACGCACTGCCACACCGGCCCCGAGCAGCACCGCGACGCCGAGCGCCGCCCCGATGACGGCGCGCCGTCGCCGCCGCCGGGCCCGTCCCCCGTTCACCGCCGCCGTCAGCAGGCTGCCGGTGTCCACGGGCCCGTCGGCCCTCTCCCGCAGCGCCCGTGCGATCCGCTCGTCGAGGTCGGTCACGGCCGGCTCCCGTTCGTCGTGGGGACGCCGTGGCGCTCCCGCAGCTGGCTGAGCGCCCGCATCGCGTGGGTGCGGACGGTGACCGGGGAACAGCCGAGAATCTGGGCGATGCTCGAGTCGTCGAGGTCCTCGTAGTAGCGCAGCACGAGCACCGCGCGCTGCCGGTCGGGCAGGCCGAGGATCAGCCGCCACATCTCGTCCCGGTCGGCCGCATCGCCACCCAGGTCCCCGCGCCCGGGCCGGTCGGCGAACTCGGCCGTGGCCAACTCCCTGCTGGATCTGCGGCGCCACCAGGAGGTGTTGGCGTTGACCATCATCCGGCGCACGTACACGTCCGGGTGGTCGGCGCGGGAGATCTTGCGCCAGTGCACGTACGCGCGCGCCAACACGTCCTGGGTGAGGTCCTCGGCCCGGTGTTCGTCACCGGTCAGCAGTCGGGCCAGCCGGACGAGCGCCGGCCCGCGACTGCTGACGTACTCCTCGAAGGTCACACCACTCAGACGCCGTCACCGGCGCGCGCTGTTGACACCGCTCAGCGGTGCGAGTGGTCGCGGAAGCCGCGGCGGGTCTTACGGCCCAGGTAGCCGGCGGTGACCAGGTGCTCCAGCAGCGGCGCGGGCGCGAAACCCGGCTCGCGCAGTTCCAGGTACAGCTCGCGCTGGATGGCCAGCGAGACGTCCAGCCCGACCACGTCGAGCAGCTCGAACGGGCCCATCGGGTAGCCGCAGCCCAACTTCATGGCGTGGTCGATGTCGTCGGCCGTCGAGTAGCTGGCCTCCAGCATCTTCACCGCGTCGTTCAGGTACGGGAAGAGCAGCGCGTTGACGATGAAGCCGGACCGGTCGCCGCAGACAACGCCGGTCTTGCCGAGCGCGGCGCAGACGGCGCGGGCGGTGGCGGTGGCCTCCGGTGAGGTGCGGATGGTGCGGACGACCTCGACCAACGGCATCACCGGGGCCGGGTTGAAGAAGTGCAGCCCCACCACGTCGGCCGGGCGCTGGGTGGCCATCGCCACGTCGATCACCGGCAGCGACGAGGTGGTGGTGGCCAGGACCACACCCGGCTTGCAGATCTCGTCGAGGCTGGCGAAGAGGGCCTTCTTGACGCTCAGCTCCTCGACCACCGCCTCGACCACCAGGTCGACGTCGGCGAGATGGTCGAGCGTGGCGGACCAGCTGATCCGGCCCAGGGCGGCGTCCCGGTCGGCCTCGGCGAGCTTGCCGCGCACCACGCCCTTGTTGAGCGAGGTCTTCACGGCCTCGCAGACCGTCGCGGACTTCTCCATGCCGCGGGTGACCGAGACGACCTCGTAGCCGGCCTTCGCGAAGACCTCGATGATCCCGGTGGCCATCGTTCCGGAGCCGACCACGCCGACCTTCGCGATGGCGCGCGCGCCGTCGGCGAGCGCGGCGTCGGTGGCCGACGGCGTCGCACCATCCGGTACGACCACCGGGGAGCCGGGCCGCTCGTAGGTGTAGAAACCCCGGCCGGACTTCCGGCCGAGCAGCCCCGCCGTCACCATCTGCTTGAGCAGCGGCACCGGGGCGTGGCGGCGGTCCCGTCCGCCGCGCCGGTACATGGTGTCCAGGATCTCGTACGCGGTGTCCAGGCCGATCAGGTCCATCAACGCCAGCGGGCCCATCGGCAGGCCGCAGCCGAGCTTCATGGCGGCGTCGATGTCCTCCCGGGTCGCGTAGTGCGACTCGAACATGCCGACCGCGTGGTTGAGGTAGCCGAAGAGCAGCGCGTTGGCGATGAAGCCGGCCCGGTCGTTGATGGTGACGTCGACCTTGCCGAGCCGGGCGCAGAGCGCCTCGACGTCGGCGACCACCTCGGGTGCGGTGACGACGGTGCGGACCACCTCGACCAGCTTCATCACCGGGGCCGGGTTGAAGAAGTGGATGCCGATCACCTGGTTGGGTCGGCTGGTGGCGACCGAGATCTCGGTGACGCTCAACGACGAGGTGTTGGTGGCGAGGATCGTCTCCGGTCGGCAGACCCGGTCCAGCTCCGCGAAGATCCGCTGCTTGAGGTCGAGGTGCTCGGGCACCGCCTCGATGACCAGGTCCACGGAGTGCAGCGCGTCCAGCCCGACAGCGAAGTGCACCCGCTCGTGCAGGGCGTCGCGGTCCGCTTCGGCGAGCTTGCCCTTGGCGACAGCCCGGTCGGTGGAGCCCTTCAGGGTGGCCCGGCCGCGCTCCAGCGCGGGTGCCGAGATTTCCACCGCCACCACGTCGATGCCGTTGCGGGCGAAGACCTCGACGATGCCGGCACCCATGGTGCCCAGCCCCACCACGCCAACGGTGCTGAACTCGCGCGCCACGACCGGCCTCCCCGGGACTCCGCACGGCCACTGAACGGCCGCTAAGGTTATGCGCGCGAGTCTGCCACGTGACGGTGAGTTGTCGAGACGCCGTGGCCTATGTCACCCACGACCCCGCGGTGCCGTTATCCGGCCGCCACGCTGGTCAGGGCCAACAGTTCCGCGACGAACTCCGAAGGGCGCTCCAGGTGCGGGCTGTGCCCGCAGCCGGGCAGCACCACCTCGTGGTACGCGCCGCCGGCCGCCGCGTAGCGGTCGAGCACCGCCCGGGTCTGGCCGACCATCGGCTGCGGCGGGCAGGCGTCCGCGCCGGGCCAGCCGGGCACGAGATCCAGCGAACCCAGGTACGCCAGGTCGAACAGCGAGGTGTCCGAGACGATGACGTCGACGTCTCCGCGTACCCAGGTGACCGGGGGTTTCTCGGCGACGGCCACCAGCTCGTCGGCGAGCCGGAACCAGGTCGGCGCGAGCGCGTTGAGCACCCCGCGCTCCCCCGGCGCGGTGCCCGGCCAGTTCTCCGACGGCACCGCCGTGCCCGGGTAGTTGTCGTCGCCGGTGGCGGTGGAGAGCACGGTGTCCAGCAGCAGTTCCTCGTCGGCGCCCAGCGAGGCGGGATCGGCCACATAGGTGGCTCGCAGCACGGCGCGCGGGCTGGCCGGCGCGTCCGCGCTCCGGTCACCGGCCGCGAGGCGGGCGACGAAGTCCGGGTTCGCCGTGCCGGCGCCGGTGCCGGCGAAGTCGGGGGTGGTCGGTGTGCCGGTCAGGTCGCGGGTGCCGCCGAAGCCGTACGGGGAGACCGGTGCGGCCAGCAGCAACGCCCCCACCCGGTGCGGATGGTCGACCAGCAGGCGCATCGCCACCCCGCCGCCGAGGGAGTGCCCGACCACCACCGGTCGCGCGTCGGCGTCGAAGAGCGTCGGGTCGTCCAGCAGTGCGGCCACGTCGTCGGAGAAGTCCCGCAGGCCCCGGGTGGCGTCCACCGGCGCGGTGGCGGAGTCGCCGTACCCCCGCAGGTCGGGGGCGACCACCCGCAGCGTCGGCGGCAGACGGCGGACCAGCGGCTCCCAGAACAGCGCGGACGAGCAGTTGCCGTGGATCAGCAGGACCGGTGTGCCGTCCGGCGGGCCGGCCACCCGTACCGCCTGAGTGATGCCGTTCGCCGTCACGGTCCGCTGCTCGGTCTCCATCCGCGGCATGGTGCCACGGGTCCCCCCGCCGGTCCAGGTGTCGAACCGCCATCCGACGGGGCGACCCGGTGTGGCGGGTCACCAGGCGA
This sequence comes from Micromonospora sp. NPDC047756, assembly GCF_055587245.1. Lineage (NCBI taxonomy): Bacteria > Bacillati > Actinomycetota > Actinomycetes > Micromonosporales > Micromonosporaceae > Micromonospora > Micromonospora sp. NPDC047756. The sequence continues at coordinate 178,144 of NZ_JBVJGQ010000009.1, forward strand.
TCAGCGCCGCGAGCCCGGTGGCGCGGCCAGCGGCAGCGGCAGCGTCGGTCGGACATCGCGCCGGGACGGGCCGAAGCTGAGGCCCACCGGGTCGGTGAGCGCCACCCCGGGGTCGAACAGGCGCAGTTCGGTACGGCCCAGCCGGATCACGTCACCGTCGGAGAGTCGTTCCACCTCGGTGATCCGCCGGTCGTTGAGCCAGGTGCCGTTGGTGGAGCCCAGGTCCCGCAGGGACGGGCCCTCCGGTGCCAGCCACACCTCGGCGTGGCGACGGGACAGGTGTGGGTCGTTGATGACCACCTGACCGGTCGGCGCTCGGCCGATCACCTGCACCTCGGCTCGCATGCGAAAGCTCGCGCCGCGCATCGGTCCACCCGCGACCGTCAACAGCGGCATCAGTTCCGGATGTTCCTCCATGGACAGTCAGCCCTCCACCCCACACCGTCACTCCGCGCGTCAGCTTGCCATCAGACGGTAGTCGTCAATACCGACCGGCCGGTCAGCCTCTCGTCACCTCCCGGCCACCTGCCGTTCGACGATTCGGGCGGGCCATTTCCGATACCAACGCCCTGACCTGCACTGATCAACGATCGGCCGGGTCGGTGCGACGCCGCTCCCCCGGCCCCGAATCGGGGACCCTACCGGTGAGTAATCCTCGGGTCTAGACTTCCGCCATGACGGCAGTGCATATCCCGGGCGTTCCGGTCATCGATGCGGGCCAGCTGGTGTCCACCAGCCCGGCGACCGGCGCTGAGGCCGGTCGCCTCCCGGTCGCCACCGACACCGACGTGCGGCAGGCCGTCGACCGGGCCCGCGCCGCGGGCGAATGGTGGGCGGGTCTCGGCTTCACCGGCCGCCGTCAGCGGATGCTGCGCTGGCGTGCCCTGCTGGCCAAGCGCATCGAGCAGCTGGCCGAGTTGGTGCACCTTGAGGGCGGAAAACCGATCGCCGACGCCATCGTCGAGATCGTCACCGCGATCGAACACATCGACTGGGCCGCCCGCAACGCCGGTAGCGTGCTCGGTCCACGTCGGGTGCGGTCCCGACTCATCCTGGCCGAGTTCTCCGGGCACCTCGAATATCAGCCCTACGGTGTGGTCGGCGTGATCGGGCCGTGGAACTATCCGGTCTTCACGCCGATCGGCTCCGCCGCGTACGCCCTCGCGGCCGGCAACGCCGTGGTGCTCAAGCCGAGCGAGTACACGCCCGCCGTCGGCCAGTGGCTGGTGGACAGCTTCGCCGAGGTGGTGCCCGAGCAGCCGGTCTTCACCGCCGTGCACGGGCTGGGCGACGTGGGTGCCGCGCTGTGCCGCTCCGGCGTCAACAAGCTGGCCTTCACCGGCTCCACCGCCACCGCCCGCAAGGTGATGGCAGCCTGCGCCGAGACGCTGACCCCGGTGCTCATCGAGGGCGGCGGCAAGGACGCCATGATCGTGGACAGCGACGCCGACCTGGACGCGGCCGCCGAGGCGTGCGTCTGGGGCGCCATGACCAACGCCGGTCAGACCTGCATCGGCATCGAGCGGGTGTACGCGGTCGACGCCGTCTTCGACGCCTTCGTCGACAAGGTGGTGAGCCGCGCCGGTCGACTGACCGTCGGGCCGGAGGGCACCGACATCGGCCCGATGACCATGCCCAAGCAGATCGACGTGATCCGTCGGCACATCGACGCCGCGATCACGTCCGGCGGGCGCGCCGTGCTCGGCGGCCCGAGCGCCGTCCAGCCGCCGTACGTCCACCCCACCGTGCTGGTGGACGTACCGGAGGAGTCGGCTGCCGTGCGCGAGGAGACCTTCGGTCCCACGCTGACCATCAGCCGGGTCCGCGACGCCGACGAGGCCCTCACCCGCGCCAACGCCCTGTCGTACGGCCTCGGGGGTTCGGTCTTCGGCCGGCGGCGCGCGGTGGCCATCGCCCGCCGACTGCGCTCCGGGATGGCGTCGATCAACTCCACGCTGACCTTCGCCGGCATGTCCACCCTGCCGTTCGGCGGTGTCGGCGACTCCGGCTTCGGGCGCATCCACGGCGAGGACGGCCTGCGTGAGTTCGGTCGGGCCAAGGCGATCACCCGGCGTCGGGCCCGGTCGCTGCTGCCGTCGATGACCTTCGAGCGCACCCCGGCCGACGTGGCCCGACTCGTCAAGGCCATCAAGGTCATGTACGGCAGGTGAGTGTCGGATAACCGATCATCAACAAGGATCGGCGCATCCACATGTTTGGTCGCTGTGGCCACGGCGGTACATTGCGTTAAATGGGCCCCAATCGATTGCGCTACCGCCTTGTCGACAGTGACCAGTCGTGGAGCGCCCGACGGCGTCGACACCGCTCGGACTGGCTGGCGCGCACCTTTCCCGAGATCGGCGACATGCACGTGGTCGACCTCGGTGGTCGGCTCGGCACCTGGCACCGCGCCACCGTCCGACCGGCCCGGGTGACAGTCGTCAACCTGGAGCAGCCGCCCGCCGTCGTCCCGGATTGGGCCCACGTCGAGCAGGCCGATGCCTGCGACCTGCCCCCGCACCTCACCAAGGGCGGCTACGACCTGGTCTTCTCGAACTCGGTGCTGGAGCATGTGGGCGGGCACGAACGCCGGATCCGCTTCGCCGCCGCCACCCGCTCACTGGCCGACCGGCACTGGGTGCAGACGCCCTACCGCTACTTCCCCATCGAGCCACACTGGATCGCGCCCGGCATGCAGTTCCTGCCGGTACGACTGCGCACCGCGTTCGCCCGACGCTGGCCGCTGGGGCACAAGCCGACCCGCAGCCACGACGCCGCCATCCACCAGGTGCTCTGGACCGAGCTGTTGGACCGCTCGCAGATGCGTCACTACTTCCCCGACTCGACAATGCTGGTGGAGCGGGTGTTCGGTCTGCCGAAGTCGTTGATCGCGGTGCGCGCCGGGTAGTCCGCCGGTCAGAAGAGGGTCAGCTCGTCCTTCACGATGCCGCGCAGCTTGTCGTAGTCCACGACCACACACCTGATGCCCCGGTCGGTGGCGAGCACCCGGGCCTGCGGCTTGATCTCCTGGGCGGCGAAGACCCCGACGACCGGGCTGAGTAGCGGGTCACGGTTCATCAGCTCGAGATAGCGGGTCAGTTGCTCCACGCCGTCGATGTCGCCGCGCCGCTTGACCTCGACGGCTACCGAGCCCGAGTTGGCGTCCCGGCACAGCAGGTCGACCGGGCCGATGGCCGTCATGTACTCGCGGCGGACCAGCGTGAACCCCTCACCCAGGACGCCCGGGTTGGCGGCCAGCAACTCCTGCAGGTGCGCCTCCACGCCGTCCTTGCGCAGGCCCGGATCCACACCCAACTCGTACGAGGTGTCCTGGAAGACCTCCTCCAGGGTGATCCGCAGCTCCTCGCCGGCCTTGTTGACGACCCGCCACACACCGGGGGCCTCCTCCAACCGACACGGCGGGCTCATCCAGTTCAACGGCTTGTACGCCCGGTCGTCGGCGTGAATGGAAACCGACCCGTCCGCCTTCACCATCAACAACCGGGTGGCCAGCGGCAGGTGAGCCGAGAGCCGTCCGACGTAATCCACCGAGCACTTCGCAATGACCAACCGCACCCGACGAGGGTAGCCGAGCACCCCCCGGTCGCCAGCGAGCGGCACTGGCGCGTCGATGCGATGCTGAGACCGTGTTCGAAGTCCTCACCGGTACCGGTCTCGCCGCCTCGGCGGGGCTGAACGCCTACATACCCCTGCTCATCCTCGGCCTGCTCGGCCGTTACACCGACCTGATCGACCTGCCCAGCGGCTGGACCTGGCTCGGCAACGGCTGGGTCATCGCCATCATGGCCGTGCTGCTGGCCGTGGAGATGGTGGCGGACAAGGTGCCGGTGGTCGACCACATCAACGACGTGGTCCAGACCGTGGTCCGACCCACCGCCGGTGGCCTGGCCTTCGGTGCCGGCTCCTCGTCGGAGACGGTGACGGTCAGCGACCCGGGGAGCTTCTTCTCGTCGCACCAGTGGGTGCCGGTCGTCACCGGCGTGCTGCTGGCGTTGGGCGTGCATCTGCTCAAGTCCGCGGCCCGCCCGGTGATCAACGCGACCACCGCCGGAATCGGCGCCCCGGTCGCCAGCACCGCCGAGGACGCCACCAGCGTGGTGGTCTCCCTGGTGGCGATCGTCCTGCCGGTGCTGGTGCTCGTCGCCCTGGTCGGCCTGGCGTTCTTCGCCTTCTGGTTCTTCCGCCGTCGGTCCGATCGACGTCGCGAACGGGAGGCCGCCCGCGCCGCCGGCTTCCGCGTCTGACGCGTGATCGGCGACTCGCAATACCGGAGCTGCGCGGGGCGACAAAAGCCTAGGATCGGGGCAAGAGCCTAGAGGAGGTCGGCATGACCGCAGCGTTGGAGATGCCCCGAGTCCAGGAATGTGTGGTCGCCGCGTGCGCGTACAACCAGTCGGGTGACTGCCACGCCTTCGCGATCACCATCGGCAGCATGGATCACGCCCACTGCCACACCTTCGTCGAGTCGCCCGTCCGGGGTGGCGTGGAGAGCCTGATCGCGCAGGTGGGGGCGTGCCAGCGCGCCGACTGCCGGCACAACGAGCAGTTGGAGTGCCACGCGGCGTCGATCAGGGTCGGCCCGGACAACGACATGGCCGACTGCATGACCTACACCGGCCGCTGACCCACGCCGGGCCGACGACCTGCCCGAGAGACGACCCTGCGGTCAGGGCAGGTCGTTGGCGCGACGGATGACGGTCACCAGGTCGTCGATGATGCCGGTGAGGGCGAAGTCCTTCGGCGTGAAGACCCGGGCGACCCCGGCCGCGCGGAGGGTGTCCGCGTCACCGGCCGGGATGATGCCGCCCACCACCACCGGCAGGTCGGCCCGGCCGGCGGCGCGCAGCCCGTCGAGCACCGCCGGCACGGCGGCCAGGTGCGACCCGGAGAGCACGGAGAGCCCGACCAGGTCGACGTCCTCCTCGACAGCCGCGGCGACGATCTGCCCCGCGGTCAACCGGATGCCCTGGTAGACGACCTCGAAACCGGCGTCCCGGGCACGTACCGCGATCTGCTCCGCGCCGTTGGAGTGCCCGTCCAGGCCGGGTTTGCCGACCAGCAGCCGCAGCCGGCCACTGCCCAGCTCCCGCGCCGTCGCGGCGACCCGCTCGCGGACCGCCGCGAGGCCCGGCTCCCCGCCGCCGCCGGTGGCGCCGGCCAGCCCGGTCGGCGCCCGGTACTCGCCGAAGACCTGGCGCAGCGCGCCGGCCCACTCGCCGGTGGTCACCCCGGCCCGCACGCACTCCAGGGTGGCCGGCATCAGGTTGGTGGTGGTCGCGGCGTCCGCGCGCAGCCGGGCCAGCGCCGCGTCGACGACGGCCGCGTCCCGGTCGGCCCGCCACCGGCGTACGCCGTCCACGGCGGCCGCCTCGACCGCGGGGTCGACCTGCTCGACGGCGCCCGCGCCGGCAGCGGTCAGTGGGGACGGTTCGGTCTCGGTGTACCGGTTGACCCCGACCACCACGTCGGCACCGGACTCCATCCGTCGACGCCGCTCGGCGAGCGACGCGACCAGCGCGCTCTTGAGGTAGCCGGTCTCCACCGCGGCGACGACGCCGCCCAGCTCGAGCACCGCGCCCAGCTCGACCCGCGCCCCGGTGACGATCTCGTCGACGAGCGCGGTCATCACGTGCGAGCCGGCGAAGAGGTCGGGATATTCGAGCAGGTCCGACTCGTACGCCAGGACCTGCTGCATCCGCAGCGACCACTGCTGGTCCCACGGTCGGGGCAGGCCGAGCGCCTCGTTCCAGGCGGGCAGTTGAACCGCGCGGGCCCGGGCGTCGCGGGACATCGTCACGCCGAGCATCTCCAGCACGATGCGCTGGATGTTGTTCTCCGGCTGCGCCTCGGTCAGGCCGAGGGAGTTGACCTGCACGCCGTAGCGGAACCGCCGGTGTCTGGCGTCGGTGACCCCGTACCGGTCCCGGGTGATCTCGTCCCAGAGCGCGCCGAAAGCGCGCATCTTGGCGATCTCCTCGACGAAGCGCACCCCGGCGTTGACGAAGAACGAGATCCGCTGGACGACGTCACCCATCCGCTCGGCCGGCACCTGACCGGAGTCCCGTACCGCGTCGAGCACGGCGACGGCGGTGGCCAGCGCGAAGCCGACCTCCTGCACGGGCGTGGCACCGGCCTCCTGGAGGTGGTACGAGCAGATGTTCACCGGGTTCCACCGGGGCATCTCGCGCAGCGTGTACGCCACCACGTCGGCGGTGAGCCGCAGCGACGCCGACGGCGGGAAGATGTAGGTGCCCCGGGACAGGTACTCCTTGATGATGTCGTTCTGGGTGGTGCCGGCGCAGCGGGCCAGGTCGGCGCCCTGCTCCAGCCCGACGGTGCCGTACAGGGCGAGCAGCCACATCGCCGGGGCGTTGATGGTCATCGAGGTGTTCGTCTCGGTGAGCGGGAGACCGTCGAAGAGCGCCCGCATGTCGCCCAGGTGCGCCACCGGCACGCCGACCCGTCCGACCTCACCGGCGGCGAGTTCGTGGTCCGGGTCGTACCCGGTCTGGGTGGGCAGGTCGAAGGCGACCGAGAGGCCGGTCTGCCCCTTCGCCAGGTTGCGGCGGAAGAGCGCGTTCGTCGCCGCGGCCGACGAGTGGCCGGCGTAGGTGCGCATCACCCACGGGCGGTCCCGCTCGGGCAGCCGCCCCGGGAATGGCGTCTCATCCATGGCCGGAGTCTAAGTTACCGTTCAGTAAAAGGAGCTGTGGAAAACCACACAGGTCCATGTCGGGGACGTCCGGGCGTCAAGCCCCCGCTGTGGCGCGGACCGCCACACCCCGGACACCCGCCCGCTGCTGCCAGGACGCACACTTGACGGCATGGATGACGAGCTGGCCATCTCCGTCCGAGGGCTGCGCAAGGCGTACGGCGACAACGTCGCCGTGGCGAGCGTGGATCTCGACGTCCACCGTGGCGAGGTGTTCGCGTTGCTCGGCCCGAACGGCGCCGGCAAGACCACGACGGTGGAGATCCTGGAGGGTTACCGGCACCGGGATGCCGGCGAGGTCCGCGTGCTCGGCGCGGACCCGGCCAACTCCGACGCCGACTGGCGTTCCCGGGTCGGCATCGTGCTCCAGGGCACCGGCGAGTTCGACGAGCTGACCGTGGCCGAGGTGATCCGGCACTTCTCCGGCTTCTACCCCGACGCCGACGACCCGGCAAAGGTGATCGAGCGGGTCGGGCTGGCCGACAAGGCGAAAGCCCGCACGCACACCCTCTCCGGCGGGCAGAAGCGCCGCCTGGACGTGGCCCTGGGCATCATCGGTCGCCCCGAGCTGCTCTTCCTCGACGAGCCGACCACCGGTTTCGACCCGGAGGCCCGCCGTGAGTTCTGGGAGCTGATCCGCGATCTCGCCGCGGCCGGCACCACGATCGTGCTCACCACCCACTACCTGGACGAGGCCGAAGCCCTCGCCGACCGGGTCGGCGTGATCGCCGGTGGCCGACTTGTCGAGGTCGCCGCGCCCAACCGGCTGGGCAATCGGCAGGAGGCCCTCGCCACGGTCTCCTGGCGCACCCCGGACGGGACGCTGGAACGTGCGCAAACCGCGACGCCGACGGCCCTCGTGGCCGACCTCGCCGCGCGTCACGGCGGTGAGGTCCCCGGGCTGACGGTGACCCGGCCGACCCTGGAGGACGTCTACCTGAAGATGATCGGACACTCGCGATGACGACCACGACGAAGCCGGCGACGCCGGTCACCGCGACCCGCGGCCGACGGCCGGGTGCCGGCGCGCTCGCCCTGCGCCAGGGCCGACTGGAGATCACCCAGTTCCTGCGCAGCCGGGAGTCGGTGGTCTTCACGATGGGCTTCCCCATCATCATGATCCTGATCTTCGCGTCGATCTTCGACGGCACGATCGGCGGCGGGGTCAAGTTCACCCAGTACTTCATCACCGGCATGATCGCGACCGGCCTGATGACGGTGAGCTTCCAGAACCTGGGCATCTGGATCCCGATCGAGCGGGACCGGGGCGTGCTCAAGCGCTACCGGGGCACGCCGATGCCGAAGTGGGTCTGGTTCGCCGGCAAAGTGATCATGGTGGTGGCGATCGGCATCGCCGAGACGGCGCTGCTGCTGGCCGTCGCGGTGGCGCTGTTCGACCTCGACCTTCCGGGCACCGCCGCGAAGTGGCTCACCTTCGGCTGGGTCTCCGTGCTCGGGGTGACCGCGTGCACCCTGTGCGGCATCGCCATCTCGTCGCTGGCCCGCACCGCCCGCAGCGGCTCGGCGGTGGTCACCCCGGTGGCCCTGGTGCTCCAGTTCATCTCCGGGGTGTTCTTCGTCTTCACCGACCTGCCCACCTGGATGCAGCAGGTGGCAGCGGTGTTCCCGCTCAAGTGGATGTGCCAGGGGTTGCGCTCGGTGTTCCTGCCGGAGAGCTTCGGCGCCCAGGAGCCGGGCGGCTCGTTCGAGCTGGGCCGGGTGGCCGTGGTGCTGGTTCTGTGGTGCGTGATCGGTGTGGTGCTCTGCCTGACCACCTTCCGCTGGACCACCAAGCGCGACGGCTGACCGGCCGACCGGAGCGGGTGCCCGCCCCGGTCGCCACAACTCAGTAGGTGTAGAAGCCCTTGCCGGTCTTGCGGCCCAGGTCGCCGGCGGTGACCATCCGCTGGAGCAGCTCCGGCGGGAAGAACTTCTCGTCGGCGGTGTCGGTGTAGATGTTCTTCGAGGCGTGCAGGAGCACGTCCACGCCGGTCAGGTCGGTGGTGGCCAGCGGGCCCATGGCGTGCCCGAAGCCCAGCCGGCAGGCGGTGTCCAGGTCTTCCGCGGACACCACACCGGACTCGACCAGCTTGACCGCCTCCATCACCAGGGCGGAGATCAGCCGGGTGGTGACGAAGCCGGCGATGTCCCGGTTGACCACGACGACCGTCTTGCCGATCTCCTCGGCGAAGGCCCGCGCGGTGTCCAGCGCGGCGTCGCTGGTCTTGTACCCGCGTACCAGCTCGCAGAGCTGCATCATCGGCACCGGGGAGAAGAAGTGGGTGCCGACCACCGCCTCGGGCCGCTCGGTCACCGCGGCGATCTGGGTGACCGGGATCGCCGAGGTGTTGGTGGCGAGCACCGCGTCCGACTTGCAGATCTTGTCCAGAGCGCGGAACACCTCGTGCTTGATCTCCAACCGCTCGAAGACCGCCTCGACCACGATGTCCGCGTCCGCCGCCGCCTCCAGGTCGGTGGTCGGCGTGATCCGCGCGAGGGTCGCCTCGACCTCGGACGCCTCGATCTTGCCCTTCTCGGCGAACTTCTCCAGTGACTTCCGGATGCCGCCCAGACCCCGGGTGGTGGCCGCCTCGTCCAGGTCGCGCAGCGTCACCTGCCAGCCCGCCTGCGCCGCCACCTGGGCGATGCCGGAACCCATCAACCCGGCCCCGACGACCGCGAGTCGACCCGCCATCTGTTTCTCCCTCGCTGCGATTGAGTGCCTGCCTGCACCCTAGTCGGCGAGACTGAACGATGGCTAAGTGGCGGTCGGGGTCAGATCTCCAGTTCCGGCTCCTCCGGCGTGGTGCCCCGCTCGACCGTCACCCCGAGTGCTCGCAGGTCGGCCACGAAGTCCGGGTAACCCCGGTCGACGTGGTGCACGTGGGAGACCTCGGTGACCCCCTCCGCGCAGAGTCCGGCGATGATCAACCCTGCTCCGGCCCGGATGTCGGTGGCCCGCACCGGGGCACCGGAGAGCCGGTCCCGGCCCCGGACGACCGCGTGATGCCCGTCGGTCTTGATGTCCGCGCCGAGCCGCATCATCTCGTTGGCGAACATGAACCGGCCGTCGAAGATGTTCTCGGTGATCAGGGAGGCGCCGTCGCTGACGGCCGCCAGCCCGATCGCCATCGGCAGCAGGTCGGTGGCGAAACCGGGGTACGGCAGCGTCACCACGTCCACCGCCCGGGGCCGCTCGTCCATCCGTACGCGGAAGCCGTCCCCCCGGGTCTCCACCAGCGCGCCGGCCGCCACCACCTTGTCCAGGGCGACCTCCAGGAAGGCCGGGTCGAGCCCGGTCACCGTCACGTCGCCGCGGGTCATCGCCGCGCCGAACGCCCAGGTGCCGGCGACGATCCGGTCCCCCACCGTGGCGTGGCGCACCGGACGCAGACCGGGCACACCGGTGATGCGCAACGTCGACGTGCCCGCGCCGACGATCCGCGCGCCCATCTGGTTGAGCATGGTGCAGATGTCGACGATCTCCGGCTCCCGCGCCGCGTTGTCGATCATCGTGGTGCCCTGGGCCAGGACCGCCGCCATCACCAGGTTCTCGGTCGCGCCGACGCTGGGGAAATCCAGCACGATGTCCGCGCCCCGCAGCCCGTGTGGGGCGGAGGCGATGACGAACCCGTGCTCACCGGAGATCTCCGCGCCCATCCGGGTCAGCCCGGAGATGTGCATGTCCAACCCCCGCGACCCGATCGCGTCGCCGCCGGGATGCGCCACCCGCACGTACCCCCGGCGGGCCAGCAACGGCCCGAGCACGCAGATCGACGCGCGCAACCGCCGGACCAGGTCGTAGTCGGCCTCCGCGCCCGGCTGCTCGGGTACGTCGATCGTCACCGACCGGGACCGGGCCACCCCGCCCCGGGCGACCATCGGGTCGACCGGGTCGTCCGCGTCGAACTGGACGTCGCAGCCCAGCCGACGCAGCACCTCCCCCATGATCGCGATGTCGGTGATCCGGGGGACGTTGGTGATCACGCTGCGGCCCGGCGCCAGCAGCGCGGCGGCCATCAGCTTCAACGCCGAGTTCTTGGCACCGACCACGTGCACGGTGCCGGACAGCCGGGCGTCACCGTGTACCCGGATGACGTCGACATCGTTGACCGCCGAATCGCCGGCGTCGCCGGGGCCCACCACCACCGGCCAGCCGGCGGTGCTGTCCGGCCGCGCCGGGATCGTCAGGTCGGGAATCCGTAGGCTGTGCGTCATGGCCGTCCACCTCACGCGCATCTACACCAAGGCCGGCGACGCCGGCATGACCAGGCTGAGCAACAACGAGCAGGTGCCGAAGACCGATCCACGGATCGCCGCGTACGCGGATGTCGACGAGTGCAACGCGGCGATCGGCGTCGCGCTCGCGCTGGGAAACCTCGACGAGGAGCTTCGCGGCGTGCTGGGGTCGGTGCAGAACGACCTGTTCGACGTCGGCGCCGACCTGTCCACCCCGGTCGAGCCGGAGCCGAAGTACCCGCCGCTGCGGGTCACCGAGGAGTACGTCGAGCGCCTGGAGGGCTGGTGCGACGAGTACAACGCACGCCTGAGCAAGCTCGACTCCTTCATCCTCCCCGGCGGCACCGCAGGCGCGGCGCTGCTGCACGTGGCGCGGACCGTCGCCCGGCGTGCCGAACGGGCAGCGTGGGCGCTGGTCAGCCACGATCCGGAACGAACCAGCACGCTCCCGGCAAAGTATCTCAACCGGCTCTCCGATCTGCTCTTTATCCTGTCAAGAACGGCAAATCCGGCAGGAGATGTGCTATGGGTGCCGGGCGGCAAGCGCTGAACGTCGGGCGCTCCGCACCACGTCGAGGTCCGAGTTCCCACTCTGCCCGCCACCACGCGTAGCCAGGGCCGACTCGTCGACGAAGGCCCACCAACGCCTTGATCAACTCTGGTTCCTTGATGTCGGGGCATCCCCGCCACCCGGACACCCCGACATCAAGAAAACCGAGTCGATCAAGCAGGCTGCCTAGCCGCGACGGCGCGACCGGGTGCCACCCGACCGCCGAGAAGGCGGAACTCAGCTGCACCGGTGACGGCAGGTGATCACAAACCGCGCCGGACCGACGCGCAGCGGCAGCGACAGGGTTTCCGGGGGAGCCCGACCGGCGCAGGGATCAAGCCTGACCGCCCGGAGCCGGGCGGGCTCCCCCGGAAACCCAGAAGAGCAACCACAGAAGAGCCGATCAGGCAGCCGGCCAGTCCTGGGAGGCCATACGCGGCGAGACCGCCCCCGGAGGAGCGGCCTCGAGCCAGGAGAGAAAACCGGTCACTGTCGATCGCGCCATGGCGATCTCCACCGGTGCGTGGTGACTGGTACAGCGGAGGATCACCCAGTCGGCCGGCATGGAGAACCGTTCCTGACCTTCGGGCAACCGGCGGCGCTCCACGGCCAGCCCCTTGCGGGAGAGCACCCGCTTGGGGCGAATCGCGAAGCTGAACATCCGGTACCAGCGGAGCTCGTCACCGGCGAACCGGCCGAAGCCGGGCGACCAGCCACGGCCGTCGAGCATGGTGGAGACCCGGACGCTGAGCCGAATGATGCCGCCGCTGCGGGTGACCACAGCTCGCCGGACGAAGAGGATCAGAAGCGCGCCGAGGATGACGACAACGCCGATTCCGAATCCTTCGACGATCTCCATCCCCGGTGTGGCTCAGCGGCTCTGCGCGGAGACCGGGGTTGCGCTCTCGGCCAGCACGGTGACACCTTGGGCGCTCACCGAGAGGAAGCCGCCGGCCACCTCGTAGGCGACCTGCTCGCCGCCGGCGAGCTTGATGCGTACCTGCCCGGGCTCGGCGAGCTGGCCGAGCAGCGGCGCGTGCCCCGGCAGGACACCGAGCTCGCCTTCGGTCGTCCGGGCGACGACCATCTCGGCGTCACCGGACCAGACCTTCTCCTCGACGGCGACGAGCTCGACGTGAAGCTGCTGTGCCACGCTGTCTCCTTGCTGCGGCTACGGATTGCCGAAAGTCTAGCCTGACGATGCGGCGCGCCCAACGCGGGTGGGGACAACGCCGACCTGACTACTTGGTCTTGTTGACGAATTCCGGGTGCTCCAGCAGGAACGGGTCGAGTTGCTCGTTGTGCAGGGCGGTGAAGAAGTCCGGCACACCGTCCTGGAACTGCTCGCCCAGGTACTTCTTACCCTCGAAGACTCCACCACCGGGCAACTTGATCATCTCAATGGTGTTCGGGCGGATGTCCTTCAGCGCGAGCCCGAAGTCGACAACGCTGTTGCCCCGACCGTTGAAGATCAACGACTGGCCGGCGGCGCGGAGCACCTTGTCCAGCTTGATCGGGTTGGACACCACGTCGGCGCTGAACGCCTGGCCGACCATGGCCTTGACGAACTGTTGCTGGTGGCGCTGGCGACCGTAGTCGGAATCCGGAACACCGTTCTTCGGGTAGCGCTGCCGGACGTAGTCCAGCGCCTGCCACCCACTGAGGTGCCGGTTGCCCTTCTTGTAGATCGCCTGCGGGCCGACGTAGCCCTCACCACGGGTGTTGCCCGGCCGCGGCTTGCCGTCCGGCTGCTTGTGCTCGGACTTCACGTCGCGCTCGATGTACATGTCGACGCCGCCCATGGCGTCGACGATCTTCTGGAAACCGGTGAAGTTGATGATCGCGCCGGCGTCGAAGCGCTTGATGCCGGTGACGTTCTGCACGGTGCTGGCCAGCAACTCGAAGCCCCGCGCCGCGTCGGGGTTGGCCCCCGGCACCCTGCTGCCGAACGACATCGCGGCGTTGATCTTCGTGGTCTCGCCCGGGAACTCGGCCTTCTTGAACGCCGGAATCCGCACGTAGAGGTCACGAGGCAGCGAGAACAGGTAGGCCCGGTCCATCGAGGCCGGCACGTGCAGCACCATGATCGAGTCGGCCAGCGGCGCGGCCGTCGCCGTACGCGGGTCGATGCCGACGAGCAGGATGTTGAGCGGACCCTTGATGTCGCTCTTCTTCGCCTGGGCGCCCGCCGCCTGGTCGCCGAAGAGGTCGGCCTTGCCGACGGACCCCTCGTAGCGGGCCATCAACACCTCGGTGCTGACCAGCACGGCGCCGCTGAGCACGGTCAGCACGGTGCCGAACACCGTGCAGAGCCTGGCCCACCGCGGCACACCTCGCCAGAGGGACGGCTTGCGGCCACTCTTGCCGGCCTTACCCACGAGCAGCTCCGTTCGTTACGCCCACGCCGAGAAAGACGGGCGCACGTCGTCGAAAGGTTGCACAGATCAACGCTCGTTCAGGTGAGCGCGGAACGAACCGTAGCTCGGGAGCCGCGAGAGTGACTACCACGAGTAATGGACCGCGACGATGGTAAGGCGCGAACATGAACAAAAGACTGCCCCGGCATTGCCGGGGCAGTCTTTTTGCTACGGGAATCGATGGGGGCTGGTCAGCCCTTCATCAGCTCCTCAGCCTTCTTCTCCAGGTCATCGAGACCGCCGCACATGAAGAACGCCTGCTCGGGGAAGTGATCGTACTCACCCTCGCTGATCTTGCGGAAGGCCTCGATGGTCTCCTTGATCGGGACCGTCGAGCCCGGCACGCCGGTGAACTGCTCCGCCGCGTAGGTGTTCTGCGAGAGGAAGCGCTCGATCCGCCGGGCCCGGGCCACGGTGATCTTGTCTTCCTCGGAGAGCTCCTCGATGCCGAGGATGGCGATGATGTCCTGCAGGTCCTTGTAGCGCTGCAGGATCCGCTTCACCTCGGTGGCGACCTGGAAGTGCTCGGCGCCGACGAACTCCGGGGCGAGGATCCGGGACGAGGACGCCAGCGGGTCCACCGCCGGGTAGATGCCCTTGTCGGAGATCGACCGCTCCAGGTTGGTGGTCGCGTCCAGGTGGGCGAACGTGGTGGCCGGAGCGGGGTCGGTGTAGTCGTCCGCCGGCACGTAGATCGCCTGCATGGAGGTGATGGCCTGGCCCCGGACGGAGGTGATCCGCTCCTGGAGCTCGCCCATCTCGTCCGCCAGGGTCGGCTGGTAACCCACGGCGCTCGGCATACGCCCGAGCAGGGTGGAGACCTCCGAGCCGGCCTGGGTGAAGCGGAAGATGTTGTCGATGAAGAGCAGCACCTCCTGCTTCTTCACGTCGCGGAAGTACTCCGCCATGGTCAGCGCGGAGAGCGCCACCCGCAGCCGGGTGCCCGGCGGCTCGTCCATCTGGCCGTAGACCAGCGCGGTCTTGTCGATGACGCCGGACTCGGTCATTTCGGCGATGAGGTCGTTGCCCTCACGGGTGCGCTCACCCACGCCGGCGAAGACCGAGGTACCACCGAAGTTACGGGCAACACGGGTGATCATCTCCTGGATGAGCACCGTCTTGCCCACGCCCGCGCCGCCGAACAGGCCGATCTTGCCGCCCTTGACGTACGGGGCGAGCAGGTCGATGACCTTGATGCCGGTCTCCAGCATCTCGGTCTTCGGCTCCAGGTCCGCGAAGGCCGGGGCCTTGCGGTGGATACCCCAGTGGTCGTCCGGGTTGAGGGTCTCGCCCTCCTTGAGGTTGAGCACCTCGCCGATCGCGTTGAACACGTGGCCCTTGACCGCGTCGCCCACCGGAACGGTGATCGGCGAACCGGAGTCACGAACCTCCGCGCCGCGAACCAGACCGTCGGTCGGCTGCATCGAGATGGCGCGGACCAGGTTGTCACCCAGGTGCTGGGCGACCTCCAGGGTCAGCGTCTTCTCACCGCCGGACAGGCTCACGGTGACGTTCAGGGCGTTGAACAGGGCCGGCATGGCGTCGCGCGGGAACTCGGCGTCGACGACCGGGCCGATGACCCGGACCACGCGACCCGTGGCCGTCTTGGTCTCTACTGGTGCAGTCATCACACTTCACTTCCCGACGCGGCAAGCGCGTTGGCGCCGCCGACGATCTCGCTGATCTCCTGGGTGATCCCGGCCTGACGGGCCGAGTTCATCTCACGCGTGTACTTCTCGATCATCTCTTCGGCGTTGTCGGTGGCGCTCTTCATCGCCCGCCGCCGTGCCGCCGACTCACTCGCCGCCGACTCGAGCAACGCCGCGTAGATCCGCGTGTTGATGTACCTCGGCAGGAGCGCGTCGAGCAGCGCCTCCGCCTCGGGCTCGAACTCGTACGCCGGCAGCAGCCCTTCGGAGCGCGGCCGGACCTCGACCTGCATCGGGCCGATGATCTTCGTGACCGGGTTCTGCGTCATCAGCGAGTGGAACTCGGTGTAGACGATGTGCAACTCGTCGACGCCGAGCACCCCGTCCGCGCCAGCACCACCGTCGACGTCGTCCGCACCGGCGGTGAACGCCTTGATCAGCGTCTCACCCACGGTACGGGCGTCCTCGAACGACGGCTGCTCGCTGAACCCGGTCCAGTTCGCCTCGATCGGCCGGTCGCGGAACCGGTAGAACCCGACGCCCTTACGCCCGATGACGTAGAGCACCGGCTCCTTGCCGTCCGCCTTGAGCCGCGCGATCAGCGACTCGGCCATCCTGATCGCGTTGGAGCTGTAACCGCCGGCCAGGCCACGGTCGCTGGTGACCAACAGGACGCCCGCCCGCCGCACCCGCTCGCGCGGGGTGAGCAGCGGGTGGTCGATCCGCGCGTTGGACGCCAGCGCCGTGAGCACACCGGTGATGGCCTGGGCGTACGGCAGGGACGCCTGCACCCGGGCCTGGGCCTTGGCGATCCGGCTCGTCGCCACGAGCTCCATCGCCTTGGTGATCTTCTTCATCGACTTCGCCGAGCGGATTCGTTGACGAAGAACGCGAACCTGGGCCGCCATGGGATCAGCTCTCGGCCGGGCGGTCGGTCGCGCTGTCGCGGAAGCGGGTCACCGTCTCGCGGTTCTCGTCGCCCTCGAGCGGAGCGGCCGGCGCGTCGTTGACCTTGCGCTCGTCCTCCTTGTTGAGGAAGACCTGCTTGAACTCCGCGATCGCGGTGTCCAGGGAGCCGGTGATGTCGTCGTTCCACTGGTTGTCGGCGATCGACGCGAGGACACCCTCGTGCTTGTGCCGCAGGTACTGGAGGAACTCCGACTCGAAGCGCCGCACCTCGCCGACCGGGATGTCGTCGAGCTTGCCCTCGACACCGGACCAGACCGAGACGACCTCTTCCTGCACCGGGTACGGCGAGTAGTTCGACTGCTTGAGCAGCTCCACCAGACGCGAACCACGGTTCAGCTGGTTCTGCGAGGCCTTGTCCAGGTCCGAGGCGAAGGCGGCGAACGCCTCCAGCTCGCGGTACTGGGCCAGGTTGAGCCGCAGCGAACCAGAGACCTTCTTCATCGGCTTCACCTGCGCGGCGCCACCGACCCGGGAGACCGAGGTGCCGACGTTGATCGCCGGACGAACGCCCTGGTTGAACAGGTCGGTCTCCAGGAAGATCTGGCCGTCGGTGATCGAGATGACGTTGGTCGGGATGAAGGCCGAGATGTCGTTGGCCTTCGTCTCGATGATCGGCAGGCCGGTCATCGAGCCGCCACCCAGCTCGTCGGAGAGCTTCGCGCAGCGCTCCAGCAGGCGGGAGTGCAGGTAGAAGACGTCACCCGGGTACGCCTCACGGCCCGGCGGGCGACGCAGCAGCAGCGACACGGCCCGGTACGCCTCGGCCTGCTTGCTCAGGTCGTCGAAGACGATCAGAACGTGCTTGCCGCCGTACATCCAGTGCTGCCCGATGGACGAGCCGGTGTACGGGGCGAGGTACTTGAAGCCGGCCGGGTCGGAGGCCGGCGACGCGACGATGGTGGTGTATTCCAACGCGCCCGCCTCCTCCAGCTGCCCCTTGATCGAGGCGATGGTGGAGGCCTTCTGGCCGATGGCGACGTAGATGCAGCGGACCTGCTTCTTCGGGTCGCCGGTGCGCCAGTTGTCCCGCTGGTTGAGGATGGCGTCCAGCGCGACGGTGGTCTTGCCGGTCTTGCGGTCACCGATGATCAGCTGCCGCTGGCCCCGACCGATCGGCGTCATGGCGTCGATGGCCTTGATGCCGGTCTGCAGCGGCTCGAACACCGACTGCCGGGCCATCACGTTCGGAGCCTGCAGCTCCAGCTCGCGGTAGCCCTCCTCGGCGATGTCGCCGAGGCCGTCGATCGGCTGGCCGAGGGCGTTGACCACGCGGCCGAGGAAGGCGTCGCCGACCGGGACCGAGAGGACCCGGTCGGTGCGCTTGACCCGCTGGCCCTCCTCGAGCTTGGCGGAGTCACCGAGGACGACGACGCCGATCTCCCGCACGTCGAGGTTCAACGCCACGCCGAGCGTGCCGTCCTCGAACTCCAGGAGCTCGTTGGTCTTGGTCGAGGGCAGGCCCTCGACGTGGGCGATGCCGTCGCCGGTGTCGGCGACGGTGCCGACCTCCTCGCGGGAGACGTCGGACGAGTAGGAGGAGACGTAGCGCTCCAGGGCGCCGCGGATCTCCTCCGTCGAGATGGTCAGCTCGGCCATCCTCTGCTTCCTTAAAATTCAGGGGCCCGGGATACCTAGTACCAACCGGTCCGAATGGCGTCTGTCAATCCGGGCGCTGCGGCGGCGGAGCCGCCCCAACGGTGAGGCGGCGGAACCACCGCATTGCGGGCGGCGAAGCCGTTCAGCGCTTCGCGAGCGCGTTGCGGGTCTCGTTGAGGCGGCGCAGGATGGTGCCGTCGTACAGGTCGGAACCGACCCGGACGCTCACGCCACCGAGAACGGCGGGGTCGACCGTCTGCTTGACGGAGACCTCTCGACCGTATATCGCGGTGAGGCTCGCACCCAGCCGACGCTCGTCCTCGTCACTCAACGGGGCCGCGACCGTCACGTACGCCACCTGCCGGTCACGCCGGTCGGCGGCCAGCTCGACCAGCCGGGTGAGCGCCCCGCTGAAGGAGCGTCCCCCGAACCCGCCGAGCGCCGCCTCGACGAGGCGGACGGTGACCGGGCGGGCCTTGTCGGCGAGCAGCTCGCGGGCCAGGGTGGCCCGCTGCTCGACCGGGGCGACCGGGTCGGCGAGCGCGTTGCTCAGCGCCGACTGCCCCGAGACGACCTGGCCGAAGCGGAACAGCTCGTCCTCGACCTCGCCCAACTCGCCAGCGGAGTCAGCGCTGGCCAGCAGCGCCTCCACGCCGAGGCGCTCGGTGCCGTCGAGCAGCTCCGACGGTGCCGACCACCGGCCGGCGACCAGCGACACGAGCAGGTCGAGCGCGTCCGCGCCGATCCGCCCGCCCAGCATGTCGCCGAGCAGCGCTCCGCGATCCTCGCCGGAGCGGGCCGGCTCGGAGAGCGCCCGGCGCAGCCGCGGCTCCCGCCGCAGCAGGGTCGCCACGGAGAGGATGGCGTCGGCGGTGGAGGCCACCGCCGACGGCTCCGCGCCGCGGACGTACGCGTCGAGGCGCTCGGCCGCGACCTTGTACGACTCCCGGCTGGCGGCCTGCATCAGCGGGCCCCCGTGCTCTCGAGACCGCTCAGGAACCGGTCGACGGTGCCCTTACGCCGTGCCTCGTCGGCCAGCGACTCGCCAACGATCTTGCTGGCCAGGTCCACCGCGATGGTGCCGACCTCCGCGCGCAGCTCGCGCACGATGGTGGCCCGCTCGGCGGCGAGCGCGTCCTTGCCCGCCTGAATGACCCGGTCGGACTCTTCCCGCGCCTTGGCGAGGATGTCCTGGCGGATGCCCTCGGCGTCGGCCCGCGCGTCGTCACGGATCTTGGCGGCGTCGGTCCGAGCCTCAGCGAGCTGGGCACGGTACTGCTCGAGCAGCTGGTTCGCCTCGGCCTGGGCGGCCTCGGCGCGCTTGATGCCGCCCTCGATCGCGTCGACCCGAGCCTGGAACGTCTGCTCCATGCGCGGGAAGACGAACTTCATCAGCACGAAGCAGAGCACGGCGAAGGCGACCGTGCCGACCACGATCTCCTGCCAGATCGGAATGATCGGGTTGTGGTCTGACTCACCACCCTCGGCGGCGAGGAGGAACAACATGGGTGACCTCCCGGTCGGAAGGGGCGGAATCAGCCGGCCCAGATGAAGCCGAAGGCGATGCCGAACAGCGCGAGCGCCTCGATGACGGCGAAGCCGATCCAGACGTACGGCAGGGTCATGCGCGACGACTCGGGCTGCCGGGCGGTCGACTGGATGTAGGCGGCGAAGACCAGGCCAACGCCGATGCCCGGGCCGATGGCCGCGAGGCCGTAGCCGATGGCGGCGGTGCTGCCCTCTACCGCGGCGACGTAATCCATTAGTGGTTCCTCCTGGTTATCACGCGTGACTCTCACGCGGGACGACAACGGTTGGTGCGTGGATCAGTGCTCTTCGGCGAGCGCGCCCTGGATGTAGCTGGCGCTCAGCACGGTGAAGACGTATGCCTGCAGGACGATGACCAGCGCCTCGAGGAGGGTCAGCGCCACTGTCATCACCCAGGAGACCACCGAGATCGGAGCCAGCCAGGCGTTGGCGTTGAGCATCGCGAAGCCGCCGAGCGTGAAGACCAGCAGGAGCATGTGGCCGGCGAACATGTTCGCGAAGAGACGGACGGCCAGCGAGAACGGCCGGATGATGAAGGTCGAGAACGCCTCGATCGGGATCAGCAGCGGCAGGATGTACCACGGTGCCGGCGGGATCAGGGCGTGCTTGAAGTATTTGCCGAAGCCGTGGTGCCGGATGCCGATGTAGTTGAACAGCACGTAGCTGATCACCGCGAGGATCGCCGGGAAGGCGATGTGCGAGTTCGGCGAGATCTGGAAGAACGGAATGATCGCGAACGAGTTCGTCAACAGCACGAAGCAGAACAGCGTCGTGAAGTACGGAGCGAACCGCACGCCCTGGTGACCGATCATGTCGACCGAGATGTTGTTGCGCACGAAGCCGTAGATCGACTCGGCGAACCACTGCTTCTTGGTCGGCACCAACTGGGGGTTCCGATAGGTCGCCAGGAAGAAGATGATCAGAACGCCGACCGCGATCCAGATCATCAACGTGAACTTGGTGAACCACGGGGCGTTCTCCGCGCCCCAGGGCACGATCGCGGGCAGGTAGAAGTCGTCCACGCTGGGTGGGAATGCCGCCTGGCCCGCTGCCAGAACGTTCGCCTGTCCGAACACCGTGTCCCTTCCTAAGTAGGCGTGCCGAGCCGACGGACGACGAGGATGATCCCCCCGGTCACGCCGAGCACGACGCCGATGCCGGTGGCGACGCCACCTGTATCGAGCCACTGGTCGACCAGCCAGCCGATGAAACCCCACACGAGCATTCCTCCGATGAGGTAGCTGAGCGCGGTCCAACCCTGACCGGCCCCGGACGGATAATCGTCCGGTTCACCGGCGGGACGGGGGGTTTGGTCACCAGCCATGACGGGGCGAACGATATCAGCCGGGAAGACGAGGCTGTGCCTCACCCCCCGCACAACCGTCGTTGTGTGGGCTTCTCGTGGGCGCCGTCGTCTGTGGGCACGCTACTCCCCTTCCGCCCGTCGGAAAATGACCGGAGGCCGACACATTGCGGCGCGTCCGCTGGTTGGGACGACCGCCGGGTCAGCCGTGCGGCCGGCGAGCGTGCACCGCGGTCAGCCACCAGAGGTGCACCGCTGTCCACACTGCCACCCCGGCGACGATGCCGAGGCAGAGAGGGATCAAACCGGGCCAACCAGTCGACCCCACCGCCACCAGCACCGCACCCAACAGGCTGAACTTCAACACGTACAGGCCCACCCCGAGCGGCAGCACCAACTGCGGGTTGACCTGATCGGCCCGCGCCAGCACCACAGTGGTGAGGGTGTAGCTGAGCACCGTGACGCCCACTCCGGCCGCCGCGCCGACCGCGGCCGTCACACCCCCGAGCACCCCGCCCACCACCGCGGCGACCACGGCGAGCGCCGCCGACGCGGCCAGCAACACCGGCAGGTGCCGCAGCCGCCACCGTCGGTCGGTGCCCGGCTCGACCACCCCGGGCTCAGCCACGGGGGTACGCCGGAAACGCCGCGACCAGCTCGGCCACCTCGGCACCGAGCCGGGTCAACTCGTCGACCCCGCCCGCTGCGCCGGGATCGGTGCGCACCGCACGGGCGATCAGGGTCGCCACCTGGCGCAGCTCCCCCTCGCGCATCCCCTGCGTGGTGACGCTCGGTGTGCCCACCCGGATGCCGGAGGCCACCATCGGCGGCTGTGGGTCGTACGGGATGGCGTTCTTGTTCAGGGTGATCGACGCGGCGTCGCAGCGCCGCTCGGCCTCGGTGCCGGTCACCCCCAGCTCCCGCAGGTCGATCAGGGCGAGGTGGGTGTCGGTGCCACCGGACACCGGGCGCATCCCCTCGTCGGCCAGCCCGGCGGCGAGCGCCTGGGCGTTGCTGACCACCTGCCGGGCGTACGTCTGGAACTCCGGCTGGGCGGCCTCGCGCAACGCGACCGCCTTGGCCGCGACCGCGTGCATCAGCGGGCCGCCCTGGGTGAACGGGAAGACCGCCTTGTCGATCCGCTGGGCCAGCGACTCGCGGCACAGGATCATGCCGCCGCGCGGCCCGCGCAGCACCTTGTGGGTGGTGGCGCAGACGACATCGGCGTACGGCACCGGGGACGGGATCGCCCGACCGGCGACCAGGCCGATGAAGTGCGCGGCGTCCACCATCAGGTACGCGCCGACCTCGTCGGCGATCTCCCGGAAGCGCGCGAAGTCGATCAGGCGCGGGTACGCGGTGGCCCCACAGATGATCAGCTTGGGTCGGTGCGCCCGCGCCAGGTCCCGTACCTCGTCGTAGTCGATCAGCTCGGTGTCCGGCCGCACCGGGTAGCCGACCGGGTGGAACCACTTGCCGGAGAAGTTCACCCGGCTGCCGTGGGTGAGGTGCCCGCCGTGCGGCAGGTCCATCGCCAGCACCGTGTCCCCCGGCTGCACCAACGCGGCGTACGCGGCCAGGTTGGCGCTCGCCCCGGAGTGCGGCTGGAGGTTTGCGTGCTCCGCCCCGAAGAGCTCCTTGGCCCGGGCGATGCCGATCTCCTCGGCCCGGTCCACCTCGGCGCAGCCGCCGTAGTAGCGCCGGCCCGGGTAACCCTCGGCGTACTTGTTCGTCAGCGTCGAACCGAGCGCGGCCAGCACCGCCGGCGAGGTCAGGTTCTCGCTGGCGATGAGCTGCAGGCCGCCGCGCAACCGGTCCAACTCGCCGAGGACCACCTCGGCGATCTCCGGGTCGGTGGCCCTGAGCTGCGCGAAATCCGGCCCCCAGAAGGTGCTCGTGTCGGTCTCCACAGCGAACGAGTCTAGGGCCTGTTGCACAAGGGCGGCCGAGCCGAGGCGGAGTCCGGGCGGCGATCCGGCAAGGCGCGGTCACGTCCGGCTACCGGTGTTGTATCCGGACGTGACCGCAACGCCGCCGGGCGGCGTCCGGGCCCGCCGCAGGCCGGCCAGTTCTTGTGCAACAGGCACTCGGGGGCCGCACACTGGAACCCGTGAGATGCCTCGTCACCGGCGCTACCGGCTACATCGGCGGGCGGCTGACGCCGCTGCTGCTCGCCGACGGGCACACGGTGCGCTGCCTCGCCCGCAAGGCGGTACGGCTGCGCGACGTGCCCTGGGCCGCGGCGGCCGAGATCGTCGAAGGAGACCTGAGTCGTCCGGAGACGCTGCCCGCCGCGTTCGCCGACGTGGACGTCGCGTACTTCCTGGTGCACTCATTGGGCCGGTCCGACTTCGAGGCGGCCGACCGGACGGCGGCGACCAACTTCGCGGCCGCGGCGCGCGCGGCCGGCGTACGGCGGATCGTCTACCTGGGCGGCCCCGAGCCGGCGTCCGACGCGGAGGTGCCCTCCCCACACCTGAGGTCCCGTGCCGAGGTCGGCCGGATCCTGCTGGACAGCGGGGTGCCCACCGCGGTGCTCCGCGCCGCGGTGATCATCGGGTCCGGCTCGGCGTCGTTCGAGATGCTGCGCTACCTGACCGAGCGGCTGCCCGCCATGATCACCCCACGCTGGGTCCGCAACCGGATCCAACCGATAGCGGTCCGCGACGTGCTGCACTACCTGGCCCGCTGCGCCGAACTGCCGACCGAGGTCAACCGGGGCTTCGACGTCGGCGGTCCGGACGTGCTGACCTTCCGCGAGATGATGCAGCGTTACGCCCGGGTGGCCGGGCTGCGCCGGCGGATCATCGTGCCGGTCCGCCCGCTCACCCCGTCCCTCTCCTCGCACTGGGTCGGGCTGATCACCCCGGTGCCGAACAAGATTGCCCGCCCCCTGGTGGAGAGCCTCATCCACGAGGCGGTCGCCCACGAACACGACATCGCCCGCTACGTCCCGGACCCACCCGGCGGGCTGACCGGCTTCGACGAGGCGGTGGCGCTGGCGCTGGCCAAGGTGCGCGACGCCCAGGTGGAGACCCGCTGGTCCACCGCGAGCGGCCCGGACGCGCCCGCCGAACCACTGCCCACCGACCCGGTGTGGTCCGGTGGCACCGCCTACACCGACGTACGGGAACGAGCGGTCGACGCACCACCCACCGCGCTCTGGCGGGTCGTCGAGGGCGTCGGCGGCGAACACGGCTGGTACTCGTTCCCCCTCGCCTGGTCGGTTCGCGGCTGGCTGGACCGGCTGGTCGGCGGGGTCGGGCTGCGCCGGGGTCGACGCGACCCGCACCGCCTCCAGGTCGGCGAGGCGCTGGACTTCTGGCGGGTCGAGGAGATCGTCCCGGGCGAGTTGCTACGACTGCGCGCCGAAATGCGGCTACCCGGTCGGGCCTGGTTGGAGATGCGGGTCCTACCGGCCGACGACGGCCGCAGCCGCTACCAGCAACGCGCCGTCTTCCTGCCGCGCGGCCTGCCGGGGCACGCCTACTGGAAGTCGGTGGCCCCGTTCCACGCGGTGGTCTTCGGCGGAATGGCCCGCAACATAGCCCGCAACGCCGAACAACCCCGCTAACCACCGCCTCTCCGCACCCGCCCCGCCTCTCCGGCACCCGCCCCGCATCTCCGCACCCGCCGCGCTCCCACCCGCTCTACTCCCGCGATCTTGCACTTTGTGTAGTCGATTTGAGAGCTTGGGCATCCTTTGTCGCGACAGAAACTGCAAGATCGCGGGAGTGAGGCGGGCGCAGGCCGGGGCATGGGACAGGGCGCGTCTCGCGCTACCCGCGTCGCGCGTCACCGCGTCGATCATGGAGTTGTGGTGCCCCATAAAAAGGGCTTTTGTGGATTCAACGCCCACCACAAGTCCATGATCGACCGGATCGGGGTGGGGCGGGGCCGGGGCGGGGCCGGCGCAGGGGTGGGGTGGGGCCGGCGCGGCGCGGGGCGGGGCCGGCGCGGGGTGGGGCCGGCGCAGGGCTGGAGCGGGGTGGGGCCGGCGCAGGGCTGGAGCGGGGTGGGGCCGGCGCAGGGCTGGAGCGGGGTGGGGACTGGGTGGGGTTAGTTGCCGGCTTGGGGTTGGGTTTGGAAGGCGGTGCGTTCGCTCGGTGGGACGAAGTCACGGACCGGCTGGTCGCGCAGGGCGGAGGCGAGCACCTCGCCGACCGCGTTCACCATCTGGGCCTGCACCGCCTGACCGACCGCGTCCCGGGGGTCGTCCGGGTTCGCGGCCATCGAGGCGACCACGAGTTGCGGTGTGAACGCCACCACCGTCTCCGTCTCGTACCGCTCGGAACTGCCGGTCTTGCCCGCCACCGGGCGGCCGAGCTTCGCCCGCAACCCGGGTGCGGTGGCGCCGTCGCAGCGCCCGTACATCGACTGGTCGCCGACCGGGCAGCGGGCCGCGTCGGCGGCCGCCCGTGCCACGTCGGCGTCGAGCACCTGTCGGCAGTCCGGCTTGGCGGCGTCGACGGGTCGGCCGCCCGAGTCGGTGATCGAGACCACCGGCAGCGGCGCGCACCAGGTCCCCTCGGCCGCCACTGTGGCGTACGCGCCGGCCAGGTCCAACGGGGTGGTCGCGGCCACCCCCAGGGTGAAGGGGCCCCAGTCCTTCGCGCCATAGCGGGCCAGCTTGGCGTCGGACTCGGCCCGCAGCACGATGCCGAGCCGCTCGGCCATCTCCACCACCCGGTCGGCGCCGACCTTTTCGGTGAGCCAGGCGAAGTACGTGTTCACCGAGCGGCCGAACGCGCTCCACATGGTGCGGGGGCCGTCCATCGACGACGGGCTGGCGTTCGCCGGGCACCACCGTCCGTCGCAGCTCGCTGCCCCGGTCACCGGGAAGCGGGTGAGCAACTGGGTCGGCGCCACGAAGTCGGTCGACAGCGGCAGGCCGGACTCCAGCGCGGCGAGCAGGGTGAAGAGCTTGAACGTCGAACCGCCCTGGTACCCCTCGATCGCACCGCCGCCGGCGACCAACTGGTTGACGGTGTTCGGGCGGTTCTTCTGCCCGACCGGGTTGTCCGCCACGCTGTAGGCGCGGTTCACCGACATCGCCAGCACCCGCCCGGTGCCCGGTTGCACCACCGCGGTGGGCACCGCCTCGGCCCTGGTCGGCGCGTAGATCTTCAGCACCTGCTCGGTGGTGGCCCGCTGCACCCCCGGGTCCAGCGACGACACGATGGAGAAGCCGCCCCGGCGCAGCGCGCGCTGCCGTTCGTCGGCGGTCGCCCCGAACGCGGACTGGCTGCTCCACCAGCGGGTGAACCAGTCGCAGAAGAAGCCCCAGTCGCTGTGCGCGTCGGGCACACCCGTGCAGTCGTTCGGGGTCTCGCTGGGCCGCAGTTGCAGCGGTTCGGCGCGGGCCGCCGCCGCCGCGTCCGCCGCCACCTGACCTGACTCCACCAGCCGCTCCAACACGTACGACCGGCGGGCCACCGCGCTGTCGGCGTCGCCGTTGATCGGGTCGTCGCTGTCCGGCGAGCGCACCAGACCGGCGAGCAGTGCCGCCTGGGCCAGGGTCAGCTCGGCCGGGGATCGGGAGAAGTAGCGTTTGCTGGCGGCCGCGATGCCGTACGCCCCGGCGCCGAAGTAGGCGATGTTGAGGTAACGGGTGAGGATCTCGTCCTTGTCGAGTTCCCGCTCCAACGCCAGCGCGTACCGCATCTCCTGGAGCTTGCGGACGGTGGTGAGTTCGGTGGCGGCGTCCCGCTGCGCCTCGGTCAGCCGAGGGTCGTTGCTGAGCACGTTGCGGACGTACTGCATGGTCAGCGTGGAGGCGCCCTGCCGGGTCCGGCCGTCGCGCTTGTTGACGGTGAACGCGCGCACGACGCCCCGCAGGTCGACCCCGCTGTGCTGGTAGAACCGGACGTCCTCGGCGGCCACGATCGCCCGGCGCATGACCGGAGCCACCTCGTGCAGCGGTACGTCCACCCGGTCCTCCTGGTAGAAGGAGGTGATCAAGGTGGTGCCGTCGTTGGCGTACAGGTTGGAGCGCTGCGCGGTGGGCGGTGTCCGGAGGGTGTTCGGCAGCTCCGAGTACGGCGTCGACAGGGCGCTGAAGCCGACCCCGAAGACCAGGGCCGCGGGCAGTGCGGCGGCGGCCAGCACCAACCCGGCCAGCACTCCAGCGATCACCACGGTCAGCAGTTTGTCGAGTTGGGCCCGGATCATCAGCTCTCCCCGCAGGAGCCGGTCACGCTAGGACCCGTTCAGAATGACCCGGAACGCCCCTTTGGCCCTGGGTTTTCCCCAAACCCGGAGGAAACTCGCACCACGCTCAGGGCAGCAGCGCGCCGGCCAGCGGGTGGACCGTCTCCTCGATCTCGTCGGCGACCCGGCTGAAGCACTGGTCGCCACGACCCCACGGGTCATCCAGATCATCGGTGGTCAGCGCCGAGGCGCCGAGCCGCGCGTCGTGCGCCGCCGCCACCAGGGCCGTCCCTCGGGCGTACACCGCTTCCGGAGTGGCGTCACCCGGCGGCAGCGCGGCGGCGTCCACGGCGGCCAGCAGCCGGCCGAACTCGCCCAGGACGAACGTGCGGGCCGCCGCGTCCGGACGAAGCGCCACCACGTACTCCTGCTGGTCGGCGGTGGCGGTCAAGACCAGGTCGGCGGCGTCGATGTGGTCCGAGCGCAGCTTGCGCGCGGCGAACCCCGCCACGTCCCCACCGCGGCCGGTGACCTGCCGCGCCGCCGGCGGGTTCATCTCCTCGCCCGCGTGCCAGCCACCCGTGCCGGCACTGTGGCTGTGCACCAGCTCCTCGGCCTGGGCCGGGTCCTGCGAACGCCGGGTCAGCCGGTCCCGCACTGCCAGGGCCAGCAGCCGCTCCGCCATCGGCGAACGGCAGATGTTGCCCATGCAGACGTGCAGAACGGTGAACGGGGGCACTCAGACCGCCCGACCGTCGACGAGATCCGGAACCACGTCGCGCAGTTTCTCCAACGGGATCGCCCCGGCCCGCAGGAGCTGCGGCACCTCACCGGTCAGATCGACGATCGTGCTGGGCACCGGATCCGGGCAGGGGCCGGCCTCCAGGTAGGCCCGCACCGAGTAGCTGAGCTGGTCACGTGCCTCGTCGGCGGTGACCGCGGCCGGCTGGCCGGTCTTGTTGGCCGACGAGACCGCCATCGGGCCGGTCTCGCGCAGCACCTCCAACGCCACCGGGTGCAGCGGCATCCGCACCGCCACCGTGCCGGTCTTGTCGCCCAGGTCCCACTGCAGACTCGGCGAGTGCTCGACCACGATCGTCAGGGCACCCGGCCAGAACGCCTCCACGAGGTCCCGAGCGGCCGTGGGCAGCGAGAAGACCAACCCGTCCAGGGTGTGCCGCGAGCCGATCAGCACCGGCGGCGGCATCTGCCGACCCCGACCCTTGGCGTCGAGCAGCGCCTTCACCGCGTACGGGGTGAACGCGTCCGCGCCGATCCCATACACGGTGTCCGTCGGGAGAACGACCAGCTCGCCGTTCTTGACCGCCTCGATCGCCGCGGCGATGCCGCGGTCCCGATCGGCGGGCGATCGGCAGTCGTAGAGCATCACGAGGAGTCAGTCTGCCACGCCGCCCCGATCGGGGCGTGCTGGCCGTCCGCCCGTCGGGACGCGGTCGCGTAGCGGGGACGCCCGGTGAGGTCCGGATGCTCCGCGACAGCGGTGAAGCCGCCGTCCCGGGCGAGCAGTTCGGGCACCGCCGCGCCGTGGGTGTCGTCGTGCTCGACGCCGAACGCACCCCCCGGGCGCAACAGCACCGCCGCCCGGGCGACGACCGGCCGGATCACCACCAGGCCGTCCGCGCCGCCGAAGACCGCCTCCGCCGGGTCGTGCCCGGCCACCTCCGGTGGGACCACCACGTCGTCCGGCACGTACGGCGGGTTGCAGAGCAGCACATCCACCCGGCCCACCAGCTCGGCCAACAGGTCCGGCGCTGTCACATCGGCCTCGACCACCTCGATCGGCCGGTCCCCCGCCGCGGCGCGCTCCGCCGCGTTGCGGCGCAGCCACACCAGCGCCTCCGCGGACCGCTCCACGGCGATCACCCGTGCAGCCGGCAGCTCCTGAGCGACCGCGAGGGCGATCGCGCCCGAGCCGCTGCACAGGTCCACCACCACCGGGTCGGGCCGCCCCTGGGCCTGCTCGACGCCCCAGCCGGCCAACAGCTCGGTCTCCGGCCGGGGAACGAAGACACCCGGACCGACCGACAGCTCCAGGTGCCGGAACCCGGCCCGCCCGGTCAGGTGCTGCAACGGCTCACGCTCGGCGCGGCGGCGCGTCAACTCGTCGAGCCGCGCCACCTGGTCGTCGCTCAGGCCGTCGGCGAGGGCCAACCGGCCCCGAGAAACCCCGAGCACGTACGCCGCCAGCACCTCGGCCTCCACCCGGGCGGGGCCGACCCCGGCGGCGGCGAGGGCGCGGGCCGCTCGGGCCACCGCGGCGGACGGCCGGATGGGGCCTGTCCCTTCGGGGGGGTGTTGCGGCAAAGTACTCACGACATAATCATGAAGCGTCGCGGGCGACGTGACGAACAGGTGCGCCCGGGCGCGCACGACAGGAGGTTGGCGGGTGGGCTGGCTCGACCGGGTCGTTGACCAGGTTGACGCCCTGACGCACGCCCGGGCGTTGCAGGAGGCCAGCCGCTCCGCGGAGGCGTACGTCCTGCTGGAGCGTGTGATCCGCACCACCGACGACCCGGCGGCGCGCGCGGACGCCATGGTGCAGCGCCTCTCCGCGCTGATCAATCTCGGCCGGACGGCGGAGTTCACCCGGGCCATCGAAGAGGCGTCGGCGGCGGTCCGCGACCTCGCCGAGCCCTACCTGCACGGTCACCTCAACGCCCTCGCCGCGCTCGCCGCGCACCACCAGGGCGCACTGGACCGCTGCGTCATGCACCTCGTCCGGGCGGCCCGGGCGCTGGGCGCCGTCACCGACCCGGACCGGGACACCGCCTGGGGCTGGCACGACCTGGCCATGGCCTACAGCTACCTCAGCTTCCACGGGTACGCCCTGGGGGCCATCGAGCGGGCCCGGCAGCTCGGGTTGACCGCCGGCATCCCGGAGGAGACATTCGCCGCACCGGGCATCCGGCTGCGCAACGCGGTGGCCCTCGACCACAACGGCGACAGCGACGGTTGCCTGCGGGTGCTCCGGGACGTGGCCGCCGACCTGACCCGCTTCGTCCGCGCCGGGCGGGCCGCCCAGCTACGCCCGAGCAGCCTCGCCGCGTACGGCTACGCGGCGGCTCGACAGGCCGCGCTCGGCGATCAGGTGGCGACCGAAGGCCCCGAGCCGGCCCGGTTGATGACCCACGGCGGGGACAGCGCCCGCGCCCGCGACCTGCGTCAGCTCGGGCAGGTGTGCCTTGCCGTCGCCGACGGGCGGCCGATCGAGGCGGTCGCCCGGCTGGACACCGTCCAGGTCTCCAACGAGACGCTCGGGGCGGCCGAGCCGGCCCGGCTGCGCAGCATCGCGTTGACCCGCGCCGGGGACCATCTCGCGGCGCACCGGGCCGATCGGCTGGCGTTCCGGCTCGCCGCGCAGCGCAACGACCGGCTGCGCGACGTCTACATCGACGGCATCGCCGCCCGCATCGACCACGAGGAGATGCGCCGTGAGGCGGCACGCTTCGAGGGCGAGGCGTTGACCGACCCGCTCACCGGGCTGCCCAACCGCCGCCGGTTGGAGCGCTACATCACGGCGGTGGTCACCCGCGGCGATCGAGTGGTGATCGGCGTCTGCGACCTGGACGGTTTCAAGGCGGTCAACACCCGGCACGGGCACCACTCGGGCGACCTGGTGCTGCAACGCATCGCCGGCGTGATCAACCGGGTGATGCGCCGGGGCGACTTCGTGGCCCGCTACGGCGGTGACGAGTTCGTGGTGGTGCTGCCGGACACCGGCATGATCGAGGCCGCCGAGGTGGCCCGCCGGATCGAGGCAGCGGTCCGCCTGGAGGACTGGGAGTCGCTGGTTCCGGGCACCCCGGTCGGGGTCAGCATCGGCTTCGCCGAGGTTTCCGGTGGCAGCGGGCTGCGCGACGCGCTCAGCGTCGCGTTCGAGCAGGCCGACCGCGAGATGCTCCGCGCCAAGACCCGCCCGCGCGCAAGCTGACCGCCCCCGGCGGGTCGGGGTCGATCATGGAGTTGTGGTGCCCCACAAAAGGCCCACGACGCCCCAATCAGCCCACCACAAGTCCATGATCGACCCGGGCGTTGGAAGGCTCGGGGGCCGGGGGTCAGCGGCGGGTTAGCTCGGTGTCGCCGGCCAGGCGGGCGGCCCGGTCGGCCTCGGTGAGGGCGTCCAGCACCCCGTCCAGTTCGCCGCCGAGCGCCAGATCCAGGTTGTACGCGGTGTAGCCGATGCGGTGATCGGTGATCCGGTTCTGCGGGAAGTTGTAGGTGCGGATCCGCTCCGAGCGGTCCACGGTGCGCACCTGAGCCTTGCGCGCGTCCGAGGCGGCGGCGTCGGCCTGCTCCTGCGCGACGGCGAGCAGCCGGGCCCGCAGGATCCGCATCGCCTGCTCCCGGTTCTGCAACTGCGACTTCTCGTTCTGGCAGGAGACGACGATGCCGGTCGGCAGGTGGGTGATCCGTACCGCCGAGTCGGTGGTGTTCACCGACTGGCCACCCGGGCCGGACGAGCGGAACACGTCGATGCGCAGCTCGTTCTGGTCGATGGTGACGTCGACGTCCTCGGCCTCCGGAAGCACCAGCACCCCGGCGGCGCTGGTGTGGATCCGGCCCTGCGACTCCGTGACCGGAACACGCTGCACCCGGTGCACGCCGCCCTCCCACTTGAGCCGCGACCAGACGCCGTTGCCACCGTCCGGCACACCCTTGGTCTTGATCGCCAGGGAGACGTCCTTGACCCCGCCCAGGTCGGAGTCCTGTGCGTCGATCACCTCGGTGACCCAGCCGTGCCGCTCGGCGTACCGGGTGTACATCCGCAGCAGGTCACCGGCGAACAGCGCTGACTCCTCGCCACCCTCACCGGCCTTGATCTCGACGATCACGTCCTTGGCGTCGTGCGGGTCGCGCGGGATGAGCAGCTCGGCGAGCCGTTCCTCCAGCACCGGCAGGGACCCGGCGATGGCGTCCGCCTCAGCGGCGAAGGACGGGTCCTCGGCGGCCAGCTCGCGAGCCGCGGCCAGATCGGCGCGGGCCTGCTCCAACTCGTCGGCGGCCTTGTGCAGCGGCACCAGCTCGGCGTACCGGCGGCCGACCCTGCGCGCGGTGGCCTGGTCGGCGTGGATCGCCGGATCGGCCAACCGCTTCTCCAGCTCCGCGTACTCGTCGAGAAGGCCGGCCAGACGCTCGCTGCTCATGCTGCGGATGCTCCTTCGACGTGCGCGACGACCGGGCCGGGGGCCGGGAGGCCAGCGGCCGGGCGGAAGTGGAGGAAAACGCGGACGGCGCCCGCGTCCGGTGGAAAACCGGACGCGGGCGCCGAACGAGGAGTTACTTGGCCTTCTTGGCCTGAACCTTGGCGTACTTCTGCTGGAACTTCGCGACCCGGCCCGCGGTGTCGAGAACGCGCTGCTTACCGGTGTAGAACGGGTGGCAGGCGCTGCAGGTCTCGGCGTGGATCGTGCCGCCCTTGGCGGTGCTGCGGGTCGTGAACGTGTTGCCACAGGAGCAGCTGACCTCGGTGGTCACGTACTCCGGGTGGATGTTTGCCTTCATCTCGCCTCGGTCCTCTCGTTGGTGGTCGCCGGGTCGCCGTCATCGCTCGTCGCGCCGTACGCGACGGGCTCGGGCGTGAACCGGAACCGGTGGCCGATTGACCAGTGTGCCATGGGCCTGAGCCGACCCGGTAATCGGGCCGCACACCTCGTCCGGCATCGTCAACACGTGCCCACCCGTCCGCATTCCCGCCGCCCGGCGGGGCATTCGCGCACCTGCCGGACCGCCGCCCGGTACCCCGGCCGGGGTACGCCCGTCGAGCCGAAGGTGCGCCGATGACCCGCCTGATCGCCACCCGGGGGCTGCCCGCCTCGGGCAAGACGACGTTCGCCCGCACGCTCCAGCCGTCCGTGTCGCGGGTGAACCGGGACGATCTGCGGCGCATGCTGCACGGCGAACGGTTGTTCACCCAGTGGGCCGAGGCGCAGGTGACCGCCGTACAGCAGGCTCAGGTCGAGGCGCTGCTGCGGGCCCGGGCGGACGTCTGCGTGGACGACACCAACCTGCGCGCGCGGACCCTGCGCGGCTGGGCCGAGCTGGCCGCCCGTCACGGCGCGGACTTCGAGGTGCACGACTTCACCGACGTGCCGCTGGACGAGTGCCTGCGCCGCGACGCCGCCCGCCCGGCCACCGATCAGGTCGGCGCGGACGCGATCCGCCGGCTGCACGAGCGCTACCTTCAGGGGCGGGAGATGCCGTTGCCGGTGCCGCGGGCCCGCACCGGACGACCCGCCGTGGTGCACCCGCCGTCGACCGAGCCACCGGAGATCGTCCTGGTGGACATCGACGGCACGGTGGCGCTGGCCGTCTCCCGCAGCCCGTACGACATGACCCGGGTCGGCCAGGACCAGCCGAACACGGCGGTGATCGCGGCGGTCCGGGCGATGCACGCCGCCGGCTACGGGGTGGTCTTCTGCTCCGGGCGGGACGCCTCCGCCCGCGCCGCCACCGAGGCGTGGCTGGCCCGGCACGTACGAGTGCCGTACCTGGGCCTGCACCTGCGCGCCGTCGGCGACTCCCGGAAGGACTCGATCGTCAAGCGGGAGATCTACGACCGGGAGATCCGGGACCGCTACCGGGTGGCCGGCGTCTTCGACGACCGCGTCCAGGTGGTCCAGATGTGGCGATCTCTCGGCCTCACCGTCTTCCAGGTCGCCGACGGCGACTTCTGAGGTGTCCGGACGGGCCCCGGGTGTGGGGCCCGTCCGGACGGCTCACCCGGTGACGGTGACGGTGGCCTCGGCGCGTGCGCCGTTGACCTCGACCGTCAGGCGTATCGGCGCGCCGGGCCGCAGTGCCGTCAGGGTGCCGGTGGCCGGGTCGAATCGGGCGGTGTGCCAGGGACGCACCCCGGTCGGCGGGCCGACGTGCACTCCCGGCGACGCCGACCAGTCGGCGCTGACCGGTGCGGCCACCGGGACCGTACGCCCGCCGGGCTGGGTCAGCGTGGCGGTGACCGCCACCGGGGTGCCGACCGCGACGCTGGCCGGGGCGGCCACGGTGAGGCGGTCGGCGTGCGCGTGGAACTCCGCGTCCACCCAGCGCGGGCCCTCGGCGAGCGGGTCACGGCGGGCCCGGTCGGCCTCGGCCGGGGTCACCGGGTCCACGCCGAACTCCGTCCAACCGGTGAATCCACCCTGGTCGGCAGGGGTGGACGGCGTCTTGCCGGCGTTGCCGTTGATCACGTACGGCACCCCGTCCACCCGGTCGGCGTGGAAGGTGCCGACGTGCCCACCCACGAACAGCGCGCCCTTGCCGGTGCGGTGCTGGAAGTCGGCCAGCCACTGTTCCAGCAGCGCCGCCTCCTTGCGGTCGCCGAGCTGGCTGGCCTGCGCCGGGCTGGGGTCACGCGGCGGGTGGTGGTGCAGGACGACGATCGAGCCCACGCGCCGGTCGGTGGCGGCGGCGTCCAGCGTCTCGCGGAGCATCCGTACCTGGTCGAAGCCTCCGCCGCGCAGCGTCCCGGTGGACGAGTTCAGCGTGACGAACCGGGTGCCGTCGTGGTCGAACACCCGGGAGGTGGCACCGAACGCGGCCGCGAAGTTGCTGATCGGAGCGCCCATGATCTCGTGGTTGCCGGGCACGTAGTACCAGGGCAGCGCGTCGCCCAACTCCTCGTCGAGGATCCGCCGGGCCAACGCGAAGTCGGCCGGGTAGGCGGTGTCCACGAAGTCGCCGTTGATCAGGAGGAAGTCCGGCCGGGCCGCCCGCACCTCCCGCAACGTCCGCCGGGCCTGGGCGACCAGGTCGCTGTCCGGGTCGGCCGCGACGAACTGGGCGTCGGAGAGCACGGCGAACCGCCACGGCGCGCCGTCCACCGTGCCGTCGCGGACCACCACCCGATCGGTACGCGGGGCCACCGGCGGCACGTCGACCGCCGGGGGCACCTTCGCCACCAGGTCGTCGATGATCACCTCGCTGGTGTACTGCGCCGTCGCGTTCGTCTCGGCCACGTAGAAGCGGCGCACCCGCACCGGGTACTGCACCCCGGTCGGCACCGCGAACTCCACGTACCGCCAACCGGTCCAGGTGATCAGTGGGCCGCGCAGCACGTGTTGGGTGTCCTGGGCGTCGTGCAGGTGCAGGCTGGGCCACTCCCCGGTGCCGTTGCCGTGGATCCACATCCCGAAGGCCTGCGGTTGACCGGGCACGTCGATCCAGGCGGGCGGGTCGGCGTACGCGGCCCGCGTGCCGGTGGACTGGCTGAAGTCGTACGACATTCGCAGACCGGTGCCGGTGTGCCCGGGCGCCGACGCCACCGAACCGCTGGCACGGGCCTGACTGAACCGCCAGGACGCGGCGTCGTCGAAACCGGCGACCGGCACGTCGGTCAGCCCGACGGTGACCGGCAGGACGGCGCTCGTGCGTCCGACGTGAACGGTCACCAGGCCGGAGCCGGTGTCCCGCAACGCGGCGATGGACAGGTTGCCGTCCCCGGTGGGGGTGATCCGCAGCAGGTTCCGGTCGTAGTCGAGGGTGAGGTCGTCCGGCTCGATCGGCGCGGTGTTGCCTTCGGCGTCGTACCCGACGACGCCGACCAGGGCGGCGGCGTCCCGGCCGGTCAGCCCGACCCGCGGCGTGGTGGTGCCGATCCGGGCCAGTGGGCCGAGCACCGTGAGGTTCAGCGAGCCGGTGACCCGCCCCCGTCCGGCGGTGACCGTGCTGGCCCCCGGCGCGGCGGCGTGGAACACGCCGTCACTGCCGACCCGGCCGCGTACCGCCGGGGTCGCCCGCCAGGTGGGGGCGCCGGCGGCCGGGCCGTACGTCTCGTCGTAGCCGGATGCGGTGAGAGTGCGGGTCAACCCCGGGAAGACCCGGTCGGGCCGCCCACCTCGCACCGGTGAGACGCCCGGGGCGGCGGTGGGGTCGCTGGCCGTTTCGACCCAGTAGCCGGTGAGTCGCCCGCTGCCCTTCGGGGCGTAGATGGCCAGGCCGTTGGGCACCGCCCGCTCGCTGCCGTCGGAGGGGCCGTTCTCCAGCTGCACGGCCGGCGCGCCCGGCTCCCGGGCCAGCAGCGTGGACGATCCGCCACCGTCCAGGTTGAGCGCGTGGTGGGCGCCCAGCTCGGCCATCATCCGGCCCATCTCGGTCTGCGTCACGCCGCGGCTGTCGACCTGACGGCCGTCCACCGTCAGCATGATCATTTTTCGACCGTCGGCGCTGAAGCCGACGGCGGTGCGGGGTGCGAGGGTCGGGTCGGCGATGCTCTGCACGACGCCGTCGCGGACCAGGACGTTGCCGCCCCCGACCGCCGCGTGCAGGGTGCTGCCGTCGGACGGCTTCGGCCGCCAGGCGACGGCCACCGGGTCACCGGGGCGCAGACCGGCAAGCGCGTCCGCGCCGAGGTCGCGGCCGAGCAGCACGGTGCTGCCCGCGACGATCGGGCCGCTACCGGCCACGCCTCCCACCGCGGCCACCCGACCGCCGGTGACGGTGACCTCGACCACCCGGGCCGCGCCCTCCACGGCACGCTGCCGCGAGTACGTCCCCCACAGCTCGGTGAACGCGCCGATGCCGTCGGCCTGCACCATGTTGTTGAACTGAGTCAGCGGGACCGGCCCGGTGGGCAGGGCGGCGCTGCCGTCGAAGTTCACCTCGATCACCCGCCCGACCCCGTTGGTGGTGACGGCCACCGCGTTGCGATGACCGTCGACCCCCGACTGGATCAGCTCGCCGTCACGGACGCCGACGCCCTGGGCGGCACCGGAGTTGTTGATGTCGAAGAAGTCGCCGTTGACCGCGGCGACCGCGCGCGACTGGTCCACCGCCTTTCGCAGCGGCTCGGCCCGGCTGACCGCGCCGGAGTTGACGTAGTCGACGGTGGAGCCGCCGCCCAGGTCGGTGGTGAGCGCGTCGGCGCGCAGCCAGCCCTCGGCGTCGTACCGATCGAAGGACGTCAGCTGCACGCCCGGAGCGACCGGCCGGGTGGCCTTCGTGGTCTCCAGCCCGCCGGCCGGCTCCAGACCACCGGCGCCGGTGGTCGGGGAGGTCGCGACCGTCGCAGCGGCGGCCAGGCTGACCGAGCCGGCCGGGCGGGAGGACGCGGCCGGCGCGTCCTCGGCGATGGTGGGTGAGGCCACCGACGGCGCGGCCGGTGTGGGCGGGTCGATGGTGGGCGCGGCGGTGGCCGGCGGCGACAGGGCCAGGGCCAGCAGCGGCGTCAGCAGCAGGACGCCGGTGCGGCGGGCGGATCGTCTGCGGGTACGCATGGACGACAGTCAACCCGGCAATGAATAGAAGTTTCAATACCTGTCGACTTAACCGAAGGAAAATTCCATCACCTGACGGCGGCTCCCGCGGCTGCTGATGTCGGGGCCCGGGAACATGACGAAGGGGCACGGCCGCGATGGCCGTGCCCCTTCGTCGTCACCCGGGGATGGTTACTCCCCCGGCGTCGACTTCGCGATCTGCATCAGGAACTCGATGTTCGTGCGGGACTGCTTGAGCCGGTCCAGCAGGAGATCCATCGCGGCCTGCGAGTCCAGCGAGTGCAGCACCTTCCGGAGCTTGTGGATGATGGCCAGCTCTTCCGGTGCGAGCAGGACCTCTTCCTTACGCGTACCGGACGGGTTGATGTCGATGGCCGGGAAGGTCCGCTTGTCGGCGATCTTCCGGTCCAGCTTCAACTCGGCGTTGCCGGTGCCCTTGAACTCCTCGAAGATGACCGTGTCCGCCATGGACCCGGTCTCCACCAGCGCCGTGGCGATGATGGTCAGCGACCCGCCGTTCTCGATGTTGCGGGCCGCGCCGAGGAAGCGCTTCGGCGGGTACAGCGCCGTGGAGTCGATACCACCCGACATGATCCGGCCGCTGGCCGGCGCCGCCAGGTTGTACGACCGACCGAGCCGGGTCACCGAGTCGAGGAGCACGACGACGTCGTGCCCAAGCTCGACGAGCCGCTTGGCCCGCTCGATGGCCAGCTCCGCCACCGTGGTGTGGTCCTGCGGCGGACGGTCGAACGTGGCCGCGATGACCTCGCCCTTGATCGACCGCTGCATGTCGGTGACCTCTTCAGGCCGCTCGTCCACCAGCACCACCATCAGGTGGCACTCCGGGTTGTTGCGGGTGATCGCGTTCGCGATCGCCTGCAGCACCATCGTCTTACCCGCCTTGGGCGGAGACTGGATGAGTGCCCGCTGGCCCTTGCCGATCGGCATGACCAGGTCGATGACCCGGGTGGTCAGGATGTGCGGCTCGGTCTCCAGCCGCAGGCGCTCCTGCGGGTAGAGCGGGGTGAGCTTGTAGAACTCCGGACGACGCCGGGCCTCCTCGGGCTCCATCCCGTTGATCGTGTCCAGCCGCATCAGCGGGTTGTACTTGTCGCGCCGCTGGTCGCCGCTGTTGCCGCCCTCGCGGGCCGCCCGCACCGCACCGGTGATCGCGTCACCGCGGCGCAGGCCGTACTTCTTGATCTGGGACATCGACACGTACACGTCGTTCGGGCCGGCCAGGTAACCGGTCGTCCGCACGAAGGCGTAGTTGTCGAG
Source organism: Micromonospora sp. NPDC047756 (assembly GCF_055587245.1). Lineage (NCBI taxonomy): Bacteria > Bacillati > Actinomycetota > Actinomycetes > Micromonosporales > Micromonosporaceae > Micromonospora > Micromonospora sp. NPDC047756. The sequence goes on from NZ_JBVJGQ010000009.1 coordinate 216,808, forward strand.
CACGTCGATGATGCCGGCCACCGGAACGAGTACGTCGTCCTCGTTGACCTGCGGCTCACGCCCGCCGGTGTCGGCACCGGTCTCGGTGCGCTCGCCGCGCCCACGGCGACGGTCGCGGAAACGGCTGCGCCGGCCGCGCCGGCCGCCACCATCTTCGTCGTCGTCGCTGTCCCGCTCGGCACGCTGACCACGGTCGTTGCGGTCGTTGCGGTCGTTACGGTCGTTGCGGTCGGATCGGTCGTTGCGCTCGGCCCGCTCGCCCCGGTCGGAACGCTCGCCCCGGTCGTTGCGCTCGCGCTCGCTACGCTCACCCCGGTCGGCACGGTCGCCCCGGTCGTTGCGCTCGCCACGCTCAGCCCGATCGCCACGCTCGGTCCGCTCGCCCCGGTCGGCACGCTCACCCCGGTCGGCACGCTCACCCCGGTCGGCACGCTCGGCACGCTCGGCGCGATCGCCCCGGTCGGCACGCTCGGCGCGCTCCGGACGCTCGGCCCGGTCGCGGCGGTTCTCGCCACGGTCGGCCCGCTCGCCGGCTTCCGCCTCGTCGCTGCGCGCCTCGGTCGCCCGCGACTCGGTCGCCCGCGACTCGGTTGCCCGCGACTCGGTCGCCCGCGCCTCAGCGGGGCGAGCCTCGGTGGTACGGGCCTCCGCCGTTGCGGTCCGGCTCCGCCGGGTGCGGCTACGGCCCTCGGTCTCGGCGGCCGGCTCGGCCGGCGCCTGCTCGGCACCGCGTCCTTCGGCTGCCGGCCGGTCGGCGGTCTCCCGCACCTCGGCGCGCACTCCCTCACGGGTCGGGGCGGCCGCGGCCGCGACCTCGGCCCGTGGTCGAGGGGTCCCGGCGGCGTTGCCGCCCTGCCGCTCGGAGATCGCGGCGATCAGCTCGCCCTTGCGCATGCGAGCCGTGCCGGAGATGCCGAGCGACGCGGCCAGGCTCTGCAGCTCTGGCAGCAGCATCGCCGACAGACCGGTGCCGCTGCGCCGACGACGGGCGGGAGCGGCTGCGGTGGCATCGCCAGCGACGTTGGAAACATCCGACGTCACGTCGGTGGTGTCGCTCAATGGATTCCTTCCCTCGATAGGCCGGGACTGCCCGGAGTCGGAGCTCAGGTGGCCGGGCGGCCTCGGTGCACCCGCCTCGCAAGGACGCGTCGCGGGAGTCTGTGACACAGCAGCCGGTCGGTATCCCGACTCACCAACGTCGGTGAGCAGGTCTCGCCGTCTGCGGCGACCTGTGGAAACTGCGGTGCGGCGTGGGCCTTTGGCAGGGGTAGACGGGCTGACCGCCGAGAGCTTCGGGGGTGCGCCGCCCCGCAGGAGATCGCGTGCTTCGCGGCTGTGCTAGGTCTAGAGCGTAATCAACTCTTCCGACCTGCGGCAACAGGGTCCCGCTCGGCGTGTCCAAGTCTACCCCGTGCGACCCGCGCGCCGCTGACGTCTATCGGTAACTGCCAGATCTCCCAGTCTGTTCCCACTCCGAAGCCCGCCGGAGGCTGACTGAGCGCCAGCACAGTCGGCCCGGCCCCACTGACCACAGCCGCCACATCGGCCGCACGCAACGCGCTGACCAGGGCAGACGTGCCCGGCATCCCGGCTGCGCGGTAATCCTGATGGAGTCGGTCGACGGTCGCCGGCAGCAGCAGGGTCGGGTCCGTGGTGAGCGCGTGCACCAGCAGCGCAGCCCGCCCGGCGGTCAACGCGGCGTCACCATGCGGCACGGTCGCCGGCAGAGCCGCCCGCGCGGTCGCGGTCAAACCGCGTTCCGCCGGAACGAAAACAGTGGGCCGGACCGCTGCGGCGACGGGCAGCGAAACCGCCCGAGCGCCGCCCGGCTCGGACCAGGCCACCGTGAAACCGCCCAGCAGGCACGGCGCCACGTTGTCGGGGTGGCCCTCGATCTCGGCGGCCAGCCGCAGCGCGCCGGCGTCGTCGAGGCGCTGCTCCCCATCGACGACCAGGGCACGGGCCAGCAGCACCCCGGCGACGATGGCGGCGGACGAGGACCCCAACCCACGCGCCTGCGGGATCCGGTTGACGCACTCCACGCTCAGCCCCGCAGGATGGGCCCCGAGCACGTCGAACGCGGCCCGCATGGCCCGCACCACCAGGTGCCGGTCGTCGTCGGGCAGCTCACCGGCGCCCTGCCCGGTCACTGTCACCCGGACACCGGCCGAGGCGACCTCGGCGGCCACGTCGTCGTAGAGCCCGAGGGCGAGACCCAGCGCGTCGAAGCCCGGGCCCAGGTTGGCGCTGGTCGCCGGGACGCGGACCCGGACCGGCTCGGCGGTGAAGTTCGTCGGCACGCGCCCATGCTAGGGCTCAGGGCCGACGAACCGGTCCCGCGCCCGCTGCCTGGGACCGCCGAGTTCAGCCGGCCGGGTCCGGGACCGGCTCGACGGCCGGATCGGTGAGCGACAGCCGGCGGGTGGCGATCCGCCAGCCGACCGCGTACACGAGGGTGATCAGACCGCAGCCGGCGAGCACCACCCGTTCGTCGACCGAGTCCACCACCAGGGCCACCGCCAGTTGGCTCACCGAGATCGCCAGCGTCGCCAGCATCATGTCGGTGGCGAAGACGCGGCCCCGCAACCGGTCCGGAACTTCACCCTGAAGGGCGAAGTTCGACATCACCCAGTTGCTGCCACCCGCGAAGTGCGCCACGAAGACCAGCAGCAGTACCAGCGGAAACCAGCGCACCACCGAGGTGCCCAGGTAGGACAGGCCGTAGAGCGACATGGACAGCGCGAGCCCGGGCAGCAGCCAGGCCCGGTTGGTCAACACCCGGCGCATCAGGATCGGCCCCACCAACGCTCCCGCGCCGCGGACGGCGAAGAGCAGGCCGGCGCCGAGCGGGCCGACACCGTACACGCCGGCCAGCAGTGGAAACACCGTCAGCACGCCGTTGCCCAGACCCACTGCGGACTTGACGGTGACCAGCGCGAGCACCCGGGGGCGGTGACCGATGTAGCCGAGCGCCTCGCGGACCGCCGACCAGGTTCGCTGGGCCGGTTGGTCGGCGTCCCGGGGCGCCTGCAACGGCCGACGGATCCGGGTGGCGAGGGCCGCGGCCACCGCCAGGCCCACCGCCGCGACCCAGAAGCAGACGTACGGGCCGGCAGCGGTGCTGAGCACGCCGCCGAGCGACGCACCGACCACGGTCATGGTGCCCCAGGCCGAGCCGGCGACGGCGTTGCCCGCAGCGAGTTCGTGGGGCTCCAGCACGTTGGGCAGCGCGGCCTGGGCGGCCGGCGAGTAGAACGCCTTGGCGACCGCCACCACTCCGATGGCGACCAGCGCCAGCCACGCGGTTCCGGCGTTCCGCACGCCGAGCAGCAGCAACACGCCCGCCAGCGCGGCCACGTTCGCGGCGATCATGATCTTTCGGCGGTCGAAGCGGTCGGCGATCGTGCCGGTGTACGGCAGCAGCAACGCCACGATGCCGGTGTCCACGGCCAACACCAGCGCGCCCCAGACGCCGCTGCCGGTCAGGTGCGGCAACAGCACCAGCAACGGCACCATGACGAACCAGTCGGCGCCGAAGACCACCAACTCGGCGAGGAACAGGTTGCGGAAGCTCCGATTGCCGGTCAGAACCGAGAGGGTGGACGCCACGGAGCGCGACCCTACCTGGTCGGCGTCGTACCCACACCCGCTCCCAGCAGCGCCGAAACCGTGACGAAGGTGTAACCCCGCGACCGTAGCCCCTTGATCATGTCGGCCAGGCCCCGCAGCGCGACCAGCCGCCGGTGCGCCCCCACATCGTGGCCGAGCACGATCGTTCCCGGTCGAACCTCGGCCACGATCCGTTGGGCGTGACCGGCCGGGTCGTCGGGAAACTCGCGCTCCACCATCTGCAACGACCAGAGCACCAGCCGATAGTCCAGTCGGGCCGCCGCGTGCAACACCGCCCCGCCCAGGTGGCCGTACGGTGGTCGGAGGAGCGCCGGCGGCACCCCGGTCAGGTCGCCGATCGCGTCGTGGCTGCGACGCAGGTCGTCGTACGCCTCGGCGGCGTCCAGCTCAGCGAGGTCCCGGTGTTCCCAGCTGTGGTTGCCCACCTCGTGCCCGGCGAGCCGGTCGCGCACGACGTCGGCGTGTCGACGGACCTGCGCCCCGACCATGAAGAAGGTGGCCGGCACCCGGTGCTGGGCCAGCGTGTCGAGCACCATGGGAGTCCACTGTGGTGCCGGGCCGTCGTCGAAGGTGAGGGCCACCAGGCGCTGGTTGGTCCGCCCGGACCAGACGACGTCCACCGCCCCGGAGCCGACATCCTGCTGGCCGTTACCGAGGGTGGCGCTGGCCGGGCCTCCGGCGATCGGCATCCGGCGACGGGTGCTCCACCACACCTCGGACGACCCCGCGCCGACGGTCACACCGCCCACCACCAGCAGGCCACGACGCAGCAGGTCGCGTCGGTCCCACCCGCGCGCGCCCTCGGCCATCCGCCCACCCCGCTCCACCCACACCCCCACCCGTCTACGAGGAGTATGCAAGAAGTTACACAAAGTATGGGGCGGTCGAGTCGGAGTGTTTTCGGACGAATGAACCTGGAACGCCCCCGGCGACAATCCGCCGGGGGCGTTCCGAACTGCTCTGCGACCTACTCGGTCGGCTCCGCCGGAGGCAGCGGGGAGGTACGGCTACGCGGCAACCGCAGCACCTCGAACTGGTCCGTGCCCTCCACCAACGCGGCCGACGGCGCGGGTCGCGCGGCCGGCTGCACACCCTCGGTCGCGACCGGGGCGGGTGCGTCGCTCGGCACCGCGACCTGGTTCGGCGCCGGCGCCTCGTCGGTCTCCGTCGTCGTGCTCACCGCCGACCCGCCGGAACGCCGTCGTGCGCGCCGAGCCCGCAGCGACTCCTTGGTGTGCTCCACCATCGTGTAGAGCGTCGGCACCAGGATCAGCGTGAGCAGCGTCGAGCTGAGCAGACCACCGATCACCACGACCGCCAGCGGCTGCGAGATGAAGCCGCCCTCACCGGTCAACCCGAACGCCATCGGCAGCAGCGCGAAGATCGTCGCCACCGCCGTCATCAGGATCGGGCGCAGCCGGCGACGGCCACCCTCGACCACGGCTTCCCGGACCCCCATGCCCTGCGCCCGGTACTGGTTGATGAGGTCGAGCAACACGATCGCGTTGGTCACCACGATGCCGACCAGCATCAGCACACCGATCAGCGCCGGCACACCGAGCGGCGTCCCGGTGACCAACAGCAGACCGATGGCACCGGTCGCCGCGAACGGAATGGAAATCAGCAGGATCAGCGCCTGGGTGAGGCTACGGAACGTCGCCACCATGATCAGGAAGACGATGGCGATCGCGGCCAGCACCGCCAGGCCCAGGTCCGCGAAGGCGTCCGCCTGATCCGCGCTGACACCACCGATGGTGAAGCTCGCACCCGGCACGTTGAGACCGTCCAGCCGCTTCTGCAACTCCGCGCTGGTCGCGCCCAGGTTCGAGCCGGTCGCCGCGCCGGTCACCGACACGCTGCGCTCACCGTCGATACGGGTGACCTGCTGCGGGCCCTCGCCCTGGGTGACCTGCGCGATGTCGCCCAACTTGACCGGGCCCACCGGCAGTGCCCGCAGCTCCTCCACCGTCATCGGCGGCTGCGTGCCCAACCGCAGCACCACGTTCTGCTGCTGGCCGTCGAGCGCGACCTGACCCAGCGGCGCCCCCCGGAACGCCTGCGACACGAGCTGCCCCACGGCGGCCTCGGTGAGCCCGACCCGACCGGCGGCGACCCGGTCGACCACCACGTCGACCCGCGGCACCCGCGCGGCCAGACTGGTGGAGACGTCCTCGACGTCCGGCACGCCGGCCATCGCGGCCCGCGCCTCCTCGGCGGCCCGGGTCAGCGCCTCCGGGTCGCTGGCCTGGACGATCACCTCCAGCTGGCTGGTCGACGCCTCCTGCCCGCCACCGAAGCTGATCTCACCCACGCCGGCGCCGAGCTTCTCGAACTCCTTGCGCAGCACCTCACGCATCTGCTTCGCGTCGGTGTCACCGTCGAGCGCCAGCGACCAGCTGGCGACGTTGTTGCCGCCGCCGCCCGCCCACGGGTTGTCCCCACCGCCGGCCGTCACCTGGTACGTCTCCACGCCGTCGGTGTTCGACAGCACCGACTCGACCTGCTTGGCCGCCGCGTCGGTGGCCGCCAGGCCACTGCCGGCCGGCAGCTCCTGGCTCATGTTGAGGGTGTCCTGGCCGGAGTCGTCCAGGAAGTTGGTCTCCAACTTCTGCGCCAGACCGAAGGTGCCGAAGAGCACCAGCAGACCGAGCCCGACGGTGATCCAACGGGTCGACCGCTTGCCGGTGGCGAACCCGATCACGGGCAGGTACGCCCGCTGCAACGGGCTGCGCAGCTCCTTCTCCTCCGCCGCGTGCCGTACCGCCTCGTCGTCAGCGGTGCCGCCGCGCGGCTTGAGGAACCAGTACGCAAGGACCGGGATCACGGTCAGCGACACCAGCAGCGAGGCGAGCAGGGCGACCGTCACGGTGATCGCGAACGGCGCGAAGAGCTGGCCCACGAACCCGCCGACCAGCGCGATCGGCGCGAACACCGCCACCGTGGTGAGGGTCGACGCGGTCACCGCACCGGCGACCTCCCGGACGCCGGTGATGATGGCGTGCCGTTTCTCCTCGCCGTACTCCAGGTGGCGTTTGATGTTCTCCAACACGACGATCGAGTCGTCGACCACCCGACCGACCGCGATGGTCAACGCGCCGAGGGTGAGCAGGTTGAGCGAGTAGTCACCGATCCACAGGGCGATCAGCGCCACCAGCACGGAGAGCGGGATGGAGACCGCAGTGACCACCGTCGAGCGCACCGACAGCAGGAAGACCAGGATGACGATGACCGCCATCACCAGGCCCAGCAGGCCCTCCGTGGTCAGCGACTCGATCGACTTCTCGACGAACGGCGCCTGGTCGAAGACCACGGTCAGCTCCGCGCCGGAGGCGTCCTTCAGGTCGTCGAGCCGGTCCCGGATCTCGTGCGAGATCTCCACCGCGTTGCCGTCCGGTGCCGCGGTGACCGCGATACCGAGGCTGTCCTTGCCGTTGGTCCGGGTGATCGCCGTGGCCGGGGCGAGCTGCTGCTCGACCGTCGCCACGTCACCGAGGCGGACGGGCGCCGCGGCCGGGACGACCACGATGCCGCGCAGCTCCTCCAGGGTGGAGATCGGCGTGCCGACCTGCACCGGGAGGGCCAACGCCCCGTCGGTCACCGCGCCGGCCGGAACCGCCACGCCGTTGGTCTTCAGCGCCGCGCCGATCGCCGTCGGCTGAATCTTCGCGGCGGCCAACTTCGCCGGGTCCGGGGTGACCACCACGACGTCGTCGCGGGTGCCGGTCACCTCGACCGTGCGTACCCCCTCGATGCCCTCCAGCTCCGGCACCACCGTCGAGCGCAGCTTCTCGGCCAGCGCCCGCTCGTCCCCGGTGCCGGCCGCGGCCAGCACCACCGCCGGCAGGTCGTCGGTGCTACCCGCGATGACCTGCGGGTCGACGCCCTCCGGCAGTTGGGAGTCGATCCGGCTCAACGCGGTCTGCATCTTGTTGACCACGTCGTCGAGATCGGTGCCGAACTCGTACGTCACCTGGACGGTGGCCGCCCCCTCCCGAGAGGTGGAGGTGACCTGGTCCAGCCCCGGAATGCCCTGGAGGGCGTTCTCGATCGGCTCGGTCACCTGAGACTCGACGATCTCGGGGCCGGCGCCGGGGAAGGGAGCCACGATGAACGCGGCCGGGAACTCGAGCGACGGCAGCAGTTGCTGCTTCAGCGACGGCACGGCGAACACTCCGAACACCGTGGTCACCACCGCGATGAGGGCAATCAACCCTCGGTTGGCGAGGCTGAATCTGGCGAGCAGCGACATCGGCCTGGCTCACTCCTGAACGAGAATGCGGGCGGGGATACCCGAAAGTGTGCCGGACTCGCATACCTCGACCCCCGCCGCCCCCGGGCCGTCGCGCCGTCCAGCTGCCCGCCGTCGAACACCGCCTGCGACGGCGGCGCGTTCAGGCCAGGTCGAGGGCGCGCGCCGCGGCCAGCGGGTCGTTCGCGATGGTCACCGGCGCCGGCGCGGTGGAAATCGCCCATTCCGGGTCCTTCAGCCCGTGGCCGGTCACCGTGCAGACCACAGTGGAGCCGGGCGGCACCGCACCCGCCGCGGCCTGCTGCAACAGGCCGGCCACGCTGGCCGCGCTGCCCAGCTCGACGAAGACCCCCACCTCACGGGCGAGCAGACGGTACGCCGAGAGGATCTCCCGGTCGGTCACCGACGCGATCAGGCCACCGGAGGCGTCTCGGGCGTCCAGGGCCTTGGTCCAACTCGCCGGGTTGCCGATCCGGATCGCGGTGGCGATGGTGGACGGCTCCGGCACCACCTGGCCGGTCACGATCGGGGCCGCGCCGGCCGCCTGGAAGCCGTACATCTTCGGGGTGCGGGTGGTGGCGCCGGCAGCCAGATCCTCCGCGTAACCCATCCAGTACGCGGAGATGTTGCCGGCGTTGCCGACCGGCAGGCAGTGGATGTCGGGCGCATCGCCGAGCGCCTCGACGATCTCGAAGGCCGCGGTCTTCTGGCCGTGCAGCCGGTCGATGTTCACCGAGTTGACCAGCGCGACCGGGTAGTCCTGGGCGAGCTTGGCGGCCGTCGCGAGGCAGTCGTCGAAGTTGCCGCTCACCTGGAGCAGCTTCGCGCCGTGCACCAGCGCCTGGGCCAACTTGCCCAACGCGATCTTGCCCTGCGGCACCAGCACGGCGCAGGTCAACCCGGCCCGGGCCGCATACGCCGCGGCGGAGGCGCTGGTGTTACCGGTGGAGGCGCAGATGATGGCCTTGTTGCCGGCCTCGACCGCCTTGGACACCGCGAGGGTCATCCCCCGGTCCTTGAAGGACCCGGTGGGGTTGGCACCCTCCACCTTGAGGTGCACGTCGCAACCGAGCCGGGCGGACAGCACCGGCGCCGGCAACAGCGGGGTGTTGCCCTCGTGCAGCGTGACGACCGGCGTGGCCGCGGTGACCGGCAGCCGATCCCGGTACGCCTCGATCAGACCCCGCCACATGTCGTTCTCCTCGCCTCTACCGCCGTGCCCACCCGATTGTCAGGGCCACCTTGGACCAGCCTGTTGGAGTGGTCAATGGCACACCCCCGCCTACCCACCTGGCGGGACGCGCGCGCCGCCCCCCCGATGATGCAACGACTCAGGCGCCGCCCTCGACCCGCAGCACACTGGTGACCGACCGGACGATGTCCAGACCGCGCAGCTCGCCGACGGTCGCGGCGAGCGCGGCGTCCGGTGCCACGTGGGTGACGATGACCAGTTCGGCGTCGCCGTCGCGGCCCGCCGGCCCGCCCGCCGAGCCCTGCCGCACCGTCGCGATCGACACGTCGTGCCGGGCGAACACGCTCGCCACCGACGCCAGCACACCCGAGCGGTCGGCCACGTCGAGGCTCACGTGGTAGCGGGTCAACGCCTCACCCATCGGCCGGACCGCGAGGTCCGCGTACGCGCTCTCGCTGGCCGCGCGCACCCCGGCGAGCCGGTTGCGGGACACCGCGACCACGTCACCGAGCACCGCGCTGGCGGTGGGCGCGCCACCGGCGCCCCGACCGTAGAACATCAACTGCCCGGCCGCGTCGGCCTCGACGAAGACCGCGTTGAACGCGTCCCCGACGCTGGCCAGCGGGTGGCTGCGCGGAATCATCGCCGGGTGCACCCGGACGCTGACCGTCTCCTGGCCGCCTGCGTCGACACCCCGGGCCGCGATGCAGAGCAGTTTGATCGTGCAGCCCATCGCCTGGGCGCTGGCCATGTCCGCGGCGGTCACCTCGGTGATGCCCTCACGGTGCACGTCGGCGGCGGCGACCCGGGTGTGGAACGCCAGCGAGGCGAGGATCGCCGCCTTCGCCGCCGCGTCGAAGCCCTCCACGTCGGCGGTCGGGTCGGCCTCCGCGTACCCCAGGGCGGTGGCCTCTTCGAGAGCCTCGGCGAAGCCGGCGCCAGTCGCGTCCATCGCGGAGAGGATGAAGTTGGTGGTGCCGTTGACGATGCCGGTGACCCGGTTGATCCGATCGCCGTGCAGCGACTCGCGGAGCGGGCGCAGCAGCGGGATGGCCCCGGCCACGGACGCCTCGTAGTAGAGGTCGCCGCCGCCCTCGGCCGCCGCCTCGTGCAGGGCCACGCCGTCCTCGGCCAGCAGCGCCTTGTTGGCGGTGACCACGCTCTTGCCGGCGCGCAACGCCTCGACCAGCCAACTCCGGGCCGGTTCGATGCCACCGACCACCTCGACGACCACGTCCACGTCGTCGCGCTTGATCAGGCCGAGCGCGTCGGTGGTGAACAGGTCCTCGTCGACCGGCAGGTCACCCCGGTCGCGGCCGAGCCGACGGACGGCGATGCCGGCGATCTCCAGCGGGGCGCCGATCCGCGCGGTCAGGTCGGCCGACTGCTCGTGCAGCAGCCGGACCACCTCCTGGCCGACAGTGCCACAGCCGAGCAGCGCCAAGCGCACAGGTGACGTCATCCAACATCCAATGCGAGCAGGTCCTCTTCGGTTTCCCGCCGGACGATCAGACGCGCCTGGCCGTCGCGCACGGCGACCACCGGTGGCCGGGGCACATGGTTGTAGTTGCTGGCCATGCTTCGGCAGTACGCACCGGTGCCGGGCACTGCGACAAGATCTCCGGGCTGCACGTCGGCGGGCAGGAATTCATCCTTCACCACGATGTCCCCGGACTCACAGTGCTTTCCCACCACGCGGGCGAGCAACGGCTGCGCGGTCGAGGCCCGCGAGGCCAGCGTCGCCGAGTAGGACGCGTCGTAGAGGGCGGTGCGGATGTTGTCGCTCATCCCGCCGTCGACGCTGACGTACGTCCGGAGGCCGTCGAGGTCCTTGACCGTGCCGACCTCGTAGAGGGTGAACACGGCCGGTCCGACGATGGCCCGGCCCGGCTCGATCGACAGGTGTGGCACGGCCAGGTTCTCCGCCGCGCACTCCGAATCGACGATCTTGCGCAGCCGCTTGGCCAGGTCCTGCGGGGTCGCCGGGTCGTCCTGGGTGGTGTACGCGATACCGAAGCCGCCGCCCAGGTCCAGCTCGGGCAGCTCCACCCCGCGCGCGTCGCGGATCTGCGCCTGCAGGGCGAGCACCCGGCGGGCCGAGACCTCGAAGCCGCTGGCGTCGAAGATCTGCGACCCGATGTGCGAGTGCAGGCCGCGCAGCTCCAGCACGTCCTCATCGAGGATCTTGAACGCGGCGGTCGCCGCGGCACCGCCCGCGAGAGAGAAGCCGAACTTCTGGTCCTCGTGGGCGGTGGCGATGAACTCGTGGGTGTGCGCCTCGACGCCCACGGTGACCCGGACCAGCACCCGAGGCCGGACCCCGCGCTCGCGGGCCAGCGCGGTAAGCCGGTCGATCTCGGTGAACGAGTCGACGATGATCCGGCCGACTCCGGCGTCCAGCGCCCGACCCAGCTCCGCGACCGACTTGTTGTTGCCGTGGAAGCCGATCCGCTCCGGCGGCATCCCGGCCGACAGCGCGGTGGCCAGCTCACCGCCGGTGCAGACGTCCAGGTGCAGCCCCTCCTCCGCGATCATCCGGACCACCGCCCGGCAGAGGAACGCCTTGCCCGCGTAGAAGATGTCCTCGGTCGGGAAGGCCGCCCGGAAGTCACGGCAGCGCGACCGCAGGTCGGCCTCGTCGAGGACGTACACCGGGGTGCCGAACTCGGCCGCGATGTCGCGGACGCTGAGGCCCGCGACGGCGAGCGCGCCGTCCGCGCCGCGCGTCACGCTGCGCGGCCACAGCGTGGGGAGCAGGGCGTTCACGTCCTCCGGGGTACGCAGCCAGGCCGGCCCCCGGTTGCTGATGTCCGCGTGCAGCGCACCAGCCTCATGAGCCCTCATGTCACATCCTCTCGGGTGCGGAGACGCCGAGCAGGTGCAGGCCGTTGGCGATCACCGTGCGGGTGGCGTTGTTGAGCCAGAGCCGAGCGCGGTGCAGGTCGGTGATCTCCTCGTCGCCCAGCGGCAGCACCCGGCAGTTGTCGTAGAAGCGGTGGTAGGAAGCGGCGACGCTCTCCTCCAGGTAGCGGGCCACCCGGTGCGGCTCCCGCAGCTCGGCGGCGGTCGCCACCACCGCGGGGAACTGGGCGAGCGCCTTGAGCAGCTCGTTCTCCTTCTCGTGGGCGAGCAGCTCGGGGCGGAACGCGTCGGCATCGCCCGGAACCAGCCCCACCTCGGCGGCGTTGCGGGCCACGCCCGCCGTCCGGGCTGCCACGTACTGCACGTAGTAGACCGGGTTGTCGCGGGTCGCCCGGGTCCACAGCTCGATGTCGATGTCGATCGGGGAGTCGCTGGAGTAGCGGGCCAGCGCGTACCGGGAGGCGTCCACCCCGATCGCGTCGACCAGATCCTCCAGGGTGATCACGGTGCCGGCCCTCTTGCTCATCCGCATCGGGGCGCCGTCGCGCAGCAGGTTGACCAGCTGCCCGATGAGGATCTCCAGGTTGCGCTCCGGGTCATCGCCGAAGCAGGCGGACATCGCCTTCATCCGGCCGATGTAGCCGTGGTGGTCGGCACCCAGCATGATCACGACCCGTTCGAAGCCGCGCTCGCGCTTGTCCAGGTAGTAGGCGCAGTCCGCGGCGAAGTACGTCCACTCGCCGTTGGACTTGCGCAGCACCCGGTCCTTGTCGTCGCCGAAGTCGGTGGTGCGCAGCCAGGTGGCGCCCTCGGACTCGTAGAGGTGCCCCTGCTCGCGCAGCCGGTTCAGCGCCAGGTCGAGCTCGCCCCGGTCGTGCAGGTCCTTCTCGTTGAAGTAGGTGTCGAACTCCACCCCGAAGTCGCGCAGCGAGGAACGGATCTCGTCGAACATCAGCGCGACGCCCTCGACCCGGAAGACCTCCTGGGCGGCGTCGTCGTCGAGCGAGGACACCTCCGGCCGGCGGGCCTGCACCTCGGCGGCGATCTCGGCGATGTACGCCCCGCCGTAGCCGTCCTCCGGCGCCGGCTCGCCCTTGGCGGCGGCGAGCAGCGACCGGGCGAACCTGTCGATCTGCGAACCGGCGTCGTTGAAGTAGTACTCCGTGCCGACGTCGGCGCCGGTGGCCCGCAGCAGCCGGCTCAGCGCGTCACCGACGGCCGCCCAGCGGACCCCACCGATGTGCACCGGCCCGGTCGGGTTGGCCGACACGAACTCCAGGTTGATCTTTTCGCCGGCGAGCCGGTCACTGCGGCCGTACTCCGCGCCGGCCTCGACGATCACCCGCGCGAGCTGACCGGCCGCGGCCGCGTCGAGCCGGATGTTCAGGAAGCCCGGCCCGGCGATTTCCACCGATTTGACACCCTCTGCCCGACCCAGCTCGTCGGCCAGGGTCGTCGCCAGCTCCCGGGGCGGAACGCCCACCTTCTTGCTCAACTGCAGCGCGAGCGTCGAGGCGTAGTCGCCGTGCTCGGGGTTGCGCGGTCGCTCCACCACGGTGCTCGCCGGCAGCGCGGCGCGGTCGAGCCCCCGCTGCTCGAAGACGGCGTGGGCGGCGGCAAGGACGACCGAGGCTAGTTCTGCAGGAGTCACCCAACCATGTTATCGGGGGTAGACTCGGGCACTCGGCGGCTCCCCTGCGCGTCTACCGGCCCGCCACTCCCCTGACCGACCGACTTGACGAGGCACGATGAGCATCAGCACCCCGGGTGGCCCTGAGCGCCGCCCGACCGTGGTCAGCACCGGCAAGAAGCCGGCTGCGGGCCGGCCGGCGTCCGGCGCCAAGGCCGGTTCCGGCAAGCCGACGGGCTCCCCCCGGGGCGGGGGCAAGGGCCCGCGCAAGCCGGTCACACCGGTCAAGGTGAGCCAGGGCCGCGCCTGGGGCCCGATCGCGCTCTTCGTCGCGGTCGGCGTGCTCGCGGCCGGCATCATCGGCTACGGCGCCTGGGCGTCGTTCCAGGGCTCCAAGCCGTGGGACAAGCGGGCCAACGCCATCGACGGCATCGTCAACATCCGCAAGTCCGACCCGGAGAGCCTGAAGTACGAGTCGCACAAGTCGGGCCCGCTGACGTGGAAGTACGCGCCGCCGGTGGGTGGGGTGCACAACGCCGCCTGGCAGAACTGCATGGGCGACGTCTACGACGCCCCGATCGCCAACGAGCACGCGGTGCACAGCCTGGAGCACGGCGCGGTGTGGATCACCTACCGCCCCGACCTGCCGCAGGACCAGGTCGACAAGCTCGCCGGCAAGGTGCGCGGCGTCGAGAAGACCTTCATGAGCCCGTACGAGAACCTGGACAAGCCGATCTCGCTCCAGGCGTGGGGCTACCAGCTCAAGGTCGACAACGCCGACGACTCGCGGATCGACGAGTTCATCAAGGACCTGCGGGTCAACGCCTCCGTCGAGGGCCCGACGGCGCTCTGCAACACCGGCATCACCGCCACCGGCACCACGCCGCGTGAGCTCCAGCAGCAGCCCCAGCAGTAAGGACGGCAATGACCGCTCCGGCGACCACCGACAGCGAGTACGACGAGATCCCGGCCGACCCGGAGGAGGGCGGCCGGGCTCCGGCGTCGCGCTACGGCGTGCTGGCGCTCGCCATCATGCTGGTGGTGGGGCTTCTCCTCGGCTACGGGGGCGGTCTGCTCACGCCGCGGCTCACCCGACCCGGTGACGCCTCGGTCGAGGCGGGTTTCGCCCGGGACATGACGACCCACCACGCGCAGGCGGTGGAGATGAGCCTGATCGCGTACCGGTCGGCGACCCTCCCCGAGGTGCGGCAGATCGCCGTCGACATCGCCACCGGGCAGCAGGGCGAGATCGGCGCGATGCAGACCTGGCTGCGCGAGTGGGGCCTCAGCCCGACCGGGTCGAACCCGCCGATGTCGTGGATGTCCGACGGGGCCACCGTCAAGGACGGTCTGATGCCGGGCATGGCCACGCCGCAGCAGATGACCGCCCTGCGCAACGCTCAGGGCATCGAGGTCGACCGCCAGTTCCTGACCCTGATGTACGACCACCACCTGGGCGGCATCCACATGATCGACGCGGCGCTCGACGAGACCGACAATGCCGAGGTCGTGCGGGTGGCCCAGACCATGAAGAACACCCAGCAGACCGAGCTGAACAACCTCCGGCAGCTCCAGGCGCAGGCCAAGGGCTGACCGACCGGACGGGCGCAACGGCCCGCGTCACCGCCACGGATCGGCGGGGACGCGGGCCGCACCATGTGTCCCGCCCGCTCCGACCCCTGCCGCCCGGCCTTGATCGACTCGGGTCGCAGGAAACCGCGCCGTCCACGCGACCCGGATGCCCCGAGGTCCAGGAACCCGAGTCGATCAAGAGGTCAGACCCGCCGTGTATGACCTGAACACCCCTCTCGCACCTTGTGGGCGTTTTGAGTGGGACAGGCGATTACGTTGCTTAGAGAGTTTTCTCCCCACATATCGTGACCAGTTGCGATTCGGGCTCGTTGCCCAAGACGTGGGGGTTGCACTCAGAGACGCACGGCGTTCGGTCACCAGTTGGTGCCGACGCCACACCATCGGTGGTGACGGGGCGGTGGCAGCCGTCCGTCGCGGACAGCGGCAGAGCGAGCCGGGAATGCTCAGCCGCGAACAGGAACTCGAGTTGATCGACATGCTGCGGGGAGTCCATCCCGACGAGTTCGGCCTGGACGAGGAGTTGTGGACGCGGCAGAGCCTCACCACGCTCATCCAGCAGCGCTTCGAGCTGCCGCTGGACACCGGCGCGGTCGGGGCGTACCTGCGGGCCTGGGGGTTGGGTCCGCGGGAACCGCGGGAGCGGGCCTGCGGGCTCTGCGTCAGCGCGGTGGAGCGCTGGGTCCGCAGCGAGTACCCGGGGATCACCCGGGCCGCCCAGGAGCACCTCGCGGAGGTCTACTGGATCGGCCGGGTCCGGCTGCGCGGCACGATGCCCGCCGCCGACGTGATCTCCGCCGTCTCGTCCCGCGGTCGGGTGCGCTTCATGATCACGACGCCGACGGTCGACCCGCCGCTCCCCCGCGACTTCGTGCTGCGACTCAGTGGCGAGGAGCAGCGCACCGTCCACCTGATCGTGGACGGCTCCTGGCCACGCAACGAGTGGCCGCGCCGGCTCCCTCGGCGAATCGTCCTGCACCCGCTGCCCAGCTGCGGGCGGGCGGTAGCCGCCTGAGCACCGGGTGGGCCGGTCCGACCCGATCGGCTCACCCGATACCGATTCGGCGTACGCAGGGGAGGTTTGCTAGTCTTCTCCAGTCGCTGAGCCCCCGTAGCTCAGGGGATAGAGCACCGCCCTCCGGAGGCGGGGGCGCAGGTTCGAATCCTGCCGGGGGCACCAAAAGGAACTGCGCCGCACCGGGGCGCGTGCTGGTGGTGCAGGGCAACCTACCCGCTGCCGCCCAGCCGACAGGGCTGAGGGGCGCCTCCGGACGTATCACGACCGATGTGAGGACGACCTTCGCTGGCGTTCGCATCGGTCGTTTCCGTAGGTGTCGGCGTACCGGCTCCGACGCGGAGCCAGGCACGGCTCGACACAGGGCCGCATCAGGGTCAGCCAGCCTCCCGTTGGTGGGCTGCTGGAGACGGTTGGGACAGGCGGGCCGCCCCGGTAGGTGACGCTGTGTGACACGCGACCGTCCGACGAAGCGGGGCTCGGCATCCGGATCTGCCGATGTGCGGACGTCGGCCGACAATTGGTCAGCCGAGGCGGTGGGCTCGGCGTTGGAGGTATCGCTGTTCGACCTGGTTCCGGGTCAGGGAAGCTGCTTCGCGATACCAGGCCGCCGCGCCGGCCGTGTCACCGGTCATCTCGAGCAGATGTGCGCGGATCGCGCGTTCGCGCTGTCGGGTCAGCGGGTCCTCGTCCAGGTGGTAGCTGCGGTTGAGGTCGTCTAGCAAGGCCAGCCCTCGGCCCGGCCCGTACGCGTGCGCGACTGCGACCACCCGGCTGAGCCGTACCGGCGCGGTCGGACTGAGCCGTTCCAGTCCCAGGTACAGGGCCGCGATCTGGGGCCAGTCCGTCTGGTCCGGCGACGCGGCGGCGGCGTGCACGGCCGCGATCGCGGCCTGCAGCTGGTACGTGCCGACCTCACGCCGCCGCCAGACGTTGTGGATAAGCCCGATGCCCTCGCGGATCAGCTCGGGATCCCACCGTGTCCGGTCCTGCTCGTCCAGCGGCACCAACACGTCCCCGTCGGTACGGGCAGCGCGCCGCGACTCGGTGAGCAGCATCAGGGCGAGCAGCCCGGTCACCTCGGGGTCGTCCGGCAGGGAGTCGCGGAGCATGCGGGTCAGCCGGATTGCCTCGCGGGTCAGGTCCACGCGGGTGAGTTCGTCCCCGGCGGAGGCGGTGTAGCCCTCGTTGAAGATCAGGTAGAGCACCTGCATGACGGCGTTCATCCGGCTGTCGCGGTCGGCGTCGGTCGGCGGGGTGAACCGGGCACCGGCGCGGGCCAGTTGCTGCTTGGCCCGGCTGATCCGGGCGCCCATGGTGTTCTCGGTCGTCCCATGCGCGTGTGCGATCTCCGTGGTCGTCAGGCCGCCGACCGCGCGCAGCGTGAGCGCCACCTGGGAGGTCGGGCTCAGCGTGGGGTGACAGCACAGCAACAGGAGGGTGAGGCTGTCGTCGGTTTCCAGCGCAGGACCCGCCTGGCGGCTCGGGTCCCGCATCGCCAGCTCGCTCATGCCGGCGTGCCGCTCGCGGCGGCGCCGGGCCTGATCGGTGCGAAGCAGGTCGACCATCCTCCGGTACCCGATCCGGATCAGCCAGCTGCGCGGGTTCTCCGGCACTCCGTCTGTCGGCCACGCCCGGCTCGCGACGAGCATTGCCTCCTGTACCGCGTCCTCGGCGATATCGAAGTGGCCGAAGCGCCGCACCAACGCGCCGAGGACCTGCGGCGCCTCGGTGCGCAGCAGGTGCTCGACGTTCGGTGTCACGCGGGTGCTGCCGTTCGTGTGCCCTCCGCGTCTGCCGCCGTCCGGCGACGCTGGATGCAGAGGGTCACGCCGCGAAGTCCGCGCCCATTATCGGCCGGATCTCCATCGGCTCGCCCAGAACCTCGACCATTCGCGAGACGATCTCGACGGCGCGTTCCTGGTTGTCCACGTTGATCACCGCGAAGCTGGCCAGGACCTCCTTGAGCTCGACGAACGGGCCGTCGGTGGCCACCACGCCGGTCGGGGTCTTGCGGACCGTGGTGCTGACCACCGGGTGACCGAGTCCCTCGCTGCTGAGGAACTCGCCGGTTTCGATCAGCTCCCGTTCGAACCGCTGGTACGCGGCGAACGCGGCAAGCGCCTCCTCGGACGGGGTGTCGGCCGTCGCGGCGTCCCAGGCGGCGGCCGGCGTGTAGCTGAGCAGCAGGTATTTCATGATCATCCTCGTGTTCGCGGGGCTCGGATCACGCTACGCCGATCAGCTCGTACGGCGCAGGGAGAGGGCGACGACCGTCGTCCAGGTGAAGGCGACCAGGCCGTTCACGGCGATCTGGATGCTCATGTGGTTCGGCGACATCGGCGTCAGCAGGATGAGCGCGACGAGGCCGTTCAGCACCGCCGGCAGGGTGGCCCGACGGCGGACGTGCCGGATGGTGAGCACGATGGCGGCGACGGCCAGCGCGGTGAAGGCGATGGCGGCCGCCGCCGAGTGCGCGATGCTGTGCCAGGACATCTCGCCGACCGGCCCGTCAGGGGTCCCTACCGGGAAGCCGTATTCAGGATCCATGGTGAACACCCCGGCCGCGATGAGTCCGGCGCCGAAGATCCCGATGAAGATTGGCAGTACACGCCGCCCGGTTCCCTCGGTGAGCGTGCGTCGGACACCGAGGGCGAGGGCGACCCCGCCGAGCCCGGCGAGCACGAACGTGACGATCTGGATCCAGCCGAGACTTCCGGTGGCCAGTTGGCTGATCGGATGCCGGGTGATGTCGTAGCCCTCCCGGGTGAGCATCTGCGTCACGGCCGAGGCGAAGAAGACCGGTCCGGCGAGGCCGCCGGCGAGGAGCAGGCGGTCGGACGAGCGGCGTTCGGCGGGAACGGCGGCGATGGTGGCCATGACTTCCTCCTTGGTGGGTGCTTGTCGCTACCTCGTGGCCGCACCGTGAACTTTGACATTCCGGGAGCGTGACCCAGCTCACCTGACGTCGACGTCAAAGCCCGGGCGTCGCCTCCGAGGTACCGGCAACAACCCGCCCGAGGAGGACACGATGTCTGAGAACATCCAGCCGAGCGCCGAACTGGCCGCCCTGGACCGTCTGGTCGGCACCTGGTCGGTGACCGGCGGCGCCGAGGGAACCGTGCGGTACGAGTGGATGGCCGGCCGGTTCTTCCTGCTCCAGCACGTCGAACTGAGCCAGTTCGACCAACCCGTCACCGGTCTGGAGGTCATCGGCAATCTGCACCCGTTCGGTGAGCCGGTCGGCGCGGATGTGGCGTCGCGGTTCTACGACACGGCCGGCAACACCTTCGACTACGTCTACGAACTCGTCGGCGACAAGCTGACCATCTGGGCCGGCGCGAAAGGCAGCCCGGCCTACTACGAGGGCACCTTCAGCACCGACGACACCACGGTCACCGGCGAATGGACCTACCCCGGCGGAGGCGGCTACACCTCCACTATGACCCGGATCTGAGACCTGAAAGCCGCACCGACCCGATCGCCCGGAGCCATCGTCTCCTCGAAAAGACAATGCGCTCCGGGCGTGTCGTCCTGCCCTTGCGAACCTCATGGTCGTCGGGGGTGCGCAGGTCGGCCGTCGAGACGGGACGGCCGGCCCCTTCGCGTTTACCTCGGGCAGATTCGGTCAGGAGCCTTCATCGTGTTGGCGCGACACCCGCCACAATGGTGACGGAGGCGGCCGGTCAGCCGCCGACGTACGCCGCCAGGTGCTCGCCGGTGAGGGTGGAGCGGGCGGCGACGAGATCCGTGGGTGTGCCCTCGAAGACGATCCGGCCACCGTCGTGGCCGGCGCCGGGGCCGATATCGATGATCCAGTCGGCGTGCGCCATGACCGCCTGGTGGTGCTCGATGACGATCACCGACTTGCCGGCGTCGACCAGGCGGTCGAGCAGGCCGAGCAGTTGCTCGACGTCGGCCAGGTGCAGGCCGGTGGTCGGCTCGTCGAGGACGTAGACGCCGCCCTTCTCGGCCATGTGGGTGGCCAGCTTGAGCCGTTGCCGCTCACCGCCGGAGAGGGTCGTGAGCGGCTGCCCCAGGCTCAGGTAGCCGAGCCCGACGTCGGCGAGCCGTTCGAGGATGGCGTGCGCCGCCGGCGTACGCGCCTCGCCGGCGCCGAAGAACTTCTCGGCCTCCGTCACCGACATCGCGAGCACCTCGCTGATGTCGCGGCCGCCGAAGCGGTATTCCAGCACCGACGCCTGGAACCGCTTGCCCTCGCAGTCCTCGCAGGGCGCGGCGACGCCCGCCATCATCCCCAGGTCGGTGTAGATGACGCCGGCGCCGTTGCAGCTCGGGCAGGCGCCCTCGGAGTTGGCGCTGAACAGCGCCGGCTTCACCCCGTTGGCCTTCGCGAACGCCTTACGGATCGGGTCGAGCAACCCGGTGTAGGTGGCGGGGTTGCTGCGCCGTGAGCCGCGGATCGCGCCCTGGTCGATCGCTACCACGCCCGCGCCGGCCGGGATCGAGGAGTGCACCAGCGAACTCTTGCCGGAGCCGGCGACGCCGGTCACGACGACGAGCACCCCGAGGGGTACGTCGACGTCCACGTCCTGGAGGTTGTTGGCGGTGGCGCCGCGGATCTCCAGCTTGCCGGTGGGCGTCCGCACCGTCTCCTTGAGGGCCGCCCGGTCGTCGAGGTGGCGGCCGGTGATGGTGCCGCTGACCCGCAGACCCTCCACAGTGCCCTCGTAGCAGACCGTCCCGCCCTCCGTGCCCGCGCCGGGCCCGAGGTCGACGACGTGGTCGGCGATGGCGATGGCCTCCGGCTTGTGCTCCACGACCAGCACGGTGTTGCCCTTGTCGCGCAGCTGGAGCAGCAGCTCGTTCATCCGTTGGATGTCGTGCGGGTGCAGCCCGATCGTCGGCTCGTCGAAGACGTAGGTGACGTCGGTGAGCGAGGAGCCGAGGTGGCGGATCATCTTGGTGCGCTGCGCCTCGCCGCCGGAGAGGGTGCCCGACGGTCGATCGAGGGACAGGTAGCCCAGCCCGATCTCCTCGAACGAGTCGAGGAGATGTTGCAGGCCGGCCAGCAGCGGGGCCACCGACGGCTCCTCGATCCCGCGTACCCAGGTGGCCAGGTCGCTGATCTGCATCGCGCACGCGTCGGCGATGTTCCTGCCCTTGATCTTCGAGGACCGGGCCTCCTTGCTGAGCCGGGTGCCGGCACACTCGGGGCAGGTCGTGAAGGTCACCGCGCGCTCCACGAAGGCGCGGATGTGCGGCTGCAGGGCGTCGATGTCCTTGGCGAGGAAGGACTTCTGGATCGACGGGATGAGGCCCGAGTAGGTCAGGTTGATCCCGTCGATCTTGATCTTGGTCGGCTCCCGGTGGAGCAGGTCGTGCAGCTCCCGCTTGGTGAACTTGGCGATCGGCTTGTCCGGGTCGAAGTAGCCGCAACCCCGGAAGATCCGGCCGAACCAGCCCTCCATGCTGTAACCCGGGATGGTGATCGCACCCTCGTTGAGCGAGAGGTTGTCGTCGTAGAGCGCCGACAGGTCGATGTCGGTCACCGCACCCATGCCCTCGCACCGCGGGCACATGCCGCCGAGACGGTTGAAGGTCGCCTTCTCGGTCTTCGTCTTGCCGGCGCCGCGATCGACGGTGATCGCCCCGGTCGCCTTCACCGAGGGAACATTGAAGGAGTACGCGTTGGGCGAGCCGATCTGCGGCTGCCCGAGCCGGCTGAACAGGATGCGCAACATCGCGTTGGCGTCGGTGGCGGTGCCGACGGTGGAGCGGGAGTTCGCGCCCAACCGCTCCTGGTCGACGATGATCGCCGTCGTCAGGCCATCCAGCAGGTCGACCTCGGGCCGCGCCAACGTCGGCATGAAGCCCTGCACGAAGGCGCTGTAGGTCTCGTTGATCATCCGCTGCGACTCGGCCGCGATGGTGCCGAACACCAGCGAGCTCTTGCCGGAGCCGGAGACGCCGGTGAACACCGTCAGCCGCCGCTTCGGGATCTCGACGCTGACGTCCCTGAGGTTGTTCACCCGCGCGCCCTGCACCCGGATCAGGTCGTGGCTGTCGGCGACGTGCGGCGCGGACGGCTGGATGGCCGTGCTCATCGTGTCTCCATCTCCTCGGGCGCGCAGGACTCAGCGCACTTCCTGGATGCGGACCATGTTGCCCGCCGGGTCCCGGAAGGCACAGTCGCGCACGCCGTACGGCTGGTCGGTCGGCTCCTGGACGACCTCGGCGTCGCTGGCCTCCAGCTTGGCGAAGGTCGCGTCGAGGTCGGTGGTGGCGAGGTTGACGCCGAAGTAGCTGCCCTTGGCCATCAGCTCAAGGATGGTCTGCCGCTCGTCGTCGGTGATGCCGGGGTTGGCGGCCGGCGGGTGCAGGACGATGGCGGTGCTGGGCTGGCCGACCGGCCCGACCGTGATCCACCGCATCCCCTCGTACCCGACGTCGAGGCGGACCTCGAAGCCGAGGACGTCGCGGTAGAAGGCCAGCGAGGCCTCCGGGTCGGTGTGCGGCAGGAAACTCGAATGAATGGTGATGTCCATGCTGGTCACGCTAGTTGCGGCTCGGCGACCCGCGCTTCTCGATTCCTGACCGGTCTGGTCACCTGCTTCGCCACGCACGACGGCATGCCGGCCGTCGCCTGTGCCGCCTGCCGCCGGTAGACGCTGGGCGGCACGCCCACCAGCTCGGTGAAGCGGGTGCTGAAGGTGCCCAACGACGAACAACCGACAGCGAAACAGACGTCGGTGACGCTCAGGTCGCCACGGCGCAACAGGGCCATCGCCCGCTCGATCCGCCGGGTCATGAGGTAGCTGTAGGGAGATTCACCATAGGCGAGCCGGAACTCACGGCTGAGGTGCCCGGCCGACATGTGTGCGCCACGGGCGAGCGCCTCGACGTCCAACGGAGACGCGTACTCCCGGTCGATCCGGTCGCGGACCCGGCGCAGCCGCGCCAGGTCGGCCAGTCGCTGGGTAACGTCGGATTTGCTGCTCACCCGCGAAATCGTGCCACAACCCACCGACAATCCGCCGCACCCCGGGCGGGGGCCGGCGGGCCGGTCAGCCAGCCTCGCGGCGGGCGCGGGCCCGGCGCTTCCCCTCGTGCATGGCCTGCACCCGGGCCACCGGGATGGTCCGGCCCTCGGCCACCAGGTCGGCGGGGAGCTGTTGCGCGGCCGGCATCAGCGCGGCCCACGGGTCGCCGTCAACGAGCAGTGCGGGCGCGGTCCGGATGGTGAAGTCGGCGGGGGTCACCTCGGTCAGGTCCGCCCAGTCGACCGGGAACGAGACCGGCATCCCGGGGCGCAGCCGGGGGCTGTACGCGGCGGCCACCGTCGCTCCGCCCGCCCGGGTGGCGTCCACGAAGACCCGGCCGCCCCGGTCCTCCTTGATGTAGGCGGTGGTGGCCAGCGCCGGGTCGAGCCGCTCGGCGCGGACGGCGAGCGCCCGGGTGGCGGCGGCCAACTCCTCGGCCGTTGGTTCGTCGCTCACCGGAACGAAGACGTGCACGCCCTTGGCGCCGCTGGTCTTGACCGCGCCGGCCAGGCCGGCGTCGGCGAGCGCCTGACGGACCAGCAGGGCGGCGTCGACCGCCGCGCGGAACCCGTCGCCGTCCGGCGGGTCCAGGTCGAGGATCAGGTGGGTCGGGCGATGCAGATCCGCCACGGTGGCCAGCGTCGGGTGGTACTCCACCGCCCGCTGGTTGGCGAACCAGAGCAGGGTGCGGCGGTCGTCGCAGAGGGCGTAGGAGATCTCCCGGTGCGACGCCTCCGCCCAGACCGGGGCTCGGCGGACCCAGTCCGGGGTGTAGCGGGGCAGATTCTTCTGCATGAACGGCGGCTGGCCGGGACGGACCCTGATCACCGACAGCGGCCGGCCCCGCAACTGCGGGAGGATCCGGTCGGCGACCGCGTCGAGGTAGTCGACCAGGTCACGCTTCGTCGCGTCGTCGCGGTCGGACAGCGGCTGGTCCAGGTTGGTCAGGGCCACGCCGTCCCGGGTCTCGTCAGCCTTGCTCACCCGATCACCCTCCCGGCCGCACCGCCGTCGGTCAACTGGACGCGGCGCTTCGGGCCGGATCGATTCCGGCGCCCACCCCGGCCGGTTCCGACTCATCGGCCGCCGGCGACGGCTGGGCCGGGTGTCGGGGCACTGTGGTCAGCGCCACCAGCCACGCGGCGACCACGAGACCCGTGGCCACGGCGAACGCCGTCCGGTACCCGCCGGCGAGCGCGGCGGTCTCGGCCCAGCCGGCGGCCCGCAGCCCGTCGGCGCGGGTGGCGGCGACTGTGGCCAGCGCGGCGAGGCCGACCGCTCCGCCCACCTGTTGGGTGGTGTTGGCCAGGCCGGAGGCGAGCCCGGCGTCGGTGTCGGTCGCGCCGGCCATGGCCACCGTGGTGACCGCGGGCAGGGTCAGCCCGCCGGCCACCCCGAAGATCAACATCGCGGGGAGTACGTCAGCGACGTAGGCGCCGTCGACGGGCAGCCGGGCGAGCAGGAGGAAGCCGACACTCGCCAGGCCGAGCCCGACCAGCAGGACCATCCGGGCACCGAAGCGGGCGATCAGTCGACCGGCCAGGCCGAGCGAGACCACGGCGATCACGACAGGGGTGGGCAGGAAGGCCCAGCCGGTCGCGGCGGCGTCCAACCCCAGCACCAGTTGCAGCTCCACGGCGAGCAGGAACTGGAACCCGAAGTACGCGCAGACCATGAGGAACTGCACGGCGTTCGCGGCCACCAGGCCCGGGACGCGCAGCACCCGGGGCGGCACGAGCGGGGCCGCCGCCACCCGTTGGCGCAGCGCGAACCCACCGAGCAGCAGCACCGCGAGGGCCACCGCGCCGAGCGTCCGGGGGCTGGTCCAGCCGTGCTCGCCCGTTCCGACGATGCCCAGCACCGCGGCCATCAGACCGGCGGTGGCCAGCAGCGCGCCGGGCAGGTCCAGGCCAGCGCGCAGGCCGAACCCTCGTTCGGCCGGCAGCCGGCGCAGGGCCGCGACGAGGATGACCGCCCCGATCGGCACGTTGACCAGGAAGATGGTCCGCCATCCGGCGGCCTCGGTGAGCACCCCTCCGGCGACCGTGCCGACCGACGCACCGGCCGCGCCGGTGAAGCTGAAGACGGCGATGGCGCGGGCCCGCTCGGCCGCTTCGGGGTAGAGCCGGACGATCATGCCGAGGCTGACCGCCATGGCCAGAGCGCCGCCGACGCCCTGCCCGAACCGCGCGCCCACCAGCAGGGCCGGCCCGGTGGCGACCGCGCAGGCCAGCGAGGCGACGGTGAACATCGTGACGCCGGCCAGGAAGACCGCGCGCCGGCCCAGCAGGTCTCCGAGCCGACCGGCGAGCAGCAGCAGCCCGCCGAACGCGACCAGGTAGGCGTTCACCACCCAGGCCATGCCGGCGGCGCTGAAGCCCAGGTCGCGTTGGATGGCGGGCAGCGCCACCGCGACGACGGTGCCGTCGAGAATGATCATCAGGCTGCCAGCGCAGAGCACCAGCAGCGCCGGCCAACGGGATGGGACGACACGTTCCACGGAACCCTCCTTGGTGCACGTTTTGTTACCGAGGTCATCGTCTGTGACCATTAACCGCGGCGGAAGGAGGCACTTTGATGTCCCAGAGGAACAGCGATGTGTCCGCGCTGGTCAAGGCCGAGCTGACCTGCTCGGCCGAGAACGTGCCGTTCACCCCCGGTCAGGCTCGCGCGTGCACCGTCCGCGAGGTGCTCGACCGGGTCGGCGGCAAGTGGAGCATCGGCATCCTGGTGGCCGCCTCCCACGGCCCGGTGCGCTTCACCGAACTGGAGCGGCACATCGAGGGGATCAGCCGTCGGATGCTCACGCTGACGCTGCGCAACCTGGAGCGGGACGGCCTGCTGCACCGCACCGTCTATCCGACCGTCCCGCCCAAGGTCGAATACATGGCCACCCCGATGGCGCTGGAGCTCTACGAGTCGCTGGTCGCGCTGACCAGTTGGGCCGAGCGGCACCGGCGAGCCATCGCTGCGGCCCGGACCAGGTACGACGCCGAGCACGTCTGACGAAACCCGCCAGGAGTGTGGTGAACGCCACCGCTTCCATCTGACCGATCGGTCAGGGTCTGACCGATCGGTCAGGCATGCTGGTCTGCGGGAGGTGGACCGGGCATGGGCAGAGCGGTACCCGACACGCACGGCGAGATTCTCGCCGCGGCGGCGCGGCGGTTCACGGTGACCGGCTACCGGGGCACCTCTCTGCAGGACATCGCCCGGGAGGTCGGCTGCTCCAAGGCCACCGTGCTCTACCACTTCGCCAACAAGGAAGCCCTGCTCGCCGAACTGATGGCACCCGCGATCGAGGTGCTTCGCAGCCTCGACGACCAGCTCAACGGCCTGACCGGGGCGGCCGCCCAGGAGGTTGCCGCACAGGGCTTCGTCGACCTCGCGGTGCGGTTCCGACAGGAGATCGCCGTCCTGCGCGGCGAGTTCCCGGAGCTGCTGTGCCAGCCCGCCTTCGCGCACATCCAGGAGATCTCCGACCGGCTGCGGGACGCCCTCGCCGGGCACTCCGACCGGCCAGGCGCCCGGATCGCCGCGCTGGTGCTGCTCGCCGGCATCTCCGAGGCGTGCGCCGAGTTCGCCGACATCCCCGACGACGAACTGCGCCTCGCCCTGCTCACCCTCGCCCGACGGGCCGTCGAACCCGTCGACGCACCAGTGCCCCATCCACCCACGACCGAGGACAAGGACTCCTGATGGCCACCCTGCTCTACCGGCTCGGCCGGGGCGCGTTGCGCCGGCGACGGCTCGTCGTCGCGCTCTGGCTCGTCGTACTCGTCGTCGCTGGCCTGGCCGCGGCGACCCTGCGCGGCCCGACGGCGAGCAACTTCACAATGCCCGGCACCGAGAGCCAGCGCGCGCTCGACCTGCTGGCGGACCAGTTCCCCGCGGCCAGCGGCGCCACCGGCACCATCACGGTCAAGGCGCCCGCCGACGGCCAACTGGCCACCCCGCAGGGCCAGGCCGTGGTGCAGGAGCTGGTCCAGGAGGCGTCGGCACTGCCCGGCGTGGTCGGGGCGGTCAATCCGCTCCAGGTCGGCGCGGTCTCACCCAACGGCCGGTACGCGCTGGTCCAGGTCCAGTTCGCCACCGGCGGTGACGACGTGACCGACGACCAACGCACCGCGTACGAGGAGGTGGGCGCGGCGGCCAGGGCACAGGGCTGGCAGGTCGCCCCCGGCGGTGAGGTGCTCGGAGGTGAGCCGGAGATCGGCTCCACCGAGGCGCTCGGCGTGCTGGTCGCCGCGATCGTCCTGATCATCACCTTCGGTTCCCTGGTCGCCGCCGGCATGACGATGCTCAACGCGCTGATCGGCGTGGGCGCCGGCATGGCCGGGCTCTTCGCGCTGAGCGGCGCCGTCCAGCTCACCAGCACCGCGCCGATCCTGGCGCTGATGCTCGGTCTCGCGGTCGGCATCGACTACTCGCTCTTCATCACCTCCCGGCACCGGCAGAACCTGCTCGACGGCCTGTCCCCGGAGGAGGCGGTCGGCCGGGCCGTGGGTACCGCCGGCTCGGCAGTGGTCTTCGCCGGCGCCACGGTTGTCATCGCCCTGGCCGGGCTCGCCGTGGTGGACATCCCGTTCCTCACCGTGATGGGTCTCGCCGCCGCCGGCACGGTCACCGTCGCCGTGCTGGTCGCCATCACCCTTCAGCCGGCGCTGCTCGGCTTCGCCGGTCGCCGGGTGCTCCCCCGCCGGCTCCGCTCCGTCTCCACCGACGGGACCGCCGCTGACGGCACCGCCACCGACGGCACCGCCACCGACGAGGACGACTCGGACGTCACCGACCGGCCGGCCGCGACGCCGACCACGACCGACGAGCGCAACCGGTTCGGTTTCCGCTGGGCGCGACTGATCACGCGGTTCCGCGTACCGGTCATCCTGGTCGGTCTGCTCGGCCTGGGGCTGCTCGCGCTGCCCACGCCGGACATGCGGCTGGCCCTGCCGGGCGCCGCGACGGCCGCCGTCGGCTCACCCGCCCGGGTGGCGAACGACCTGACCGTCGAGGGCTTCGGTCCGGGCTTCACCGGCCGGCTCGCGGTGGTGGTCGCCGGTGACAGCCCGCAGGCGACCTCGGCGGCCGTGCCGCAGGTCACCGCCCTGCTCCAGCGAACCGAGAACGTCCTCGCGGTGGCGCCGCCCCAGCTCAGCCCGGATGGTCGGACCGCGCTGCTCGGCGTGGTGCCGAAGACCGGCCCGACCGACGAGGCCACCGAGACGCTGGTGCACGACATCCGTGGCGCGGTGAGCGGAATCCCCGACGCGGACGTGCTGCTCACCGGCGTCACCGCCATCGGCATCGACGTCTCCGAGAAGCTCTCCGACGCGCTACCGATCTACCTGCTGCTGGTGGTCGGGCTCTCGGTGCTGCTGCTGATGCTGGTGTTCCGCTCGCTGCTGGTGCCGATCAAGGCGGCGCTGGGCTTCCTGCTCACCGTCGCCGCCACGTTCGGCATCACGGTGGCCGTCTTCCAGCAGGGGCACCTCGCCGACCTCGTCGGCCTGGACACCCCCGGCCCGCTGATCAGCTTCCTGCCGATCCTGCTCATCGGCATCCTGTTCGGGCTCGCCATGGACTACGAGGTGTTCCTGGTGTCCCGTATGCGGGAGGACTTCGTCCACGGTGAGACGGCCCGACAGGCCACCATCAGCGGCATGGGACACGGCGCACGGGTGGTCACGGCCGCCGCGCTGATCATGATCTCGGTCTTCGGGGGCTTCGTCTTCCTGGAGGACCCGGTGATCAAGTCGATGGGCTTCGCGCTCGCCATCGGCGTCGCCATCGACGCGTTCGTGGTCCGGATGACCATCGTCCCGGCGGTCATGTCGCTCCTCGGCGACCGCGCCTGGTGGCTGCCCCGCTGGCTCAACCGCGCGCTGCCCAACGTGGACATCGAAGGCGAAGGCCTGCGTACCCACCTGGAAGACCGCACCCCCACGCACGTCTAACGCACCTCCGCGGTCGATCATGGAGTTGTGGTGCCCGTTGCGCCCCGATCAGGGGCCTTCGTCCAGCACCACAACTCCATGGTCGACTCCAGCAGACGCCGGTCAGACTCCGGCTGGGTAGGTTTGCATCTCGCCGGGGGCCGCCGGCACCGGTAGCGGGTGCAGAGCCGTGGTGTCGTCACACCAGATGAAGGCGTCATAGCGGTCACCCAGCCGGGTGGGCACGTAGTTGCCCCAGGACTCGAACGACGGGTCGTAGACGACCCCGATCGCCCGGTGGTCCACGGTCTCGGTGACCCAGCCCGGCTGATCGTCGCCGCCGAAGATCAGCACCGCCCGCTCCGGCATCAGCTCGTGCAACCGCCGCTCGACCGAGCCCTCCCGAGCCGGGGGCACCACCATCGCCTCAGGCGGTGAACCCCAGCGGGGCGCGGCGATCACCGTGCCCCGGTAGCTGCCGAAGCCGACCAGGGCCACCGAGTCCTCGCCGTGCCGCTCCCGCGCCAACTGACCAAGGTTGACCATCCCGTCGGCGGCCATGTCGGTGGCCCGCGCATCTCCGACGTGCGTGTTGTGCGCCCAGACGACTCCCCGCGCGTCCGGGCCGTACCGGCCCAACAGCCGGTCCAGGGTGTCCTGCATGTGGGTGTCGCGGATGTTCCACGAATCCGGCCCACCGGCCACCATCGCCCGGTAGTAGCGCTCGGCGCCGGCCACCACCTCCGCGTTCTGCCAGGCCGAGAAGCTGTCCGGGCCGTCGGAGAGGGCGTGTTCACGGGTCCGGGCGAGCAACCGGACGACCTCCTCCTCGCACCGGGCGGAGACGAAGCGGCTGGCCGCGCCGTACTCCTCGACCCTCTTGCCGTACGGCTCGAAACACCGGTAGGCGTCCTGCGCCGCCTCCAGCGACTTCGGGTCCTCCTCCCCCAGGTAGTCGAAGATCGCCTGCATCGACTCCCAGAGGCTGTACACGTCGAGGCCGTGGAACCCGGCCCGTTGCTCCTCCGGCAGTTCCACGTTCCAGGCCCGCAGCCAGCTGGCGAACCGGGCCACCTCGGCATTGGCCCACATCCAGGTCGGCCATCGCTCAAACTGGTCGAGTGCGAGCTGCGGGTCGAGCGCGCCACCCGGCGCGGCCGTCACCGACCGGTGCACCCGGTCGCAGTCGGGCCAGTCACCCTCCACCGCGACGAAGGAGAAACCACACTCCGCGATCAACCGGCGGGTGAGCTGCTCGCGCAACCGGTAGTAGTCGTAACTGCCGTGGGTGGACTCGCCGATCATCACCACCCGGGCGTTGCGAACGCGCTCCAGCAACGGGTCGAAATCGCTCGGCGCGCCGAGCCGCTGAACCAGCATGCCAGCGGCTACCCGACCGCCGCAGCGGCAAACCGTGCGCGCGTCGCGGGCCGACACGCCGGCCGCCGGGCCGTCGTGGGCTCCAACCCACCCTGTGTACGACCACCGCGAGCGGGTAGCCGGCCGACATGACCGTCACCGGGGTTCAGTTGCAGGAGTACCTGGCCGGGCTCGACTACCCGGTCTCCCGGGAGGACCTGATCCGCTGGGGTCAGGAGAACGGGGCCAGCACGGCAATGTTGCAGATGCTCCAGGCCCTACCACCCGAGCAGTTCAACAACCCGGACGAACTCAACGCCGCCCTGTCCACCCCCACCTAAACCCACCCCCACCCTTCCCAGCCCCGCCCCGCCCCGCCCCGCCCCGCCCCGGTGATCATGAGGTTATTGCCACCCGCCACGGCGTGTCGCGCCGCTAACTTCATGATCACCGGGGCGACGGGGGGTGGAGGCGGGCGACGGCAGGTGGGGTGGGAGTCGGGGTGGGGGTGGGGGGTTTAGGGGAGGGGGATGGTGCGGGATTCGGTTCGGGCGGTTTCGGCGGCGGCGATGATGGCGACGACCTCGCGGCCGAAGCGGACGTCGCAGCGGTGGTCCCGAGTCCCCGCCCGCACCTGCTCGACGAGTTGGTCGATGGCGACGCCGAACGCGGTGGCGGCGTCGTTCTCACCGACCGGAACGTTCTCGATGCCGTTCTCGCCGTAGAACACGAACTCCCGGGCCATCGACTCGGTCGGGGCGTCCAGGGAGAGCGAGGCGCTGCTCGTGGCGCCGCCCTCGTGGGTGAGCAGCAGATGCACCATCCCGCTCGGGCCGTCCATCGCGGCCACCTGCGTCACCCGGCCCAGCACCGGCAGGAGGATCGAGAGCGCGTGCGGGGCGATGTCCCACAGCGCCCCGTGCTCCCGACGCCACAACGAGCCGCCGTACGGGCTGCCGTCCTGGAAGATCGAGGCGAACGCGGTGGTTCGGCCGTGCTGCCAGCCCCCGGCGGCGGCGGTGGCCGCGAGGAACGCCGTCACGTTCGGCTGGAACCGCTGGGTGAAGAAGACGACCGAAGCGACCCCGGACTCCTCCGCGGCGGCCACGACCCGGTCGGCGTCGGTCACGCTGAGCGCCAGCGGCTTGTCCAGCAGCAGGTGCCGACCGGCGCGGGCCGCCCGGACCGCGATGTCGGCCTGGATGTCCGGCGGCAGGGCGACGGCGATCGCCTCGCACTGCTCGATGAGCGCGTCGACGTCGGCGTAGGCGGGCACCCCGTACCGCTCGGCCAGCGCGGAGGCCCGCTCCGGGTTGCGACCCCACACACCGACCAGCTCCGCGTCGGGATGGGCGTGCAGCGCCTTCCCGTGCGTCTCGATCGCCCAGTGACCGGTGCCGAACAAGCCGAACCGCAGCACGTGTACCTCCGCTGTTTCCCCGCACCGCGACAACGCCACGGACGTGATCCACGCTAGTCGCCCCGGCGGCCGGATCGGCGGCGGGTTCGACCAATCGAAGCAGCTCACCTTGCATTTCCGGGTCGGTGGCCGAGCTACCCGACCGATTGTCGGTGAGCAGCGGTCCGCCGCGCCGCTGCGGGCAGTGTCAGGTCCGATCGCCGCCAGACAGACCAGGTACGGCGGGGCAGTCTCGACGACATGCGGAGCTCGGATTCAGCGATCACCAGCGGTGTCGTGACGTTTGACCACTGGTACGACTTCACCGAGGGCGGCCCGGTGCACCGCGCGCTGCTGCCGTTTCCGTCGACGGCGCCCGCCCCGTTCGAGGTCGCGCGCTGGTCGGTGGCCCCGAACACCTCCAACGACCTGGATGTCCATCGCTCCCGTGAGGTGTGGATCATCGTGTCCGGGGTCGGAACCCTGACGTTCGCCGACCAGGCGCGCGTCCTGCGGGCGGGCGACGTCGCGGCGTTCGACAGCGGGGTGCCGCATCAGATTCGCAACGACGGACCGGACCCACTCCTCGCCGTCTCCGTCTACTGGCTGCAAGCCGGCGACTGACGCCAACCCGAGGAGCATGGGCCGCGGGCCCTCGACGGGCGCGCGTCACACGCGCAGAGGCAGGGCAGCCCTGTACTACGACGGTTAGTAGGCTGTGCCGGTGACCGAGGCAACGACCGGGTGGTGCCGGTGACCAGCGCGGGCGTCGATTCGCCGGTGGACGGGATCGTCGCGGCAGTGCCGATCGTGCTGTCGCTGCTCGTGGCGGTGTGGGCGCTGGTGGCCGCGATACGCCACCGGCCGCCGGACCGGGTGCAGGTCGTCGGTCTGGCCGTACTCGAAGTGGCGTTGCTGGTGTTGAGCGTGCTGGCCCTCGTCGCGGTCGGCGGCGGGGATCGGCCCGGCGAGCCCGGCGCCTTCTTCGGCTATCTGGTCACGCTGGTGTGTCTGCCGCCACTGGCCTGGGTGCTGGCCCGGATGGAACCGACCCGCTGGGGCTCGGCGATCGTGTGCGCGGTCTGCCTGGTGGCCCCGGTGGTGGTGGTCCGGTTGCAGCAGACCTGGGAGGTGCTCGGTGGTTGAGACAGGATCGGCTCGGCAGCGCACGAACTCCGGCCCGGGTCGGCTGCTGATCGCCGTCTACCTGCTCTTCGCGATCGCGGCGACGAGTCGGGCGGGCTTGCAGATCGCCACCAAGTTCGACGAGGCGCCGGTGGCGTACCTGCTCTCCGGGCTGGCCGCGCTCATCTACATCGTGGCGGCGGTGGGTTTGGCCCGCGCCGGGCACGCCGGCCGTCGGGTCGCGCTGGCGTGCTGCTCGGTGGAGCTGGTCGGGGTGGTCGCGGTCGGCGTCCTGAGCCTGGTCGACAAGGATCTCTTCCCGGACGAGACGGTCTGGTCGCAGTTCGGCAGCGGGTACGGCTACATCCCGCTGGTGCTGCCGGTGCTCGGCCTGATCTGGCTCTGGCGCACCCGCCGCGCACCGGCCTGACCCACCGCGCCGCACCCGCCCGACGCGCTCTCGGCTGACCCGGCGACGAGGGCGCCGGCTGGTCTGCCGGAGCGCCCTCGTCGGGGGTACGGGTCAGTCCCGTGGGCCGCCCGCGACGTAGATGACCTGACCCGACACGAAGCCGGCGCCCTCGCTCGCCAGGAACGAGATGGTGTGCGCGACGTCCTCCGGGCGGCCCGGGCGGCGGACCGGGATCTCGGCGGCGGCGTGCTTCTGGAGGTCGTCGAAGTCGACCTTCATCCGGGCGGCGGTGGCCGCTGTCATGTCGGTGACGATGAAGCCGGGTGCGACGGCGTTCACCGTCACCCCGAACGGACCCAGCTCGATGGCGAGCGTCTTGGTGAAGCCCTGGAGACCGGCCTTGGCCGCGGCGTAGTTCGCCTGGCCCCGGTTGCCCAGCGCGGAGGTGCTGGAGAGGTTGACGATCCGCCCCCACTTCCGGTCCACCATGTGCTTCTGGGCGGCCTGGCTGAACAGGAACGCGCCGCGCAGGTGCACCCCCATCACCGTGTCCCAGTCGGCACTGGTCATCTTGAACAGCAGGTTGTCGCGGAGCACACCGGCGTTGTTGACCAGCACCGTGGGCGCGCCCAGCTCGCCGGCGACGCGACTCACCGCAGCCTCGACCTGGTCGCGGTCGGACACGTCGGCGCCCACTCCGAGCGCCCGGCCACCGGCCCCGGCGATGGCGTCCACCGTCTCCTTGGTGGCCGCCTCCTCGATGTCGACCACGGCGACGGCCATCCCGTCAGCGGCCAACCGCCGGGCGGTGGCCGCGCCGATACCGCGCGCGGCTCCGGTGACGATGGCGACGCGGGGCTCCTCCGACATGACTACCTCCGGGTAACTTGGGGTGATCGGAGGAGCTTAGCGTCAGAACCCCCGACCCCGGCATAGGCGAATCCACCGGTATCCGTGGCCCGAGACCTTGACCGCGCCGAGCTTGCCCAGCTCTCCGTAGCCACGGTCGGCCAGCACGTCGATCGGCAGGTCGGCCTCCGGCTCAAGGCTGCTGAGGTCAACCTCGACGTCCTCGGTGCCAAGGTTGTGCACGAAGACCATCGTGCCGGTCGGCCCGTCGGCCCGGTGCGCGAGCACTCCGGCCGGCATCGCCACGTCGATGTGGGTGGTCGAGCCGGAGCCGATCTCCGGGGCCTCGCGCAGCGTACGGATCATGCGCTCGAACCAGGCGAGCAGCGACTTCGAGTCGCCGCGCTGGGCCGTGACGTTGACGTTCTGGTAGCCGAACTCACCCTTGTCGATCACCGGACGGACCAGCTTCTCCGGGTCCGCGGTCGAGAAGCCGGCGTTCGGCTGGTACGACCACTGCATCGGCGTACGGATCGCCTCACGGCCGGGCAGCGACAGGTCCTCGCCCATCCCGATCTCCTCGCCGTAGCGCAGCACCGGCGTGCCGCGCATGGAGAACTGGAGGGCGTACGCCAGCTCGATGTGCCGCCGGTCGTTGCCGAGCATCGGGGCGAGCCGGCGACGAATGCCCCGGTCGTAGATGCGCATGTTCTCGTCCGGGCCGAACTTCGCGTACACCTGGTTGCGTTGTTCGGTGGTCAGCCGGGACAGGTCGATCTCGTCGTGGTTACGCAGGAAGGTGGCCCACTGCCCGCCGACCGGCAGCTTCGGGGTGTCGCGCAGCGCCTCGATCAGCGACTCCGGGTCCTCGCGGGCCAGGGCGAGCATGAGCCGCCCGTTGAGCATGAAGTCGAACAGCATGTGGATCCGGTTGCCGGAACCGCTGGCGTCACCGAAGAACGTCGGCAGCTGGTCCGGCTCGACGTTCGCCTCGGCCAGCAGGACGGCGTCGCCGCGACGCCACTGGACGTGCTGGCGCATCTCGGTGAGGAACTCGAAGTCCTTCGGGGAGTTCGGGTTGCCCGGCTCGGTCAGCTCGATGATGAACGGCACCGCGTCCATCCGGAAGCCGGAGACGCCGAGCTGGAGCCAGAACGACATGATCTTCTTGACTTCGGCCCGGACCTGGGGGTTGGCGAAGTTGAGGTCCGGTTGGAACTTGTAGAACCGGTGGTAGAACCACGCCTTGGCGGTCCGGTCGTAGCTCCAGGTCTCGTCCTGCTCGCCGGGGAAGACCATGCCCTGGTGCCGGTCGGCCGGCTCGGTGTCGGACCAGACGTACCAGTCCCGGTAGGGCGAGTCGGGGGAGGAGCGGGCGGACTGGAACCACGGGTGCTCGTCGGAGGTGTGGTTGACCACCAGGTCGATGATCACGCGGATGCCCCGGTTCTGCGCCTGGTGCAGCAGCTCGGCGAAGTCGCCGAGGGTGCCGAAGCGCGGGTCCACGTTGTAGAAGTCGGTGGCGTCGTAGCCGTCGTCGCGGTTGGGTGACGGGTGGATCGGGTGCAGCCACAGGCAGGTGACGCCGAGGCGGGCCAGGTAGTCCAGCCTTCCGATCAGGCCACGGATGTCACCGACCCCGTCGCCGTCGGAGTCGGCGAACGTGTCGATGTCGAGGCAGTAGACGACGGCTTCGGAATACCAACGGTCACCCATGCCGAAGAAATCTCTCCAGTTGATCACCGTGGCAAACCAGCCGGACCGACCGGCGACCGCCGTGGGTTACCGTGCCCGTCATGGAGAACGACCTCGTACCGCCGAGCGAGTTGTTGGACTGGTCCCGGGGTAGCTGGCTGCACCCGCCGGTCCACGTCGAGCAGGGCCCGGCCGGCGAACTGGTGGTCGAGCCGGCGGCGGAGAGCGACTTCTGGCGGCGGACCAGCTACGGCTTCGTGCACGACAACGGCCCGGCCCTGCTGGCGCCGCTGCCGGTGGGCGCTGCCATGGAGGTGAGTTTCCGGCTCGACTTCTCGGCGCAGTTCGACCAGGCCGGCGCGTTCGTCCGCGTCGACGAACACACCTGGACCAAGGCGGGTGTCGAGGTGAGCGACGGCGAGGCGCAGCTCGGCGCTGTGGTGACCCGGGAGTTCTCGGACTGGTCGGTGGGGCCGGTGCCGGACTGGGCGGGCCGAGAGGTGACCGTCCGGGTCAGCCGGGCCGGGGACGCGCTGACCGTCCGCGCCCGGGTCGACGACGAGCCGTGGCGACTGGTCCGGCTCGCTCCGCTGGACCCGGCGGCCGAGGCCGTCGCCGGCCCGTTCTGCTGTTCTCCGTCCCGCGCCGGGCTGTCAGTGGTGTTCACTGGTTGGCGGCAGGGGCCGGCGGACACCGCGCTGCACCCGGAGGTGTAGATCGGGCCACGGTGGGTATGACCCTCCGATCCCCGACCGCCGACCGGAAGGACGACAATGGCGTACGCCCAGGCTGGCGACCCGTCCGAGTTCACCGGGTTGACCGGCTGGGTGGCCTCGGTGATCGAGGCGATGGGCCCGGTCGGAGTGGCCCTGCTGGTGGCGCTGGAGAGCATCATTCCGCCGATTCCCAGTGAGATCGTGCTGGCGCTCGCCGGTTTCCTGGCGCACGAGGGCGAGTTCAACGTCTTCGTCGTGGTGCTGGCCGCGACGGTCGGCTCACTGGTGGGCGCGCTGGTGCTCTACTGGCTGGGCGCGGCGCTGGGCGAGGAGCGGCTCAAGCGCTGGTTGGACCGCATTCCCCTGGTGGACAGCGACGATCTGGAAAAGGCCGACAAGTGGTTCGAACGGCACGGCCGGTGGGCGGTGCTGATCGGCCGGGTGGTGCCGGTGGTCCGCAGCCTGGTCTCGGTGCCGGCCGGGGCCAACCGGATGCCGCTGGGTGAGTTCATCCTGCTCACCACCATCGGCAGTGGGGTGTGGAACGGGTTGATCGTGGGGGCCGGCTACGCGCTGGGGAGCCGCTGGCAGGACGTCGAGCGCTACAGCGACTGGTTCAACTACGCCATCGCCGCGGTCTTCATTGTGATGGTGGTCAGTTGGGTGGTCCGTAAGGTCCGCAAGCGCCGGGATCGCGACGACCGGCGGTCGGTGACCGCCGGTCGCTGATCCGCGTCACCGCCTGCCGCCGGCGTCCTGACCGGACGCCGGCGACCGCGGTCAGGGCAGGGTGTCCAGGTGTGGTCCCACCGTGTTGGCGAAGCCGTTGCCGTTGCTGACGTCCCAGTTCACCGACCAGGTCATCGCGCCCCGGATGCCCGGGTAGGTGCGCGGCGGGCGGAAGCTGCCGCAGTTGGTGCCCCGGGCCAGGCAGTCCAGGGCGGCGTTGACCACGCTGGGCGCGACGATGCCGCCACCGGCCGCCCCAGCTCCGGCGGGCAGGCCGAGGCCGACCTGGTCGGGGCGGAGCCCGGCCTCCAACTGGATGCAGGCCAACGCGACGATGAAGTTCACGGTGCCCTGGCCGTACGCGGCGTTCTGGTCGCAGCCGAGCATCGCGCCGGAGTTGTAGTACTGGGTGTTGACGACGGTGAGGATGTCCTTGATGTCGAGCGCCAGCTTGAAGTAGCCGCCGGCCGGATTCTGCATGTCGATGGTCTGCGGCGCCATCGCGATGATCAGGCCCGATCCGATCTTGGCCCGCAGCGCGCGCAGCGCCTGCGCCATGTACGTCGGGTTGAGTCCGTTCTCCAGGTCGATGTCGATCCCGTCGAAGCCGTACCTGGCGATCAGCGCGGCGGCCGTGTCGGCGAACGCGGTGGCCGAGGCGGCGTTGTTCACGGTGACCCGGCCGGTCTCGCCGCCGACGGAGAGGATCACCCGCTTGCCCCGGCTGTGCAGGGTGCGGACGTCGGCGGTGAAGTCCGCGTCGGTGTAGCCGCCGAGCGAGGCGGCCAGTCCGGGGTCGACGCCGAAGGTGAGCGCGCCGGGCGTCGAGGTGGCCTCGGCGAAGGCCACCGCCACCAGGTCGTACTCGGTGGGGACGTCGCGCAGCCGCAGTTCGACCGCCGGGTTGTCGAAGTTGTGCCAGTACCCGGTGAGCAGGTGCTTGGGCAACCCACCGGTGGGCGGCTCGGTCGGCGGTGGGGTGGTCGGCGGGGGCGTCGTCGGGGGCGGCGTGGTGGGTGGTGGCGTGGTGGGTGGTGGCGTGGTGGGCGGGGTGCCGCCGCCGCAGGACGCGCCGTTGAGCTGGCAGCCGCTGGGCGAACCGGAGCCGCTGGCCAGGAAGCCGAAGGAGACCGACGCCCCCGGGGCGACGGCGCCGTTCCAGGACCTGTTGGTGAAGGTGTGCCGCTGGCCGGTGGAGCTGAGCAACGCGTCCCAGTAGCTGCCGAGGGTGGTGCCGGACGGCAGGTCGAAGGTCAGGTTCCAGCCGTTGATGGTCGAGCTGCCGCCGTTGGTGATCGTGTACTTCCCCTCCCAGCCCGAGCCCCAGTCGGCGGTCTTGACGAAGCTGGCGGTGGCACCGGCGGCGTACGCGGGCAGTGCCACCCAGGCCGCGCCGAGGGTGGCCGCGAGGGCGGTGACGAGGGACAGGACAAGGGATCTGGAGCGTTTCATGCGACCCTCCGGGCCCGGACGGGCATTTATGGACGTCAACGTTGCCGCTAATTATTAAGACAGTTAACTGTTTCTGTCCAGGGGTCGACGCGGAAGGATCGGGCCGCCCGTCGCGTGATCGCGCGGCGGGCGGCCCGAGGGGGTCGATCAGCGACGGAAGGTGAACCAGTTGACGTTGACGAAGTCGTTCGGCTGACCACTGGTGAAGGTCAGGTACACGGAGCGCCGGCCGGTCACCGCTCCCACGTTGCCGGGCACCGAACGCCAGCTCTGCCACCCACCGGTGTTGCCGATCGCGAAGCTGCCGATCGGCGTCGCGGTCGGGCTGCCCACCCGCACCTCGACGAGGCCACTCGCACCGCCACCCGCGCCGGAGGCGACCCGGGCCACGAAGTCGCGGGGCGAGGCGGAGCCGAAGTCGACATTGTCGTAGCGCACCCAGTCACCGTTGCGCAGCGCGGCGATGTTCTGCCCGCCCTCCGAGCACGCCTCGACGAGCACGCCGTTCTGCCCGTTGAACGACTCGGCCTGGATCTGGGCGTACGCGTCCCTCGTGCCACTGGGCGGCGGCGTGGTGGGCGGCGGGGTGGTGCCACTGCCGCGCTGGTACACCGCCACGTAGTCGACGAGCATCGGTCGACCGGGAACGGTTGCCGCGGTCGGCGTGCCACTGCCGGCCACGCCGTTCGGGAAGGCCCCGCCCATCGCGACGTTGAGCAGCAGGAAGTAGCCCTGGTGCGAGGTCATCTGCGACCAGGCGCTCGCGCCGACCTGGCTAGACGTGACGGTGTGGTAGAGCTGCCCGTCGACGTACCAGCGCAGTTGCTGTGGGCTGATCGAGGCGTCCCACTCGAACCGGTACGTGTGGAACGCGGACTGGCAGCTCGAACCCGGACAGGCTCGGGACGCGCCGAGGCCGTTGGACTCGTTGCACGGCCCGCCCGGCGCGACACCGCAGTGCAGCACGCCCCAGACCGAGTTGATGCCGTTGACGTTCTCCATCACGTCGAACTCACCGATGCCCGGCCAGTTCTGGTAGTTGCCCCGGTAGGGCGCGCCGAGGGCCCAGAACGCCGGCCAGTATCCGGCGGCCGCGGCGCCGGTGACGTTCGGCATCTGGATCCGACCCTCGATGGCGAGCACGCCGCCGGACGGGGCCTTGAAGTTGCTGCGCACGGTCTCGATGCGGGCGGAGGTCCAGCCGCCGCCGCTGTCGCGCAGCGGTGTGATCCGCAGGTTGCCACCACCGTCGTGGCTGACGTTGGCGGTGCTGGCGGTGTAGTTCTGGATCTCGCCGGTGCCCCAGTTGCCCGGACCACCGGGATAGCTGTGACCCGTGTCGATGATCCAGTTTGCGGACGACGGCAGGGTTCCGGCGGCGCCGGTGAAGTCGTCGCTCCAGACCGTGCTCCAGCCGGTCGGCGGTGGCGGCACGGCCGCCTGCGCGGTGACGGTGACGCCGGCCAGGACGGTGGTGGTGGCGACGAGCAGGACGGAGGCCAGCCGCAGCCGGCGTCGGACGAGTGGGGCGGCGGGGGCCGCCGAAGGAGGTGTCATGGACGTGCCTCTCTGCGGAGACGGGTCGAGAGAGCGCTCTCTCAGGGTTGTACGCCTCCGCCATGACATTTGTCAACGTCGATCTACTTCCTCGTTCGCCGACACCGCCTGCGGCCGCCGGAGCACCGCCTGCTCGGCCGCCGACCACACGCTCGTGGTGACCAGGTAGATCACCGCGGCGAGCGGCAGCACCAGCGCCACCAGCACGGTCGTGAACGGCAGCAGGGGCAGCAGCCGCCCGAGCACGGCCGCCCCCGGTCCCTCGGTCGGCGTACCGGCCACCGTGCCCACCGCCGCCGACGCCCGGCGGGCCCGCCGGGACGACCACCAGGCCACCGCCAGCAACACCGCCAGCAACACGGCGAAGAGCGGACCGGCCGCTCCGGTCAGCCCGTCGGTGAGATGGTGACCCAGGGGCACCCCGGCGAGACGCTCGTCCAGCAGCCCGGTGCCACCCTCGCTGGTGGTGAACAGCCGGTACAGGACCAGCAGGAACGGCGCCTGGAGCAGCAACGGCAGGCAGCCGGCGATCGGGTTCGCCCCAGCCTCCCGGTACAACGCGAACACCTCGCGCTGAAGCGTGGCCGGGTCGTCGGCGTACCGCCGCTGGAGATCACGCACCTGCGGGGCGAGGGCCGCGCGGCGTCGCTCGCCGCGCACCTGCACCACGGTGAGCGGCGAGATCAGCAGGCGGATGGCAACGGTGAAGAGCACGATGGCGGCGGCGGTCGCCATGCCGCCGGCCAGCGGTTCGAGCAGATCGGTGAGCCAGGACAGCGCGGTGCCGGCAGCGGCGACAGCGTCGTGCAGTGGTGCGAAGGCAAGCATGGGAAACCCCTCGGTCCGATTCCGGTGAAGCCCTCCCCTCCGGCGGCATCCGCTCAGCAAGGGGGGCCGGTGACGGCGGGATCGGCCGCGCGGCGGCGGGGCGCTACGCGGCCGAGGGGTGCCCGGGAGCGCGGGGACGGGGTCGACCGGCCGCATCCGGGTCGATCTGGCGGGGCATTCGGCGGCTTCGGGAGCGGGCCCGCAGGCCAGCCGACCGCGGCCCGGCACCGGGCGCGCCCGCCCGGTCGTGCACCCGGGCCGCGAGCACCACCGCGAGTAGCACCAGGGCGGTCAGCGCGGCACCCGTCAGCAGGTCGACAGGGCGGCCCGCCAGCAGGGTGAGCTGGGCGAACGCGGATACCACGCGACCCCGACATAGCCCAGCAGCACCGGCACGGGCTCAGCATAGGACGCCGTGTCACGTCGTCCGGCCGGATCGCCGGCGCGTGGGCCAAGAGGTTCCGCCGCCACGTTTCCCGGCATCGCCACGTTGGGTAACCAAACGACGGACCGACGCGGACGGACCGCGAACGGTAGGAACGGACGGGTGATGTCGATGACCGGTCAGGTGGCGGAGGCGCTCAGCGACAGGGCTGCGGCCACCGGGTTGCTCACCGTGGGTGTCGAGGAGGAGTTCCTGCTCGTCGACCCGCACACCGGCGCTGCGGTTCCGGCCGTGGACCTCGTCATGGAGCAGGTGCCGGCCGAACTTCGCGGGCAGGTGGAGCGGGAGTTCCAGACCAGTCAGATCGAGATCGGCAGCCCGCCCGGCCTGGAGCTCTCGTCGATCCGGCACTCCCTCGGCGTACTGCGTAAGGCGCTCTCCGACGCCGCCGAGCGGGCCGGCGTACGCCTGCTCGCCATCGGCACCGGCCCGGTCGACGGCCCGGTGCCACCGGTGGTCGACAAGCCACGCTTCGACCGGATGATCGAGCGGTTCCGGCTGCTCGTCCCCGGCCCCGGCAACAACGGCATGCACGTCCACGTCGGGGTGCCCGACCCGGACACCGGCGTGCAGGTGCTCAACCACGTACGGCCGTGGCTGCCGATGCTGCACGCGGTGACCACCAACTCGCCGTTCTCCCGGGGCGAGGACACCGGCTACGCCAGTTGGCGCTCTGTCGAGTGGGAGCGCTGGCCGTCGGTGGCGCCGACCCCGTTCCTGGAGTCGCACGAGCACTACCAGCGGTTGATCCGCCAGCTGATCTCCAGCGGGGTGATGCTCGACGAGGGGATGCTCTACTGGTACGCCCGCCTGTCGGCGAAGTACCCGACCGTCGAGCTGCGGATCGGCGACGTCTGCCCGTCGGTGGACGACGCGGTGCTGGTCGCCGCGCTGGTCCGGGCGCTCGTCGCCACCGCCATGGCGGATGTCGAGGCCGGCCGGCCGGCGTTGCAGACCGACCACCACCTGCTGGTCGGGGCGCACTGGCGGGCCGCCCATGACGGCCTGGAAGGCGAGGCCGTCGACGTCACGAACGGCGAGCTGCGCCCGGCCTGGGAGCTGTTGGACCGGTTCGTGGAGCGGATGCGGCCGGCGCTGGAGCAGCACGGCGACTGGGCCGAGGTGAACGACCTACTGGGCGGCTTGCGCCGGCACGGCAGCGGCGCGGCGCGGCAGCGTGCGGTGTTCGAGCGCACCGGCCGACTCACCGACGTGGTGCAGGACGTCGCACGGCAGACCCGCGGCTGATCACCGCGTGACAAGATGAGCCCGTGACGCAACGGCTGATCGTCATCGGCGGGGACGCCGCCGGAATGTCGGCGGCGTCCCAGGCCCGACGCCGCCGTGGCCGTGGCGACCTGGAGATCGTGGTCTTCGAGCGGGGCAACTTCACCTCCTACTCGGCGTGCGGCATCCCGTACTGGATCAGTGGCCTGGTGCCCGGCCCGGAGGCGTTGATCGCCCGCGACCCGGAGACGTTCCGCACCGAGTACGCGATGGACGTCCGGATGCGCCACGAGGTCACGGCCATCGACCTGGAACGCCGCGAGGTCGTGGCCCGGGACCTGACCGGCGGCGGCGAGGTCCGCGAACGCTTCGACGACCTGGTGTACGCCACCGGGGCGGTGCCGGTGAAGCCGCAGTGGGCGGTCACCGACGCGGACGGCGTGTTCGGCATGCAGACCCTCGACGACGGTGCGGCACTGCGGCACTGGCTGGACGCCGACCCGCAGCCGCGCCGGGCCGTGGTGGTCGGCGGCGGGTACATCGGCGTCGAGATCGCCGAGGCGCTGATCCAACGCGGCCTCTCGGTGATCCTGGTGGAAGCGGGCGAGCAGCCCATGGCGACCGTCGACGCCGAGATGGCCGAACTGGTCACCGAGGCCATGCGCGGCCTCGGCGTCACCATCCGCACCAGCCTGCCCGTGGTTGA
This sequence comes from Micromonospora sp. NPDC047756, assembly GCF_055587245.1. Taxonomy (NCBI): domain Bacteria; kingdom Bacillati; phylum Actinomycetota; class Actinomycetes; order Micromonosporales; family Micromonosporaceae; genus Micromonospora; species Micromonospora sp. NPDC047756. Next base: position 260,412 of record NZ_JBVJGQ010000009.1, read on the forward strand.
CCTGGAACAGCGGGACGGCCGGGTCTGCGCGGTGGTCACCGCCGAGGGGCCGATCCCGACCGACGTCGTGGTCCTGGGTCTCGGCGTACGCCCCAACACGGCGCTCGCCAAGGCCGCTGGGCTGCCCCTCGGACCGACCGGCGCGATCCGGGTGGACCGCCGGATGCGGGTGCCCGAGCACCCCGGCGTCTGGGCGGCCGGTGACTGCGTGGAGACCCTGCACCGGGTCAGCGGGTTGCCGGTGCACGTGCCGCTCGGCACGCACGCCAACAAGCAGGGCCGGGTCGCCGGGATCAACATCGGCGGCGGGTACGCCACCTTCACCGGCGTGATCGGCACGGCCGTCACGAAGGTCTGCGAGTTGGAGGTGGGCCGGACCGGCCTGCGCGAACGGGAGGCCACCGCCGCCGGCTTCGAGTTCGTCTCGGTGATCGCCGAGTCGACCAACCGGGCCGGCTACTACCCGGGCGCACGGCCGATGACGGTCAAGCTGATCGCCGAGCGCCCCAGCGGTCGGCTGCTCGGCGCGCAGATCGTCGGCTGGTCCGAGGCGGCCAAACGGATCGACACGCTGGCCGTGGCGCTGTGGAACGGCATGACGGTGGACGATATGACGCAGCTGGACCTGGGCTACGCTCCGCCGTACGCGCCGGTCTGGGATCCGGTGCTCATCGCTGCCCGAAAAGCGGTCGACGCGCTCGCCGCCCTCGACCGCTGACCCGCGCCCGCCGTGGAGGACCATCCCGTGACCCAGACCCCGACCCGGCCGACCGTGCGTCGGCGTCCCACGATGGTCGATGTGGCCCGTCGGGCCGACGTCAGCCTGAAGACGGTCTCCCGGGTCGTGAACGACGAGCCGGTGGGGCAGGAACTGGTCGGCCGGGTGCTGGCCGCCATCGCCGAGCTGGGCTTCCGACGCAACGACATCGCCCGTAACCTGCGCTCCCGGCAACTCAATGCCACCGTCGGGCTGTTGATCGAGGAGATCGCCAACCCGTTCTACGCGACCATCGCCAGCGTCGCCGCCGAGATCGCCGCCGCCCACGGCACCATGCTGATCACCGCATCGTCGGAGGAGGACCCGGAGCGGGAACGCGCCCTGCTCCAGGACTTCACCCAACGCCGCGTCGACGGTCTGCTGGTGGTGCCGGCGGGCCTGGACCACTCGTTCCTGCGCCGCGAGGTCGAGCTGGGCATGCCCGTCGTGTTCCTGGACCGGCCGCCGAAGGGGCTGCACGCCGACGCCGTGCTGTTGGACAACCGGGGTGGCAGCCACGCCGGGGTGAGCGCCCTGCTCGACGAGGGGCACCGACGGGTGGGGCTGCTGCTCGGCGCGCCCAGCGTGCCCACCATGCGGGAGCGGCTGGCCGGAGCACGGTCGGCGCTGGACGCCGCCGGGGTCGAGCCGGACGAGTCGCTGATCCGCGAGCGGCTCATCGCCCCGGAGGAGGCCGGCCGAGCCGTCGCCGCGCTGCTCGACCTCCCGGAGCCGCCCACCGCGTTCTTCTGCGCCAACAACCGGCTCACCGTCGGCGCGCTCCAGGAGCTGCACCGGCGGGGCAGTGACGCCGCGCTGGTCGGTTTCGACGACTTCGAGCTGGCCCACCTGATGCCCCGGCCGTTGACCGTCGTCGCCTACGACACGAGAGAGCTGGCCAAGGTGGCCACCGAACGCCTCTTCCAGCGAATCGCCGGAGACGACACCCCACCCGACACGACGGTCCTCCCCACCAGACTCCTCAAACGAGGCCTGACCTAACCCCGCCCCCGCCCTAGCCCTGCCCCGCCCCCGCCCCCGCGATCTTGCACTTACTGTTGGCCAATTGTGCGGATCGCGTCTTCTGCCGGGACAGAAAGTGCAAGATCGCGGAGAAGGGGGGCGGTCAGGGCGCGGGGGTTAGGAGGGCTTCGACCTCTGCTTTTGTCGGGGGGTTGGCGCCTCGGCGGGCGCAGGTCAGGGCGGCCACCGTGGCGGCCTGCCGGAGCACCGCATCCCACTGCTGCGGAGTCACTGCGGCGAGCCGGTCGGCCGGGCGGTCGCCGAGCGCGTCGAGGTCGGCCAGCGCGGCCAGCAGGCCACCGGTGAACGAGTCACCGGCCCCGACGGTGTCGACCACCGTCGTGCGGACCGCCGGCTCCTCGTGCAGCGAGCCGTCGGGCGCGAGCAGCCAGGCGCCGTCCCCGCCCCGGGTCACCACGGCGCACGACACACCGGCGGTACGCCACTCGGTCATCACGTCGGCCACCGAACGGTCCGGGTAGAGCCAGGCCAGGTCCTCGTCGCTGGCCTTGACCAGGTGCGCGAGGCGAACCTGCCGGCGTACCCGCTCCTGTTCCGCCGCCCGGTCGGTGACGATGCTCGGGCGCAGGTTGAGGTCGATGGAGACGGTGAGCCCGTCCCGCTGGTGTTCCCGGGCGAGCAGGCCCTCCAGCGCCTGCGCGCCGGGTGCCAATGCGAGCGCGAGGGACCCGCTGTGCAGCGCGATGACCGGTGACCCTGCCAGCTCGGGCAACTCCTGCGGCGTCCACTGCCAGTCGGCCGCGCCGGCCAGCCGGAACTCGTAGCTGGCCTGCCCGGCGGCGTTCAGAGTGGCCACCGCCACCGACGTGGGCTCCGCAGCGCGTACCGCCCACCCCAGGTCCACCCGGTTGGCGCTCAGGTGCTCGACGAGTTGCCGACCGTAGTCGTCGTCGGCGAGTCGGGCCAGCAGTCGTACCGGCTGGTCGAGCCGGGCCAGCGTGACGGCGACGTTCCCCGGCGAACCACCCGGGACGGCGCGCTGCCCCTCGGCGGTGACGACCAGGTCGATCAGCGCCTCACCCGCGACGACGATCATGCCGCCACCTCCCCCGGCGCGAGCGGGCCGGGGCCGCCGAGCCCGTCGGCCGCGCGGGACAGCAGCACCGCCTGGTAGGCGTGGTAGACGTCCGGCCGGCCGTGCCAGACGGTGTCGGCGGGCAGGTTCTGTGCGTCCAACTCGTGCCGCCATCCGGTCTGGTCGATGAGGCTGCGGCGGGCGTACGCCCAGAAGACCCGGTACCAGTCGAGGTAGACCGCGTCTCCGGTACGGCGACCCAGGGTGATCGCCGCGCCGATGGCCTCGGCGAGAACCCAGTGCATCCGGGAGCGCACCACCGGCCGGTCGTCCCAGTCGATGGTGTAGACGAAGCCGTCCGCGCCGTCGACCGCCCAGCCGCGACGCACGGCGGCGGCGAACAGGGCACGGGCGTCGGCCAGCAGCCAGCGGGGTGGCTGCGGCAGCACGGCCTCCAACTCCAACAGCAGCCGGGCCCACTCCAGCCAGTGCCCGATCGTGGAGCCGTACGGCCGGAACGGGTCGGCGGGCTGGTCCCGGTTGTAGTCGGGCAGCGGCGTCCAGTCGGTGGTGAAGTGCTCGGGGAGCCGCCAGTCGTGCCGGGCCGCCTCACCGTGCACGAGGTGGGTGGCGATCCGCAGCGCCCGGTCGGCCCAGCTCGGGTCGCCGGTGGCGGCGGCAGCGGCGAGGAACGCCTCGACCATGTGCATGCTGCTGTTGGCGCCCCGGTAGTCCTCGGTGACCGTCCAGTCCCGGTTCCACGATTCGCGGACAGCGCCGGCGTCGTCGTCCCAGAACCGGTCCCGTACGACGGCCAGCACGTCGGCGAGCAGCCGGTCCGCGCCGGGGCGTCCGGCGCGCGCGGCGCTGGAGGCGGCGAGCAGCACGAACGCGTGGTCGTAGCCGGCCTTGCGGTCGTTGGCGGGCACTCCCTGCTGGTCCACCGCGCCGAACCAGCCGCCGTACCGGTCGTCACGCAGCAGCGTGCTGAGCGCGGCGATCCCGTGGTCGACCAGGGCGGCGGCGTCCGGGTCGCCGTTACGGTGGGCGAGGGCAGCCACGTGGGTCATCCGGCAGGTGATCCAGGTGTGGACGGGTTCTCCGCGATCCGGGGTGCGGTCGTCGGTGAGCCACCAGAAGCCGCCCTCCGGCCGGGCCGAGCGGCGGGCGGTGTCGAGCAGCGTCCGGGTCTGGTCGGCGAGGAACTCGTCCAGCTCGGGCAGGTCTGGTGACCCCGCCGGGGCGGGGGTCGTTGCGGCGTCGGATCGGGGCACGTCGGTCATCTCAGCTGGTCACCGTGGGGTAGGAAAGGGACATACGGCCAGGATCGGCGAACGGACCGGGTCCGCGCCGCAAAACCGCCAACGGTACGCCACGAGTCGACTGGCCGAGGTCGGCACGCAGCGAGAGGCTATTCCTCCCATTTGACCGTTGACATCGTTGTCACCGCTCAACCCTGCTCTCGCAGCCGGCCGACTGTCAATTCCGGCTGCGTCACACCGACCCGGAGCGGCGCCGCTCAGTAGTAGTCGTCGATCGGCCGGCGGGCCTCGTCGAACAGCGCCGGCCCCTCGTACCGAACCGGGGGCAGCGGCGGGGTGGCCGGCTTGACCTCCTCGAACTGCTCGCTGGACAGCGCGTACACCACCCGCCCGAGCCCGGACCGGTCGATCGCCGTCGCGCACATCGCGCAGGGCTGACAACTGGTGAACATGGTGGTGCCGGCAGCCACCTCGGGAGAGAGTTCCCGAGCCGCCCAGCGGGCCAGCTTCAACTCCGGATGGGCGCTGATGTCCGCGTCGGAGACCACCGTGTTGTGGTCCTCGATCAGGACGACACCGGCCGCGTCGACAAGCAACGAGCCGAACGGCCGTTCGCCGGAAGCCCCCGCCCGCCGGGCGATGTCGACGGCATGGCGGAGAAACTTCTCGTCGTCGGGGGTCATCGGTCCTCCTGGGTTCTGTGATGTGCGGCCACTGCCGCAAGGGTCCGCCAGGCACGTTCGGGCTGGCGGATCTCGGTCAGGTCGCCGTTGAACGGGTCCAGCACCACCGTCGCCGCGCCGAGCACACGAAGTTGGTCCAGGTCGGCGACGATCTGATCGATGGTGCCGACACCGGCGAGCCGGTCGGCGTCGGTGATCGGTTCCCGGGTCTCCTGAAGCGCGATCCGCGGCACCAACGCGGGCACCGGGCGACCCAGCTCGTCGGCGATGTCCGTCAGTCGCCCGACCGCCTCGGCCAGCCGTCCCGGCGTGACCCGCAGCGGGTGCCAGGCGTCACCGAGCAGCACCGCGCGGCGCATGCCGGCCTCGCTGTTGCCACCGACCCAGATCGGAATCGCGGCCGTGTCGTAGTCGTCGGTGTCCTGCCAGGCCGCACGCATGGTGTGCAGGTACTCGTCGGTCAGCGCGCCGCGCTGCCGGAACGGCACCCCGAGCGCCTCGAACTCCTGCCGGGCCCAGCCGACGCCGACACCGAGCACAAGCCGTCCGCCGCTGAGCCGGTTGAGGTTCGCCGCCATCCGGGCGGTGAGCAGCGGGTGCCGGTACGGGACGATGAGCACCGTGGTGCCCAGTCGAACCCGGCTGGTCACCCCGGCCAGCCAGGACAACGTGGTGAACGGCTCGTAGAACGGCGCCGGATACTGCTCGGCCACGTCCGGGGTCACCGCGATGTGATCGGAGACCATCAACAGGTCGAAGCCGAGACCCTCCACCGTCTGCGCCCAGCGACGCAGCACGTCGGGGTCGGTGCCCGGGGCGAAGTTCGGTACGTTCACACCAATCTGCACCCGTCCACGCTAGCCATTGTGGACCGGTGTGTGAACGCCGCGGCCCGGTCGAGTCACCCAGGGGCCGCCACGGACCGCCGCACGACTCAGGAGCGCCGGATGGATCTGCCCGAGGGGCTCGACTGGGTTCACGGCTCACAGGCCGGTCGCGCCTGGCTGGCCGCACTCCCGACGTGGCTGAACGAGTGCGCCGAGCGCTGGTCGCTGCGGGTCGGGCCGCCCTTTCCTTACGCGTACGCGTCCCTGGCGCTGCCCGCCCACCTGCCCGATGGCACTGCGGTGGTGCTGAAGCTCCAGTACCCCGACGAGGAGAGCCGGCACGAAGCCGACGCGTTGGCGCACTGGGACGGCGTCGCGGCGGTTCGTCTGCTCGCCCACTACCCCGAGCGGCGCGCCCTGCTGCTCGAACGCTGCCAGCCCGGCACTCCCCTGCACGACCTTGCGCCGGACCGAGCGCTGGACGTGGTGGTCGGACTTCTCCCCCGGCTCTGGCGACCGGCCGGCGCGCCGTTCACCCCGCTGGCAGAGGAGGCCGCCGGCTGGATCGACCGGATGCCCCGCGCCTGGGAACGGGCCGGCCGACCGTACGAGCGACGGCTGCTGGACGCGGCGCTCGACCTGCTCACCGGCCTGGCGTCCAGCCAGGGCGAGCAGGTGCTGGTCAACCAGGACCTGCACGCCGGCAACATCCTCGCCGCCAACGCGCACGGCGGCGACGCGCTCGGCGGCGGTCGATGGTCGTGGCTGGCGATCGACCCGAAACCGCTGACCGGGGAACGGGAGTTCTCGGTCGTGCCGATGGTCCGCGGCCCGGAACTGGGCCACTCCCCGGCCGCCGTCCGGCATCGGCTGGACCGGCTCAGCACCGACCTGGGACTGGACCGGGCTCGGGTCCGGGGCTGGACGATCGGACACACGCTGGCCTGGGGCCTCGCCGACGGAACGGTCTTCCCGAAACAGATCGAAGTGGTCCGCTGGCTGCTCGACCGCGACTGACCTCCACCAACGCGCGAGCCTCCCACACCCGACCCAACCCCGCGGCCGCACCCGACCCAACTCCGCGGCCGCACCCGACCCAACTCCGCGATCTTGCACTTTCTGTCCCGACACAGGACGCATATCCACCCATGTCGACGACAGAAACCGCAAGATCGACGCGTGCGGGGCGCGGGGCGCGCGCGGGGCGCGGGGCGCGCGCGGGGCGCGGGGCGCGCGCGGGGCGCGGGGCGCGCGCGGGGCGTGAGGCGCGCGGGTCGTGAGGCGTGCGGGGTGCGCGCGGGGCGTGGGTGGGGTCAGCTGGGCTGGCAGGTGCGGCACCAGTACAGGTTGCGGCCGGCCATTTCGCCGCGACTGACCTCGGTGCCGCAGACGTGACAGGGTGCTCCCGGGCGGCGGTAGACGTACACCTCGCCGCCGTGCCGGTCGACCCGCGCCGGCCGACCCATGGTCTCTGGCAGGTGCGCGTCGCGGACCGTGTCGATCCGACCGTGCTCGACGGCGAGCCGCATCAAGCCGACCAGGTCGGCCCAGAGGGCGTCCCAGCCGGTCCTGGTCAACTGTCGGCCCGGCATCGTGGGCGGCAGTCCCGCCCGGAACAGCGCCTCGGTCACGAAGATCAGACCGGTACCGGCCACCACCGATTGATCCAGCAGCAGAGCGGCGAGGGGGGTGGGACTGCGGGCGATCCGGGCGTACGCCTGCTCCGGGTCGGCGTCGGCGCGCAACGGATCGGGCCCGAGACGGTCCCGCAGCGCGGCCACCTCCGGTGGGGTGAACACCTCACAGGCCGTGGGCCCGCGCAGGTCGAGCCAGTGCCGGTCGCTGGCCAGCCGGAGTCGCACCTGCCCGACCGGCTCCGGCGGCTCCCCCGGCCCGTCGGTGAACTTGCCATACAACCCGAGGTGTACGTGCAACGTCAGCTCGCCGGCGTAATGGTGTAACAGGTGTTTCCCGTACGCTTCGGTGCCTTCGAGAACTGTCCCGGAGAGTCGTGCGGCACCCTCGGCGAAGCGGCCCTGCGGGCTGGCGGCGAGCAGCTTGTCCCCGGCGAACAGCTCGGCGTGCCGGGCCGCCAGGCGATGGATCGTGTGTCCCTCTGGCACAGGTGCCAAGGATAGCCAGCCCCGCCCGACCGGTCCGCGCTGAACCGCTCGGGCCCGCCGCCGCGGTGACGATCCGGCCGCCGCACTGATCGACATCCGGCCGGCCGCCGCGCTGACGGGTCCGCCGCCGCGCCGATCGGCATCCAGCCCGCCGCCGCCCTGACGGGCCCGCCGCCGCCCTGACGGGTCCGCCGCATCGATCAACCCGGCCCCCATCACGTTGATCGACTCGGGTTGCAGGAAGTCGGGGTGTCCACGGAGACGGGAAGCCGCGACTTCCAGGAAATCGAGTCGATCAAGGCCGCGGCAGGGCTGGCCCGGACCAGGCGGCCAGGTTAGCCGCGACCGGTCGAGGCCGGTTGCCCGCCGGTCGCGGCTAACCGCGGCCGGTCTTGGTGGCCGTACCCAGGATTGGTGTCAGGAAACGCCCAGGTGGGTATTTGGGGGCCGACACCGCGTGGGTGCCACCCCTTCCATCGGCCACCACGCATTCATCAGGAGGTGTGTAGTGGTCAGGATTCCTTCGCTGTCCCGCCGGTCCGAGCCGGCGCCGACGCGGGACGAGAACCTCGACGGCCGCGTGGACGGTCGCGACACCCCGGTCACCGAGACCGCTCAGTCCGACGGCGGCGTCGGCCGTCCGGTGGTCAGCGACCGGGACGACGACCAGACGACGCACCGCAGCGCCGGCACGACCGGCGGCCAGACCAGTGCGGCCGAGCGGCGGGCCAACGAGCGGGCGGCGGTGGCCCGAGCCGCCACCGGTCGACCGGCGGAGGCCGACTCGCGGGGCACCGCCCGCCCGGTCGCGCCCGAGCCCTCGAACGGCACGAACCGCCCGGTCGCACCTGAGCCCGTGAACGGCACGACGCGCCCGGACACTCCGGAGCCCCGCACCAGCACCATCGGCAAGGTGCAGACCGAGGACCGTCCTGCCGTCGCCCCGACCACGGCGCGCACCGCCGAGCGGGACGCGGACCTCGACAGCACCACCCGTCGGCCGGACACCACCGACCGGGTCACGACCGACAGTGCCGTCACGGACCGGACCAGCACGGACCGCACTGTCGACCCGACCCCGGGCGCGAGCACGCCTGAGCCGCCGGTGACGCGTGGCCCGAAGCCGCGGGCCAGCCTGCTCGCCACCCTCGGCCTGATCGTCTCGGTCGTCGGTGCGACGTTCGTGCTGACCGGAACCTTGGCCGGGTACGGCATCGGGCTCGGCGCGTTCGGCGCGGTGCTGTCGGTCCTCGGTCTGATGGCCACCCGCCGCCGGCACGTCGCCGGCAAGACCGACGCGCTCTTCGGCGTGCTGATCGGTCTGGCCGCGGTGGTGATCGGGGTGCTCGCGATGACCGGTCAGTTCGACTGGCCGACCACCGACGGCGACTGGGTGCAGCGCTTCCGGGAGTGGCTCGACTCACAGTTTGTCGATCGTTTCTAGCGGGCACTGTTCCGCTCGCCGGTGATGCACCGGCGAACAGCCGGCGGTTCGCCGGCAACCCGATCAGTCCGGTGGTTCACCGGCCGGGGGACACCCTTTCAGGGGCGGCGGTTCGCCGCCCCTGAAGTGTTTCCAGGGTTCGACGGTTCCGGTCCGGATCACTGCGGCGACCTCGCGCGTCACCCGGAGATCCGCGCCTCTCGACTGCCGGGCGAACCACGTACGCCAGCCTTTGCTCTGCTGCCCTATATGCGCCAGCGAGGTCGGAGCCAGGCGTCCGACGAGCGGCGCCGGGAGCGGCCGGCGGGTTCCGCTCCTGGTCAGTGACGGCGGCGCCGGCTGGTGGCGCACATACGGCAGCAGAGCAAAGGCTGCGAACGAGCTTTCCGGCTCTACCTCCGAGCCCTGCCGCCGGCCCCTGCCTCCCGGATCTCGGCTTCAACGCAACGAATCGCCTCAGAGGGTTCACCACACGCAACGGATCTACGCCATGCGCAACTCTCGGTGGTGGATCCTGCCGCTGACGCCGCATACCGTTGAGCAACGGCGCCAGCCCGTGGGCCACGGTGGCCGGGCGCGCCCGACCCCTGGGAGCAGGACAATGACGATGGACGCCACCAGCCAGCGCCTGTTGATGTGCCGGCCGACGTACTTCGCCGTCGACTACGCGATCAACCCCTGGATGGACCCGACCGCGCCGGTCGACGCCGCGCTGGCCGTTCGGCAGTGGGAGCAACTGCGCCAGACGTACCTTGACCTGGGCCACACCGTCGAGGAGATCACTCCGGTGCCCGGCCTACCCGACATGGTCTTCGCCGCCAACGGCGGCACCGTGATCGACGGCAAGGCGATGGCCGTGCAGTTCCGGGACCCGCAGCGCGCCGACGAGGCGCCGGCGTTCCGGGCCTGGTTCGAGGCCGCCGGCTTCGAGATGTACGACCCGAAGCACGTCAACGAGGGCGAGGGTGACGTCCTGCTGGCCGGTGACCACCTGCTGGCCGGCACCGGCTTCCGCACGGCGCACGCCGCACACGCCCAGTTGCAGGAGGTCTTCGGCTACCCGGTGATCACCATGCAACTGGTCGACCCGCGCTTCTACCACCTGGACACCGCGTTGACCGTGCTCGACGAGCGGACCGTGGCGTACCTGCCGGAGGCTTTCTCCCCGGGCAGCCAGGCTGTGCTGCGGCGGCTCTTCCCCGACGCGGTGCACGCCACCATGGCCGACGCCGAGGTGCTGGGGCTGAACGCGGTCAGCGACGGGCGGCACGTTGTGCTGCCCGCGCAGGCCACCGACCTGGCCGCCAAGCTGCGCGACCGGGGCTACGAGACCATCGGGGTCGACCTGTCCGAGCTACGTAAGGCCGGCGGCGGACCGAAGTGCTGCACGCTGCGACTCCGTCAGGGAAAGGCAAGCAAGTGATCGTGGACGACAAGCTGCGTACGCCGGGAGCGGTCCGGGACGCCGAGCGCTGGACGGCGCACAACTACCACCCGCTGCCGGTGGTGATCTCGTCCGCCGAAGGTGCCTGGCTCACCGACGTGGACGGCCGCCGCTACCTGGACTGCCTGGCCGGCTACTCCGCGCTGAACTTCGGTCACCGGCACCCGCAGTTGATCGCCGCCGCGCACGCCCAACTGGACCGGCTGACGCTGACCAGTCGCGCGTTCATCCACGACCAGTTCGCCGACTTCTGCCGGGAGCTGGCCGAGCTGTGCGGCAAGGACCTCGTGCTGCCGATGAACACCGGCGCCGAGGCGGTGGAGACCGGAATCAAGGTGGCCCGCAAGTGGGGCTACCAGGTCAAGGGCGTGCCCGCCGGCCAGGCCAACATCGTGGTCGCCGAGGGCAACTTCCACGGCCGGACCACCACCATCGTGAGCTTCTCCACCGACGAGGACGCCCGCGCCGACTTCGGGCCGTACACCCCGGGGTTCACCGTCGTGCCGTACGGCGACCTGGAGGCGCTGACCGCCGCGATCGACGAGAACACCGTGGCCGTGCTGCTGGAGCCGATCCAGGGCGAGCAGGGTGTGGTGGTGCCGCCGGAGGGCTACCTGCCGGGCGTACGCCAGGTCTGCACCGAGCGCGACGTGCTGTTCATCGCCGACGAGATCCAGTCGGGTCTGGGGCGTACCGGCGCGACCTTCGCCTGCGACCATGAGGGCGTCGTGCCGGACATGTACCTGCTCGGCAAGGCCCTCGGCGGCGGCATCGTGCCGGTCTCCGCGGTGGCCGCGAACGCCGACGTGCTCGGGGTGCTCAAGCCCGGCCAGCACGGCTCCACGTTCGGCGGCAACCCGCTCGCCTGCGCGGTGGCGATCGAGGTGGTCCGGCTGCTGGCCACCGGCGAGTTCCAGCGCCGCTCGGCCGAGCTGGGTGAGCGGCTGCGGGCCGGCCTGGAAGGGTTGGTCGGCAAGGGTCTGGTCGGGGTACGCGTCCGGGGCCTGTGGGCCGGGCTGGACATCGACCCGGCGCTGATGAGCGGCCGGGAGGCGTGTGAGCGGCTCGCCGCGCGCGGAGTCCTCGCCAAGGACACCCACGGCTCCACCATCCGACTCGCCCCACCCCTGGTCATCACCGAGGACGAGATCGACCTGGCGGTGACCCAGCTGGCCGAGGTGTTGGCCGGCTGAGCAAGGAACGTGCTGAAGGGCGGGCGTCGGAGTTCCGACGCCCGCCCTTCGCGTCAGGGGCGGGGCAGGCGCATCGCCATCGTGGGGGCCTCGGCCATCACCGAGGTGGGAGTGAACGGGGCGCCGGTGGGCAGCTCCTCGGCCCGACCGATCTGCACCCCCGGGTACAGCTCGATCATGTCGTTCTCGCCCAGCACCCGGGACTGCTGCGGGGCCAGCGGGATCCGGTCCGACTCGGTCATCGAACCGCCCGGCCGGATGCCCGAGCCGTTGGTGCTGACGTCGGTCACGATGATCTCGCCGACCCGCAGCTCGAAGCGGACGTGACCACGGCTGATCCAGCGCCGGGCCTCGTCGTTGAGCCACTGCCCGAGCATGATCCCGCCGTCCTGCTCGGGAGCCCGACCGGCCACGACCGGCTGTTCCTCGCTGAGCACGAACCGCCGTCGGACCAGGCCGCCGACGCGCACCGCGAGCACCTCGGTACGCGGACGCGGGCCGCCGTCACCGAGCCGTACGCCGTGTCGGGGGCAGGTCGGCACGCCGTTGCGCAGGGCGGGCGGCGGCTGCGCGGCGGGGCTGCGGTCGGCACCCCCGGCCAGGTCGGCGAACGCGCCACCCCCACCGCCGCCGCCGAACAGCGCGCAGCCCGACTCCGGGCAGCGCCACTGGCGGGCCAGCAGCTTGACGCCGGTCGGTGACCGTTTGCCGGCCACCGGCGAGTGGCCACCACCGACGTGCGCGATGAACACCGGCCCGCCAGCGCCCGGCACCGGCGCGACCACCCGACCGGGCTGCTCGACCAGCCACGGGAAACGCCCCCGCAGCCCGTCGAAGCGGACCCGGCTGAGCACCGGCAGACCGAGCAGGTCGGCGACCTCCAACATCCGGTCACCCGGGTTGTCGAGCACCTCGACGAGCCCGTCGTCGGCCCAGCGGCGGACGACCATCCGCTCGTTGGAGGTGAGGTCGGCGTCGGAGAGCAACGCGCGGTGCACGACCGCGTAGACCTGGACGCTGTCCTCCTCCAGCTCGCGGGAGAGCGCGTCGATGACCATGCCGAGGCGTAGCAGGCTGGCCGGCCGACCACCGTCGATGTCCTGGTAGCGGATCACCTCGGCCAGGTCGACCACGGCTCGGGCCAGTGACGGGTCCGTGCAGACCCGACCCTCGATGGCATCCAGAACCTTGCTGATCTCGAATCTCATGCCGCACTCCGGACGATGTCGTCAATGCGCCGGGCCAGCTCGACGTCCCGGCGGGTGACCCCACCGGCCGAGTGCGTGACACAGCGGAAGGTCAGGGTCCGCCATCGGATGTCGATGTCGGGATGGTGGTCGATCTCCTCGGCCACCGCCGCCACCCGGTCAACCACCGTGATGGCGGCCGGGAAACTGCCGAGCTGGACGGTACGACCGATGCCGGTCGGGTCGCCCGACCAGTCGGGCAACCGGCCCAGCTCTTCTCGCACCGCGTCCGCGGTGAGCAGGTCTGCCATGACCAGACCCTACCGGTGGCGCGTCCGACGAGCCGGACGCGCCACCTCCCGTCAACCGCCCAGTGCCAGGTAACGGCACGAAGCAGCTCGTGTCTGCGGAGCCACGCCGCGTCACATCACGCGGGTTGGGACCACACCAGAAGACGACCGTCGGATTCGCTAACCAACACGTCATCTTGCGAGCTCAGTTCCTTGGCTACCTCCCGAACTCCACGACGCGCCAGAAAGAACATGAAGTGGAGTGGGAACGGCGGGCGACCTCGGGGAAGGCCATCCGCGTCGAGAGAGAGGTTGGCTCGTTCAGCAGCCTCGCAGAGCAGGGAGATGAACAGCGGAAAGAAATCCTTTCCTACCAGGACGTCAGCCTCCTCCACGACGATGACCACCGCACGCTTGTCGTGCCAACTGCCGTGAAGGTCATCGAGACAATCCACGAGCGCATACCAGTTGTGCCCGAAGTACGAGGGGAATTCCAACTTCTCCGCGAATTCAGCAAAGAGGCCAGCGGCATGGACCATCCCCCGAGAGTCCAGCCGCCGGACGACGCCGCCGGGTGCAAGCGCCGCCACCTTCTCGCGAGAAACGCGGTCGTCGTCCCGTGCGACCACCACCCAAGGGCCGACCGGCGACGCGAGGTCGAACGACGTCACGAAACTACTCACGGATATTCCTCCGACGCTAGGTCGACCACTTCGCGAAGCTCCCCCTACGCGGCGGCGTCCTCCGCGAACCCATCGACGAAGTGATCAAATACCATGCCGACCGAGGCAACTTAGCCCAGCAGCCCGAACACCTCCAACGGGCCAGCGACGACGAGCAGGCCCCGCCACCCGCCAAGCGTCCCCGCAGCAGCCGCGGCCGCGCACCGAAGCAGTAAGCCAGCCGGACCAAGGCCCTCGACCAAGATCCGACTGGCTCAAAACATCAAAGGCTCGTGCGCGACGGCAACCCTGACGGCAACCCAGGCCGCCAACTACAACCGTCAGCACACGACGCGCACGAGCCATCAACGTTCGAAGTAGGCGCGACATCCTGCTACCGAGCAGAAACCCAATCCACAAAGGGAGCAGTTTTTGCGCACTGCGGCCAGACAATCCGCATGAATTTGGCAAACTCAAACGCTACGGATTCAATCATCACCAACAGTTCAGCGAGATCGGTTTCCTCTACATCCGGATTGGGAATCCATCCGGTTCGGGAAGCGCAGGTGATCGTCACGCGATCGCCAGCAACCACGAAGCTTAGCGTGCGCTCTACGCCCTGCCCGTACAGATCCACTTCCACCGAACCATTGGACCGCAAGCTACTCAGCAATTCCGGAAGTTGTTCAATTAGGGTAGACAAGTCGTACCGGATATCAACAGGCCACTGCGCTTGACCGAAGCCAGCCATTCTGAACACGCAATCGGTTTCAGCAAGTCGACTGCACAACTCCATGACAATCGACTCGTAGTCCAGGTCAGACGGCCCCTCGGCCGCCGGCTCAGCGGTCGAGGGAACGACAAGCACGATGCTAAACGACGCCATCACAGTTATCCTACAGCAATCGGGAACGCGGACTTATACAGGCCGTTCCGGCCTGGCACGAGTTGTGCATGCGTTGCCGAAACCACTGAACCGTCGGGTCTAATTACACTTCCCATTCCCGCCGGAAGTGGCACCTGCCGAGGCCCCGCACCCGGAACGTACTGATCACGCAGCCAGGCAGCAGCATTATCATTGTTTGCCCACTGACCTTGATCATTTCCGGTACTCCTCGCGCGGTCCGTCAAACTGCGAGTGTTGCGGGCTCCAGCACCATGCTCACTGAATGTATGGCCAAACGTCGGCCGGCTATTCGGACTCCAGTTCGTCGGATTCTGCGCGGCACAACTACACGGGTTACCCTTGGCATCAACACCGCCGCCGCAGTTGTGCACAAGCACTGGCGTGTTGCCGGCTACCACATAGTACGTGTGGATGTCCTCGACGGTGAGGTTGTAGACCGCGACGCTCTGCGTCCAGTGCCGAGTCCCGACCACCGTCAAGGTCCGGCCGTCTGGCGTTGCCACCTGGTCGCCCGCGAGGAGCTGCCCGGCCTCGATCCATCGGCCCTCGTCGGCCACCCAGAACGGGTGTCCGTCGGTCGCCACGATCTTCTCGGTCGACTCTCCAGCGTCACCGTCGACGTCGACGGTGACGTCCACCAGGTCGCGATACCCCTCGCCGCCGATGAGACGGCTCACCGGCTTTGCCTTGGTCTCGCCGGTCTCCGGGTCGGTCGCCAACACCTCGTCGTCGAGGTCCACGTCCTCGATGGCCTTCGTGGTGCCGTCGGCGAGCAGCACCAGGGTGCCGGCCACGAAGCTGTTGGAGATGCAGTTCCGTGCCGCGTTGGAGGTGGCACCGCCCTTCGAGGCGCGGCTGGCAGCGCCGGCCTTCGCCGCGCTACCGGCCCGGCCCGCCCCCTTGCCGGCGAACATGTCCACCGCGGCCACGGTCAGGTTGCCCGCACACTCGGCACCCGACTTGTCGTCGCCGCACCCGACCGACTGCTTCACCGAGTCGCAGGCGGCCTTGTCGTTGTTGAAGCCGCAGTCACCGGCCTTGTCGAACTGCTCCCCGGTCGTCTTGGCCTTGCCGCGAAGACTGTCGCAGGCCGCGTCGCTGTCGCCGGAGGAGCAGTCGTCCAACTCGGCGTAGGTGTCCAGCGCGCCCTTCGCGGTGTCCTTCAGGCCACTGGCCACCGTCCCGACGTAGTCCTTGACGGCGTCCTTCGCCGTGTCGAGCCAGCCGTGACCATCCAGTTCGATGTTCGAGATCGGGTTGCCGCCGGCGAATGCGTACCGGTTGCCGGTGTACGGGTCGATCGCCAGCGACAGGTCGTTCAGCGCCCCGTTGTACGAGTCCCGGGTCAGGAACTGGTTAATGCCCGGGTCGTAGTCACGGAAGCCCTTGTCGTACTTGCCGGTGGACTGGTCGAAGCGCTTGGACTGGAAGCGGTACGAGTTGTAGGGCACCCGGTCCGGGTTGTCGGGGTTGCTCGCGTCCGGCTTGTCAGCCCCGGTGAACTGGCCGCTGTCGTTCTTGCCGCAGTGAAACTAGCAACCGCTGATTGATCGCAGCAACTATTTACCCAGGGCAATTTTTGCCCCAAGGCCAGGAACAATGGCCCAATATGGACATCAAGATTTGTCAGATCGGTGTCGAGTGACGCCCGCGCCGAACCGCGGTCCAGGCACACGACGGTGGGGCGGGCATCATCAGATGCCCGCCCCACCGTGCAGTCTCGTGTCGGCCGCGCAGCGGCCGGCGTCGTTCAGCCGCGCAGCGGCCGGTCTGGTCAGCCGCGCAGCGGCCGGCCCACCTCGTGCAGGTGTCCGAGGGCCTGCCGGTACGACTCGACGAGCCCGGTCTCGGCGTACGGGATGCCCTGCTCGGCGCAGTAGGCCCTGACGATGGGCTGGGCCCGGCGCAGGTTGGCGCGGGGCATGTTCGGGAAGAGGTGGTGCTCGATCTGGTAGTTGAGGCCACCCAACGCGGTGTCCACCAGTCGGCTGCCGCGTACGTTGCGGGAGGTCAGCACCTGCTTACGCAGGAAGTCCAGCTCGTCCTCGGCGGTCGGCATCGGCATGCCCTTGTGGTTCGGCGCGAACGCGCAACCCATGTAGAGCCCCCACAGGGCCTGGTGCACGACGGCGAAGAGCAGCGCCTTGACCGGGGACATGACCGCCAGCAGCAGCGCGACATAGCCGACGGTGTGCGCGAGGAGCAGCGCCGCCTCGGCCGCTCGGTGCCGCATCGGCACGGTGTACCCGCCGTTCGGTTCCCGGCCGACGATGGCCCGGATGCTCGCCACGTGCAGGTTCAGGCCCTCCAGCAGAAGCATCGGGAAGAAGAGGTACGCCTGCCGCCTGGCCAGCCAGCGACCGAACCCCCGCGTGCCCAGCGCCTGCTCGTGCGTCCATACCAGGGCGCCCGCGCCGACGTCGGGGTCCTCGTCCTCGTGGTTCGGGTTGGCGTGGTGCCGGTTGTGCTTGTCGACCCACCAGCCGTAGCTGAGGCCGACCGCCGCGTTGCCGGCGAACAAACCCACCAACTCGCTCGGGCCACGCCGGCGGAACATCTGGCGGTGCCCGGCGTCGTGGCCGAGGAAGGCGACCTGCGTGGTGGCGACCGCCATCAGGGCCGCGAGGGGAAGTTGCCACCAGGAGTCGCCGAGCAGGAACACGGCCACCCAGCCCGCCACGAAGACACCGAGGGTGAGCACGATGCGGGTGGCATACCAGCCGGGGCGCCGCTCCAGCAGGCCGGCCTGGCTGATCCGTCGGGACAACTGTGCGTAGTCACTGCCTCGCCGTCGTACCGGCGGTTCCGCCACCGCTCCGAGCGTCATCGCTGCTCCCGTTCGACTCGCGCCCGCACCAGGGTGGTTCGGGCTACTGTCGAGTCTCCCGATCGCGGTAGCGCTGAGTAACCCCGACAGCCCCCGAATGGGGGGTAGGGCAGGCCCTACCCCTACTGGTCCGGCTCAGCCCAGTCGGCCGACCGCGGCGCGCAGTCGAGCCAGGTCACGTCGACGCCGCTCGTAGGTGGCGGCGAGCCCGACCAGCGCCAGTCCGCCGATCCCCAGGTAGATCCACCGGGGCAGCAGGTCCCACCCCCGGGCCAGCTCGTGCAGCGCCAGCAGCGTCAGCACCCCGCCGCCGAGCAGGACCGGCGCCTGCCACCGGCGGGTCGCGCCGGCCAGCACCGCGCCGGTCGCCGCCACGCCGAGCAGCAGTCGCCGCCACGGCTGCGGGTCGGCCCCGGCCAGCACCGACACGAGGCTGGGCAGCAGCGCCGCCACCAACCCCGGGCCGAGGGCCGGCCAGCTGGTCAGCCCCGGCCGGGTGCGCAGCGCCAGCAGACCCGCTGCGACGGCGAGCGCCGCGGCCGGCAGTGTGTACGCCTCCAGCACGGTCACCCCGCCGGCGGCCAGCAGCACCCAGGCCCCGAGCAACTCGCTGCCGGCGGCGATCCCGGCGAACACCCAGCGCAGGGCGGCCGGCTCACCCCGGCGCAGCAGCCGCAGCGCGACGGCGGCACCCCAGAGCACGCAGACGGTGGCGAGGTGCCGCGCCGCCTCGACGGCGAGCACCGCCGCCACCAGCGCGACGGCCTGCGCGGCGGCGTCCAGCACCCGTCCCAGCCGGACCCGCGCCGGGGTGAGCGCCGCGGCAGCCAGCACGAGCGCGGCCACCCCCAGCAGTGGGTACGCGGCAGCCCGCACGGGCAGCCCAGCGGCGAGGGGGGCGGTCATCGCCAACGCGGACGCCGCGCCCACGGCGGCGAGACAGCCGGCGACCCGTACCTCGAACCGGCGCGCGCCGGCGGCGACCGCGACCGCCGCCACCAGCAGCGCCCCCTCGGCGGCAAGCGTCCCGGCCCGGGTGGCCAGCAGACCGAGCACACCGGAGGCCACCAGCACCACGCCCACCGGCACGGCGACCGGTGTGAGCGCCGGGCGGGCGGCGGTCAGCGCGGCGAACAGCAGCGCCGCCAGGCCGGCGAGCAGAACGGCGGCCGGAAGCACCGGCCACGGCGCGCCGATCGCGATGAGCAGCACCGGCAGCGCCCCCGCGAGGAACGGCAACGCGGCCGGCAGCGGCAGGCCGACCCGCCGACCGGCCAGCGCACCGGCCACCGCCAGCACGACCAGCGCGAACCCGACCGGCAGCACCGTCGGGTCGGCCACGACGGTGGGCGCCCCCGACCACACCCGGTTCCCGCCGCCGTAGGGCGACCCGAGCGCGCTGAGCACTGTCGGCAGGGCCGCCAGGACGGCGACCACCGCCAGCGTTGCGCCGGCCGCCAGCAACAACGCCGACCGGGCCGACCCGCGCCCGTCAACCGCCGGCCGCTCTCCGAGAGCCACCTGGCCGAGGCCGCTCGGCGACGCCAGCACGTAGCCGACGAACGCGACACCCAGCGCGGCCAGCGCCGCGTACGGCGCGAGCGGCTCGTCGCCCGCCGCGACCAGCGGCGCGAGGCCGGACACGGTCGCCGCGGCGACGGCGCCGGTCACCGCGTACCCGATCAGCTCCACCCGGTGGCGACGGACCGCGAGCGCCGCGACCAGCGACAGCCCGGCGGCGGCCAGCGCGAGCCGGGCCTGCCACCAGGGCGGCCCGCCCGCGGCGAACGTCGCCACCGCCGCGATGCCGGGCAGCGCGAGCTGCCCGACCAGCAGACCCGCGCCGGCCACCTCCCGGTACGCGCCGGCCCCCGGTCGGACGGCCAGCGCCAGCCCGAGGACGGCGAGCACGCCGAGCGCCACCAGGGCACCGGCCGGGGCGGCCAGGGCGACCAGCAGCCCGTGCCCGAGCAGGACGGCACCGCCGAGCGCACGCGAGCGCAGGGCGACGGGTGGGGTGGTCGGACGGGCCAGTACGGCGAGCAGCAACGCGACCCCGCCGACCAGGTCGACGGCCACCACCTGAGGCCAGGAGACCGTCCAGCCGGCGGGCACGGCGAACAGCACCGCCACCGCCCCGGCCGTGGCGAGCACCGCGCGCGTGCTGGCCGGGAGCAGCAGCACCGTGGCGCCGATCGTCAGTGCCACCGCCGGTGCCAGCTGCCAGCCCCAGCTCAGGTCCGGCCCCGTCCCGGCCCCGCCCCAGGGCGGCAACGACCGGCCGACGGCGGCGACCGCCAGCCCGACGGTGATCAACACGGTGACCTGCGCCGTGCCGGCCGCGACGAACAGCGCACCGGCCCGCGGACCGGTCCGCCAACCGCCGCCACCGTCCGCCGCCGCCGGCAGGAACCGCACGGCGGCGGCCATCCCCAGGGCCACCGTCGCCGCCGCGAGCAGCAGCACTGACGGCCGCAGCTCCGCCACCGGACGCAGCACGGCGGCGGCGAGCACCGGCACCAGCAGCCCCGCCGCCACCGCCCGCAGCGCCCGCCCCCCGACGAGCCGGGCCGCGCCGAAACCGGTCAGCGCGACCAGCAACAGCGGCACCCCGGCCAGCAGTGCCGAGCCCCCCGCCCGCCCACCGACCAGCGGCACCACCGCGCACGCCGACGCGCCCACCAGCGCGCCGACGTGACCGGCGCCGGCCAACACCCGGCCGACGAGCTGCGCCGCCCCTCCCCGGCCACGCAGCACGGCCAGCACGGCCAGGTTCAGCGACGCCACCCCGAGCAGGACCAACGCCCACCCCGCCGCACCCAGCCCGGCCTCGGCGGCGAGCAGCGGCAAGGCCGGCTGGGCGGCCACCAGGGCGGCGAACCAGGGCCCCGTCAACCCGCTCCACCGGCCGTACGCCACGGCGACCGCCGCGCTGGCCCCCCCGACCAGCGCGGCGTACCGGCTGCCCGGCCAGCCGGTCACGCCGGCCAGGTCCACCGACCAGGCCGCGTAACCGTCCAGCACCACCAGCAGCAACCCCACCGCGGCGAACGTCTCCGCCGTGCCGCGCAGCCGTCGGCGGACCGCCAGCAGCGGTACGCCCAGCGCGAGCGCGGTGAACGCCGCCAGAATCAACGCCCGGCCGGCGACCCCCACCGCCGCCCAGGCGACCGCGGTGAACACCACCGCCGCGGTGCCCAGCAGCAGTCCACCGAGGACGAAGAGCAGACCCTGGACCGTCCGGGTCGAGGTTTCCGCCGCACCCGGCCGGGAGCCCGCCGCGACACCAGGGCCCGGGCCGATGAACGGCGCCGGTCCAGCCACCGGCACCGGGCGCGCCACGACCGGGACCGCCAGCCCGGCGCGGACGACAGCGGCCAGTTCGGCCCGCCGACCGGACACTGTCGACAGCCGTCCGGCCAGCTCGGTGTACGTGCGGCGAGCCCGCTCCACCTGCGGCTCCAGCTCGGCGACCTCCCGGCTCAGCCGAACCACCTCGGCGGCGATCGGGTCGGGCGCGCGCCGGCAGCCGGAGCATCCGGCGCTCAGATCGGCCGGTGCGCCGCAGGCGGGGCAGGGGTAACGGGTGTCGTCCACCGGGTCATCATCGACAACCGACCGGGGTGCGACCCAGAGTGCGCGTACTCAGGATCGGGTGTGCTCGTACACCCAGGTGGCGTAGTCGGGGTTTCCGCTCTCCACCCTGGACACCAGGATCTCCGGCACCTCGTACGGGTGGCTGACCCGGATCTGGTCCAGTAACGCGGTGAGCCGATCCGGTGCGGTCTTGAACTGCACCGACCACTCGGTGCTCGTCTCCATCCCGGATCGCCACCAGTAGGTGCTGTCCACCTGACCACCCACCTGGGCGCAGGCGGCGAGCCTGCCGGCGACGGCCGCAGCCGCCAGCACGTCGGCGACCGAACGCGCGTCCACCACCGTTGTCACCACGCAGATCTCGTCCACGCCCGCACCCTACGCGGACATTTACCGATTAGCGGCGATCCAGGCATCAATCTGCGCCCACCAGTCGAAGAGCCAGTCGATGCGCTCCTGCCGTCCGGTCGGTACGTCCTCCGGCGGCACGGACCAGAACCGCATCACGATCCGCTTGTCCATCGGCAGTTCCCGCCACACGTCGGCGACGGTGAGCATCCGGTCCAGACCGGTGTGGGCGACGAAGATGACCCCGGCGTCGGGTGCGGCGTCCAGCGCGGCGAGCATCCCACCGGGCTGCGGGGCGAGCACGTGGCGCATCCGCTCGGCGCGCAGGGCCATCCGTTCCAGGCCGAGGGAGCGCAACCGGGCGATGGCGCGCAGCCGTCGCCGGGGGGTGAAGTTGCCGCCCTCGGGGAAGATCACGAACGCGTCGTTGTCGTCCAGGCCGGTGGCGAGGTGCCCGACCTGGCGTACCGTCTCCTCGCCGCGCTCCGGAGTCGGCGCGATGAACCGGTTGGGCAGCCGGTTGAGCAGCACGTCGATCGCCGGATCCCACTGGAGGCTGTCCTTGAGGACGATCCGAGGCTCCCGGTGGAACCAGTTGACCAGCCCGTGGATCAGGATGAACGAGTCGCCCGGCCCGGCGTGCCGACAGAGCACCAGCTCGGGCCGGCCGGGCAGCGCAGTGTCCGGGTCGGTGCCCACCACGTCGATGCTCAACCGCAGTGTCCACCGTGCCTGCCAGAACAGCACCCGCAGGAACCACCCGGCCAGCACGTAGTGGGCGCGCTGGAAGGCCGGCGACCGGGTCCGCCAGCCGAAACCGGAGACGACCCAGAGCACGAAGAGCGAGAGCAACGCGGCAGCGTCCCAGACCAGGTAGAAACAGCCGATCCAGAGCAGTCGCAGTGGACGCAACCGGCCCGGGACCAGCGGCGACGCGGCTGCGGCCAGGAATGCCCAGATCGGCAGGGTGGTGACCACGAGGAAGGCGAGCAGCACGACGGCGGGCGCGAACAGCAGCCGACGCAGCCACCGGGGAGGTAACGGCATCAACGCTCCTGGTGGGTGGCGAGGTAGCGCCGGGAGGCGGTGTACGCGCGGCTGATCCGCCGTCCCACCGCCGCCATGTCCCGGTACGCCCACGGTGTGTCGTCGCGGGGGTTGAGCCCGCCGGTCGGCAGGACGTGCACCTCCACCCCCTCCGGCAGAGCCGCCAACTCCCGGAAGAAGCGGTGCCGGCGGGATATCTCGAACGCGACCTGCGCGATCTCCCACGGCCGGCGGGGCGGAGTCAGCTCCCGTTCGATCCGACCGACCTGGAGGACGTAGATCCGGCGAGCGCCGACGGCCACCGCCTCGCCGATGGGGATGGAGTTGACGATCCCGCCGTCCACGTAGTGCGCGCCGTCGATCTCCATCGGCGGAAGCAGGCCCGGCACCGAGGCCGACGCCATGACCGCCGGCACCACCGGACCACTGTCGAACCAGTGCTCCGCGGCCCGCTCGATGTGGGCGGCGCAGCACCGGAACGGCACCCGCAGGTCGGCGAAGGTGGTGTCCACCCCCAGCTCGGTCTCCAACAGGCGGCGCAGCGGCCGGGGCGAGTGCAGGTGGGTGCGGGCGGCGAAACGGCGCAGCTGCCGGGCGACCGAGTCGCCGTACACCTCACTCGCCTCCGGTGAGGCCCAGAGCCGGACCAGCCGGTCGGTCACCGCCTCGGACGGGTCGGCGGCGACCAACGCGCCGTTGACCGCGCCGATCGAGGTGCCCAGGACCAGGTCGGGTTGGATGCCGGCCCGGAACAGGGCACGCAACATGCCGACCTCGACCGCGCCGAGCACTCCCCCGCCGCCGAGCACGAACGCCACCGGTCCCGCCGCCATGCCTCTCATCCTGGCACGGGCCCGCCGCCGGCCGTCGGGCCGGCGGTCGGCGCACGGTAGGCACCGTCCACCGACGGTCGGCGGCGGCAGCGTTGACAGGCTGATCGCATTCGCGCAACCTGATACCGCTCCCACCCCTGAGGCAGGTGCGATCCGTGAAGGCAGCGCTGCATCCGGGCCGATTGCTGGCTCGCAGATACCGACTTCTGGACCAGATCGGCGCTGGTGGCATGTCGGTCATCTGGCGTGCCCGGGACGAGGTGCTCGACCGGGTGGTCGCACTCAAGGTGCTCGCCCCGTCACTCGCCGCGGACGCGCGGTTCCGGGGAATGGTGCGCGAGGAGGCACGGGCCGCCGCCCAGTTGGTGCACCCGCACCTGACCTCCGTGCACGACTACGGCGAGACGGTCGACCCGGACGGCTCGATCACCTCGTTCGTGGTGATGGAGCTGCTCAACGGCGAGGAGTTGAAGCTTCGGCTCACCGAGGGGCCGCTGCCGTGGACCGAGGCGGTCCAGGTGGGCGCGCAGGTGGCGGACGCGCTGGCGGCCGCGCACCGGCTCGGCATCGTGCACCGGGACATCACCCCGGCCAATGTGATGATGACCGCCACCGGCGTCAAGGTGCTCGACTTCGGCATCGCCACCCGCATCGGCGCGCCCGACGAGGACGAGGACGGCGAGACCTTCGGGACCCCGGCGTACGTCGCCCCGGAACGTCTCGACGGCGCGCCGGCCCAGCCGTCCACCGACGTGTACTCGCTCGGCGTGCTGCTGCACGAGGCGCTCACCGGCCGGGTCCCGTATCCGGCGGACACCTGGGAGCAGCTCAGCGCCGCGCTGGCCAGTGGCCCGCCGCCGACGCTGGCCGACCTACCGGACCTGCCCGCGCCGGTGGCCGAGATCTGCCTGCGCAGCCTCGCCCGGAACCCGGCCGACCGGCCGACCGCCCGGCAGGTCGCCACCGCGCTCCGCGACCACTCGCTGCCCGCCGAGCCCCCGACGGCGACCATCCGGGTGCCCACCCAGCCCCTGCCACCACAGTCGCCCGCCGTCGCGACGCCCAGCGTCGCGGCGGCGGCGCGACTGGGCGGAGCCGTCCCGGACGGTGAAGCCCCCTCCGGCGCGGGCGAGCCGCCGACCGGGTCGGGCTGGTCGCGGCGGCGACTGGTGCTGCTGCTGGTGCTGGCCGTCGGGCTGACAGCGGCCGGGGTGGCGCTGTTGCCCGAACAGCAGCCGACCCGCCGGGCGCAGCAGTCCGCCGGGCCGGTGACGACCCCGTCGACCGACCCGCCGGGCCCCGAGCCGTCCACGCCGATCACGTCCGCCCCGCCGACCCCGACGCCCTCGACGAAGCCGACCACCGGGGCGCCCACCTCGAACCCGGGCACCCTCACCGAGGTCGCGAACCGGGTCGACGGGTTGATCGGCACCGGGCTGAGCGCCGGTGAGATCCGCGACGACGTGGCCCTCGACCTGCGCAACGAGCTGCGCAACCTGACCGTCGCGGTCAGCTCCGGCCGCGAGGAGCTGGCACCGCCGGTGGCCCGGCTGCGCGCCAAGGTCGCCGTCCGTCTCGGTGAGGGCGGCATCAGCCCGGCGTACGCCTCCCGGCTGGACGCCGCCATCGCCGAGCTGGGCGCGACCGGGGCCTGACCCGGCGACACCGATGGGTCAGCGCACCGGCACCCGGGCCGGTTCACTGACGTCGTGCCGGCCGAGGGCGAAGCGCCGATAGACCTCGGCGTAGCCGCTCGCCATCCGTTCGACCGAGAAGTTCCCGGCCACGTGCGCCACGCAGTCCTCCGGGTCGAGTCGCTGCGCCGCCAGCAACGCCGCGGGTAGCTCCTCCGACCGCTCGACGACGAGCCCGGTCAGCCCCGGCCGCACCAGCTCCGGCACCGCACCCCGGTTGAGCGCCACCACCGGCGTGCCGGTGGCCATCGCCTCCAGCATCACCATGCCGAACGGCTCGTCCCACTGGATCGGCATGATCAGGCAGCGCGCGTCGACGAGCATCCGCAGCGTCGTCGCGCGGTCCGCGTTGAGCACCACTGTCACGTCCTCGTCGACCATCGGCTCGACGACCTGCTCGTAGTAGCGCCGCTCGGCCGGCTCGTTGCACTTGCCGGCCAACAGCAGGGGCAGTCCGGCCGCCCGGCACGCCCGGATGGCGGTGTCCGGGCCCTTGTCCGGGCTGAACCGGGCCAGCCACAGCACCGGCCCCGCGCCGGGCGTGTGCGTGCGCGGGAAACCGCTGATGTCGAGCGCGTTGTGCACGGTGCCGGCCCAGGGCAGGTTCGGGTTCAGCCGGCGCTGGGCGTGCGAGATGGCCACCAGCGACACGCCCGCGTCGATGTCGCTGAGCACGTCGCCGTACTCCCCCACGGGGTTGCCGTGCACCGTCGCGACCGTCGGCACGGCCCGCCGGCCGGCGACCAGCGGACCGATCGTGGTGTGGTCGTGGATCACGTCGAAGTCGGCCGGGCTGATCAGGCGATTCACCCGGGCCAGGTGTGCCAGCTCGGGCAGTGACTCGCCGAGCCGCTCGTACTGGATCTCGGCCACCGTGGAGACGAAACCGTCGGCCGCAGTGCCGTGGTCACCTCCGGCGCCGAACAGGGTGACCGAGTGCCCCTGCCCGCACAGCGCGTCCACCAGGGCGGCGACGACCTGCTCAAGGCCGCCGTAGCCGGGCGGCGGCACTGACAACCATGGCGGAACCACCATCGCGATCCGCAACGATCGCTCCTCGGGGCGGCCCGCAGGCGAGTGGTTCACGGCCACGAGTCCTCCCCGTTGCTCCCCGGTACGGCGGCACCGCCGGTCGGCGGCGGTTTCCCGGTGGCGTCCCCGCTAAACCGGACATGGCGGACGACGATCACCCGCCCACCAGGAGCTGGTCGTGGACCACCCGCACCCCGGGCGCGGACCACGCCACCCGCTCTACCTGGTCGCGTTCCCACCAGGAACGGACCACCCCGGCGAGGACCAGCGTGTCGCCGTCCACCTCGACGGTCACCCGCTCGCCGCCGAGCGTGCGCAGCAGCGCCCGCTGGACGTCCCGCCGCAGCCGCTCGGCGTCCGGTGGCGCCGCGGGGCGTACCTCGATCAGGTTGGTGATTCCCCGTACGCCGTCGAGCCGGCGCACCTCGCCCTCGGCGGCCCGCCGCTGCCACCCGAACTCGACCTCGCCGCGCAGCATCAGCCAGCCGTTGGCCACCGTCACGTCGAGCCGTTCGGCGGGCACGAAGCTGTCCCACTCCAGGGCGCGGGTGGCGGCGTCGGCGACCTCGGCGTCGGTACGCCCCGGGGTGCCCGGCAGCCGCACCTCCATCTCGTCGGCCACCGCCCGTACGCCCCGGACCCGCTGTGCGCACCGGGTCGCGGCCCAACCGCGCGCCGCACCGTCCACGAACCCGGTCAGGGTGACCACGCCCCGGTCGACGGTCACCCCGATCTCGTTCGGTTGCAGTTGGGGGTCCCAGGCCAGCTCGGCCAGGACGTCGCGTTGGATCCGCTGGTCCTCGCGGACATCCACCACCTCGGTCATGGCACGTCACCCCCGGTTCCGGTCGTCGCCCTGCGAACCTGCCGGGCGAACGGGTGACGGCGGTTCACCCGATCCGGGTGAACCGCCGTCCAGGCATGAAGAAGCGGCGGGTGACGGAGCCGACCCCCTCGGCCCCGCCACCCGCCGCTGGCGGGAGGAAGCAGGTTCAGTAACTGGTCAGGACGTCTCGGCGAGCGTCACGGTCGCCGACTTCTCGACACCGTTGCGCTTGAACTGCACCTCGACCCGGTCGCCGACCTTGCCGGCCTGCACCGCGCCGACCAGGTCGTCCGAGTCGTTGACGGGCTTGTCGCCGAACCGGGTGACGACGTCGCCGCGCTGGAGGCCGGCCTTCTCCGCCGGGCTGCCCGGGGTGACCGACGCGACGAGGGCGCCGCCGCCCTCGGCCGGGTTGACGCCGACCCCGAGCGACGGGTGGCTGACCTTCTCGCCACGCTGGAGCTTGCCCGCGACGTCCTTGGCCTTGTTGCTGGGGATGGCGAACCCGACACCGATGTTGCCGGTGCTCTGCCCGGAGGTCGCGATGGCGGTGTTGACGCCGATTACCTCGCCCCGGGTGTTGACCAGCGCGCCGCCGGAGTTGCCCGGGTTGATCGGGGCGTCCGTCTGGAGCAGGCCGGAGATCGAGCTGACCGGCTGGCCCTGCTGCTGGGTCGGGTCCTGCGGCTGACCCTCGCCGGCCCGGATGGTGCGGTCCCGGGCGCTGAGGATGCCCGAGGTCACCGAGCCCTGCAGACCGAGCGGGCTGCCCAGGGCGAGCACCTGGTCGCCGACCTGCATGGCGTCGCTGTCGCCGAACTTGGCCGGCTTGAGGTCGCTCACCCCGTTGGCCTTCACCACGGCCAGGTCGGTCTTCGGGTCGGTGCCGATGATCTTCGCGTCGGCGGTCTTGCCGTCGGCGAAGACCACCCGCACGGCGTCGCCGGCGGCGGACGCGACCACGTGGTTGTTGGTCAGCACGTACCCGTCGGCGCTGAGCACCACCCCGGAGCCCTCACCGCTGCCGGTGGAGATCGAGACGACGCTGTCCTGCACCGACGCGGCGATCTTCGGCAGGTCCGCGCCATTGATCACGGGGGCCGCGGAGTAGGTGCGGGTGATGCCGCCGCCGTCGCCGTCGAGGGCGAGCGCGAGCGCGCCACCGGCGACACCGGAACCGAGCATCAGGGCGAACACCGCGACGCCGGCACCGGCGAACTTGGCGATGCGACCCGGCCGGGGGCCGCTGCCGGGCGGCGCGACCTGCGGGCCCCACGGCGGGACCGGCTGGCCCGGGTGGTGCGGGTGCTGCTGGTGCTGGGCGTGCTGCCCGGGGTGCTGCTGGTGCTGGGCGTACGGCATACCCGGCTGGCCCCCGCCGGCCCAGCCGGACTGCTGGCCCTGGTACCAGGGGGCACCGGGGTAGTGACCGGCCGGCTGCGGGTAGCCGGGCTGGCCGGGCGCCGGGTGACCGGAGACCGGGTACGGCGGCGCGGACGGCGTGGCGGCCGGACGCTCGTAGCCGGTCGACGGCTCGTAGCCGGTCGACGGCTCGTAGCCGGTCGACTGGGCGGCGGCCGGCGGGCCGGCGGGCGCGGCGGAGCCGGGGTAACCGGCCGGGATGGCGGTGGTGGTCTCCGCGTCACCGGTGGTGGAGGCGACCGTCGGGTCGCCGCCGGTCGAGACGACCGGTACCGGAGTGGTCGGGGAGTCGGACTGCACGCGCTCGTCGCGCGGCAGCTCGGCGGTGGGGTGCGACGGCTCGGCGTCGGTGGGGGCCGGCCGGCGCTGCGGGTCGGACTCGAACTCGGTCATGGCACTACCTTCTCCCTCCGCACTGCAATCAACCTGGAACCGTCCTGGAAGTTGGCTGAAAGTCACTCCCCCGCGCCGTCGACCTGCGGCAGCAGCGGCAGCCGCACCCGGAAGGTGGCTCCGCCTCCGGGCGTCTGGGCCACCTCGACCGAGCCGTGGTGGGCGGCGACCAGCGCCGCCACGATGGCCAGGCCGAGACCGGTCCCGGTGTTGCCGTCGGCTCGTCGGGTACGGGCCGCGTCGGCCCGGTAGAACCGTTCGAAGACGCGTTCCGCCTGCTCGGTCGAGAGGCCCGGGCCGGTGTCGACGACCTCCACGACGGCGAAGCCCCCCGGTTCGGCGCGCAGCCGTACCCTGACCTCAGCCTCCGGTGGGGTGTGCGTGAGCGCGTTGGTGACCAGGTTGCCGATCACCTGCCGCAGCCGCGCGTCGTCGGCGGAGACGACGAGCGGGCCCGATTCGGGAGCGATCTCCAGCTCGATCCGCCGCTCCGGTGCCATCGCCCGCGCGGCCTGCACCGCGTCGGAGGCGAGCACCGGCAACTCCACCGGGGTCAGCGAGAGCGGTCGTTCCATGTCCAACCGGGCGAGCAGCAGCAGGTCCTCCACCAGCAGCCCCATCCGGGACGCCTCGTCCTCGATCCGGCGCAACAGGCCAGCGGTCTGTTCCGGTTCACGCGCAGCACCCTGCCGGTACAGCTCGGCGAAGCCGCGGATCGTGGTGAGCGGAGTTCGCAACTCGTGCGAGGCGTCGGCGACGAACTGCCGCATCCGCTCTTCGGAGCGGATGGCCCGCGCCTCGGACGCCTGAGCCGCGACGGCGGCATCCCGGGCGGCGCTCTCCGCCCACCGTGCGGAGGTCTCCGAGGCGGCTCGGGCGGTGAACGCCGCCTCGATCTGGGTGAGCATCGCGTTCAGCGCGCGCGACAGTCGGCCCAGTTCCGAGGTCGGCTCGGCCTGGCCCTCCTCCGGGTCGGGCACCCGGCGGGTCAGGTCACCGCCGGCGATCGCGGCGGCGGTCTGTTCGATCTCGACGAGGGGCTTGAGGCTGGTCCGGACGATCGCCGCGCCGACCGAGGCCAGCATGATCAGCACTGCGCCGCCGACCAGGAGGTCTATCCAGACGAGCTGCTTCACCGCCCGGTCCACCTCGGTCAGCGGCTGGCCCACGGCCAGCACCGAGCCGTCCGGCTGAGCGGCGTAGTAGACGCGCCACCGGGTGAGGCGATCGTGTGAGATGACGGTGCGCGGCTCGCCCTCCGCCGCCTCGAAGTCCCTGCGGGTGGCGGGGAACGTGGGCAGCTGTGCGGGATAGAAGTTGCGCTTGTCGTACTGGGGGTCGTACACCTGCCGCTCGTCGGCCACGATCACGACGTAGTCGCTGGGCAGCATCGCGCCGACCTCACCGCTGCGCAACTGCTGAAGCACCTTGCCGAGGCCCTGGGCGGTCGACCGGACCTGCCCGTCGACCTGACCCTCCAGGTAGTTGCGGAGGAAGTACGCGGTCAACGAGCTGATCACCAGTAGCGCGACGGCGACCAGCGCGAGCACCGAGGCGACCAGCTTCACCCGCAGCGGAACGCTTCGCACCCGCCCCTTCGCCTGCTGGACTGCGTTCACGCCGCCGGCTTGCGCAGGACGTACCCCACGCCGCGAAGAGTGTGGATCAGCCGGGGCTGGGTGGTGTCGACCTTGCGCCGCAGGTACGAGATGTAGGACTCGACGATGTTGTCGTCGCCACGGAAGTCGTAGTTCCAGACGTGGTCGAGGATCTGCGCCTTGGACAGCACCCGGTTGGCGTTGAGCATCAGGTAGCGCAGCAGCTTGAACTCGGTCGGCGAGAGCTGCACCCGCTGGCCGGCGCGGTGCACCTCGTGGGTCTCCTCGTCCAACTCCAGGTCGGCGAAGGTGAGCCGGGACGGGGCCTGCTCGCCGGTGGTGGTGCGGCGCAGCACGGCGCGGATCCGGGCGGTCAGCTCCTCCAGGCTGAACGGCTTCGTGACGTAGTCGTCGCCGCCCAAAGTCAGCCCACGGATCTTGTCGTCGGTGGCGTCCCGGGCGGTCAGGAACACCACCGGGGTACGCGTGCCGCCCTCGCGGAGCATCCGGATGACCTCGAAACCGTCGAGGTCGGGGAGCATCACGTCGAGTACCACCAGGTCGGGTCGGTGGTCCTTGGCGGCGTTGAGCGCCGCGCTTCCACTTGTCGCGGTGGCCACGTCGAAGCCCGCGAACCGCAGGCTCGCGGAGAGCAGTTCGAGGATGTTGGGGTCGTCCTCGACGACAAGCAGTCGCGCCTCGGTCTGGGTAGCGGGCATGCGCCCATCATCGGTGACGTCACTGCGCCAGCGCTGGACGCTTCCTGCAAAAAGGCTGTGAGTCGCCGGACCGTCCGGTGACGCCGGTCAGCGCAACAGGCGACGCAACCCGTCCAGGGCGCCGTCGAGCAGCCGGATCGCGGTGCGCAGCTGGGTGTCGCCGAACTGTCGGGCGCGAATCAGCCGGCCCACCTCGGCGGTGAACGCGGCCAGCCGCTGGTCGAGTTCGTCGAGCAGCTCGGCCTGCGGCCCGCCGGTCGACGCCGGCCTGGGGGGCGGTGCGGGCGCTTCCCACCGGGCCCGCCTGGTCTGCCGGGTGGCGTCGCTCAACTCCCGCTTGAGGTCGCGGGCCGATCCGCGTACCTCGCTGCGAATCTCGCCGGCCAGGCTGGAGAGGTCCGCCACGGAGGCCGCGATGTCCGTTTCCAACGCTGTCAGCTCACCGGCCCGCTGGCGCAGCTCCGCCCGGCCGGCGTCGGTGATGTCGTACGTCTTGCGGCCGCCGGCCGCCGTGTGGCTGACCAGACCCTCGACCTCCAGCCGTTGCAGGCGGGGGTAGATGGTGCCGGCGCTGGGGGCGTACAGCCCGAGGAAGCGGTCCTCCAGCAGGCGGATCAGCTCGTAGCCGTGCTTGGGGCCGTCGTCGAGGAGCTTGAGCAGGTAGAGCCGGAGCCGCCCGTGGCTGAACACGGCGGTCACGGCAGCTCCTCTCCATCGTCGTCGACGGCTCGGGCGAGCAGGGCGATGCTCCCCGAGGTCGCGGAAGCCCAGAGCTTACCGTCGCCGGCGCCGAGCACCCCCTCGCTGCTGGGCAGCGGGAACGTCGAGCTGCGCAGCTGCGGAAAGCCGCTGGTGATCCGGCCGGAGGCGGTGTTCAACTGGACGGCGAGGTCGCTGTCCGCGCGGACCCGGACGGTGATGCTGCCCGAGATGGTGGTCAACCGGATCTCGCTGCGCCGGGGGTTGTCCAGATCGCAGGTGATGGCACCGGAGACGGTCTGGGCCCGCACCCGGTCGGCGGCGCTGTCGGCGAGGATCACCTCCCCGGAGACCGTCTCCACCGTGAGGTCACCGCTGACACCGAGCGCCTCCACCGGGCCTGAGGTGAGCTTCGCCGAGGTGCTGCCGCGCAACCCCATCAGGGTGATCTGGCCGGCGACGACGTGGGCGGTGGTCTGCCGACGCAGGCCGGAGGCGACCAGCGACCCCGCGACCAGGCCCAGGTCGGCGAGGACGTCGGCGGGCACGGCGACGGAGACGTCCACCCGGGGGTAGCGGTGGATCATCCGGAAGAAGCGCAGGACGTCCGACCAGCCCCGACCACGCTCCTGGCGGATGCTGAGCCGACCGTCGGTGTGGTCGATCAGGACCGGCCGTCGGCCGACCTGGGTCACGTCGATCCGCGTCGGCCCGTCGGTGGCGACCACGTTGAGCCGCCCACTGACCAGTCGAACGTCCAGCCGGACGACCGGAGCGTCCACGGTGAGCCGTTGCGGGCTCTCGACCGTCCAACCGGCCATGGCGTCCCCCTCTCGACGACGCGCGGAAGGCACGCCGAACAGGAGGAGACTGTAACGCGATACATCGCGACATCACAAGACTGTCGCGACCCTCGCTCCGCCGCGCACCGGGCGCTCAGGCCGCCAGGTCCAGCTCCTGGTCGGTGTCCGGCCTCGGCACCGGGACGGTCGGGGTCACCGTCGGGACCGGCCGCAGCCGGGCCCGCGCCACGGCGCCCGCCGGGGGCACCAGGTGTACGGCCGACTCGGCGGCCCGGGCCAGCAACCGCCGGTCGGCGTTCCGGGCCGGGTGCAGCGCGGCGGCGATCGTCACCGAGACCACCAGGTTCCGCGTCGCGACGACCCGTGCCACCGAGCGCAGCAGGGTGTCCGCGCCGAGGAAGGCGGCTGCCGTGGTGGTCGACCCGGTGTCCGCACAGCGGTAGGTGAGCCGCAACGGGACCACCGGGCTGCCCGTGTCGATGGCCGCCTGGAACGTCGCGGGCCGGAACCCACCGCCGGGGCGGCAGTCGGTGGCGTCGTTCCCGGCGCACCACGTCGTACCCTCCGGGAAGACCGCCACCGACCGCCCGGCGCGCAGCGCGTCGGCGACCCGGGCCACGGTCCTGGGCAGCGCCAGCGGCCGGGCGCGGTCCACGAAGACCGTGCCCGCCGCCGCGGCCAGCAGACCAACCACCGGCCAGGAGCGGATCTCCCGTTTCGCCACCATCCGGGTGGGCGCGACCGCCAGCACTGCCAGGATGTCCAGCCAGGAGGCATGGTTCGCGACCAGCAGCGCGCGCCGCCGGGGCAACCGACCCCGGACCACGAGGCGGACGCCGAAGGCGCGCACCGTGCTCCGCGCCCAGCCACGGACCAGCGCCTGCCGTTCCGGGGTGGGGAGGACCGGCAGCAGCGCCACCACCGCGATCCCGGCCAGCAGCATGCCGAGCACGGCGACCAGCCGGAGCACCCGGCGGGCCAGCGGCACCGTGGGCACCTCGCCGGCCGCTGGCAGGCACTCGTCGTCGCAGCCCGAGGAGGGCCGCCACAGGTCGCGCGGCACGGCGCTCACCGCTGCTCACCGCCGAGGAAGTGCCGCAGGTAGCGCGGGTTCATCCGGTCCATGGAGAAGAGGACGTAGAAGTCCGCGCACCCGAAGTCGCTGTCGTAGGACGGCTCGCCGCAGATCCACGCGCCGAGCCGGAGGTAGCCCCGCAGCAGCGGCGGAACCGTCACCCGCCCGGCCGGGGCAGCGGCGACCGGGCCGGCGGCAGCCGCCCCGGTGAACCAGGGCCGCAACGGGCGGACCCGCAGCGGCGGTGGCGACAGGTGCCGGGTCTGGGCCTGGGTCCACACCTCGGCCACCATCCGCCCGCCGTCAGCCACCGGCACCGAGGCGCAGCCGCCGAGCCAGCGGGAGCCGCGCAGGTGCAGGTACCGGACGATGCCGGCCCACATCAGGTTGATCACCGCTCCGGAGCGGTGGTCCGGGTGCACGCAGGACCGGCCCGCCTCGACCAGGTCGTCGCGGAGCGGGTCGAGCGGGCTCAGGTCGAACTCGCCCTCGGCGTAGCGCCGGCTGGTGCGCCCCGGCGGCAGCAGCCGGTACGTGCCGACCACCTCGCCGGTGCTGTCCTCGCGGACGATCAGGTGGTCGCAGTACGCGTCGAAGGGGTCCACGTCCAACCCGGCCTCGCCGGGGAGGAGGGTGGCGCCGAGCTCGGTGGCGAACACCTCGTGGCGCAGGCGTTGCGCGGCCGCGACCTGGGTGGGGTCGTCGGCGATCAGCAGGGTGTATCCGCTGGTCTTCAGGGGTGCGCCAGCGGCATGCAGAACGGCCATGGGATCTGTGTAAGGGCCCGGGTTGCCATTCACGGGGACCACTGGTGTCGGCAGGATGAACGCCGGCCGGCAGATGGTTCTCACCGCGATCGTGCGAGGCTGCGGTACGGCCCGGCGACGACGCCGGCACGCCCCACCGGAGGCCGACAATGCGCATCGAAACCCGCTACAACGGGCCCGCCGGTTCCGGCAACGGCGGCTGGAGCGCGGGGATCTTCGCCGCCGAGGCGGGCGGCGGCGGGCCGGTCGAGGTGACGCTGCGTCGGCCACCACCGCTGGAGACCGAGCTGACGCTTGTCGACGGCGAGGTGCGCGACCCGGCCGGCGAGCTGGTGGCCGAGGTAAGCCCGGCCGGGATGATCGACGCCGTCGTACCCCCGGTCGACCTGGAGACGGCGGTCGCCGCGGCGGCCCGCTACCCCGGCCTGGTCGAGCATCCGTTCCCCACCTGTTACGTCTGCGGGCCGCAGCGCGCCGACGGACTGCGGATCTTCCCCGGCCGGCTGCCGGACGGGCGGACCGCGGCACCGTTCCGCGCGCCCGCGCGGGTCGGCGCGGCAACGGTCTGGGCCGCGCTGGACTGTCCCGGTGGTTGGGCGGTGCTCGCGCCGGGCCGCCCGTACCTGCTGGGCCGGATCGCCGCGGTGGTCGCGGCGCTGCCCGCGCCGGGCGACGAGTGTGTGGTGACCGGTGAGTTGCTGCGCGTCGATGGGCGCAAGGCGCTCGTGCACACCAGCCTGTACGGCCCGGACGGGTCGTTGCTCGGCGCGGCGCGGGCAACCTGGATCGCCCGCTGAACCCGGCCCATAGTCCGCAGGGATGAGTCGCCTCCGCCCCGCGACGGAGGCGAACGTACCGACCGCGCCTGATTGACCTTGTTGCCACGGGCCGTCACGCTGTGCCACGGCGTACCTCGACGCCACACACGGGAGGAGAACGATGACTGACGGGCAGCGAAGCCCCACCAACGACGGTCAGATCGTGGTGTCCGGTCTGACGAAGCAGTACAAGAACGTCCGGGCGGTGAACAACCTGTCCTTCACGGTGGCGCCGGGACGGGTGACCGGCTTCCTCGGCCCGAACGGCGCAGGCAAGACCACCACGCTGCGCATGCTGCTGAACCTGGTCACGCCGACCGCCGGCACGGCCACCATCAGCGGCCAGCGGTACACCGACCTCGCCACCCCGCTGCGGCAGGTCGGGGCGGTGCTGGAGGCGTCCAGCGCGCACAAGGGGCGCACCGGCATCAACCACCTGCGGGTGATCTGCGCGGCGGCCGGGCTGCCCAAGCAGCGGGCCGACGAGGCGTTGGCCCTGGTCGGGCTGACCCCGGCGGCGAAGCGAAAGTTCAAGGGTTACTCGCTGGGCATGAAGCAGCGGCTCGGCATCGCCGCCGCGATGCTCGGTGACCCCCGCGTGCTGATCCTCGACGAGCCGGCCAACGGGCTGGACCCGGAGGGCATCCGGTGGATGCGTGGGTTCCTCAAGAACCTCGCCCACGAGGGTCGTACGGTGCTGGTCTCCAGCCACCTGCTGTCGGAGATGCAGTTGCTGGCCGACGACGTGGTGATCATCGCGGCCGGGCAGTTGGTTCGGCAGGGTCCGGTCGACCAGGTGCTCGGGTCGATGGCCCAGGGCGCCCGGGTCCGGGTGCGCACTCCGCAGGCCGAGGTGTTGACCGCCGCCCTGAAGGCGCAGTCGGCGACCGTCGAGACCGACGAGCAGGGTGTGCTGCTGGTCGGCGGGGTGGACGCCCCGACGATCGGCCGGTCCGCTCTCGCGGCCGGGGTCGAGCTGCACGAACTGACCACCGAACGGCCCGATCTGGAACGGGTCTTCCTGGAGCTGACGGCCGGAAAGGCGGGCATCCGATGAACCTGGTCCGATCCGAGCTACTCAAGATCCGTACCACCAGCACCTGGTGGTGGTTGGCTATCGGCGCGCTTCTCTCGATCGCCCTGGCCTTCGCGGTCAACGCGTGGTTGGCCGTCACGGCGCTCGGCGGTGACGCCGAGAACATCGGCGTCAGCCCCGAGCAGGCGACCGCGCCGGCGCAGGCGGCGAACCTCTACACCTCGGGCCAGTACCTCGGGCTGATGTTCGTGATGCTCATCGGCATCCTGATGGTCACCAACGAGTTCTTCCACCAGACCGCGACCACGACGTTCCTGACGACCCCCCGGCGTACGTCGGTCATCGTCAGCAAGCTCGTCGCCGCCAGCCTGCTGGGCTTCATGTTCTGGCTGGCCACCACGCTGATCGACCTGGCCGCCGGCGCGATCTTCCTGTCCGCGAACGACTACGGCACTCAGCTCGGTGAGTGGCCGGTGCAGCGGGCGCTGCTGTTCAACCTGCTGGCCTACGCCATCTGGACGATCCTCGGGGTGGGCATCGGCACGCTGATCACCAACCAGCTCGGAGCGGTGATCACGGCGGCGGTGCTCTATCTGATCGGCACCCAGGTGGTGGGTCTGCTCTTCCTGCTCCTGTCGAACCTCCTCGACAGCGAGGCGGTGCTCAAGTGGCAGGTGATCTGGCCCGCTGTGGCATCCCAGGTCATGATCACGGAGGGCACCTCGGAGTTCACCCCGTCCTGGTGGGTCGGGGCCCTGGTGCTGATCGGCTACGCGCTGGTCAGTGGAGTCGTCGGAATCCTGCTCACCCGACGGCGCGACATCGCCTGACGGCGTCCGCGACCCCGGGGCGGCAACGAGCTGCCGTTCCGGGGTCGGGCGTCCGCTCGACGTCCGGGCCCTGGTGCTACCAGTTCGACACGGTGTGCGCAGGCGTTGCTGAACTTCTGGCATCTTCTGTGAAACCGGCCACGGGACCGAGGCGGAAATGCCTGCGGGATCGGTACGGCGTAGCCTGGGAGCCGTCTAGTCCGTGCTCCTCATCGGGCGCGACGGACCCACCGCGTGCCACACAACCCGCGTGAAAGAGGCGATTACCGGCCGTGTCGACCCAGCAGACTTCGCAGGAGAACCCACTGGCGGGTTTCGGCCCGAATGAGTGGATCGTCGAGGAGATGTACCAGCGTTACCTCGCCGACCCATCGAGCGTTGATTCGGCCTGGCACGACTTCTTCGCCGACTACCGACCGGCACCGGGAGCGGGCACCCCGCGCGGCGCCGAGTCGTCGGACAAGCCGGCCGCCGCCCCGGAGCCGGACGGTCAGCCGGAGGCAGCCGCCACCGTCGCCCAGCCGAGCGCCCCGGCCAAGCCGGCCACCGCGAGCAAGTCGGCCGCCGCCCAGCCGGCGCCGGCCAAGCCCGCCGCTCCCGCCACGCCGAAGGCCGCGCCGGAGAAGACGTCGGAGAAGGCCGCTGCGGCCAAGCCGGCCGCCAAGGCCGCCGCGCCGACCGCCGAAGGCCCGCAGACCACGCCGTTGCGGGGCGTCGCCGCGAAGATCGTCCAGAACATGGACGCCTCGCTGAGCGTGCCCACCGCGACCAGCGTTCGCGCGGTCCCGGCGAAGCTGCTGGTGGACAACCGCATCGTGATCAACAACCACCTCGCCCGTGGGCGGGGCGGCAAGGTCAGCTTCACCCACCTGGTCGGCTACGCGCTGGTCCGGGCGCTCGTCGCGCACCCGGAGATGAACAACTCCTTCGCCGAGGCGAACGGCAAGCCGGCGGTGGTCCGCCCGCCGCACGTCAACCTCGGCATCGCGATCGACCTGGCCAAGCCGGACGGCAGCCGCAACCTGGTGGTCCCCTCCATCAAGGGCTGCGAGCAGATGGACTTCCGGCAGTTCTGGCAGGCGTACGAGGACGTGGTCCGACGGGCGCGGCGCAACGAGCTGACCATGGAGGACTACTCCGGCACCACCATCTCGCTGACCAACCCGGGCGGCATCGGCACCGTGCACTCGATGCCGCGGCTCATGCAGGGGCAGAGCGCGATCATCGGCGTCGGGGCGATGGAGTACCCGGCCCCCTACCAGGGGATGTCCGAGGCCACCCTCGCCGAGCTGGCGGTCAGCAAGATCATCACGCTGACCAGCACGTACGACCACCGGATCATCCAGGGCGCGCAGTCCGGCGAGTTCCTCAAGGTGATGCACGAGCTGATCCTGGGCGAGCACGGCTTCTACGACCAGATCTTCACCGCGCTGCGCATCCCGTACGAGCCGGTGCGCTGGATGCGCGACGTCGCCGTCAACTCCGAGGGTCAGATCAACAAGACCGCCCGGGTGCACGAGCTGATCCACGCCTACCGGGTGCGCGGTCACCTGATGGCCGACACCGACCCGCTGGAATTCAAGATCCGCAAGCACCCCGACCTGGACGTCCTCCAGCACGGGCTCACCCTGTGGGACCTGGACCGCGAGTTCCCGGTCAACGGCTTCGCCGGCCGGCAGCGGATGAAGCTGCGCGAGATCCTCGGCGTGCTGCGCGACTCGTACTGCCGCCGCGTCGGCATCGAGTACATGCACATCCAGGACCCGGAGGAGCGGCGCTGGGTCCAGGAACGGATCGAGCGCAAGTACGAGAAGCCGTCCGCCGACGAGCAGAAGCACGTGCTCAACCGGCTCAACGCCGCCGAGGCGTTCGAGACCTTCCTGCAGACGAAGTACGTCGGCCAGAAGCGCTTCTCGCTGGAGGGCGGCGAGTCGCTGATCCCGCTGCTCGGCGAGGTGCTGGAATCCTCCGCCGAGAACGGGTTGGACGAGGTCGTCATCGGCATGGCCCACCGGGGTCGGCTCAACGTGCTGGCCAACATCGTCGGCAAGCCGTACGAGAAGATCTTCTCGGAGTTCGAGGGTCACCTGGACCCGCGCTCGACGCAGGGCTCCGGCGACGTGAAGTACCACCTGGGTCAGAACGGCAAGTTCACCACCCCGGACGGCGAGCACGCGGTCAAGGTGTCGGTGGTGGCCAACCCGTCGCACCTGGAGGCCGTCGACCCGGTGCTGGAGGGCATCGTCCGGGCCAAGCAGGACCGGATCGACCTCAAGCTGGAGGGCTACACCGTGCTGCCGCTGGCGGTGCACGGTGACGCCGCCTTCGCCGGGCAGGGCGTGGTCGCCGAGACGCTCAACCTGTCCCAGCTGCGCGGCTACCGCACCGGCGGCACCGTGCACGTGGTGGTGAACAACCAGGTCGGCTTCACCACCGCACCGGAGTACAGCCGGTCCAGCCTCTACAGCACCGACGTGGCCCGGATGATCCAGGCGCCGATCTTCCACGTCAACGGCGACGACCCGGAGGCCGTGGTCCGGGTCGCCCGGTTGGCCTTCGAATACCGGCAGACGTTCAACAAGGACGTCGTGATCGACATGGTCTGCTACCGCCGGCGCGGGCACAACGAGGGCGACGACCCGTCGATGTCCAACCCCCAGATGTACAAGATCATTGATTCGAAGCGCTCGGTCCGCAAGCTCTACACCGAGGAGCTCATCGGTCGCGGTGACATCACCGTGGAGGACGCGGAGGAGCTGCTGCGCGACTACCAGGCGCAGCTGGAGAAGGTCTTCAAGGCCACCCGGGACGCCGCCTCGGCCCCGCGCCAGCTCAACCGGCCGCGCCGCGAGGAGGAGCCGGAGCCGCAGGTCGACACCGCCACCGACGCGTCGGTGGTCAAGGCCATCGGTGAGGCGCACATCAACCTGCCCGAGGGCTTCACCCCGCACAAGCGGATCCAGCAGCTGCTCGACCGGCGGGCCAAGATGTCCGTCGAGGGCAACATCGACTGGGGCTACGGCGAGATCATCGCCTTCGGGTCGCTGCTGCACGACGGGGTCACCGTCCGGCTCGCCGGTCAGGACTCGCGTCGCGGCACCTTCGTCCAGCGGCACGCCTCCGTCGTCGACTCCCGCACCGGCGACGACTACCTGCCGCTGAAGTCGCTCACCGGCGACGGCGAGCGCTCCCGGTTCTTCGTGCACGACTCACTGCTCAGTGAGTACGCGGCGATGGGCTTCGAGTACGGCTACTCGGTGGAGAACATCAACGCCCTGGTCGCCTGGGAGGCCCAGTTCGGCGACTTCGTCAACGGCGCCCAGTCGGTGATCGACGAGTTCATCTCGTCCGGCGAGGTGAAGTGGGGCCAGCGCTCCGCCGTCACCCTGCTGCTGCCGCACGGCCACGAGGGTCAGGGCCCGGACCACACCTCCGGCCGGCCGGAGCGGTTCCTGCAGATGTGCGCCGAGGACAACATGCGGGTGGCCATCCCGACCACCCCGGCGAACTACTTCCACCTGCTGCGCCGCCAGGCCCTGTCGCCCAAGCGCAAGCCGCTCGTGGTGTTCACGCCGAAGTCGCTGCTGCGGCACAAGCTCTGCGTCTCGTCGGTGGAGGACTTCACCACCGGCACCTTCCAGCCGGTGCTGCGCGACACGGCCGCCCCGGCGCCGGAGGCGGTGAAGCGGGTGCTGCTCTGCTCCGGCAAGGTCTACTACGACCTGTTCCAGGCCCGGCAGGAGCGCGGCGTCACCGACACCGCGATCCTCCGACTGGAGCAGCTGTACCCGCTGCCGGTGGAGGAGATCCGGGCCGCCCTGGCGCAGTTCCCGAACGCGGAGGACTTCGCCTGGGTGCAGGAGGAGCCGGCCAACCAGGGTGCCTGGTCGTTCGTCGCGCTCAACCTGCTGGAGCACCTCACCGACGTTCGGCTGCGGCGGATCTCCCGCCCGGCCGCGGCCGCCCCGGCGGTCGGCTCGGCCAAGACCCACGAGGTCGAGCAGAACGCGCTGATCGAGGCGGCTCTCCCCCGCCCGTGACCTGACCCGCACCGCGCGAGCCGGGGCAGGGCCGTTTCCCACGGTCCTGCCCCGGCTCGCGTCGGTCCATCCGATCACCGACCCGCCCGGTTCGCGCCGGGCCGAGCACGAGGACGTACGCCGTGTACTTCACCGACCGTGGCATCGAGGAGCTGGTCGAGCGCCGGGGCGACGAGCAGGTGACCCTGGAGTGGCTCGGCGAGCGCCTGCGCGACTTCGTCGACCTCAACCCCGACTTCGAAACCCCCATCGAACGCCTAGCCACCTACCTCGCCCGCCTAGAAGACCCCGACGACGAAGACGCCTAACCCGCTCCCACCCCCACCCCACCCCACCCCACCCCCACCCCCCGCGCGTTGATCATGAAGTTAGCCGCGCGTGTCGTCGGCGTGTCGGGCCACAACTTCATGATCAACGGGGCGGTGGGGCCGGGCCCCGGGGTCGGAGGGGTTGGAGGGGCCGGGTGGGGGCCGTGGCGATCTTCTAGGGTGGGGTTGTGGCTCGGAGTGTTTACCTGACCAGCGTGGGGTCCGGCGGGGGCAAGTCGACGATCGCCCTCGGGTTGGCGGAGTTGCTGTCCCGCCAGGTCGGGCGGATCGGCGTGTTCCGGCCGTTGGTGGCCGACACCGGCCAGGACCCGATCCTCGCCCTGCTGAGCGAGCGTTACCGCGTCGAGGTGCCGCTGCCCGAACTGGCCGGGGCGAGCTACGCCGAGGCTTCGGCACTGGTCGCCGACGGCCGACGGGAGCAGCTCATCTCGGCCATCGTCGAGCGCTACCGGGCGGTGGAGCGGCAGTGCCCGGCGGTGGTCGTGGTGGGCAGCGACTTCGACGAGCCGGGCGACCCGGCCCATCCCCGGGAGCTGGCCTTCAACGCCCGGCTGGCCACCGAGTTCGGCAGCGTGGTGGTGCCGGTGGTGGACGGCTTCGGGCAGGAGCCGGCGGCTGTCGCGTCGGCGATGCGGGGGGCGTACCACGATCTGGCCGACCTCGGCGCGACGGTGCTCGCGGTGATCGCCAACCGGGTCACCGAGCCGATGACGCTGCCCGAGCTGCCGGTCCCCGCGTACGCCATCCCGGAGGTGCCGAGCGTGTCCGCGCCGACGGTGGCCGAGGTGGCGGCGGCGCTCGGCGCCACCCTGCTGGCCGGGGACGACGCCGCGCTCGGTCGCGACGTGCTGGACTTCGTGGTCGGCGCGGCACACGTGCCGACCCTGCTGGGCCACCTCACCGAGGGCGCGCTGGTGATCACCCCCGGGGACCGGGCCGACCTGCTCGTCGCCGCGAGCGCCGCGCACGTGGCCGGACAGGTCTCGGTGGCCGGACTGGTGCTCACCCTCGGCGAGCAGCCCGACCCGAGGGTCATGCGGCTGGTGGAGGGGCTCAACACCGGGTTGGCGGTGCTCTCCGTTCGCACCGACAGCTTTGACACGGTGGCCGCGTCCAGTCGCATCGAGGGCCGGCCCAGCGCGACCAATCCCCGAAAGGTGGAGGCGGCGCTCGGCGCGTTCGAGCGCTGTGTGGACACCGACGACCTGGCCCGTCGGCTGCGGGTCAGCCGGTCGGCGCGGGTCACCCCACTGATGTTCGAGAACGAGCTGATCGACCGTGCCCGCTCGAAGCCCCGGCACCTGGTGTTGCCGGAGGGCACCGACGAGCGGATCCTGCGGGCCGCGGAGATCCTGCTACGGCGTGGAGTGGCCGAGCTGACGGTGCTCGGCCGGCCGGACGACATCGCCCGACGCACCCGGGAGTTGGGCATCGACCTCGGCGACGTGCGGGTGGTCGACCCGGGGGCCAGCGAGTGGCGCGACGACTTCGCCGCCGAGTACGCCCGGTTGCGCGCCCACCGCGGCGTCACCGCCGAGTTGGCGCACGACATCGTCGCGCAGCCGAACTACTTCGGCACGCTGATGGTGGCCACCGGCCGAGCCGACGGCATGGTCTCCGGCGCCACCCACACCACCGCCGCGACCATCCGGCCGGCGTTCGAGATCATCCGTACGCTGCCGGACGTCTCGGTGGCCTCCAGCGTCTTCTTCATGCTGCTCGCCGACCGGGTGCTGGTCTACGGGGACTGCGCGGTCAACCGCGACCCGGACGCGGCCCAGCTCGCCGACATCGCGATCTCGTCGGCCGACACCGCCGCCCGGTTCGGCATCGAGCCCCGGGTGGCCATGCTGTCGTACTCGACCGGCAGCTCCGGCGCGGGCGCCGACGTGGAGAAGGTCGCCGCGGCCACCG
Organism: Micromonospora sp. NPDC047756; assembly: GCF_055587245.1. NCBI lineage: Bacteria > Bacillati > Actinomycetota > Actinomycetes > Micromonosporales > Micromonosporaceae > Micromonospora > Micromonospora sp. NPDC047756. Next base: position 303,897 of record NZ_JBVJGQ010000009.1, read on the forward strand.
CGCTGGTCCGGCAGCGCCGGCCCGACCTGCTGGTCGAGGGGCCCATCCAGTACGACGCCGCGATCGACCCGGCGGTGGCGGCCACGAAGCTGCCCGACAGCCCCGTCGCGGGGCACGCCACGGTCTTCATCTTTCCGGACCTGAACACCGGCAACAACACGTACAAGGCGGTGCAGCGCTCGGCCGGGGCGGTCGCCGTCGGCCCGGTCATGCAGGGCCTGCGGCGGCCGGTGAACGACCTGTCGCGGGGTGCCACGGTGCCGGACATCGTCAACACCGTGGCGATCACCGCCATCCAGGCCGCCACCGAGGAGGCGTCGTGAGTCGGGTGCTGGTGCTCAACTGCGGGTCGTCGTCGGTGAAGTGGCGCCGCTACGACGGAGACCGGGCCCTCGACCACGGCACCGTCGAGCGGATCGGTGAGCCCGGTGGCGGCCCGGCGGACCACGCCGAGGCGGTCCGGCAGATCCTCGACGGGCTGGACCTGACCGGGCTGACGGCGGTCGGACACCGGGTGGTGCACGGGGGCCGGACGTTCAGCGCGCCGGTGCTCGTCGACGACGCGGTGCTGGCCGCGATCAAGGATCTGGTGCCGCTCGCCCCGCTGCACAACCCGGCCAACCTGGCCGGCATCGAGGTGGCCCGCGCGGCGCTGCCGGACGTACCGCAGATCGCCGTCTTCGACACCGCGTTCCACCACACCCTGCCGGAGGCCGCCGCGACGTACGCGATCGACCGGGACACCGCCGAGCGGTACGACATCCGCCGGTACGGCTTCCACGGCACCTCACACGCGTACGTGTCCCGGCGCGCTGCCGACATGCTGGGCCGCCCGTACGAGCAGGTCAACATGATCACCCTGCACCTGGGCAACGGGGCCAGCGCCTGCGCGGTGGCGAACGGCCGGAGTGTCGCCACCTCGATGGGCATGTCCCCGTTGCAGGGGCTGGTGATGGGCACCCGCAGCGGCGACGTGGACCCGACCGTGATCTTCCATCTGCGCCGGGAGGGCGGGCTGTCGGTGGACGACATCGACGACCTGCTCAACCACCGCAGCGGCCTGCTCGGGCTGACCGGCGTCAACGACATGCGCGAGGTGCTCGAACGCCGGGCCGCCGGTGACCGGGCGGCGGCGCTGGCCTTCGACGTGTACTGCCGGCGCATCACCGAGTACGTCGGGGCGTACTACGCGCTGCTCGGCCGGGTCGACGCGATCGCCTTCACCGCCGGGGTCGGCGAGCACGCCGCGCCGGTGCGGGCCGCCGCGCTGGCCGGCCTGGGCCGGCTCGGCATCACAGTGGACGACGCCCGCAACGACGGCGAGGGCGACCGCTTCATCTCGCCGGACGGCGCCGAGGTGAGCGTCTGCGTCATCCGCACCGACGAGGAGCGGGAGATCGCCCGGCAGACCCGGGACGTGGTCGGGGCGGCCGGACACCACTGAGGCGCGCACCCCCGGGAGGCCCGAGGGTGCGCGCGAGTCGGTGAAGCCCATCCAGTGCCGGTCGCCAGCCAGGCGGCTCGGTCAGCCGGTCGCCAGCCAGGCGACGAGTGCCACCAGCACCACGACGACCACTGCCGCACCGACGATGAGCGGCAGGCGGGACGGCGCCTCCGTCGGCGTCGCCTCCGTCGTCTGGTTGAAGGCGCGGAACGCCTCGGTGTTGCCGCTGGGGTCCGTGTAGTTCTCAGGCATGTCGGTGACCCTAGCGAAGCTGGTCACGCGGCACCGTCCCCGGCCCGCCGCGTCCCAGGGGTGGACCCGGCCGGCGGAGGAGACCCGACCGGGTGGCGGGTGCAGCCGAGCCGGACGGCGGGGACGCTACGCCCGCCCCGGCACCTACCGTGGAACGATGGGGGCGGGCCGGCTGATGGCCGTACTGGTGACAGCGCTGCTGGCCGGTTGCGCGCCGGCCACCGCCGTGGCTGGCGGGGCCACCGGGCCGGCGTCGGCGCGCCGGGCGCCCGAGGGGTCGTACGCCGTCGGCGTGCATACGCTCACCCTCGATCCGCGCTCGGCGCGCCCGCTGCCGGTGACGATCTGGTACCCGACGTCGACCGGTCAGGTGGCGGCCGGACGGTTCCCGGTGGTGATCTACAGCCACGGGCTGGGCAGCCGACCGGAGCTGCACGCCGGCCTGACCACCCGATGGGCGGCAGCCGGTTTCGTGGTGGCCGCACCCGCGTATCCGCACACCCGACAGGGTGCCCCCCACCTCACCCGGGCCGACGTACGTCACCAGCCGGCCGACGCCTGGCGACTGATCCGGCATCTGGGCGACCTCGACCGGAGCCCCGCCGATCCCCTCGCCGGGCACCTCGACCTGACCTCGGTCGCCGCCGCCGGGCACTCAGCGGGCGGCTTCACCACCTCCGGCATGTTCAGCGCGGGCCACCCGGCCCGGCTACGCGCCGGGATCGTGATCGCCGGTGGTGGGCTGCCGGGCAGCTTCGCCGGGCCGGCCGCGCCGGTGCTCTTCGTGCACGGCACCGCGGACCCGGTGGTGCCGGTGACCGTCGGCCGGGCCGCGTACGCGCGCACCCGCGGGCCGACCGCGTTCCTCAGCCTGCTCGGCCAGGACCATGGCGCGTACCTCGCGCCGGGCCACCCGGGCTTCGCCCCGGTCCTCGCCACCACCACCGACTTCCTCCGCTGGACCCTCTACGGCGACCGGGCCGCCGGTGCCCGCCTCCCCGCCGACGGCCACTCCCCCGCCCTGACGCGTTACGAGTCCCGCCCGCCCCACTGACCCGATCGACACCGGTACGGTCCTGTGGTGGACGAGCTCGCGCGCCGGCAGTTGGCGAGCATCGCCGAGGTCGTCGAGGTGACCAGGGCGGACGGCATTCCGGTCTGGCTGCGCGGCGGCTGGGCGATGGACTTCCAGCTCGGCGCGGTGACCCGCCGGCACGTCGACGTCGACTGGTACTGCTGGCGCGGCGACGCCGACCGGCTGGCCAGCCTGCTACTGGCCCGGGGTTGGCTCTCCGACCCGCGGATGCCGGTGGAGTCACAGCTCGACCTGTTCGCCGCCGACGTGGAGGTCAGCTTCGCGTACCTGGGTCGCGACGCCGCCGGCCGACCGATGGTGGGTGCCGGGTCCTGGGCGGGCACCCCGCTGCCAGCCGGGATGCTGGACGCCCCACCCGGCCGGATCGGCCCGCTCCGCGCGCCGACCATCTCGGTGGCGGCCCAGATCGAGTTCAAGCAGATGTACCCGGTCTGGATGCCGGAACGTCCCCGTCGCCCGAAGGACGCCGACGACCTGGCCCGGCTGCGTGGTCTCACCTCGGCTCCGTGACGTCCGCCCGGAGACGGCGGGTGAGTCGACGAGCACACCGCGTCGAACTCCGCCGGGCACGTCGGCGGGGCAGGGCACAATCGGATTCATGCCACGTCGCGTCACCCCCGCCCTGCTGGCCAGCGCCGTGCTCATGGCCGGCCTGGTCGGCTGCTCGGCGGACGCCAGGAAGACCGAGGGCCAGCAGGCCCCCGTCGAACCACCGCCCGCCGCCACACCGACACCACAGGTCCCCGCCGGCAAGGCTCCGCAGCGCGCCTTCGCGGTCGGCGTACGCCAGCTCAAGCTGAACCGGGACGGCCGTGCGCTGCCGACGACGCTCTGGTACCCGGCGGCCGGGCAGTCCGGCAGCGCGGCCAAGCGGTCGGCGACGGCGGCGGAGGGCCGGTTCCCGGTGGTGATGTTCAGTCACGGCCTGGGTGGGCGACCGGACGACTACACCACACTGCTGACCCGCTGGGCGGCGGCGGGTTTCGTGGTGGCCGCGCCGACCTTCCCGCACACCTCGCGGGGCGCGGACAACAACGTCCTCGACGTGCTCAACCAACCCGCCGACGTGTCGTACGCGTTGGACCAGGTGCTGGCGCTGGACGGCAAGGCCGGCGACGCCTTGCGCGGCCGGTTGGACGGCGAGCGGGTGGCCGCGGCCGGGCACTCGGCGGGCGGCGTGACCACCATCGGCCTGTTCACCGCGAGCCGGGACAAGCGGCTGGACGCGGGTGTGGTGTTCGCGGGCACGGCGCTCGGCGTGGGCACCGCGTTCGCCGGTGCGGCGGCACCGCAGCTGTTCGTGCACGGCGAGTTGGACGAGGTGGTCGAGTACGCGGCGGGCCGGGCCGCGTACGACAAGGTGCCCTGGCCGAAGGCGATGCTGAGCCTGCCCAAGGGCGACCACGGGCGGGCGCTGCTCAGCGACGGCGCGACGCTGCGGGTCGTCTCGGACACGTCGGTCGAGTTCCTGCGCTGGTCGCTCTACGGCGACCCGGAGGCCAAGAAGCGCATCTCCACCGATGCCACGCGCGGCGACATCGCCACCTTCGACGACCACCTCTGACCGCGCGCCTCGCGCCCATGATCTGCGCAACATCGGGGATGTTGCTGCCTCGGGACACCCGGGAGGCATCAGTTTTCCCGATGTTGCGCGGATCTTGATGGGAAGGCCGCAGGGCGGTGCGTCAGGCGGTGTGGTCGATGACGACCTTGCCGAAGGCATCACCGGAGTGCAGTCGGGCGAAGGCGTCCTCGACCCGGCTGAACGGGATGACGCTGTCCACCACCGGGCGCACCTCGTTGTCGGAGCAGAACGCCAGCAGCTCGTACAGCTCGCCGGGCGTACCCATCGAGGTACCCAGGATCTCCAGCTGCATGGCGAAGACCCGGCGCAGGTTGACCGACGGTTCGTGCCCGGCTGTCGCGCCGGAGACCACGATCCGGGCCATCGGCGCGGCCGACTTCAGCGAATGGTCGAAGGTGGCCGCGCCGACCGTCTCGATCACCACGTCGACCCGCTCCGGCAGCCGGGCACCCGGCTCGAAGGCGGTGGCGCCGAGGGCCGAGATCCGGTCCCGCTTGGCGGCGTCGCGGCTGGTCGCGTACACCCGCTTGCCCATCGCCACGGCGAGTGCGACGGCCGCGGTGGCCACGCCGCCGCCCGCGCCCTGGACCAGCACGCTGTCGGCGTCCGCGACGCGTCCCTTGGTGGTCAGCATCCGCCACGCGGTCAGCCAGGCCGTGGGCAGGCACGCCGCGTCGGTCGCCGCCATGCCGTCGGGCAACGGGATCAGATTCGACCGGGGTACGACCACCCGCTCGGCGAGCGTTCCGGCAAAGTGCTCGGAGAGGATGGAGACCCCGCGCGGGTCACCCGGCGTGACGACCACCGGGTACACGACCACCGGGCGTCCCTCCGGGTCCAGCCCGACCGCGTCGCAGCCCAGGATCATCGGCAGCTGGGCCTCGGTGAGACCGACCCCGCGCAGCGACCAGAGGTCGTGGTGGTTGAGCGAGGTGGCCCGCAACCGCACGGTCACCCAGTCGTCGGCCGGCGGGGTCGGCTCGGGCCGCTCGCCGACGGTGAGCGCGGCGAGCGGATCGGCGTCGTCGAAACGGGAGGCAAAGGCAGCACGCATGATCGGCACGGTAACAAGCTGAGCGCTCGTTAAGAAGCCGTGCGCGTAGGCCAGCGGCGCATGCTGCGCCGGAGCGCCCCGGGCCCACGCGTGCACGTAGACCGGCGGCGCATGCTGCGCCGGAGCGCCCCTGGCCCACGCGTGCACGTAGACCGGCGGCGCATGCTGCGCCGGAGCGCCCCTGGCCCACGCGTGCACGCGGACCGGTGCCCCCGACCCACGCGTGCGCGCAGACCGGCGGCACCAGGTGCCCTGGCTTACGCGTGCGGTTACCGGCGGGCGACGCCGTCGCGGCGGGCGGCTTCGGCGACCGCCGCGGCCACCGCCGGCGCGACGCGCGGGTCGAGCGGGGACGGAACGATCGCGTCGGCGGTCAGGGACTCCGCCACCACACCGGCGATGGCGTCCGCGGCGGCGACCTTCATGGCCTCGGTGATCCGGGTGGCACCGGCATCCAGCGCGCCGCGGAACACCCCGGGGAACGCCAGCACGTTGTTGATCTGGTTGGGGTAGTCGCTGCGCCCGGTGGCGACCACCGCGACGTGCCGGGCGGCCACCTCGGGGTGCACCTCGGGAGTCGGGTTCGCCAGCGCGAACACGATCCCACCGGGTGCCATCTGAGCCACCGCGGCCTCGGGGATCTGCCCGCCGGAGACCCCGACCAGCACGTCCGCGCCGCGCAGCGCCTCGGTGATGTCGCCGTGGCGGCCGTCGGCGTTCGTGCTCGCCGCCAGCTCGGCCTTGGTGCCGGTCAGCTCGGTGCGGTGCCGGCCGATGATCCCCTTGGAGTCGCAGACCACCACCTGGTCGGGGTCGACGCCCCCGGCGATCAGCATCTTCGTCACGGCCACGCCGGCCGCGCCCGCGCCGCTCACCGCCACCCGCAGGTCACCGAGCTTGCGGTCGAGCAGCATCGCGGCGTTGCGCAACGCGGCCAGCACCACGATGGCGGTGCCGTGCTGGTCGTCGTGGAAGACCGGGATGTCCAGCGCGTCGTCGAGCCGACGCTCGATCTCGAAGCAGCGCGGCGCGCTGATGTCCTCCAGATTGATCCCACCGAACGAGGGCGCCAGCGCCCGCACCACCGCGACGATCTCGTCCACGTCCTGGGTGTCCAGGCACACCGGCACCGCGTCCACCCCGGCGAACTGCTTGAACAGCACCGCCTTGCCCTCCATCACCGGCAGCGCGGCCCGGGGACCGATGTTGCCCAGCCCGAGCACCGCCGAGCCGTCGGTGACCACCGCGACCGTGTGCGACACCCAGGTGTAGTCGTCCACCAGGGCGGGGTCGGCGGCGATCGCCTCACACACCCGAGCCACCCCCGGGGTGTACGCCAGGGAGAGGTCCTCCCGGCTGGTGAGCGGCACGGTCGAGGTGACGGCCATCTTGCCGCCCCGGTGCAGTAGGAAGACGGGATCAGCGGGGTCCACGGTGGACGAAGACATGGTGGTGACTCCAGGATCTGTCGAGCAGATGTGAGGCGGCCTGCCTCGCCGCGAGGTGGGCGGCGAGCGGTGGCACGCGGTGCGGGGGGTCACCCGGGCACTTTCCGAGCATAGTGTCGGCACCACCCCCCGGATGTGAGCAGGGTCATAACTGGCGACGAGGCACCCGTCCGGGGCGCGGCCAGTAGCGGGCCACCACCCGTCCGCGTACGTCGGCCACCCCGTACGACCGGGAGTCGTCGGTGATCAGGTCGTTGTCGCCGCGTAGCCACCAGCCGCCGTCCTGCGGCCGGACCGCGCGCTTCACCACCAGCAGGTCGGGCCGGGTCCGGAAGACCGCGACCACCACGTCGCCGGCTCGGATCGGGCGGCCACCGGGACGAACCAGCACCGCGTCACCGTGGCGCAGGGTCGGGGCCATGGACGGGCCGGTCACCAGAACGGCGGTCAGCGGCCTGCGCAACCGGGGCACCTCAGCCGGGTGATCGGCGACCACTGGTTTCACCTCCACCCGGTTCGGGGAGCATCCCCAGGAGTAATGTCGCCTTTGATCATCGCAAACTTCCCATGGAGGATCCTGATGCGACTTTCGCGCATCCTTGCGCCTCGCGTCACCGCGAGCGCTCACTGCGACCTGCCGTGCGGTGTCTACGACCCGGCACAGGCCCGGATCGAGGCCGAGTCGGTCAAAATGATCTGCGAGAAGTACCAGTCGAACACCGACCCGGAGTTCCGCACCCGCGCCGTCATCATCAAGGAGCAGCGCGCCGAGCTGGTCAAGCACCACCTCTGGGTGCTGTGGACCGACTACTTCAAGCCGCCGCACTTCGAGAAGTACCCGAACCTGCACAACCTGTTCAACGAGGCCACCAAGCTCGCCGGCGCCAGCGGCGTCAAGGGCAGCCTCGACCCGGCCACCGCCGACAAGCTGCTCGCGAAGATCGACGAGATCTCGAAGATCTTCTGGGAGACCAAGAAGGCGTGACCTCCCCGGTCATTCCGACGATCCGGCCGGTACGTCCCGAGGACGTGCCGGCCGTCGTCGCCATGGTGCACGAGCTGGCCGAGTACGAGCGCGCCCCGGAGCAGTGCCACCTCACCGACGAGCAGCTGACCTCGGCGCTCTTCACGGGTGCCGCAGACAGCGGCGTGGCGTCGGACGCGCCGAGCCGGGGCGGTGGTCCGTCCGCCGCGGCGCTCTTCGGTCACGTCGCGGTCGACGAGCACGACGAGCCGATCGGCTTCGCGCTGTGGTTTCTCAACTTCTCCACCTGGGCCGGTGTGCACGGCATCCACCTGGAGGATCTTTACGTCCGGCCGTCCGCCCGGGGCACCGGAGCGGGTCGACTGCTGCTCGCCGCGCTGGCCGACATCTGCGTACGACGCGGCTACCAGCGGCTGGAGTGGCAGATGATCGACTGGAATCCGGCTGCCGGCTTCTACGCCTCGATCGGCGCCGAACAGATGAGCGAGTGGGTTGCGTACCGGCTCAGCGGCGCCGCGCTCCGCGAGCTGGCCGAGCAAGCACCACCGCCGGCAGGCGTAATGGGCGACTGACCGGGTAGAGTCCCCGACCGGGGGGATGAGGCGTGACTCAACTGACTGGCCAGCCAGCGACCGACGACGACGTGGTGCACCTCACGGTGCCTGCCGACGGCGGTTACCTCGGCGTGCTCCGCACCGCCACCGCAGGTCTCGCGGCCCGGTTGCAGTTCGCGCTCGACGAGATCGAGGATCTGCGGATCGCTGTCGACGAGGCGTGCGCCATGCTGCTCGCCATCGCCACCCGTGACGCCGAGTTGGAGTGCCGCTTCGCGGTCACCGACGACGCGTTGACCGTCGAGGTGACGGTGCCGACGGTGCGCGGCGCCACCCTGCCCGCCGAGTCGTCCTTCGCCTGGAAGGTGCTCACCGCGCTGACCACCTCGGCGTCCGCCACCTCCGCCGACGATCGAGCCACGATCGCGCTGCTCACCCGCCGTTCCGGCGGCTACTGACCGGTCCGAGGCACCGGCGCGGTCACTCGACGCCGAGGGCGCGGGTCGTCGGTGGGCAGATCAGCAGCCAGGCTACGCCCAGGCCGAACACCATCAGCGGCACACCCAGCCAACCCAGGCCGGCCTGGATCATGAACCACCCGATCGGCAGCAGCATCAGCTGAAGCACGATCGCGGGGGCTCGTGCGCCCGCCTGACGTCGCAGCAGCGCGCGACCCAGGGCCCAGAGCGCGACGGCCGCCCCGACGGCGAACACGGTCACCAGCAATGCCGCCAGCAGATCGGTGCGGGTGGCGGTGAGGTCGGCCCAGACCAGCCAGACGGCGATCAGCCCGACGACGGCCGCCTCTACCCACAGCAGCCGGACCGCCCAGCGGAGCGTGACGGGGATCGGGTCCGAGTCGATGGTCACGCGCGCCACGATACTCGGGCTGCCGGAAGGTACAGTGCCGCCCATGCGGGCCGTCCTGGTGGTCAATCCGAAGGCCACCACCACCAGCGAACGCAGCCGGGACGTGCTCGTCCGGGCGCTGCGCAGCGAGGTCGATCTCAGCGTGCGCTACACCCGTCGGCGGGGGCACGCCGTGGCGCTGGCCCGGGAGGCAGCCGCTGAGGGCGTCGACCTGGTCGTCACCCTGGGTGGCGACGGCACTGTGAACGAGGTGGTGAACGGCCTGATGACGGCCGAACCGCCGATTCGCGCCGGCGACGCGCCGATGGCCGAGCGACTGCCCGCGCTGGCGACCGTCCCCGGTGGCTCGACGAACGTGTTCGCCCGCGCGGTGGGTCTGCCTCGGGAGTGGCCGGAGGCGACCAGCATGATCCTCGAAGGGCTGCGGCTGGGCCGGAGCCGGACGGTGGGGCTGGGTCTCGCCGACGACCGCTACTTCACCTTCTGCGCCGGCTTCGGCCTGGACGCCGCGGTGATCCACCGGGTGGAGCAGTCCCGGCGGAAGGGGCGGGTCTCCACGCCGTCGCTCTATCTGCGTTCGATCATGAGTCAGTACTTCTTCGCCTCGGACCGTCGGCACCCGGCGATCGTCCTGGAGCGTCCGGGCGAGCCGGCGGAGGCCGAGCTGGCCACCGTCATCATCCAGAACACGGCACCGTGGACGTACCTGGGCGACCGGGAGGTCAACCCGAACCCGGCGGCGTCGTTCGATCTCGGGCTGGATGTGCTGGCGTTGCGTCAGCTCCGGGTGGCTAGCACAACACGGACGGTGACGCAGTTCCTGTCCCGGCAACCGGATCCACGCGGTCGGCAGGTGTTACGACTCCATGACACAGCGGAGTTCACGCTGGTCTCCAGCCGTCCGCAGGCGTTCCAGCTGGACGGGGACTATCTCGGCGAGCGGGAGAAAGTCAGATTCACCTCCGTTCCCGCCGCACTGAGAGTAATCTGCTAGGTCTCGGGTACTGCCCTTGGTCGACACGGTGGCCACAGCCGATCGACTTGGTCGCCGCCACACCGAGGGGCAGGTGCCGGAAATGTCAGCAATGTCACGCGGACTGTACTATATTGATCCTCGACTGTGGCACGGCGGGTAACCAGGAAAGCACTGGAATCCGGACAAATGGGTTGTGGGCTTGCTCACCGCCCGGAGTTTTTCCGAGCGTCACCCTTGACATCGCGACCGTTCGTGAAAGTATTCACAAGCGAACTTGAAGTACCGGGACATTGCCTGGATATGCTCGTCAGGTTGAGCTGTTCCAGCAGGTCCCCGGCGCTGAACGCCTGCTCACGCACTGCCGAATGGACGGACGCTAACTGTCACCATCGGCACTGCGGATGCATATAGGAAAAGCACGACAAGCAATTGTTCGCCACCCACCCAGAATGAGGAGTGTTGCCGCCATGGACTGGCGTCACCATAGTGTCTGCCGCGACGAGGACCCAGAGCTGTTCTTCCCGATCGGGACGTCCGGACCGGCTCTCCTGCAGGTCGAGCAGGCCAAGGCCGTCTGCAGGCGCTGCTCCGTGACCGACCAGTGCCTTCAGTGGGCACTCGAGTCTGGTCAGGACGCCGGCGTCTGGGGCGGAATGAGCGAGGAAGAGCGGCGCGCCGTCAAGCGGCGCGGTGGTCTCCGGGTGCTGCGCGCTCACTCCGCCTGATCCCCAACGACACAGCCGCACGCCCCGGTGGGTTCGCCCGCCGGGGCGTTCTGCCGTCCGGCACCGGATCACCCAGCGCGGCACCGTGAATCACAGTGCCGACACGGGTCAGCCCGTGGACGCCAGCACGGGCCGGTCGTCGACCCGACGCAGCACCAACTCGACCAACTCCGGCGCGTCGGTCAACGGCGCGGCGACCGCCACCGCACCCGCCGCCTCCGCCGCCTCGGTCACCGCGTCGTGGAACAGCCCCGGTGCCAGGAAGTACGCGGACACCGCGACCCGACGCGCGCCGGACGCCCGCAACCGGGACACCGCCACACCGGCCGCCGGTGGAGCCGCCGAGGCGTACGCCACCCGGCAGGGCACCCCGAACTCGACGCCCAGCGCATCGGCGACCCGGCCCACCGACCGTCGCGCCCGCGCGTCCCGGGTGCCCGCCGCAGCCAGCACCAACGCATCGAAGCGGCCCTCACGCGTCTCGCCCAGCCGTCGACACAGGCCGGCCAGCAGCCCCGGATCGGGCGTGTCGTCCGCCGGCCCGAGCACATCGGTGACCCGTACCGACAGCGGTGGCCCGGACCGCGCCGCCGCGGCGACCGCCGCCGGAATGTCCACCCGATGGTGGTACGCGGCGGTCAACAGCAGCGGCACCAGCACCGCCCGGCGGTGACCGGCCACGGCCAGGTCGCGCAGCACCTCGGTCGGCCTTGGCTCGGTGTGGTCCAGCCAACTCGCCCACACCGGTGTGCCCGGCCGAGCCGCCGACACCGCCCGAGCCAGCGCCCGGGTGGCATCGGCCGCCCGTGGGTCACGACTGCCGTGCGCGACCAGCACGACCGGATCCGCCCCGCCGGCCACCGGTGGGCCGGTCGGGGTCGTCGCCGGGGAGGTCAGACGTGCAGCCCGCACTCGGTCTTCTCGAACATGGCCCACCGGCCGGCCCGCGCGTCCTCGCCGGCCTTCGTACGGCGGGTGCACGGCCAGCAGCCGATCGACCCGTAACCCTGCTTGAACAGCTCGTTGACCGGGACGTTGAAACGGGCGATGTAGGAGTCCACATCCTGCTGCGACCAGGCCGCGATCGGGTTGACCTTGACCTTGCCCCGACGCGCGTCGAAGGTCACCACCGGTGTGTTGGCCCGGCTCGGCGACTCGTCCCGGCGCAGCCCGGCGGCCCAGGCGTCGTACCCGGTCAGCGCCCGTTCCAGCGGCTCCACCTTGCGCAACTGGCAGCAGTCGTCCGGCGACTTGTTGAACAGCCGGGGGCCGTACTGGCCGTCCTGCTGGCCGACGGTGAGCCGGGGCCGGATCGACCGGACGTTCACCGGTAGCGTCCGGGCGACCTCGTCGCGGACCCGCAGCGTCTCGGGGAAGTGCAGGCCGGTGTCGAGGAAGACCACGTCCACCCCGGGGGCCACCCGGGAGACCAGGTGGGCCAGCACCGCGTCGGCCATCGAGCTGGTCACGCAGAACCGCTCACCGAAGGTCTGCGCCGCCCAGCGGGCGATCTCCAGTGCCGGGGCGCCCTCCAGGTCCCGAGCGGCCTGCTCGGCCAGGGCCCGCAGCTCGTCCGGGTCGCGCCCGGCCGGGTCGGCCAGCGTCGAGCCGCCCGGACCCACCAGGCGCAGGTTCGCGGCCGAGACGAGACTCATGAGGCCACCGCCCGGCTCAGCAGCCCGGTGAACTTCACCGAGAAGACCCGGGTGCAGGCGTGGCACTCCCAGGCGCCGTGACCCGCCTCGTGCGGCCGCAGGTCCTCCTCGCCGCAGTACGGGCAGTACAGGGGTGCCGCTCGGTTCTCGCTGCTCACCGCAGTTCCTCCTCGTCGACTCTGATCACCCAGTTGGCGAACGTCTCGCCCTCGCTCCGACCGGCCAGGTAGCGAAGGGCCAGCCGTTCCACGTACTCCGGAAGTTCGGCGGCGGTGGTCTTCAGGCCGCGGAGCTTGCGGCCGAAACCGGCGGTCTGCCCCTGGGCCATGCCCAGCCCGCCGCCCAGGTGCACCTGGAAGCCCTCCACCTGTCGGCCGTCCGGGCCGACCACCAGTTGACCCTTGAGCCCGATGTCGGCCACCTGGGTCCGTGCGCAGGCGTTCGGGCAGCCGTTGATGTGGATCGAGATGTCCGCGTCGAAGTCGCGCAGCCGCTGCTCCAGCCGGGCCACCAACTCCTCGCCCCGGGCCTTCGTCTCGACGATGGCGAGCTTGCAGTACTCGATGCCGGTGCACGCCATCGTGCCGCGCCGCCAGGCCGACGGCCGGGCCTCCAGGCCGATCGCGCGCAGCCCGTCGATCAGCGACTCCGTCCGCTCCGACGGCACGTCGAGCACCAGCAGTTTCTGGTACGGGGTGAGCCGCACCCGGTCGCTGCCGTGCGCCTCGACCACGTCGGCCAGTTGGCTGAGCTGCGCCCCGGAGACCCGCCCGACCACCGGAGCCGCGCCCACGTAGTGCCGCCCGTCGGCCTGCTCGTGCACGCCCACGTGGTCGACCGGCTTGGAGGGCAGGGTCGGTGCCGGGCCGTCGAGCAGCGTACGACCCAGGTAGTCCTTCTCCAGGACCTCGCGGAAGCGCTCCACGCCCCAGTCGGCCACCAGGAACTTCAACCGGGCCCGGTTGCGCAGCCGGCGGTAGCCGTAGTCGCGGAAGATTCCGACCACGCCGGCCCACACGTCCGGCACCTCGGCCAGCGGCACCCAGACGCCGAGGCGCTTGGCGAGCATCGGGTTGGTGGAGAGGCCCCCGCCGACCCAGACGTCGAACCCGGGCCCGTGCTCCGGGTGGTCGACGCCGAGGAAGGCGATGTCGTTCGACTCGTACGGGGTGTCCACCAGCCAGGAGATCGAGGTCTTGAACTTGCGGGGCAGGTTGGAGAACTGCTTGTCGCCGACGTACCGGGAGACGATCTCGTCGATCGCCGGGGTCGGGTCGAGCAGCTCGTCGCGGGCCACCCCGGCGACCGGGCTGCCCAGCACGATGCGCGGGCAGTCGCCGCACGCCTCGGTGGTCTGCAGACCGACCGATTCCAGCCGACGCCAGATCTCCGGCATGTCCTCGACCCGGATCCAGTGGTACTGGATGTTCTGCCGGTCGGTGATGTCGGCGGTGTCCCGCGCGAACTCCCGGGAGATGTCCGCGATCACCCGCAGCTGGGCCAGGCTGAGCTGCCCACCGTCGATGCGGACCCGGAGCATGAAGAACTCGTCCTCCAGCTCGTGCGGCTCCAGCACGGCGGTACGCCCACCGTCGATGCCCGCCTTGCGCTGGGTGTAGAGGCCCCACCAGCGGAACCGGCCCCGCAGGTCCTGCGGGTCGATGGAGGCGAAGCCCCGGTGCGCGTAGATGGTCTCGATGCGGGCCCGGACGTTGAGCGGGTCGTCGTCCTTCTTGATCCGCTCGTTGGGGTTGAGCGGCTCGCGGTGGCCGAGCGCCCACTGACCCTCACCCCGTGGCCGGCGCGGCGCTCGGGCCGGGCGAGCCGTCGGGTCCTCGGAACGGGCCGGGATGCTGCTGACCGCCATCGCGGCGTCCTCCGTTGTCTGCTGTGCCTCGGGATACGCGGGGCGCGGCGGCCGGCCCGGCGAAGCGGGCGGGACAACGGTGTCTTCAGACAGCCGGCGCGGAGCGCGCCCGAGACGGATTGGTCGGGCGTCGTCAGTAGGCCGGACAGATCGCGCTGCGCACGCGGCCGTAATCGACGTGGCGACGTGCCACGAAGCGGCGGACGACTGCGGCGGTCATGGGCCCATGCTGCCACACCCCATGGGGGCCGGCCAATGTCCGCGTGCTGGATCCCACATCACGGGCCGAGTTCTCGGGCCGGTCGTGGCAGGCTCGCACCGTGGGGCAATTGTCCGAGAGGTCGGCCGGGGCGGCGTGGGAGCACCTGCGCCGCCTGCCGGTCTGGCTCGCCCCGGCGCTGCTGACCCTGGCGGTGACGGTGACCGGGCTGGGCTCCGCCCAACTCTGGCGCGACGAGCTGGCGACGTGGAGCGCGGCCACCCGGTCGCCCGGCGACCTGGCCCGACTGGCCGGCACCATCGACGCCGCCACCGGGCCGTACTACCTGCTGATGCACCTGTGGACGGGAGTCTTCGGCGACTCCACCATCGCCCTGCGCGTACCGGCGGTGTTGGCGATGACGGTGGCCGCCGGGCTGCTCGCCGGGCTCGGCGCGCGCCTCGTCGACCGGCGCGGCGGCCTCTTCGCCGGGCTGCTGTTCGCGGTGCTCCCCGGCACGTCCCGCTACGGGCAGGAGGCCCGCCCGTACGCGCTGGCCACCATGCTCGCCGTGCTCGCCACGCTGCTGCTGGTGGTCGCGCTGCGCCGACCGGGCTGGGCCCGTTGGGCCGGTTACGCGGCCGCCGTCGTCGCTCTCGGGCTCATCCACCTGATCGCGCTCACCCTGCTGGCCGCCCATGCGCTGGTCGTCCTCGTCGCCTGGTGGCGCGGCCCGACCACGGCCGGCATCGCCACCCCGGCCGGCATCGCCACCCCGGCCCAGCCCGACGCCGGGCCGGACCGGCGGGTGTGGCGGTGGCTGGTCGCCGTGCTGCCGGTCGCCCTGCTCGCCGGCCCGCTGCTGGTCAAGGCCCGGACCCAGCAGTCCCGGCAGTTGAACTGGGTCCACCTGGCCCGGCTGGACGACCTGACCGCACTGCCCGGCGGCGTGGCCCAGAGCAGCGTCGTCGGTGGCCTGCTGCTCGGGGTCGCCGCGCTGGGCGCGGCACGGCTCGGGCGGCGCGCCCTGCTGCCGGTCGGCGCGGTGCTGCTGCCCGTACTGCTGCTCTTCGCCGCCGGCACCGTCGTACCGCTGTGGGTGCCCCGGTATCTGGTCTTCGTGGTGCCCTTCGCGTGCCTGCTGGCGGGCGCGGCGCTGGCCGCCGTGACCGCTCCGGCGGTGCTCGTCGTGGTGGTCCTGGCCGGGCTGCTCGGCCTGCCCGATCAGGCCGCGCTACGACGGACCCACGAGTGGCCGCGCAGCGCGCCGGTGGACTACGCGGGGGCGGCCCGGGTGATCGCCGACGGTCAACGCCCCGGTGACGCGGTGGTCTACTCGCCCCGGCACAGCTGGCTCTTTCTCGATCTCGGCATCGAGTACCACCTCAGCGACCCACCACGCGACGTGCTGGTCACCGAGGACGAGGTCCGCCGCGGCGATCTGTGGGCCGCCGAGTGCCCCCAGCCGGCACCGTGCCTGGCCGGTACGGCACGGGTGTGGCTCGTCGTCTCCGGCCGGCACGCCGAGCCGCTGACCGCCGTGCCCGACGCCAAGGGCGATGCGCTCCGGAGGGACTTCACCGTCGCCCAGGTCTGGCAGCGCCCCGGCCTCACCGTCGCCCTGCTGACCAGCCGCTCCGACCGCTGACCCCGGGTCGCCGGCCCGCCCACCTCGATGCGTCTGATGTCTCCCAGTCATCAGGATGACTGGGAGACATCACGCCCGTCCTGACATCCGACCCCGCCACGGAACCCGCCCCGCCGGAGGTGGCACGGAGGGTCAGGCCTGCGAGCGGCCGTCGTTGGTGGTGCGGGCCAGCGGGACGACCAGCACGGCCTCGGTGCCGCCGTTGGCGCCGGCGCGCAGTTCGATGGTCCCGCGCAGTTCCCCGGTGATCAGGGCTCGGACGATCTGGAGGCCGAGCCGGCTCCCGCGTTCGGCGTCGAAGTCCGGGGGCAGGCCGCGCCCGTTGTCGGTCACCGAGACGTGCAGCATCTTGCGGAACCGGTGCGCGGAGACCACCACCTCGGGCCGCAGCGACGGGTCCACCTCGGGAGCGGCGACCGGCACCATGCCGGAGGCGGAGGCCACCGGGCTCTCCTCCCCCTCGTCGGCCGGCGGGAAACCGTGCTCGACGGCGTTGAGCAGCAACTCGTTGAGGACCATCACCAGCGAGGTGGCGATCTCCGCCGGCAGCACCCCGAAGCTGCCCCGCCGACGCATGCCGACGCTCACCTCGGTCGCCGCGACCTCGGTCGCCGCGCTGGCCACCCGGTCGACGATGCCGTCGAACTCCACCGCCTCGTCGCTGGACATCGAGAGCGTCTCGTGCACCAGGGCGATCGAGGCGACCCGACGGACCGACTCCTCCAGCGCGACCCGCGCCTCCGGCATGGCCACCCGGCGGGCCTGCAACCGCAGCAACGCGGCCACCGTCTGGAGGTTGTTCTTCACCCGGTGGTGGATCTCCCGGATGGTGGCGTCCTTGGTGATGAGCGCGCGGTCCCGGCGGCGGACCTCGGTGATGTCCCGGACCAGCACCAACGCTCCGATCGGCACCCCGGCCGGCATCAGCGGCAGCGCCCGGGTGAGCATCGTGGCACCTCGTGCGTCGATCTCCCGACGGGGCGGCGCCTCACCACGCAGCGCGGCCAGGATGCCGTTCGACGCCTCGGTGCCGTCCAGCGGGTCGCCGGCCAGGCGGCGGTGCAACGCGGCCAGGTCCTCCCCCACCAGGTGCGAGGCGTAGCCCAGCCGGCGGTACGCGGACTGCGCGTTCGGGCTGGCGTAGGTGACCTTGCCGCCGGCGTCGAGCCGGACCAGGCCGTCGCCGACCCGGGGCGCCGAGGTGGTCTCGCCCGGATGCCGCGGCGGCGGGAAGGTGCCGTCCGCGATCATCTGCGCCAGGTCGTCGGCGGTGGTGAGGTAGTTGAGCTCCAGCTGGCTGGGCGTACGCGCGGTGGAGAGGTTGGTGTCCCGCCCCACCACGGCGATCACCTCGCCGGCCTCCCCCTCGGCGGTACGCAGCCGGACCGGGATCGCCTCGTGCCGGGCCGGCACGTCGCCGTACCAGACCGGGTCGCCCTCACGCCAGATCCGACCCTGGGAGTACGCCACCCCCAGGTGGGCCACCTCCGGCCCGCCGACGATCCGGCCCACCTGGTCGTCCTGGTAGGCGGTCGGCGCGGTGGTCGGGCGCACCTGGGCGACGCAGAGGAACGTGCCGTCGGCGTCGACCGGCACCCAGAGCAGCAGGTCAGCGAAGGACAGATCGGAGAGCAGCTGCCAGTCGCCGGCGATCCGGTGCAGGTGGTCGATGTCGGCCGGACGGAGATGGGTGTGCTCCTCGGCGAGGTCGCGCAGCGTGGACACGGTGACCAGGGTGCCACGCCGCGCCTCACATCGTCGCGGTGACCTTCTTCAACCCGCGCGGCGCGTCCGGGTCCTCGCCCCGGGTGAGCGCCAGGGCCAGCGCCAACCGCTGCATCGGCAGGATGTCCAGCAGCGGGGCGTAGCGCTCGTCGACCTCGGGGACGGCCAGCCGGGTGGCGCCCGGCACGTCGGCGGAGCCGACCACCACGACGTCGGCGCGGCGTTCGCCGAGGCGGGGCAGCACCTCGCCCATCGACCGGCCGCCGGGACCGGAGCCGACCACGGCGAGCACCGGAACCTCCGGGTCGGTCATGGCGAGCGGGCCGTGCAGCAGGTCGGCGCCGGAGAAGGCGAGCGCCGGCAGGTACGAGGTCTCCATCAGCTTCAGCGCGGCCTCCCGGGCGGTGGGGTACGCGTACCCCCGGCCGGTGGTGACCAGCTGACGGGCGAACCGGTAGCGCGGGGCGAGCTGGGCCGGGGTGCCGTCGGCGAGGGTGCGGGCGGCCAGCTCGGGCAGTGCGTCGAGCGCCTCCCGTTCGGCGTTGGGGAGCACGCCGTCGCCGGCCCGGATCCCCTCCACCAGCATCAGCAGGGCGAGCAGCTCCGCGGTGTACGTCTTGGTGGCGGCGACCGCCCGCTCGTGCCCGGCGGCGATGTCGACGCTCAGCTCGGCCACGTCGACCAGCGGCGAGTCGGGGGCGTTCGTCACCGCGAGGGTCAGCGCACCGGACGCTCTGGCGGCACGCAGCACCTCGGCCAGGTCGGGCGAGCCGCCGCTCTGGCTGACCCCGACGACCAGCGCGTCGGAGAGGTCGGGGCGGGCGCCGAAGAGGGTGACGACGCTGGGCGAGGCCAACCCGGCGGGCAGGCCGAGCCGGATCTCGGTCAGGTAGGCCCCGTAGAGCGCCGCGTGGTCGGAGGTGCCCCGCGCGGTGAAGACCACGTGGCGTGGCCGGCGTTCGGCGATGACCGCCGCCACCCGGGCGATCTCGGCGGCGTTGGCGGCGGAGAGCAGGCGCGCGTAGCCGGCCGGTTGCTCGTCGATGTCGGCGGCCATTCCAGCCCCTGCACGTGTCACGGAAACCCCACTCCCTGCGCGGTTGCCGCGCGATTCTTGCTCAGTCTTGCACTTTTGAGCGTATCTCGGCAATCGAACGAGCAGGACTGCGCAGCTGATCACCAGTTGATCTCAATATCAACTACGCTTTACCCGTTGCGCCCGGTCTAACTGCCACGAGAGGACGACGTGCCCGAGGGAACGGACGATCCCGCGCTCTCCGCGACGGAGGAGCTGGCGCTGGCCCGGCTGGCACTCGACGAGGGCGACCTGCACCACGCTGCCGGCCACGTCGCCGGCGCGTTGGCACGGGCCCCCACCCTGCCGGAGGTGCACGAAACCCTCGCCCGGCTGGCCGTGTCGAGCGGCGGCGGCCTCGACCTCTTTCCGATCAACCACCACACCTTCGTCGGTGCGGTGGTCGCCCGCGCCCACCTCCTCGCCACCGCCGGGCGTCCCGCCGAAGGGCTGGAGCTGCTGGCCGCGGCGACGTCGTACGCGCCCGGCACCGAGTGGGCCGGCGTGCCCTGGGTCACCGCGCCCGAGCTGGCCGAACGACTGGAACCGGAGCACATCGCCCGCGTCCTCATGCAGGTCTGCGCCGCACTGCCCGACCCGGTGCCGCGGATCGGCCGGGCCCCGCTGACCCCGTACCTCACGCTCGCCCGCAACGCGGCGACGGTGCACCCCGAACACGGCCTGCTGCTGGGCGCGGCGTCCGCGCTGGCCCGACGCCTCGGCGAGGTCGAGCTGGCGGTCCGCTGGGCCACCCGGGGAGTACGCGCACAGCCCTCGAAGATGGGCGAGGTGTGGCTCGGCTACGCGTACCGCAGCTCGGGCCGGACCCGCGACGGCCTCGCGGCCCTCGGTCGCGCCGTCGAGCTGGACCCCGACGACCTGGCGATCTACGCGGACATCGCCGGCACGCTGGCCGAGATCGGCCGGCTGGACGAGGCGTTGGAGTGGACCGAGCGGGCGCTGGCGCGCGATCCGTCGTTCGACTGTGCGGTGCACACCGCTCACCGCCTGCGGCACCTGCGCGACGGTGACCTCGCCCACCTGGTCGCGCTCGCCGACTTCGTCCGGGACCACCCGGACGACAGCCACGAGCACGGCGACCTGGCCCAGTGCTGCCGCGGCCGGCCCTGGCTCGGCCAACTCACCCCGGCCGGCGGGCCCCTGGTCGACGCGATGCGCCAGGCGGTGGCCGACGACGACAACGGTCTCGGCGGCTCCGTACGCCTCTCCGCCGCCGCCCCGCCGAGCGCGGTCGGGACGGCGATCTCCACGGCCCCCGGGCTGCGGATCGAGGTCGTCGGCGCGCCGGAACCCGACCCGCGCGAGCCCCGGCGGGAGTCCGCTCAGCGGTTGTGGCACTACGCGGACGCGGTTCCCACTCCCGCGTTGGCGGCGCCCTCGGCGACGGCTGTCGAACGGATCGGGCAGATCGCCCACCCGGCGTGGGCACACCCGCCGGCGGCGTACGACGCGGCGGTGGGTCTGGCCGGCCTCGACGTCGACGACCTGCTCGGCCTGTTGGTGCACCCGCCGGCGGCACCGGCGAACGCGGTGGGTCGGCTGCTGGCGGCCCACGACCCGTCGGTCTGGGTGCGTGGAGTCCAGGTGTGGGCCTGTCTGGGGCTGCTGCACCACCGCACCGACGAGCCGTGGGAGGGCTCGACCCGACGCCGGGTGCTGCTCGATCTGATCTGGGGCGTCGAGGACTGGGTCACCGAGGCGGCGCTGTTCGCCCTGGTGACCGCCGCCTGGGTGGATCCTTCGGTGCGGCCGGACGTGGCCCGGGTGGTGGCCGAGCGGCTGGCCGACGCGGCTGCCGTGGCGCGCAGCCGACCGGTACCGATCGCCGCCTCGCTGGCGCACCTGGCACTCGCCGCCCCGCAGTTGGATCCGGCAACGGCAGCACTGGCCACCGAGCTACTCAGAGCCAACGCCCCCCGACTTCCCCGCCCCCGCAACCCCCTGCGCCGCCTCTGGCAACGCCTGCTCCGCCGCTGACTTCCCCCCGCAACCCCGCGATCTTGCACTTACTGTCGCCGTCTTGTCGGAAACAGTGCTTATGTACCCACACAAAGTGCAAGATCGCGGGGGCTGGGGGTTACGCGACGGGGGCGGCCTTGCCGAGGGCGACCTCGGCGTCCTCCTCCGGGGTGGCCTGCGGCGGCGCCTCGTTCGCGGTGCGCAGCGGGATCTCCTTGATGAACCAGGCGAGCACCGGGATCACGATGGTGAACAGCACCGCCCAGAGGAAGACGTGCGAGATGGCGTCGGAGAGACCACCGAGCACCGCTTCGCGCGCCTGGGCGGGCAGTTCCTTGAGCTTCTCCAGGTCCATCCCCGCGCCGCCGGACTCACCGCCGAAGGCCCGACCGCCCTCGGAGCTGGCCAGCCGGTTGGCGAAGATCGCGCCGAACAGCGAGATGCCGAACGAACCGCCGATCGACCGGAAGAAGGTGGCCGCGCCGCTGGCCGCGCCGAGGTCCTTCTGCTCCACGCTGTTCTGCGCGATCAGCATCGACGTCTGCATGAGGAAGCCCATGCCGACGCCCAGCACGACCATGTAGAGCGACGACATCAGCTTGCTGGTGTCGGTGTCGAGCATGGACAGCAGCGCCATGCCCGCGGTCATCACCACGCCACCGATGATCGGGTACGCCCGGTACTTGCCGTTGCGGGTGATCGCCCGGCCGATGACCAGCGAGACGACCAGCATGCCGAACATCAGGGGCAGCAGCAGCAGACCACTGTTGGTGGCCGAGGCCCCCTGCACGGTCTGCTGGTAGAGCGGCAGGAAGTTCATCGCGCCGAACATCGCGAAGCCGAGCAGGAAGCCGATCACCGAGATCAGCGCGAAGTTGCGGTTGGCGAAGAGCGCCAGCGGCAGGATCGGCTCCTGGACCCGGCGTTCCACCACGGCGAACACCGCCAGCGCGACGAGGGCCAGCAGGGCCAGACCGATGATCGGCAGTGACACCCAGTCGTACTCGTTGCCACCCCAGGTGGTGATGAGCACGATCGCGGTGATGCCGACCGAGAGCAGCCCCGCGCCGAGCCAGTCGATCCGGTGCTCGGTGCGGTACTTCGGCAGGTGCATGGTGCTGATCAGCACGAGCAGCGCGATACCGCCCAGCGGCAGGTTCACGTAGAACGCCCAGCGCCAGGAGAGGTGGTCGGTGATGAATCCGCCGGCCAACGGGCCGGCGACCATGGCGATGGCCATGATGCCGGCGATCATGCCCTGGTAGCGCCCGCGCTCGCGGGGCGGGACCAGGTCACCGATGATCGCCATCACGCCGACCATGAGGCCGCCGGCGCCGAGACCCTGCACGGCCCGGAAGGCGATGAGCTGGACCATGCCGTCCTCTGGACCGCCCAACATCCCGGAGCCGGCCATGCCACAGAGGGCGGAGCCGACCAGGAAGACGACGACCGAGGTCAGGAAGACCGACTTGCGGCCGTAGAGGTCACCGAGCTTGCCCCAGATCGGGGTGGAGACGGTGGTGCCCAGGACGTAAGCGGTAACCACCCAGGTGAAGTGGTTGAGCCCGCCGAACTCGCCGACGATCCGCGGTAACGCGGTGCTGACGATCATGTTGTCGAGCATCGCGAGCATCATCGCGATCATCAGCCCGAACAGCACGACCCGGATGTTGTTGGGTCGCGTGCCGGCCTGGGTTGCCTGAGTCATAGGTAAGCTCCCCCCGAGGATTGCCGTACTTACTTGCCGCCCGGCTAGTCACCTTACTAGCCGCACGGTAAGTTGGGTATCAGCAACGGTCAAGCCATTTGGGGGGCGTGCGTGAGCGAGAGCACAGGCGGGACGCGGGAACGGATCAAGGCCGTCGCGCTCGAGCTCTTCACCGAGCAGGGGTACGAGAAGACCTCGCTCCGGGAGATCGCCGAGCGCCTCAACGTCACCAAGGCCGCGCTCTACTACCACTTCAAGAGCAAGGACGACATCGTCGCCAGCTTCGTCGAGGACCGACTGGAGCAGATCGACGCGCTGACCGCCTGGGCCGAGTCGCAGCCCGCGACCCTGGAAACCCGGCGCGAGCTCGTCGCCCGCTACGCCGAGACGATGTTCGGCGGCGAGATGCCGTCGGTGATGCGCTTCTTCGAGCAGAACCAGACGGTGCTGAAGAGTCTCACCGCCGGCCAGCAGATGCGCGGCCGGATGATGACCCTCGCCGACGCGCTCTGCCGGGGCGACGACTCCCCCCGAGCCCAACTGCGCGCCACCCTGTCCCTGTTCGCGGTGCACGGCAGCTGGTTCGCGTTGCGCGCACCGCACATCAGCGACGACGAACGCCGCAAGATCGCCCTGGAGGTGGCCGACGAGTTGCTGGCCGCCATCGGCACGGACGCCTGACCATCTCGTGATCGATGCGGCCGGTCCGGCCTGTCGGTGACCCGCCGGCCGGCCGGCCGAGCCGCGTCCGCCGATCGCCGGCTCAGCCGCGCGTCAGCTCCAGCCGGAGGCCGAGCAGGTCCACACCCGGCAATGGTGACCAGTCCTTCTCCGGCGAACGGACGAAACCACGCCGCGAGTAGAGCCGGTGCGCCGAATCGGCCATCCCCGCCCGTACGCAGATCGCCACCGCCGTGCAACCCAACCCGGTCGCCCGGTCGACACACGCCTCGACCAGTGCGGCACCCACACCCCGCCCCTGAGCGCCCGGATCGACGGCGAGCATCCGGAACTCGGCCTCGCCCGGCCCGGCCAGCTCGGCGAACGGGCTGCCCGGCAGCACGAACGTGACCGAGCCGAGCACCGCCCCGGTCACCTCGTCGACAGCGACCAGCACCTCGCCGCTGGCCGCCCGGGTCGACACGTCGGCCAGCACCTCGCCGTACCCGTGTTCGCCCTTGAGCTGGCCGTCCGCCTCGTACGCGGCCACTGTCAGCCGGGCCACCGCGGGGAAGTCGACCGACTCGGCCGAACGGACCCGCAGCCCGGTCAAGCGATCACGGCGATCAGGTCACCGTCCTGCACGACGTCGCCCTCGTTGACGGCGAGCTGCTGGAGCACTCCGTCGGACTCGGCGACGACCGGGATCTCCATCTTCATCGACTCGAGGATCACCAGGGTGTCGCCCTCGGTCACCGTGTCACCCGCCGTGGCGACGACCTTCCAGACGTTGGCCACCATCTCGGCGCGGATCTCCTCGGCCATGTCCAGGCCCTCCCTCTTCGCGACGTGCCTGCCGATGTATCCAATCATGCGCCGACCGGCGGTGGGCGGGCAGCGACGCAGCCGGGATGACAGGCCCGCCCTGGGGAAGGCGGCGGGTGTCGACCGCACTACCATCAGCGGGTCGGACCCGACGCCGGACCGCCGGTGGCCGCATCCGCGCCGAGGTCGTGCGCAGGACGGATCCGACCCATCACGAGGAGGTCAGCATGGCGAAGAAGTCCCGGAAGAAGAAGGCTCGTAAGAAGAGCGCCGCGAACCACGGCAAGCGTCCCAACTCCTGAACAGGTCGGCGGGCCAACTGCCCGTCGCCGCTCAGCCGGCCGAGGCCGGGTACACCGGTGGCCCGGGTCGACATCGACCCGGGCCACCGGTCTTGCCATTTGGTGCCGACGCACAGTCGGCCGGCGCAAACGATCAGTCGGCCAGCTCACGGGAGTCGCTGGTCTCGAAGACCACCAGCTCGGTGAGCTTGACCCGCAGCCGCTCACGCAGCTGATCCGGCGCGGTCTCGTTGCCACAGCAACGCGCCACCAGCGCCCGCACCTCCTGCTCCAGCCCGTACTCGCGCAGGCAGGGCCCGCACTCGTCCAGGTGGTGCCGGATCAGCGAGCGACGCTCGTCGGCGCACTCCAGATCCAGGTAGAGATACACCTCTGCGAGCACTTCGCGGCAGTCCGTCTCGTGCGGCTCCCCACAGCTCACGTCACACCTCCCGGCCGGCAGCGGCGGTCGAGCCCTTCGCCGAGCGGGCGGCGCTGAAGCCCCGCTCGCCCGCGTAACGCTCAAGCAGCTTGCGCAGATTACGACGGCCCCGGTGCAGACGCGACATCACGGTGCCGATCGGCGTGCCCATGATGTCCGCGACCTCCTTGTAGGAGAAGCCCTCGACGTCGGTGAGGTAGACGGCCAGGCGGAACTCCTCCGGCAACTGCTGGAGGGCCTCCTTCACGTCACTGTCCGGCAGCCGGTCCAGTGCCTCGGTCTCGGCCGAGCGCAACCCGCTGGAGGTGTGCGACTCAGCCTCGGCCAACTGCCAGTCGGTGATCTCCTCGGTGGGCGCCTGGATCGGCTGGCGCTGCCGCTTGCGGTAGGAGTTGATGTAGGTGTTGGTCAGGATCCGGTAGAGCCAGGCCTTGAGGTTCGTGCCCTGCTCGAACTGGTGGAAGGCCGCGTACGCCTTCAGGTACGTCTCCTGGACCAGGTCCTCGGCATCCGCCGGGTTGCGTGTCATCCGCAGCCCAGCAGCGTAGAGCTGATCGACGAATGGCATCGCGTCCCGCTCGAATCGGGCCCTGCGCTCGTCCGTCTTCTCGGTGGTCAACCGCACATCCCCTCGCGTCGGATGCTTTCCCGCCGAGGATACGCGCACGGACCTGCCCGCAGATTCACTTCCGGCCGGTGTGCCCGTGCTCACCGCACCCACCCCGCCCGGTCCCGCCGTCGCGGGCCACTCCGGGCCGTCCAGCAGCCGCTTCAGCTGCCGGGCGTCCCGCTCGTCCCGTTCCAGGCTTCGTGTCTCGGTTGGCACCGGTCACCCCCCTCGCAGAAAAGTCGTCCGGGGGTTGTAACGCGAGATGACCACTGGGGCATTCCGGCCGTCTCCTCCCCGTTCCTGGTCCCGGCCCCGACGGCGGCCGGCGCTGGGACCAGGAAGGGCCTGGGAGGACTGGTGTCACCGGCCCTGCTCGGGCCGGCGGCACCAACGGATGCAACGAACCGTGCCCGCGCCGGAAACGGTCCACCCGGCGAGCCGGGCGCGACGGGTCAGCTGTCCGCCCAGCCCTGGGCGGACAGCCAGTCGCGCACGGCGGCGGCGGTGCCGGCCGGATCGCGACGCAGGTCGTGCGTCTCACCGGGACGACTCACCACCTGCACGGCCGGCCCCGGCTCCGGCGTCCCGAACGGATCGCGGTCGCCGTTGACGACCAACGTCGGCAGGCCGGTGCCCAGTTCGGCGGCGCGGGAGCGTTCCGGTCGGCCGGGCGGGTGCAGTGGAAAGGCCAGTGCGACAACGCCCACCGCACCCACCGCACGGGCCGTCCGACAGGCCACCCGTGCGCCGCTGGAACGCCCACCGACCACCACCGTCGGCACGTCGGCGTGCCGGGCGCGCAGCTCGGCGAGCACCGCCGTCCAGGCCTCGTCGAGGTGACCCGCCGGTGCCGGCGCACGCCGACCGGCGACCCGGTAGGGCTGCGTCACCCGGACCACGGCCAGGCCGGCCGCCACCGACGCGTCCCGGACCGCGAGCAGGTCGGGTGCGTCGACGCTGCCGCCCGCGCCGTGCCCGAGGACGAGCAGGGCGCTGGCCGGGCGGCCCGGCAGGTCGGTGTCGATCCACGCCGGGCCGCGCGGGGTGTCGATCTCGTTGCTGGCTGGCACCGGCCTATTCTGCGCCGCCGGACGGGTGTCGGGTGCGAACCGGGCCGCCGATCAGCTCAGCGGGACCAGGGCGAGCAGTCGGTCTCGCACCGGTGGACCGGCGTCGTCGATGGCGTCCGGATCGGGTTCGACCTCGCCGCGCCAGGCGACCAGCATCGCCCGCCGTTCCCGTGGCGTGGTGCCGCCCCACACGCCGTGGCAGTCACCGACGTCGAGGGCCCACGCGAGGCAGGACCCCTGCACGTCACAACTGCGACACAACGCGACGGCGGCGTCCGCCGGCTCGTTCGGTGCCGGAAAGAATGTCTCCGGATCGACGCTCTGGCACGTTCCTCTGGTGCGCCACGCGTCGTCCTGTCGCCGTTCTCGCACGGCCCGCAGCAACCGCGGATCTCGCCGCGCCGCTGCCACCTCGTGCGGGCGCGGCATACGTGCCCGTGTCATCCACCCACCTCCCCCGTGGGACCGGCAAAAGCTGTGGACGTCGTCCGCCCCGTGCGGACCGACAGCCACTACCGGCGCTGTGTTCTATCGCACTTCGCAACCTCGGGACAAGGGTCTGCCGGGAACATGACTGAACAGTCAGGAGACGAATCGCGCGTAACCCTGGCAAATCGGTGACCGACTATGCGCCGCGCCGTCAGAACAGCGTCAGCTCCTGCGGTGACACCATCGGCGCCACCGGCACCCGCGCGGTCAGCTGTGGCCCGTCGTTACGAACGTCCCCCACCGCCGCACCCACCGGCCGGATCTCCAAGCCCGCCAACTGCTCCGCCGACGCCGCGGCGAGCAGCCGCCCCGGCTCGTCGGTCGGCGCGAGCCACGACGACCACCGCTGCGGTGGCAGCAGCACCGGCATCCGGTCGTGCACCTCGGCCAGGTCGCCGAGTGCGGTGGTGGTCAGCACGCTGAAGGTGAGCCGGGTCTCGGCGTCGGACTCCCAGACCGACCAGATGCCGGCCAGCGCGAGCACCGAACCGTCCCGGGGCGTCATGAAGTACGCCTGTCGCCCGCCGTCGGGCAGCCGGACCCACTCGTACCAGCCGTCGGCCGGGACCAGGCAACGGCGGCGGGAGAAGGAACCGGCGTACGCCCGGCTGGTGGCCACCGTCTCCGCCCGCGCGTTGATCATCCGGGCGGCTCCCGACGCGGACCGGGACCAGTGCGGCAGCAGGCCCCAGCGGCCGACGCAGAGGCTGCGATGCCCCTGCGGGCTGACCCGGACCAGCGGCACCGGGTCGGTCGGCGCGACGTTGTGGTCCGGCCGAACCAGGCCGTCGGAGTCGTCGGACGACTCGAACAGCGCGCTCAGCTCACCGGAGCTCCGGGTCGTCGCGTACCTGCCGCACATGGGGCACACGCTAACGCGTCGGAGGCCCTGTCGGCTGTCCCGCCAACCGGGAGTACGAAAGCCGGGTGCCGCCGCCCGCCCGCCGACACGGCAGAATGTAACGGTGGGCAACCTGACCGCGACCCGGCCGCCGCAGCCGTGGACCGCACCGACCGCATCCGACCCGGTGGCGGCGACGCTGCGCCTGCCCGGTTCCAAATCGATGACCGCCCGGGCCCTGGTGCTCAGCGCGCTGGCCGCCGGCCCGTCGACGCTGGCCCGGCCACTGCGCGCCCGCGACACCGAGTTGATGGCCGCCGGCCTGCGGGCGATGGGCGCGCACGTCTCGATCAGCGACGACGAGCGCTGGCTGGTCCGACCGCACCCGCTGGCCGGTCCCGCCCACGTCGACGTCGGGCTGGCCGGCACCGTGATGCGGTTCGTGCCACCGGTGGCGGGCCTGGCCGACGGGCAGGTCACCCTCGACGGTGACCCGTACGTGCGCACCCGCCCCCTCGGCCCGCTGGTCGACGCGCTGCGCTCGCTGGGCGTCCGGATCGACGTCACCGGCACCGGCAGCCTGCCGCTGACCGTGCTCGGCACCGGCCGGGTCACCGGCGGCGAGGTCGTGATCGACGCGTCCGCATCCAGCCAACTCGTCTCCGGGCTGTTGCTGGCCGCCCCGCGCTTCGACCGGGGCGTCGTGGTCCGCCACGTCGGGCCGCCGGTGCCCTCCGCGCCGCATCTCCGGATGACGGTGCAGATGCTGCGGGCCGCCGGTGCGGCGGTCGACGACAGCACCCCCGACGTCTGGGCCGTCGAGCCCGGCCCACTCACCGGGCGCGGCTGGGACATCGAACCGGACCTCTCCGGCGCCGTGCCGTTCTTCGCCGCCGCACTGGTCACCGGCGGCGAGGTCACCCTTCAGGGCTGGCCGCACAGCAGCGGGCAGCCGATCGAGAAACTCCGCTCGCTGCTGCAGCGGATGGGCGGCGAGGTCGCCCTCTCCACCAACGGGCTGACCGTCCGTGGCACCGGCGTCGTGCACGGCCTGACCGCCGACCTCTCCGACGTGGGCGAGCTGACCCTCGTGCTGACCGCGCTGGCCATGCTGGCCGACTCGCCGTCGGTCTTCACCGGCGTCGGGCACATCCGCGGCCACGAGACCGACCGGCTCGCCGCGCTCGCGCGCGAGTTCGGCGGGCTCGGAGCGGACATCACCGAAACGCCTGACGGGTTGGAGATCCGGCCCCGACCGCTGCGCGGCGGCGTCTTCCGCACCTACCACGACCACCGCATGGCGCACGCCGCCGCGGTGGCCGGGCTCGCCGTGCCGGGCATCGAGGTGGACGACGTGGGGTGTACCTCCAAGACCATGCCCGAGTTCCCGGCACTATGGTCAGCGATGGTGACCGGCAAGTGAGCGTCCGGACGCTCAGTAAGAGCTGACGCGAGAAGAGGACAGGTCCTGGCGACCAAACGGCGGGAGTACGACGAGGACGACGTGCGGGTGCGGCCCGGAAAGTCGTCGCGCCCACGTACGCGCACCCGCCCGCAGCACGCCGACGCGGTCGACGGGTTCGTCATCGCCGTCGACCGGGGGCGCTACACCTGCGTGCTCTCCGGGGCCGAACGCGGCGTGGTCGGCGCCGAGCTGCCCACTGTCACCGCCATGCGGGCCCGCGAGTTGGGCCGCAAGTCGGTGGTCGTCGGTGACCGGGTCAGTCTGGTCGGCGACACCTCCGGGGCGGAGGGCGCGCTCGCCCGCATCGTCCGGATCGCCGAACGCCGCTCGGTGCTGCGCCGCACCGCCGACGACGACGAGAGCACCGCCGAGGGTCGGCTGGAACGGGTCGTGGTGGCCAACGCGGACCAGTTGGTGATCGTGAGCGCCTTGGCCGACCCACCGCCGCGCACCGGGTTCATCGACCGCTGCCTGGTGGCCGCGTACGACGCGGACGTCGAGCCGTTGCTCTGCCTCACCAAGGCCGACCTGGCCGGGCCGGAGGAGGTGCTCGGCTACTACACCGAGCTGGAGCTGCCGTACGTGCTCAACCGCCCCGACTCCGACCTCGACGCGCTCCGCGCGCTGCTCAGCGGCAAGGTGTCGGTGCTGGTCGGGCACTCCGGCGTGGGCAAGTCGACGCTGGTCAACCGCCTCGTTCCGGACGCGCTGCGCGCGGTCGGCGTGGTCAGCGCGATCGGCCGGGGCCGGCACACCTCGACCAGCGCGGTGGCGCTGCGGCTGCCACCGGTGCCCGGGGTCGACACCGACCCGGGTTGGATCATCGACACCCCCGGGATCCGCAGCTTCGGGTTGGCGCACGTGTCGGCCGACAGCCTGCTGCACGGCTTTCCGGACCTGGTCGAGGGCACCGTCGACTGCCCACCGAACTGTCCCCACACGGCCGACGAGGCCGAGTGCGGGCTGGACGCCTGGGTGGCCGCCGGCAAGGCCGACCCGCGCCGGTTGGCCTCGTACCGTCGGTTGCTGGCCTCCCGGGCCGGCGAGGGTGACTCGCGCGGCGACAGCGACCAGCGCGGCCCCGGCGAGGGTGACCGGCGCGGCCCGGACGAGTGACCCGACGAGCGTGGGCTAGGTTGCCGGCATGACCGGGTACGCCGACGACCTCGCCCTCGCCCACCTGCTCGCCGACCGGGCCGACGCCATCGCCACGGCCCGGTTCCGCGCGCTCGACCTGCGCGTCGAGGCGAAGCCCGACCTGACCCCGGTCTCGGACGCGGACACCGCGGTGGAGCGGGAGATCCGCGCCCTGTTGGCCGAGCGACGACCGGCCGACGGGCTGCTCGGTGAGGAGTTCGGCGCGCAGCCGTCCGCCGACCCGAACGGCCGCCGGTGGATCATCGACCCGATCGACGGCACCAAGAACTTCGTCCGTGGCGTGCCGATCTGGGCCACCCTGATCGCGCTCTACGACGGCGACCGGCCGGCGGTCGGCGTGGTGTCCGCACCGGCGCTCGGACGACGCTGGTGGGCCAGCGCGGGCGCGGGCGCGTACGCCGGGCCGGGTCCCACGGCCGGTGAGCGGATCGGCGTGTCCGCGGTGCGCGGGGTGGCGGATGCCAGCTTCTGCTACTCGTCGCTGAACGGGTGGGAGGAGACCGGGCGGCTCGACGCGGTGCTCGACCTGATGCGGGACAGCTGGCGCAGCCGGGCGTACGGCGACTTCTACGGCTACATGCTGTTGGCCGAGGGGGCACTGGACGTGATGGTCGAGCCGGAGTTGTCGGTGTGGGACGTGGCGGCGTTGGTGCCGATCGTCACGGAGGCGGGTGGCACCGTCACGGATCTGGGCGGACAACCGGCTCCCGCCGGCGCTCCGGGCACCGACAGCAGCGTGGTCGCCACCAACGGTGTGCTGCACGCCGACATCCTCGTGCGGCTCAACCGACCAACCGAGCGCTGACCCCCGGCAACCTCTATCCTCGCCAGGTGGTCTCCTCCGGTTGGTGTTTCCTCGCGGCGATGATCGTCGCCTACGGCTTCGCCAACCTGCTCCAGTCGGTGGCGGCGGCCCGCACCACCGTCCACCACACCTTCGATCCGGGCCTGCTGCTGCGCCTCGCCGGGCACCGGACGTACCTGGTCGGTCTCGGCTGTCAGATCGCCGGTTTCGTGCTCGCCTTTTTGGCCCGGCGGGACCTGCCGCTGTTCCTCGTGCAGGCCAGCGTGGCCGCCGGGCTCGGGGTGACCGCCATCCTCGGGGTGCTGGTGTTGAAGTGGCGGCTGCCGGCGGCGGAGGTGGTGCTGCTGGCGCTGCTCTTCGCGGGGATCACCGCGCTGGTGCTGTCCGCCCGACCGGCGCCGTCGAAGCAGCTCGGCACCGCCGGCTCGATCGCCCTGCTGGTGGCGCTGGGCGTGATCGCGGTGCTCGGCTTCTTCGCCGTCCGGCTGCACGGGGCGCCGGGTTCGGTGGCCCTCGGCTCACTGGCCGGGCTGGCGTTCAGCTCGGCCGCTGTCGCCGCCCGGCCACTGGCATCCGCGCCGTCCGCCGAGGCGTTCCTCGCCGACCCGCTGTTCTACCTGCTGATCGCCCACTCGATCGTGGGTCAACTGCTGCTCGGTCTGGCCATGCAGCGCGGTTCGACGACCGCCGCGGTCGCCGCGATGGACGCCGCCGGCGCGGTGCCGGCCGCGATCGTCGGCCTGCTGCTGCTCAACGACAAGATCTGGCCGGGCCGGGAGTGGCTGGCCGCGGTCGGCTTCCTGGTGACCCTGGCCGCGGTGATCGGCCTGACCCGGTACGCCGAACCGCAGCAGCACCGGTCGGTGACCCGCCGTCGGGACCCCGCCATGGTCGGTGCCGGCCAGCCGGGCTGACCGTCCGGCACCACACCATGGTCGAGGTGCCGCGGCACCGCCGACTCACGCCTCGACGGGCTTGCGGCGGCTCACCACCCGTTCGTAGAGGCGCTCCAGCGCACCGGCGGTCCGTTCCCAGGTGTAGCTGCTGCGCACCCGGTCCACCGCGGCGTGCCCGTACGCGAACCGACCGGCGTTGTCGGCCAGCAGCCGGCGCAGCGACACTCCGAGCGCCCGCACGTCACCGGGGGGCACCAGGCGGCCGGTGACCTCGTCGACGACGGCGTCCGCCAGGCCGCCCATCGCGTAGCCGATCACCGGCACACCGCAGGCCATCGCCTCCAGCGAGACCCGTCCGGCCGAGGAGTAGTGCGGCGTGCAGGCGACCACGTCCGCCGACCGGTACCAGGTGGCCATCTGGTCGTGCGGCACCGCCCCGACGAGCCGTACCTGGTCGACGACGCCGAGCTGTTCGGCCAACTCGCGCAGCCGTCGCGCCTCGGCGTGGTTGACCAACTGGTCGGCCGGCGGCCCGCCGGCGATCACCAGCTCGGCGTCACCGACCAGCCGCATCGCCCGGATCAGGTCCTCCTGGCCGTGCCCGGCGGCCAGCGAGCCCACCGAGAGGATCCGGGACCGCTGTTCGCGCGGTGCCGCCTCGCCGTCGGGATGGAACAGGTCGATGTCGACGCCGGCCGGCACCAACGCGACCGAGCTGCGTTGCAGACCCATCCGGGTCAGCTCGTCGACCTCGTCGTTGGACTGGGCCACGGCGATGTCGACGGCCCGGGTCAGCGCGCGCTCCAGCGTGATCCGCTGGCCCGGCCCGTCGTAGTGACCACCCAGATGACGCAGCTGCTCGATGCCGAGCGAGTGGAACGTCTGCACCACCGGGATGTCGGTCTCCCGGACGGCGTGCGCGGCGGCCAGGCCACCGACCCAGTAGTGCCCGTGCACCACCTCGGGCCGCCAGGAACCCGACCACTCGTCGGCCAGCCACCGGCCGACCTCCGTCACGTACGGGATCAGCTCGACGGTGGGCAGTGGGGTGGGCGGGCCGGCGGGCACCTGGTGCACCTGGTAACCGTCGACGGTCATCGTCG
The DNA here is from genome assembly GCF_055587245.1 of Micromonospora sp. NPDC047756. NCBI lineage: Bacteria > Bacillati > Actinomycetota > Actinomycetes > Micromonosporales > Micromonosporaceae > Micromonospora > Micromonospora sp. NPDC047756. Next base: position 337,388 of record NZ_JBVJGQ010000009.1, read on the forward strand.
CCGGCAGCGCCGGGTTGTCCCGGCGCACGTAGAGCCGAACGTCATGGCCTCGCTCGGCCAGCTCGGCGGCGACCCTCGCGGTGTGCTGTCGGGTGCCTACCGGCGGGCCGTCGGCGTGGCGGTAGGAACTGGCGTGCGCGCAGACGAGGCCGACGCGCATGGGTCACCTCCCTGCGATCTTTCCTCGGCGGTGGTCCTCCCGGTCAGAGCGTCCCATTAACCCCGCGACGCTGAGCCGAAACCTGGCAGATCAGGAAGAGTCCCCGCGAGTGCCACCGACACTTGCGCCACGACAAGCACACGCGACACGCGACAGCACGCTTCGACGATGATCGACAAGCCGTCGCCGGTGTGACCAGGCCCGGCCGGGGGTACCGCTCAGAAATGCCGCTGACCCGCAGTCTCGACGATTCGACAGTGGTGATCACCGGTGCGTCCAGCGGGATCGGCACGGCGACCGCGTACGCGCTGGCCCGCCGTGGTGCCGCCGTCGTGCTGGCCGCCCGCAGCGAGCCGGCCCTGCTGCACGTCGCGCAGCGCTGCCAGGCGTTGGGCGGTCGGGCGCTGGTCGTACCGACCGACGTCACCGAGTTGGAGTCGGTGCGGCGGCTGGCCGACCAGGCGGCGGCCGAGTTCGGCCGGATCGACGCCTGGGTGAACAACGCCGCGGTCAGCGCGGTGGGGCTGTTCGACGAGATCCCGGTCGCCGAGTTCCGCCGGGTGCTGGAGGTGAACCTGCTCGGGACGGTGCACGGCATCAAGGCGGCCCTGCCCTACCTGGGTGCGGCGGGTGGCGGCGTGCTGGTCAACAACGCCTCCGTGCTGGCCGAGGTGGCAATGCCGTACCAGTCGGCGTACAACGCCACCAAGCACGGCATCCGGGGGCTGGCCGACACCGTCCGACAGGAGCTGCGGGTCACCGGCCGCGGTCACATCTCCGTCTGCACCGTGCTGCCGGCCACGATCGACACCCCGTTCTTCCGGCACACCGGCAACCACAGCGGCCGGGAGCTGGTGCCACCTCCTCCGATCTACCCGCCGGAGGTGGTGGCCGAGACCATCGTCCGGCTGCTGCGCCGGCCTCGCCGCGAGGCGTACGCCGGCGGCGCGGCCCGGCTGATCGGCCTGCAGTGGCGGCTGGCGCCCGCGCTGGTCGAGCGCACCCTCGGCTGGTACGCCCACCGCACCCAGTTCGGCCCGGGGGCCCGACCGGACAGCAGCGGCAACGTGTTCCAACCCGATGCTCAGGCGCGCGAGGACGGTGGCTGGCACGGTCGGCGGCGACAGTTGGCGCGGATGACCGCCGCGTTCGGCCTGGCCGCCGCCGGCACGGCTGTCGGCACCCTGGCGGCCATCAACCGCCGCTCCCGGTCGGGCCGCTGATGGCCGATGTCGAGCGCCCGAATGCGCTGGCCGTCACCAACGCGCACAATCAGGCGATCATGTCGCGCTGTCTGGTGGAAATCGTCGAGTCGTCAGCGGTGGTCCGGCTGACCGGTGTGCTCGATGCCGCCGGCACCGAGGCGGTACGCGACGCGCTGCTCGCCCGCCTGGCGGACCGGCCCGGCCCGGTGGTGGCCGACGTGACCGGTCTGCGGGTCGTCGACCCGGCCGGGCGCGGCGTCTTCGCCGACGTACGCCGGGAGGTCGCCGACTGGCCCGCCGCTGACCTGCTGCTGTGTGACCCGGCGGTCGACCGGCCCGCCCAGCCGGACGCCGCGCTCGCCGGGGTGCCGGCCTGGCCCACGCTCGACGGGGCGCTGGCCGCTGTGGCGGCGACGCCGCTGGCGGCGGTCCTCACCGCCGAGCTGGCTCCGGCGGTGGGCGCCGCCCGGCAGGCTCGCGAGCTGGTCACCGCCGGTTGCGAGCGCTGGGGTATACCGACGCTCGCCGACCCGGCGTGCATCGCGATCACCGAGATGGTCAACAACGTGGTGGCGCACGCCCGGACCCCGATGACGGTGCGGCTGGCCCCCCGGGAGACCACCCTGCACCTGGCGGTGCGCGATTACTCCCCGCGTCAGCCGACGTTCGCCGGGTTGTCACCACCGGACCGGGCCGGCGGCCGGGGACTGCTGCTGATCGACACGGTGACCCGCCGCTGGGGCAGCACTGCCGTACCGGACGGCAAGGTCGTCTGGTGTGTGCTGCACCCCGACGACGAGGCCGCCTGACGGGGCTTTCGCCGTCGGCGCCCGATTCGGCGCCGTACCGTCGACTGCCGCCCGGTTACGGCGGCAGGGCAGCGGGTAGTGATCAGACATGCGCGACAACGAGTTCCCGACCCCCGTGTCCGACACCGAGGCGCAAGGGCTGCCCGACACCGCCGATGACGACTCGACCGCCAACGACGACGTCCTCACCGGGCGCGAGGCGGACGGCCCGGACCCGGCCCAACTGCCCGGCGACCGGACGCCGGTGGCGGTGGACCGGTTCGGCACGACCGCCGAGGAGCAGCTCGACGGTGAGTCGTTGGACTACAAGCTCGACCGTGAGGTCTACGAGCGCCCGGCGGACGATCCGCTGGCCGGCACCATCGACCCGAAGATCGCCTTCGAGGCGGACAACCTGGAAGCCGCGGCGGAGGCTCAGCTCGACGCCGACGTGATGGATCCCGGGCCCACCTCGGACCCGAACTCACCGGTCTCCCTCTACGACCACGGTCAGCTCGGCACCGTTGCCGACGCCACAGTGGGTCGGCTGGTGGAACCCGACGAGGGGGCGCACACCGACCAGGAGACCGACTCGGTGGCGTACGACGCCGGATCGGCCGGCGGCGGAGCCACCGCCGAGGAGCTGGCCATCCACGAGACGGAGCCGCCGCGCTCGGTCTGACGTCCGCTCAGTCGTCCAGACCGCGTTCGATGGCGTACCGGGTCAGCTCGACCCGGTTGTGCAGTTGCAGCTTCCCCAGGGTGTTCTGCACGTGGTTCTGCACCGTGCGGTGCGACAGGCCGAGGCGCTGGGCGATCTGCTTGTACGACATCCCCTTCGCCACCAGCCGCAGCACCTCCGTCTCCCGCTCGGTGAGCTGGGGCGTCGCGGGTTCGGCAGCGCCGGCCGGGCCGGTCCCCCGCCCCGGTCCGGCGGCCAGCCGGCGGTACTCGCCGAGGACCAGCCCGGCCAGTCCGGGAGTGAAGACCGCGTCGCCGACGGCGGTGCGGTGCACCGCCTCCAGGAACTCGGCGGGCGCAGTCGACTTCACCAGGTAACCGGTGGCCCCGGCCTTGACCGCGTCCAGCACGCTCTGCTGCTCGCCGCTGGCGCTGAGCATCAGCACCCGTACCGCGGGCAGCGCCGCGCGCAACCCCAGGATCACCTCGACGCCGGAGATGTCGGGCAGTTGCAGGTCGAGGACGACGACGTCGGGCCGGGCGGCGGCGGCCACCCGGATGGCCTGTCGCCCCTCGCCGCTGGTCGCCACCACCAGGAAACCGGCCTCGGTCAGGTCGCGGGCCACGCCCTCCCGCCACATCGGATGGTCGTCCACCACCATCACCCGGACCGGGTTCGCCGCTGTCACCTCGGCACGCTCAGCTCGATCTCGGTGCCCGCCTCCGGGGCGGACACGATCCGCACGGTGCCGCCCACGTCGGTCACCCGTCCCCGGATCGACTGGGTCACGCCGAGCCGACCCTGGGCGGCCGCCTCGTCCAGCCGGCCGTCCGGAATACCCGGCCCCTCGTCGCGGATCGACACGGTCACCGTCGCCCCCTCATCCTCGATCAGCACCCAGGCCCGCCCACCGGCGTGCCGCCCCACGTTGTCCAACGCCGCCCCGGTCGCCGCGGCCAATTCCGCGGCCACCCGTCGGGGCAGCGGCACCGGGGTGGCCGGAGCGGAGAGCGCCACCGCCGCCGAGGCGTACCGGCCGAGCAGGGTCCGCAGGTCCACCGCCTCGCCGCCGTCCGGCAGGCTCCCGCCGCCGTCCGGGAGGCTCTCGGTGGCCGGACCGGCGCCGGCGATCAGCGCCCGCAGGGCAACCTCCTGCTCGCCGGCCAGCCGGGCCAGCTCACCGGCCTCGCCGGGCAGGTCGGCGCCGCGCCGCTGCACCAGCGCCAGCACCTGGAGCACCGAGTCGTGAATGTCGCGGGCCAGCCGCTCCCGCTCCCGGGTGGCGGCCTCCAACTCCACCGCCCGCTGCAACCGCTCCTCGGCCCGCACCGCGAGCCGGGCCACGTGCCCGACCACCACCCCGGCCAGCAGCATCAGGATCACCCCGGTGAACGAGGACTGACCGATCCGCTCCCGGGTGGCCAGGTCCGCGCCGGCGACCAGCAGCGCGGCGACAGTGCCCCGCCGCCGGCCACCGGAGACGGCCCAGGCCAGCACCGGGCCGGCCATCCAGGCCACCCCCAGGGTGGGTACGCCGTGGGCGAGCGCCGTCCGGCCGACCACCCACGGGGTGGCCAGCACGATGGCCATCACCACCCCGAGGTCGGCCAGCAGCAGCGGCCAGCGCCGCCACGCCGGCCGGGCGTACCCGACCGCTGTCGCGCCGGTCCAGGCGACCATCAGAAGAATCAGAGCACCGACGGCGTACGGGTGGGCGTACCGGTCGGCGTCGCGCACCGCAAGCGCGCAGACGTACGCCAGGGAGGCCAGCCTGAACACGGCGAGCGCACGCCACAGCGGCACCTCGAACCCACCCGGCGGCGACGGCATGGCGGTCAGGATGCCACAACCGGTCCGGCGCACGGCCAGCAGCGAGTGCGGTTCAGGAAACCCTGACGTACGGTGGAAAAGCCGCGAATTATCCGAGATGCGCCGCCGGGACGGGCCCATGACAAACGCAGATCCGCACGCACCGCGTACGGTTGTGCCCATCGAACCTGCCCTCCTGATCGCCGAAGCCTTTGACCAGGCCCAGGTGACCGAGATTCGACACTCGGTCACCTCCTGCGCGCATGCCTCCGGCCTGAGCGGCCAACGGCTGGACGACTTCGTGCTCGCGATCAACGAATTGATCACCAACGCGGTGCGGCACGGCGGTGGGCGCGGCTGGCTGCGACTCTGGCACGAGTCGGGTGTGCTGGTCTGCGAGGTCGCCGATCACGGGCACGGGATCAGCCCGCAACGGCTGGGAGACCGCAGTCGGCCCGCCCCGGACACCGCCGGCGGCTGGGGCCTCTGGCTGGCCCGCGAGCTGACCGACGCGATGGAAGTGGTCACCGGCACCGCCGGCACCACCGTCCGCATAACCACCGGCCTGACCAACCAAAGCCCCACCCCGCACTAACCGCCCCACCCCGGCCGGCCTCGCCCGCCCGTCTCAGACCCGGCCAGGCCCGCCTCGACCCGGCCCGCCCCGGGTCGGCCTGATCCCATCCCGCCCCGATCCGGCCCGCCTCAGCTCGGCTCGGCTCGGCCCAGCCCGCCTCGGCCCGGCCCGGCCCAGCCCGCCTCGGCCCGGCCCAGCCCGCCTCGGCCCAGCCCAGCCCAGCCCCAGCCCAGCCCGTCGATCATGGAGTTGTGGTGGGGGACAAAGTCCCCGAATTATGCCAAGCCCGGCACCACAACTCCATGATCCACCGCACCTGCCCGCGATCTTGCACTTACTGTCCCAACATAAGCGGCATTCCACGTTTTTCGACAACCGAAACTGCAAGATCGACGCAGACAGGTGCGGCGCACGGCGCACGGCACGCGGGGCACGGCACGCGGGGCACGGCACGCGGGGCACGGCGCGGCGCTTGAGCGCGGGGTAGGGCGCAAGTCCCAGCGGTGCCGGGGTGCGGGGCGGGGTCAGGCGAAGAGTGCGGAGACGGATTCGCCGTTGTGGATTCGGCGCGTCGCCTCGGCCAGGGCGGGGGCCACTGACAGGACCTGCAGCTTGGGGACCCGCTTGGCGGCCGGGATGGGAACCGTGTTGGTACAGACGATCTCCAGGACGCCGTCCTGGTCGCTGAGCCGCTGCAACGCGTCGTCGGAGAAGAGGCCGTGCGTGCAGGCGAGCCGGATCGACCGGACCTTCAGGCCGCGCAGATGCTCCATCAGCTCGACCACCGTGCTGCCCTTGGCGATCTCGTCGTCCAGCACGATGACATCCCGGTCGGTCACGTCGCCGATCACCGCGCTGATCTTGACCAGGTCGTCGCTGAACCGCTGCTTCGCCCCGGCCGCGACCGGAGTGCCGAGCAGCCTGGCGAAGGCCGCGGCCTCCTTGGCGTTGCCCAGGTCGGGCGAGACCACCACGGTGTTGCTGAGGTCGTAACGCTGGAAGTGGGTGGCGAGCTCCCGAAGCGCGTGCAGGTGATCCACCGGGACGCTGAAGAAGCCGTGCACCTGCGGCGAGTGCAGGGTCATCGCGAGCACCCGGTCCGCCCCGGCCGAGGTGAGCAGGTCGGCGACGAGCCGCGCGCCGATCGAGATCCGTGGGGCGTCCTTCTTGTCCGACCGGGCGTACGCGTAGTGCGGCAGCACCACGGTGATCCGACCGGCGGAGGCACCCCGGGCGGCGTCGATCATCAGTAGCAACTCGACCAGGTGCTCCTGCACCGGCGGCACCAGCGGCTGGATCAGGAAGACGTCCCGCTCCCGGCAGTTGGCCTGCAACTGGACTTCCAGACAGTCGTTCGCGAACCGGGAGACCCGTACCGGGTGCAACGGCACCCCCAGGTGGGCGCAGATCTCGGCAGCCAGGTCGGGATGGGCGGTTCCACTGAAAACGGCGATGTCGCGCACGTTCGCACATCGTAGGGGAAGCCCACGGCCGACGATGGCAGCAGGCCGGAACCCGCCGTGACGCCTGTCGCGCCGCGCCGCCGTCCGGGTACGGTGCTGCGGTGACCCCCCAGTACGTCGCCGCCATCGATCAGGGCACCACCTCCTCGCGGTGCATCGTCTTCGACCGGGCCGGGGACGTCGTCGCCGTGGCCCAGCGCGAGCACCGGCAGATCTTCCCCCGACCGGGGTGGGTGGAGCACGACGCCGAGGAGATCTGGGACAACGTCGAGCAGGTGGTCGCCGAGGCGCTGGGGACCGCGGGCATCGACGCGTCCGGGCTGGCCGCTGTCGGCATCACCAACCAGCGGGAGACCACCGTCGTGTGGGACCGGGCCACCGGTCGCCCGGTGGCCAACGCCATCGTCTGGCAGGACACCCGGACCGGGCCGCTGCTGCGCGAGCTTGCGTCGGCGTACGGCGAGGAGCGGTTCCGGGCCCGCACGGGCCTGCCGCTGGCCACCTACTTCGCCGGGCCGAAGCTGCGTTGGCTGCTCGACGAGGTCGACGGCCTGCGTGAACGCGCCGACCGCGGCGAGGTGCTCTTCGGCACCATGGACAGCTGGCTGATCTGGAAGCTGACCGGCGAGCACGTCACCGACGTGACGAACGCCAGCCGGACCATGCTGATGGACCTCACGACCCTCGAGTGGGCCCCGGAGCTGCTGGACGCGATGGGTGTTCCGGCGGCGATGCTGCCGGAGATCCGCTGCTCCGCCGAGGTGTACGGCACGGCGGGCGGGGTGCTCGCTGGGGTGCCGGTGGCCAGCGCGCTGGGCGACCAGCAGGCCGCCCTGTTCGGGCAGACCTGCTTCCAGCCGGGTGAGGCGAAGTGCACCTACGGCACCGGCAGCTTCCTGCTGCTCAACACCGGCGCCAGCCCGGTCCCGTCGACGCACGGTCTGCTCACCACCGTCGCCTACCGGATCAAGGACCAACCACCGGCGTACGCCCTCGAAGGCGCCATCGCGGTCACCGGTTCGCTGGTGCAGTGGCTGCGGGACAACCTCGGGTTGATCTCCACGGCCGCCGAGGTGGAGGAGTTGGCCCGCACCGTGGACGACAACGGCGGGTGTTACGTGGTGCCGGCGTTCTCGGGACTGTTCGCCCCGCACTGGCGTCCGGACGCCCGGGGGGTGATCGCCGGACTGACCGGTTACATCACCAAGGGACACCTGGCGCGTGCGGCGCTGGAGGCGTCGGCGTGGCAGACCCGCGAGGTGGTCGACGCGATGAACGCCGACTCGGACGTGGCGCTGCGTCGTCTCCGGGTGGACGGCGGGATGACCGCGAACGGTCTGCTCATGCAGTTCCTCGCCGATGTGCTCGACGTGCCGGTGGTCCGTTCCCGGATCACCGAGACCACCTGCCTGGGTGCCGCGTACGCGGCCGGTCTGGCGGTCGGCTTCTGGCCGGATCTGGCCACCCTGCGGGCGCAGTGGCGCTCGGACGCGCAGTGGGAGCCGGCCATGGCCCCGGAGCTACGCGAGCAGGAGCTGCGCCAGTGGCGTAAGGCGGTGCAGCGCACCCTCGACTGGGTGGAGTGACCTCAGCGGCCGGTGCGGACCTGTGCCACGAACGTGCGCCAGGCCGACGGCGCGAAGGTGAGGACGGTGCCGGTGCGGTCGGTGGAGTCCCGGACCAGCACCTGGTCCGGCAGGTTGTCGGCCACCTCGACGCAGGTGTCGCCGCCGTTGCCGCTCCGGGTCGACACGCGCCACCGAGGGGTGGGGGCGGAGTTCACAGCTCGTTCACCAGCTTTCCGATCAGCTCGACGGACACGCTCGCCGGCAGGGCCTCGCCCAGCAGCGTGTCCCACATCGTCCTGATGGTATCAACGGTGTCGGTCCGGTCGACGATCTGACCGAAGACCCCGTCGATGTAGGCCACCTCGTCGCCGTCGGGCAGCGCGGCCAGCACGAAGCCGCCGGCCAGCCCGGCGTGTGCGCCCACGCTGGCGGGGATCACGTAGAGCCGGACGTGGGGCAGGGCGGCCAGCTCGGCCAGCCGTTCCAACTGGGCGAGCTGGACGGCCCGGTCGCCGACCACGCGGCGCAGCGCGGCCTCGTCCACGATCGCGGTGAACCGCTTCGGGGCCGGGCCGGTCAGCAGCTCCTGGCGGGCCAGCCGGCCAGCGACCAGCAGGTCGGCCTGCTCCGGCGTGTGGGTGCCCTGAGCGCTGAGCACCGCGTGCGCGTACGCCTCGGTCTGGAGCAGGCCCGGCACCAGCGACGGTTGAACGGTGCGGAGGGCGACCGCCTCGGCCTCGATCGCCGGCCACGGCGCGAACCAGGCCGGCGACTGCTGCCGGGCCGCCACCGCCAGCAACTCGGCCAACAGCCCGCCGGTGTCCAGCGCCGCGTCTGCCGCCTCGGCGAACTGCGGGGTGGGCCGGCGCCGCCCGGTCTCGATCGCCGCGATGGTGGACGGACTCCACCTGATCAGCTCCGCCAGGGCCTCCTGCGAGACGCCCGCACCCGCCCGGGCCGCCTTGAGCGCCCTGATCCACATGTCGCCGTTCATCCGACCGCCCCAGACTCCACGAAGAGTGATGGGTCCATCCTCGACGGTGACGTCGGTCAGGTCCAGCAGGAGCGGTGAAAGCGCGGTGTCCCGGTCAGTTCCAGCGGTTGCCGGTGAGCTTCTCGTAGACGTCGATGTAGCGGGCGCGGGTCGCCTCGACCACCTCGTCCGGCATGTCCGGGGCGGGGGCCTGCTTGTTCCAGCCGCTGCCGGTGGCCCAGTCCCGCACGTACTGCTTGTCGTAGGAGAACTGCACCCGGCCCGGCTGGTACGACTCGGCCGGCCAGAACCGCGACGAGTCGGAGGTGAGCAGTTCGTCGGCGAGGACCAGGGTGCCGTCCGGCGCCCAACCCAGCTCGATCTTGGTGTCGGCGACCAGGATGCCCCGGTCGGCGGCCAGCTCGGCACCGCGCCGGTAGATGTCGATGGTGATCTGCCGGAGCCGCTCGGCGGTGGCCTGACCCACCTTGTCCACCACATCGTCGTACGTGATGGGCTCGTCGTGCTCGCCGGCCGGGGCCTTGCTCGACGGCGTGAAGATCGGTTCGGGCAGGATCGACGCCTCGCCGAGCCCTCGCGGCAGCTCCACGCCGGAGACCGCGCCGGTCTTCTCGTACTCCCGTAGGCCGCCGCCGGTCAGGTAACCGCGGGCGACGCACTCGACCGGGAGCATGTCCAGCCGCTGGCAGCGGATGGCCCGCCCGGCGAACTCGGCGGGCACGTCGGTGGCCGAGATGACGTGGTTCGGCACCAGGTCGGCGAGCTGCTCGAACCACCAGAGCGAGAGCGCGGTGAGCAGACGGCCCTTGTCCGGGATCGGCGTCGGCAGCGCCACGTCGTAGATCGAGATGCGATCCGAGGCCACCAGGATCAGGTCGTCGCCGTCGGCGTAGACGTCCCGGACCTTGCCCGAGTGCAGAAGTTCCACGCGCCCTAGTACACCATGCGAGATCGCGGGGGCCTGATTCGACCACCCGGCCGAGGGTGACCGGACGGACGTTGACACCTTCGTGTGCTGCCTGCGTGAATGGTCCGACCGCCACCCCCGTAGGTCCAGGAGAGCCCCGTGCCCGTTGTTCGCCCCTCGCTCGACCGCCTCGGCGCCGACCCGGGCCGGCGCCGACTGCTCAGCGCGCTGCTCGGCGTACCTCTGCTCGCCTCCGGCGGGCTGGCCGGGTGCAGCGACGACGCGGCCACCTCGACCCAGGACGGGCCCGTCGAGCTGTCGGTCTTCTGGTGGGGTGGCACCAAGCGGGCCGAGCTGACCGAGAAGGCACTGCGGCTCTACTCGGACCGCAACCCCCGGGTCACCTTCCGGGTCACCTGGCAGGGCGCGGACGGTTACTACGACCGGCTGGCCACCCAGGCGGGCGGCGGGAACGTGCCGGACCTGATCCAGATCGACGACGCCATGCTGACCGAGTACACCCACCGTCAGGTCATTCTCGACCTCACCGACCACCGCCTGGATCTTCGGGGCCTGCCGGAGGGTCTGATCCGCTACGGCACGGTGGAGGGGCGGACGATGGCGGTGGCCGCCGGGCAGACCCACGCTGCGGTGGTGTTCAACCGGGACCTGCTGCGGGAGCTGGAGATGCCGGAGCCCCGCGCCGGGATGACCTGGCCCGACTACATCTCCTGGGCCACGCAGGTCACCGAGGCCAGCGACCGCCGGGTGGCCGGCACCATGGACGGGTCGGGCGACTACCGGGCGCTCTGGCTCTGGTTGCGGTCGCAGGGCGGCGAGTTCTACCGGGGCAACCAGCTCGGCTTCGGCGCGGACGAGCTGATCGCGTGGTTCGAGTTGTGGCAGCGGGCCCGGCGGGACCGGGCCACGCCGAGCGCGGCCCTGGTCGAGCAGGCCGACAGCGGCGAGCCGGCCCGGCAACTGGTGGTCAGTGGGGTGACGGCGGCGTCCTTCGCCTGGTCGCACCAGCTACCGGAGCTGCAACGACTCACCGAGTCCGAGTTGGGCATCGTCGGTTTCCCCGGCCCACCGGGGGCTCAGTGGGCGCGGGCGTCGATGTACTGGGCGGGGTTCCGGGGCACCCGCCACCCGGACACGGTCGCCGACGTGATCAACTTTCTGACCACCAATGGTGAGGTCGGCGCCGTTCTCGGCCACGAACGTGGGCTGAACGCCAGTGCCCAGGTCCGCCGCTACGCCGAGGGCAGCATCACCGACCCGGCCCAGCGACGTGCCGCCGAGTTCGGTGCCAGCATCGCCGACCTGCTCGGGCCGGCGCCAGCGCCGCCACCCCAGGGGCACGCCAAGGTGCGCACCCTGCTGGTCGCCGCCGCCGAGCGGATCCGCGTCAAGCGTGACGGCACCCGCGAGGCCACCGCGCGTTTCCTGTCCCAGGCCATCGCGGCCCTGGCGGCGGTGAGCACCGGCGGCCAGTCCGGAACCGGCCGCTGGTGACCCTCCGGCGTCTCCGGGCCTGGTCAGCGCGGCGGGCCACCCCGGCGGTTGCGCATCAGACGCAACACCAGGAACACGACGATCGCGACCACGACCAGGCAGCAGAGCAGCGGGAGCACCCCGAAGCCGCTGCGGCCTCGCCGCCTGGCGGCCTCCACCACGATCTCGCCGGTGGCCGTGGACGCCCAGGCTGCGACCGGCACGAAGACCGCCAGTACGACCGCACCGAAGACCGCGCTCAGGCGGCCCCACCACTTACCGAATGAAGACATGTGCCCATCCTCGCCGAAGGGCGCAACCTCGGCACGTCGGTCCACGCCGAATCACGGGACCGGATGGTTCGGAAGCTCCCGGCCGGCGCGCAACGCGCTCGCAACGTCCCGGCAAAGATGATGATCTTTACATGAATCTCTCGAGGTGATCGGATTCGCCTCATGCTCACCTCTTTAGGCAGTGCGCGGATCTCTCGCACCCGAAGATCTGCGGCGGCAGCGGTCGGCGTCACAGTCGTCGCCGCTCTCCTCACCCCCACGGCGGCGCACGGCGCCCCGCCACCCCCGCCGCCGCCGACGACGAGACCGGCTCAGAGCGGCGACGCGGACCGCACCCCCGTCACGGTCACGCTGATCACCGGCGACCAGGTGACGGTGACGCCGGGCGTCCACGGCGCAACCGCATCGGTGGACGTCAAGCGCGCCCCGGGCGCCACCGGCTCCGTACGCGTCTCCACCGAGGGCCGGGACACCTACGTGTACCCGGACGAGGCGTTGCCGTACCTCGCCACCGGTCGACTCGACAAGCAACTGTTCGACGTCACCCAGCTCATCGCCCAGGGCTACGACGACGCGCGGACCAGCGACCTTCCCCTGATCGTCACCCGCACGACGGGCGCGGCGAAGCTCAGGACCGGCACCACGCTGCCGGGCGCGCGGACCACGCTGGAGCTGCCCTCCGTCCGAGGTGAGGCGATCCGCACCCGCCGGTCGCAGGCGGCGGACTTCTGGTCGGCCCTCACCACTGGACAGTCGCCGACCGGCCGCAGCGCTGCCACCGGCGCGCCCTCCTTCGCGGCCGGCGTCGACAAGGTGTGGCTCGACGGCAAGGCGAAGGCCACCCTGGCCGACACCACCGCCCAGGTCGGCGCTCCCGCGGCGTGGGCCGCGGGTGGCACCGGCAGCGGTGTCCGGGTCGCCGTCCTGGACAGCGGGGTGGACACCACCCACCCGGATCTCGCCGACCAGGTGGTGGCCTCCCGAAGCTTCATCGCGGGCCAGGACGTGATCGACCGGAACGGGCACGGCACCCACACCGCGTCCACCGTCGCCGGAACGGGCGCCGCCTCCGGCGGCAGGGAACGGGGCGTGGCCCCCGACGCCGACCTGGTGATCGGCAAGGTCCTCGACGAGTACGGCAGCGGGTCGATCTCGGGGATCATCGCGGGCATGGAGTGGGCGGCACGGGCCGAGCACGCCAAAGTGATCAACATGAGCCTCGGCGTGAGCGCCTGGCACACCCAGGACGACCCGCTGAGCCAGGCCGTCAACCAACTGACCGCCGAGACGGGCGCGCTCTTCGTCGTGGCCGCCGGCAACAGCGGACCAGACCCGTACACCCTCGGTGCGCCGGGTACCGCGGACGCCGCGCTGACCATCGGCGCGGTGGACACCTCCGACCACCTGGCGGGTTTCTCCAGCGTCGGGCCCCGAATGAACGACGAGGCCCTCAAGCCCGACATGACCGCTCCCGGGGTGGACGTGCTGGCGGCGCGCTCGCAGCACATCTCCTGGGGTGAGGGCTACTACTACACCGACAGTGGCACCTCGATGGCAGCGCCGCACGTCGCCGGGGCGGCCGCCCTGCTGGTGCAGAAGCACCCGACCTGGAGTGCGCGGCAGCTCAAGGACGCGCTGATGAGCACCAGCGTCCGTACGCCCGACTACGACGCCTACCAGGCCGGTAGCGGTCGGTTGAACGTCGCCGCCGCCTACCACCAGGACCAGGTCGTCGCGTCCGGGTCGGTGGACGCCGGACTCGTCGGTTGGGGCGGCGCACCAGAGCCGATCACGCGGACGATCACCTACACCAACACCACGGACGGCCCGATCGCGCTGGAGCTCTCCGTCGACCACGGCGCCGCCCCCGCGCGGACGTTCACGACGACCGCCGACCGCGTCACGGTGCCCGCTCGGGCCAGCGCGACGGTCAACGTCGTGGTGGCCCCCGCCGGCCTCTCCCCCGGCAGGTACTCCGCCCAGGTCACCGCCCGCTTCGCCGCCGGCGAGGTGCACACGGCCGTCGGGGTCGCCGTCGAGTCCAAGAAGTACGACCTCACCATCCACCTGAAGGACCGCGCCGGCCGGCCCATGAGCGGCGAGGTCGAGGTCGTCAACGCCGAGACCGGCTCGGCCTTCATGTGGGTGCCGGACGGAAAGCTCACCGCCCGTCTGACACCCGGCTCGTACACCGTCGTCGCGGCGGCGGACGTGGAGGGTCTGCACGGGCCCCGCTCTCTCGGCCTCGCGATGCTGACCGCTCCCGAGGTCGACCTGACGGCCAACCGGGTCGTGGAACTCGACGCCGCGCGGGCCCGCCAGGTGAAGGTGGCGACACCTCAGCCGACCGCCGTCGTCAACAGCAGAATCGACGTCTATCGCTCCTTTACCTCAAGCGAGCCGACACCCGCCGACTGGAGCGCCCTGCGCGAGACGTTCTGGCCGGGTGCCGCCTACGACAGCCTGTGGGCCCTGCCGACCAGGGACAAGGTGCGCAAGGGCAGCTTCGTCTTCACCACCCGGATCCGCGCCGCGCAGACGCCACTGGCGATCAGCTACCAGGGCCGGCACCTCAGCGGCCCGCTCGCGCAGCCCGGTTCCCCGCCGCTGCCCGACGGCACCTCGCGCCTGGACGCCGTCTTCGCGGGCGTCGGCCGCACCGCCGACTACGTTGGCGTCTCCGCCCGCGGTAAGGCCGTGGTGGTCCGCGGCAACGACTCGGTGACCCCCACGGACCGGGCGGCAGCGGCGCACGCCGCCGGCGCGGCGATGCTCGTCGTGGTCAACGACCGCGCGGGTCGCCGGAGCGAGTGGTACGGCAACTCCGACGCCGTGACGACCGGGCCGATCCCGGTGGCCTCGGTGACCATGGACGAGGGCGAGGCGTTGATCCAGAAGATCACCGCCGGCCGCAACCCGGTCCGGCTGGTCGTGGTCGCCCACCCCCGGGCGACGTACCTGTACGACCTGGTGGACTACCACACCGGCGGGGTGCCGAAGGACCCGTCCGCCAGGACCGACCCGCGCAAGCTCGCCCGGATCGATCTCACCTTCTCCCCGCCACCGGGAAAGCAGGCCAGCGAGACCCGGATGGACTTCCCGCCGTACGAGTACGCGGCGGCACGGTCGTTCCCGTTCGAGCCGGTCGCGCCAGGGCCGCGCACCGACTGGGTCTCCACGGGTCCCGGCATCAGGTGGATGCAGTACGCCGACGTCGCCGACTGGGCGCGGTCCAACACCGAAGCCATCGCGTACCGGGCGGGCAGCGTCCAGAAGGACCGCTGGTTCGGGCCCATCACCCGGCCGCGGCTGCTCAGCACCGAGATCCCGTTCCGTGGTGAGACCGGTATGAGCGCCTACATCCAGGGGTTCGGCGACGCGGGCGCCGCCCACAGCGGCGGGGCCAGCATGTCGCAGATCGTCACGTTCTATCAGGGCGACAGGCTGCTGACCCGGTTCGACGGCTGGCCGGAGGTCGGCGCGGGTGAGCTGTCACCGGAGGAGCTGCCGTACCGACTGGTCGTCGAGACCAAGGGCAAGCCCGAGTTCAGCCCGTACTCGACCGCCACGCACACCGAGTGGAGCTTCGTCTCCGGCGGCGGCACCGAGGTGAAGGCCGTCCCGTTGGTCCAACTGGACTACGGAACGGACGTGGACGTCGCGGGTCGGACGAAGCGCCGGACCGACTTCTCGATCACGCCTGTGGTGGTGGGCAGCACCGCGGCTCGGGACGCCGTGTCGGCAGTTGAGCTGGAGATCTCCTACGACGACGGAGTGACCTGGCAGCGGCAGGACCTGCGGGCGAAGAAGGGCACCTGGCAGGCGTCGTTGAACGCGCCGCACCGGGCCGACTTCGTGTCGATCCGGGTCACCGCCAAGCAGCGCAACGGTGGTGGCGTCACCCAGAGCGTCACCCGGGCCTTCGGCCTGCGGTAGCACCCGCCGGGGGTCGGCACCGACGAGGTGCCGGCCCCTGCGGGACCCTCGCCTCTGACATCGGCACCAAAAACGTCCGGCCCCCACACTGTGGGGGCCGGACGTGTATCACTTTCAGTGGTAGCGGGGACAGGATTTGAACCTGCGACCTCTGGGTTATGAGCCCAGCGAGCTACCGAGCTGCTCCACCCCGCGTCGACTGGATAAGACTAACTCACCCGTTCCGGGTGATGATCAGTGGGGTCGCCATCCGCTGTGGCACGGCACCCCGCAATGTCGAAAGCCCGCCTCCGGTGAACCGGAGACGGGCTTCGAACTGGCGTTTCTCTCGTAGCGGGGACAGGATTTGAACCTGCGACCTCTGGGTTATGAGCCCAGCGAGCTACCGAGCTGCTCCACCCCGCGTCGGTTCGCTAACCGTAGCGCACCGACCCGGGACACCGCAAAGCGACTCCGATACCGCCGACCCGGACAGCTCTGACCTGGGCGTTCTCAGTCGAGCCAGCTCTCGATCGCCGCGACCGCCCGTCGACTGTCGGCATCGAGCTGGGACCGAACGGCCGCCGTGTGCTCCCAACCCTGCTCCCAGAGCACCGTCACCACGTCGCCGACCCGGACCGCCCGGACCAGCCGAACCTCCTCCGCACCCGGCTCACCCATGCCGTCCGGCATCGGAGCCCGCAGCTCGAACAGCACCGACCCGTCCCCGTACGCCCCCGAGGTCAGCAGCCGCTGTCGCCACGTCCTGCTGTCGTCGGGCAGCTTCTGGTCGGGGCAGCCGCGCACCGCCTGCCGCAGCTCCCGCAACGCGTCGTCGGCACGACCCGCCCGGTAGATGGTGATGGTGTGCCGGTAACTGCCGTCCGGCACGTGCCCCGTCGGCGTCTCCGGCAACTTGAAGGCCAGGTACCGACCACGGCGTTGGATCATCGCCGAGTCGCTGGGCAGGCGCGCACCGCACAGCGTCGGCAGTGCCGGACCCTCCAGCGAGGATTCCAGTCCGGTCCGATTCGGAGCGGCCAGCACGAAGAAGGCGCGGTCCGGGATCGAGGTGGGCGGCCGAGGTGCCGCCGGTCCGGTGGTGGTCGGCTGCGACGGCGTACCGCTCGGGGTGGTCTGCGACGGCGGCGGCGGTGTCGAGGGAGTCGGCGTGGGTGACGGCCGGGAGTTAGCCGTCGCCCCGGTCGGCGGCGGGCCAACGGTGCCGGCGGGCGGCGGTGCGGAGCCGTCCGCCGGGTACGCCAGTCGGCCACCGACGGCAACCCCACCCACGAGCAGCGCCACCGCGAGCGTCGAACCGGCCATCCGGGCTCGGGCCCGCCGGTCGGCGAACCGCCGAAGCGACTCGGGACGGGTCAGCTCGTGCCCGTCCGCGACGGTGCCGAGCGACCGGTACAGGTCGGAGAGTTCAACTGACATCGTTCGCCTCCAACTCCACGACGCTGAGGTCGGGCAGCAGCGCGGCCAGCCGGGACCGACCCCGGGACAGCCAGGACTTCACGGTGCCGACCGGCACGTCGGTCTCCCGAGCGATCTCCTCGACGGACATGTCGAAGAGGTAGTGCAGGGCCAGCGCCTGCCGGTGCGTGGCGGGCAACTTCCGAAGCGCTCCGACCAGGAGCACCCCGTCCTCACTGGGCGGGGGTGCGACCGCCGGCGGTCCGGTGCGACTCAGCACCACCCGCCACCGGTGCAGGCGCCGCCAGCGGTCGGTCGCCAGCCGGGCCACCACGAGCCGCAGCCACGCCTCCGGCGCCGGATGCGACGACAGTCGCCCCCACTGCCGCCAGGCCCGGGTGTACGCCTCCTGCACCAGGTCCTGCGCCTCACCGTGGTCGCCGGCGACCGCGTAGCCGTACCGCAGCGTCCGCCGCGCGGTGCTGCGGTAGAAGTCGTCGAAGCTCTGCGTGTCCCGCACGACTGTTCCCCCTCGTCCCCACCCCGTTGCAGTGAGGACGGCGGACCGGCGTCGCAGGTTGCGGCCCAGGGCAGCGCTGTCGGTGACGTGACAGATCCGCACAGATCAGGCCAACGGCCGAGCCCCCGCCACCCGGACCTGATGCGGTCCGAGTGACGGGGGGCTCGGGGAGGAACTGCGTGCGGTGGCGGGTCAGCCTCCAGCACTCGGGCTGGCACCCGGCGCACCAGCGGCCTGCTGCGCCTGCTGGAACGCGGTGAGCGCCTCGTCGAGGGCCTTCAGCGCACGCCCGTACCGCTCGAAGTCGCCCGACGTCTGCGCGGCCCGGACCTCGGTGATCGCGGTCTGCACCCGGTCCGCGGCGGCAGCCAGGTCACCGGTCGGCGGTGGGGTGCCGGCGCTCGGGGTCGGCGTTGGCGCCGCCGTCCCCGAAGGCGTCGGCGTCGGCGTCGGGGTCGTCGGGTTGCCCCCGGTCGTCGGCGGCGGCGACGTGCCCTGCCCGGCCTTCTTACCCTGCTCGACCAGTTGCTTGATGCCGTCGTTGATGTTGTCGGCGAGCGCCACGAAGGAGCCGCCGTCACCGTACGAGAGCAGCACCTTCTGCAACAGCGGGTACGCGTCCTGCTGGTTGCTCTTCACATAGACCGGCTCGACGTAGAGCATCCCGTCGGCGAAGGGCAACGAGAGCAGGTTGCCGTACTGCACCTGCGCCTGGTTGCTGGAGAGCAGGTTGAGCTGCTGACGGATGTTCGCGTTGTTGGTCATCTGCTGGTGCACCTGCACCGGGCCGGAGATCCGGGTCTGATCCGGCAACTCCAGCACCTCCAGCCGGGGCTGCCCGTCGACGTACGACCCGGAGATCAGCGCGGCGAGGTTCTGCCGGCCGTTGGGGGTGACCGCCGAGGTGAGCTGGAACCGAGGGCTCTCCTGCCCGGGGAACTGGGTGAAGAGGTAGTACGGGGGCTGCTTCTGACCGCTGTCCGGGGCGTCCGGCACGTTGGGCACCTGCCAGAAGTCCTGGGCGGAGTAGAAGTCGCCCGGGTTCGTCACGTGGAACTTGGTGAGCAGGTTGCGCTGCACCTTGAACATGTCCGCCGGGTAGCGCAGGTGCTCGTTCAGCTCGACCGGGATCTCCGCCTTCGGCACCACCAGATCGCCGCCGAACGCCTTGTTCCACGCCTTGAGCACCGGGTCGGTGTCGTCGTACTCGTAGAGCTTCACGGTGCCGTCGTACGCGTCGACGGTGGCCTTCACCGAGTTGCGCATGTAGTTGACGTCTTCGCGGGCCAGCTGGAAGGTGCCCCGGTTGGTCAACTCGTCGGTGGTCTCGGTCTGCAGGTTGACCCGCTCCGCGTACGGGTAGGAGGCCGCCGTGGTGTAGCCGTCCACGATCCACTGCACCCGACCGTCGACCACCGCCGGGTACGGGTCGCCGTCCAGGGTGAGGAACGGCGCGACCTTCTCCACCCGGTCGCGCGGGTTGCGCACGTAGAGCAGCTTGGAGTCCTTGTTCACCGCCTCGGAGAGCAGGAAGTTCGACTCCTGCTCCTTGATGGCGTACAGCAGTCGCCGGGTGAAGGAGCCGATCTCCACGCCGCCCTCACCGGTGTAGGTGTAGGACTCGCCGCCGCCCTCACCGACCGGCCGGTCGAACTCGGCCTTCTTGTTCGGGTCGGACTGCCCGACGATGGCGTAGTCGTCGGCTGCCATCCGCTCGCCGTAGTAGATGCGCGGCTGCTTGGCCGGAATCTGCTCGGTCTGCGAGGAGCACGCCTCCTGGGTCTTCTCGCCGAGGAAACCGGAGACGAAGAACGGCTGCCCGCCGCAGACCACCTGGTTGGCCGGGGCGGCCACCAGCCCGTACCCGTGGGTGTAGACGGTGTGCCGGTTGATCCAGGTGTTCTGCTGGTCGGTCAGCTCGCCGTAGTTGATCTCCCGGACGCCGACCACGTAGTCGGAGACCTTGCCGTTCACCCCGTACCTGTCGATGTCCAGCTTCGGGCCGAAGTCGTAGAAGCCACGCACCTGCTGGAGCTGGGTGTACGTCTCGCTGACCAACTGCGGGTCGAGCAGCCGCACGTTCGACACCACCGAGGTGTCGGTGGCCAGGTTCCCCGGTGGGGTGAGGTTGTTCGCCGCGTACGGGGTCGTCTCGGTGGCGCCCAACCCGAACGCCGCGCGCGTCGCGTCGATGCTGCGCTGGATGTACGGCGCTTCCTTGTCCTTGGCACTCGGCTTGACCTCGAAGGTCTGCACCGCCCAGGGGTAGATGCCGCCGATGGCCACCGCGGACACGCCGAGCAGCGCCAGCGAGATCCCCGGCCAGACCAGGTTCCGCATCCAGGCGTTGGAGAACACGAGGATCGCGATGGCCACCACGATCGAGATGTAGGCGAGGATCTCCTTCGCCGGCAGCAATGCGTTGACGTCGGCGTAGCCGGCGCCGTACAACTTGGCGCCCTCGTTGTACTCCAGCAGCATGGCCCGCCGGTCCAACACGTACGCGATCGCCTTCAACAGCACGAAGACCGCGACCAGGGTGCTCAGGTGCGCGCGGGCCGCGTTGCTCATCCGGTCCCCGACGCCCTGCAGGCGCACCCCGCCGAAGAGGTAGTGCACCGCCAGCGCGCCGATCACGGCCAGCACCACGGCGGTGAAGGCGACCCCGAGCAGGTAACGCCAGAACGGCAGCTGGAAGACGTAGAAGCCGATGTCGACACCGAACTCCGGGTCCTTGACGCCGAAGTCACCGCCGTTGCGGAACAGCAGCCACTGGTTCCACCGGTTCTGCGCGGACAGACCGGCGAAGAGCCCGACCACCGCGGCGGTCAGCGCGATCCAGGTGCCGAGACGCGGGCTGAGCAGCATCCGGTAGCGCTCCAGCGTCGCCTGCTCCACCGAGTGCGGACGCAGTCGCGGGCGCAACCGGTAGGCCAGCCACAGGTTGCCACCGACGATCACCGCCATGCCGAGGCCGATGGCGAGGAAGAGCACCAACCGGGTGAGCAGGACGCCGGTGAAGACCTCGGTGTAGCGGACCTCGTCGAACCACAACCAGTCGGTCCACGCCTGGACACCCCAGCCGAGCAGGGTAAAGAGCACGAACACCCCGACCAGGACCGCGATGGTGACGCGCCCGCGCCGGCTCATCCTCGGGAGGGGGCTGCTGCTACGCATGACCACTGTTGGCTCCGCACGCTCGATATGATCGGCTCCGACCAGGCACCCAGAGTACGGGGTGTTCCTGAGCGTGTCGGGGCACGGTCACACCGGTCAGCAACGCGTCGGCTGACCACCCGCGCGCAACGCCTCCAGAGCGGTCATCGCCTCGTCCAACGAGCCCACCCGCAACAGCGGCAGATCGGGCTGCGGATTGCGGACCGCCTCCGCGCAGTTGTCGGCCGGCACCAGAAAGACCTTCGCGCCGGCGCGCTTGGCGCCGACCAGCTTCTGGGCGATCCCACCGATCGGCCCGACGGCGCCCTCGTCGTCGATGGTGCCGGTGCCGGCGATGATCTGACCGCCGGTGAGATCGGCCGGGGTCAACTTGTCCACGATCCCCAGGGCGAACATCAGACCGGCGCTCGGCCCACCGATGTCCCCCAGGTCGATGCCGAGCGTGAACGGGTGCGGCTGCTGCTGATCGATCTCCACACCGATCCGCGGACGGCCGTCCTGCTCCTGACTGGTGACCGTCGCGGTGGCCGGCGTGCCGTCCCGGGTGTAACCGATGGTCAACGCCGTGCCCGCCGGCTTGGCCCGGACCAGCTCGGTGACCTTCGCCGCCACCGGCACCGGCTGGCCGTCGACCGAGGTGATCAGATCCCCGACCTTCAGCGCACCGGCCGCCGGGCCGTCCCCGGCCACCGTCTTGATCACCACCTGCACCGGAAAGCCCAACTCCCGCAGCGCTGCGGTCTCCGCGCTGGTCTGCGACGCCTTGAAGTCCTCGGCATTGCGCTGCTCGACCTGCTCTGTCGACTCCCCCGGCGGGTAGACCAGCTCACGCGGCACCACCGCCTCGTCGTCGGAGAACCAGCCGGCGATCGCCCCCCGCAACCGCACCGAGGGTTGCACCCCCACCGTGGTGAGCCGCAACTGGCCGGCCGAGGTCGAGGTCTCCCGACCGGTGACCTGGATGACCTCCTTGCCGTCTTCGGTACCGAGGGTGTTGACCGTCGGCCCCGGGCCCAGCACCACGTACGGAATCGGCACCCGGAGCACCCCGATGCTCAGCAGGGCGGTGAACAGGGCACCGAGCAGGACCGTCAGGCCGCGACGTCTCATGCCGCAGAGCGTACCGACCGGTTGCGGCCCGCCCGCCGGATGCGCCGCGCGACTTCGCCCTCAGCGCAACGCCAGCGGCGGCTACCTGGGGCGCGGTCCGCGTACCGTAGATGTCGTGCCTGATATTCCGTTCGGTTTCGCGCTTCCGGGTGGGCAGCCACCAGACCCCAACGATCCCGCGCAGATGCAGCAGTTCATGTCGCAGTTGCAGCACCTGCTCTCCGCGCCGGGCAGCGGGCCGGTCAACTGGGACCTGGCCCGGCAGGTAGCAGCCAGTCAGCTCGCGGCCGCCGGTGACCCGGCGGTGTCGATGTACGAGCGCAACGCGGTCGAGGAGGCGCTGCGCCTCGCCGACCTGTGGCTGGAGCCCGCCTCGGCGTGGCCCAGCGGCATCCAGAACCCCGTTGCGTGGAACCGCAACGAGTGGATCTTCAAGACGCTGGACGTGTGGCGCAAGCTGTGCGACCCCGTCGCCAGTCGGATGGTCGGCGCGATGGGCGACCTGGTGCCACCGGAGGCGCGCGCCCAGCTCGGCCCGATGCAGTCGATGGTGGCCTCCCTCGGTGGCGCGCTCTTCGGCGGTCAGCTGGGCCAGGCCCTCGGTTCGCTCGCCGCGGAGGTGCTCTCCGCCGGCGACATCGGGCTGCCGCTCGGTCCGGCCGGCACGGCCGCGCTGATCCCGGCCAACATCCGGGCGTACGGCGAGGGCCTGGAGCTGCCCGAGGATGAGGTCCGCCTCTATGTGGCGCTGCGCGAGGCCGCCCACCAGCGGCTGTTCCAGCACGTCCCGTGGCTGCGTGGGCATGTGCTCAGCGCTGTCGAGATGTACGCCTCGGGCATCCGGGTCAACCGGGAGGCGATCGAGGAGGCGATGGGCCGGGTCGACCCGACCGACCCCGAGTCGATGCAGGCGATCGCCCTGGAGGGCATCTTCACTCCGGAGGACACTGCGGCGCAGAAGGCCTCGCTGGCCCGCCTGGAGACCGCACTCGCCCTGGTCGAGGGCTGGGTGTGCCACGTCGTCGACAGCGCCGCCAGCGACCGGCTGCCAAACGTCGTCCGGCTGGGCGAGGCGTTCCGCCGTCGCCGGGCCGCCGGCGGTCCCGCCGAGCAGACCTTCGCCGCGCTGGTCGGTCTGGAACTGCGGCCCCGCCGACTGCGGGAGGCCGCGGCGCTCTGGGCCGCGCTCACCGAGCACCGTGGCATCGAGGGCCGCGACGCGATCTGGGGCCACCCGGATCTGCTGCCGTCGGACGACGACTTCGCCGATCCGGTCGCCTTCGCGATGAACGACATGGATCTCAGCGAGCTGGACAGCTTCGACTTCACCGCCCCCGGCGGAGTGGAGGAGAAGGCCCCCGGCCAGTCGGATCAGTCGGGGCGGCCCGGCCCGTCCGACGAGACCGACGGCGAGGGCGACGCCAGGTCCTGACCCCCGCCCGTTGACGGCCTGCGCCGGGGGTGTCCGCAGATCCACGGCGGGCACCCCCGGCGTGTTCGGCGGTGCCGACAGTTCAGGTGGGTCGGCGCGCCCCGGAGAGGTTCAGGTGGGTCGGCCCGCCCCGGAGAGCAGGGCGCGGGTCGCTTCCCAACCCTCGAAGGCCGGGTCGAGCGTGGCCAGGTCAGCCGGGCCGCGCAGCCGTCGCCAGCCGGTGGTGACCGCCACGTCACCCGGGCGCGGGGCATTGGCGCGCGCCTCAGCCGGCGTCGCCGTGTCCAGCTCCAGCGTCGGCAGCCAGTCGGGCGCGGGCAGTCGTACCGCGACCCCGAGCAGACCCGGGCCACCGCCCTCGACCGGAGCCACCGCGACCGGCCGGCTGGTGAGTGGGCGCAGCAGTTTGCCGACGGTCAGGGCGGGCAGGTCGGGCACGTCACTGACCAGCACGGCTGCTTGGTCGTACCCCTCCAGCGCGGCGAAGACGGCGTTCGGCGTCGGCTCGGCCACCTCGTACACCGCTGTGCCGGGCCACACCAGCGCATCGGCCAGGGCCCGGTCGGCCGGGGTCACCGCGACCGCGACCTCCACCTCGTTGAGCGTGGCGAACAGGTCGATGACGTCTTCCGCCAGCGCCGCCCGCCACTGCGCCCGGTCGACGCCGGGCGGCGACCAGTGCACCGGCCCGAGCAACGCCACCACCACCCGTCGCGCCATCCCCCGACCCTAGCGCCCCGCCCAGCCACCCGACCCGCCCGACCCAGGTAGCTGAGCGGGACCCGGCGGCATGATCGACTCGGGTTCCATGAAGTCGCGGTGTCCCGGAACTCCCGACAGCGCGGTATTCAGGAGCGCGAGTGGATCTAAGCGTTCGCGTCCCCGGCGGCACCCAGCGACTCGGCCCGCGTAGCCACCGGCTCGGGGCGGCAGTGCGGGATCAGGTGGGCAGCGGCGCGCAGGAGGAGGCGGCGGCGACCCCTTCGAGGTAGCCGCGGGCGCGTTCCGCCTTGGGATAGCGACCGACGAGCGCCCAGAACCGGGCGTTGTGGCTGGGCACGATGAGGTGCGCCAACTCGTGCAGCACCACGTAGTCGATCACCCAGTCGGGCATCTCCTGGACGCGGTGCGAGATGCGGATGCTGCGGTCCGCCGGCGTGCAGGAGCCCCACCGGCCGTTCTGGTTGGTGACCCATCTGACGCTGGCCGGCACCGCCTTGGCGGCGTATCCGGCGAGGTAGAGGTCGATGAGCCGGTTGGCGCGAGCCAGCAACTCGTCGTCGGACCGGGCGAGGCGACCCTCCCGGGCGGCCAACCGGGCGAGCATCCGGTCGACCCACTCGCTCTCCTCGGCACGGGAGAACTGGTCGGGGATGAGGACGACCACTCGCTCACCGTCACGGTACGCGGACACCGTGCGTCGTCGACGCTGACTGCGTCGCACCTCGACGACCGGCTTGCGCGTCCCCGCCATCACTGGGCCGCGCAGCCTCGACTACGTGTCACGAAGGAAAGCTAATGCCCACTGACCAGGGGTCCGCAAGGGTCAACCGCACGACACGCGCCCAGAAAATGGTGATTGGTCGCCAGGCGTCCCGAAAATTTCTTGACCGCAGCGCCATCACGCCGTCTCGTCACCCTTGGTGAACGCCGACGGCGCCGGTGCGCGGCACATCTCCTACCGTAGGTGATCACCGTCCGAGATGCGCCGGGGAGGCACCCGCACGGGTGGCTGTCAGGGTTTGGTCGGCGTGTCCCCGCCAAACTGACTTATCCGACCTATTTCGCCATGCACACTCTCGACGTCGACTTGCTCACAGTGTCGATGCACAGCTGACATGGAACCGCCCAGACCTGGGTAGGGTCCGCGGACCAGCGGTCACGAGGGTGGCCGCGGAGTGAGACCCAGCGCCGGCGCCCCGTGTGGCCCGCCGCCGGGCACCCCGCCGGGACGGTTTTGACCGGCGGACGAGACGAGGAGGGCACCGTGGCCGACCAGGCCCAGACGACCTACAACGGTTACTGCGTGAAGTGCAAGGAGAAGCGGGACTTCGAGGGGCACGTCGAGGTCTCGAAGACCGGAATGAACATGGCCAAGGGCAAGTGTCCGGTATGCGGTACAACAGTGAACCGCATCCTGGGCAAGGCCAAGGTCTGACCCGAACGGGTGAACGGGGGTGGGGGGGGCGGGGGGGCCCCCCCCCCCCCCCGCCGAACGACCGGGGTGTGGCCCCCGCGGGCGCCCGCGCGGGGGGGCGCCACCCCGCGGGACGGGGGGTGTGAAAAAAGCGCGAGAGGACGA
>NZ_JBVJGQ010000010.1:0-133085 GCF_055587245.1 Micromonospora sp. NPDC047756
CGGCAATGAGCCACCCAAGCAATCATCGACGCCGAACCTAGCGGCAACCAGCCGAACCGATCACCACGTACATAGAAGCGTCTTGCAGTTTCGGCTGGGGTTCTGTGTGCCTACCGGCGGTAATGTCCCCACCGAAAGTGCAAGATCGCGGGCATTCGTGGGGTGCGCGGGGCGGGGTTGGCGGCTCGGCGGATCCGGGTGTCGCCGTAGCGGACGCCGCCCAGCAGGAGGCGTCGGGTGACCGCCAGCCAGCCGCACACACCGCGTTCCAGCAGCCAGAGTGGGGCCGCCAGCGCCGTGGCCGGCGGGAACACCCGGGTGCCGCCCGCGCGGCGGCGGCCCACCTCGGCCAGGGCGACGACACCGGCCACCGCGCCGAGCAACAGCCGGGGGCGGCGCGACGCGACCGCCACGGCCGGCAGCACCGCGAGCGCGATCAGCAGGCGAGCCGGCTGAGCCAGATCGTCGTACGCCTGACGCACCCGTTGACCACGGAAATGCGCGGCGTCGGGAGGCAGCCGGCGGACGTACAGCCAGGCCGGAGTCGCCTCGATGCCGCCGTACCCGCGCACCGTGCGGATCAGCTCCAGGTTCTCGAAGAGCACGTCCGGGTCGTACCCGCCCATGGCGAGGAAGGTGCCGCGCCGCACGGCGAGGGTGCCCGGGTAGTCCGCTCCGAGCGCCCGGTTGAGCAGGGTACGGCCGGTGTCCCACCAGGCGTGCCAGGGCAGCGGGTCGAAGTAGTTCTGCGGTCGTACCAGGTCGGCCTTGTCGAGCAGACGGTGTACCGCGGTCAGCGCCGACTCGTCGTACCGGACGTCGTCGTCGGCGATCACCACGTGCTGATGGCCGGCCGCGCGGACGCCGGTGTGTACGCCCAGCACCTTGCCGTTGAGCCCACCCTCAGCCGGATCCGGTGGAAGGTGCCGGACCAGCCCCCGCCACGCCTCGGCGTGCCGGGCCAAGAGAGGCGGAGGTGAGCCGTCGACCACGAGCACCTCCACCCGGTCACCCAGCCAGCGCAGGTAGTCGGTCAGCTCGGTCAGCCCGGTGTCGGTGTGCCAGCGCAGCGGCAGCACGTACGACATCGGTAGGCGGGTCGCTTCAGTCCGCCCGGTCACCTCGACCACGCACGATCATCGTCCGTCCGGGAGGAGTGGCGGACGTTGGTGAGGGTCAGCCCGAGAGGCGGCAGCGCGGGCATCCGGTGCAGATCCAGGGCCAGGTTCTGGACCGGCACGTCGTAGCGCATGGTGGTGGTCAGGTTGGTGACCGCCCGTTTCATCAGGTCGATGGTGATCCACTCGCCGGCACAGCGGTGCCCGGCCCAGTGGTCGCCGCCGCCCTGCGGGATCAGCTCGTACGGGTCCACCCGGCGGCCGGCGAACCGCTCCGGGCGGAACAGCTCCGGTTCTGGCCAGAGCGTCGGGTGGTGGTTGGTGCCGTAGAGGTCGAGCAGCACCCGCCGACCCTTCGGGAAGTGGTGGCCCTGCCAGTCGAAGGACCGTCGGACCCGGGCGGCCGCCATCGGAAAGAACGGGTAGTGACGGCGTACCTCCTGGACGAAGTGGTCGGTGGACTCGTCGTCGTCGCGGACCCGTTCCCGCCAGGCCGGATGGTCGTGCAGGGCGAGCGCGGCGAAGGTGATGTACTGGTCGATGGCGACCACCGGGCGCAGGACGTTGAGCAACTCCACCGCCGCGATCCGCCGGGGCAGGAGGTCGCCGCGCCCGTCGCGGTGTTCGGCGATCACGGCCAGGGCGCTGCCGGTCGGCGCCGGGGCGAAACCGACCCGGGTCCGTTCGATGAGGTCGGCGAGCCAGCGTTCGGCGCGGTACCGGGCGATCCGTCCCCGCCAGTGTCGGGGTCCCAGCACGGCGGGGGCCTCGATCATGGCGTGCAGCTCGACGGCGCGGCGCTCGACCTGTGACGCGGGCAGCGGCACCCCGGCCCAGGCGCAGACCACCCGGGTCAGCAGCCGACCCAGCTCGTCGTAGAGCGACACCGGACCGGCATGCTCCCAGGCTGCGACGCGGGCCCGCCACTCGTCGTCGAAGAGCTGACCGAGCCGCTGGATCGCCGCCGGCGTCATGATCGACATGAACATGGCCTTGCGGTCGACGTGCTCCGGCCCGTCCAGCCCCTGCACCCCACCCCTCCCGGTCAGGGTCCGCTGCACTCGCAGCGGCATCGCGGTGGCGCGCTGGAAGCGGTCGTTGTCGTAGAACAACTCCGCCGCCGGCCGGCCGCGCAGGCAGATGGTCGGGGCGAGCAGGATCCGGGTCGTGAAGACGTCGCTGCCGTACCGTTCGCAGCGCTCGCCGATGAACCGGTAGCCGGCGCGGCGCATTGCGAGGGTGCTGTCCGGGCTGCGGTCGGCCGGCATGGTCGCCATCGGGTCTCCTCACGCGCGCGCTCGCGGCTGGTCGCGCTCGCGGCTGCGCTTACCCCCGTCGTCGCCGCTGAACCCCGCTCGGCTGGCCCCTCCCAGGGGCGGCGGAACCTGGTTTGCTGGTGCAACGAGCACGGGGAGGGCGGATGCGCGACAACAGAGCGCCGCACTGGCGGCAGCGGCGGGTGGCCGGGGCACTGGGCGGAGGCCGCGACGGGCGGTCCCTGATCGGGCCGCCTCGGCGGCCCACCCGTCCGCATCGGTTCTTCACGGTGCACCTGGGCTTCACCGCGCCCGGCCCGGCCGAGGCGCGCGAGCTGGCGGTGGCGTACGCGGAGGCGTTGAGCCTGCTGCGCTCGGAGGTGGCGCTCGGTGCGGCGGCCCTGTCACCGGCGGACGCCTGGCAGCGCGCCGAGCGGCTGTTCTGCGGATCGGTCGGCCCGGACGGAGAGCGCTGCGTCGACGTCGCCGACCATCCCGGGTTCCACCATGCCCCGGGCCCGGGTGGCCTCGGTTGGGGCGACGGCGACGGCCCCGGCGATGGTTGAGCACCGGCCCCGGGTGGCCGACCCAGAGGTGCGCCGGCCTGCCCGCCAGCGCGGCCGTGCCGGTGTCCCGATCACGGGCACCGGCACGGCGATCCGCCACCGACTGGTCGGCGGGCACGGTCAGTCCAGGTCGAACTCGCCGTCCTGCGCGCCGGCCACGAAGGCGTCCCATTCGGCCTGGGTGAAGACCAGCACCGGCCCGTCCGGCTCGGCCGAGTTGCGCATCCCGATCAGATCGTCGACGAAGGCGACCTCGACGGCGCTGTCGGAGGTGTCCCCTTCGGCCCGCTGCCAGACCGCCCGAGAGAGGTCGAAGTCGCCCTTGGGGTGCTGCGCCATGGTTCTTTCCTCCAGTGCCGAGGGTCGTGTGGTGACCGGGTGCCGATCCCCATCGGGCAGGATAAGCGGATGCCGAGCCTGACCCGTGTAGAGGCGACCGCGCGTGGCGCGGCGATTACTGTCGAGTCCTATCAGGTGGACCTCGACCTGACCGCTGGCGGCGACCTGTTCCGCTCCCGCGTCGAGATCCGGTTCCGGGCCACCCCCGGCGCCGCGACCTTCGTCGAGGTCAGGCCCGTCACACTGCACGGTGTACGCCTCAACGACCGTGACCTGGACCCCGGCCTGCTCACCGACAACCGGCTGCCGCTCGACGGGCTGGCCGAGGAGAACACGCTCGTCGTCGAGGCCGAGATGGCGTACTCGAAGACGGGGGAGGGGATGCACCGTTTCGTCGACCCGGCCGACGGCGAGACGTACCTCTACGCCACGTCCTTCCTCGACAACGCACAGCGCATCTTCGCCGCCTTCGACCAGCCCGACCTCAAGGCCCCGATCACCCTCTCGGTCACCGCGCCGTCGCAGTGGATCGTCACGGGCAACGCCGAGCTGGCTGCCAACCCGGCCCCCGGGCGTTGGGAGTTCGCCCCGAGCGCGCCTCTGGCGACCTACTTCTTCTCGCTGATCGCCGGGCCGTACCACGTCCGGCGGGCCGAGCACGACGGCGTGCCGCTGGGCATCTACTGCCGCCGGTCGCTCGCCGAGCACCTGGACGCCGACGCCGACGAGATCTTCACCGTCACCCGGCAGTGCCTGGACCGGTTCCACCAGCTCTTCACCGAGCGCTACCCGTTCGGCAAGTACGACCAGGCGTTCGTGCCCGAGTTCAACGCGGGGGCGATGGAGAATCCGGGCATCGTCACCTTCCGCGACGACTATGTGTTCCGTTCGGCGGTCACCGACACCGAGCGCGAGCAGCGGGCCACCACGATCGCCCACGAGATGGCGCACATGTGGTTCGGTGACCTGGTCACCATGCGCTGGTGGGACGACCTGTGGCTGAACGAGTCCTTCGCCGAGTACCTCGGCACCCGGGTCACCGCCGAAGCGACCCGCTTCGACCAGGCCTGGACGACCTTCGCCATGCGGCGCAAGGCCTGGGGCTACGCCGCCGACCAGCGGCCCTCCACCCACCCGATCGCCCCGCCGGAGGTCGTCGATGCCGAGGCGGGCCTGCTCAACTTCGACGGCATCTCGTACGCCAAGGGTGCCAGCGTGCTGCGGCAGCTGGTCGCGTGGCTCGGCGACGAGGCTTTCCTCGCCGGCCTGAACGCGCACTTCGCCGCACACCGCTTCGGCAACGCCACCCTCGCCGACCTGCTGGCCAGCCTCTCCGCCAGCAGCGGACGGGATCTGTCCGACTGGGCCGAGCTGTGGTTGCGCCGCCCGCAGGTCAACACGCTGCGTGCCGAGGTCGAGGTGGACGCAGACGGTCGCTACCGCGAGGTGGCCGTGGTGCAGACCGCGCCCGAGTCGTACCCGGTGCTGCGCCCGCACCGGGTCGGTGTGGGGCGCTACTCGCTGGACGGCGCAGCGCGGCGCGACGAGGTGGACATCGACCCCGACGCCGACGGGGGTCGTACCGTGCTCGGTGCGTTGACCGGCGAGCCGGCGGCCCGGTTGTTGCTGCTCAACGACGGTGACCTCACCTTCGCGAAAGTACGCCTCGACCCGGCGTCGGCGGACGTCGTCCCGCAGGTGCTGCCCGCTCTGACCGATCCGCTGACCCGGGCGGTCCTCTGGCGCGAGGCACTCGACTCGACAACCGACGGCGAACGGCCGGTCACCGGCCTGGTCGACCTGATGGCCGCGGCGCTGCCCGCCGAGACCGAGGTGATCATCGCGGAGGACGTCCTGACGCTCAGCCGGTCTTTGGTCGACCGCTACCTCGACCCGCTGACCCGTTCCGCGGCGCTGGCCAGGGTCGCGGGGACGTGCCAGCGGCTGCTCGACGGCGCGCCGGCCGGGGAGTCGTTGCAGCTCGCCGCCGCACGGGGTTGGATCGCCGCGACCACCGACGCGGATCTGCTGGTCGGTTGGCTCGCCGGCCGGGACGTGCCGGCCGGCCTGAAGGTCGACGCGGAGTTGCGCTGGGCGGTGCTGCGTCGCCTGGTGGTGCTGGGGGCCGCCGGCGAGGCGGAGATCGCCATCGAGGCCGCCGCCGACGTCAGCGCCACGGGCGCGGAACGGGCCGCCCACTGCCGGGCGGCCCTGCCCGACCCAACGGCGAAGCAGGCCGCCTGGGAGATCATCGTGCGGGACACCGACCTGTCCGGTCGGCTGCTGGAGGCGATAGCCGAGGGGTTCTGGCAGCCCGAGCAGGCCGACCTGACCGCCGCGTACGTCGATCGGTACTTCGCGGAGATGCCGGCCGCCGCGCACCGGCGTACCCCGTGGACGGCCGACCGGGTGGCCGCCCTGGCGTTCCCCCGCTACGCCGTGGCGCAGCCCACTCGGGAGGCGGCCGCGGCGCTGCTGGCCCGCGACGACCTGACGCCCGGCCTGCGCCGGGTGGTGACCGACGCCGACGACGACCTGCGTCGCGCGCTGGTCGCCCGCACGGCGGTGGCCGCCGCCTCGGCCTGACCGCTGCCCGCGCCTGCCGTGCGGCACCCCTGCCGCGCGGCGCGCCTGCCGCGCGGAGCGCCTGCCGCGCGGCGCGCCTGCCGCGCCGTCTGATCCGTCGGGTGGCGCCTCCTTGATCGACTCGGTTCTCATGAACTCGCGGTGTCCGAGCCTCCCGGATGCGCCGACTTCCAGGAAGCTGAGTTGATCACCACCCCGCTGTCGACCTGATCACCGTGCGGCGGCGGGGTGGTCGCGGCGCGCTGGACCGTGGGCTGGAGTGAGGTGACGTACGGCGAGGGCGGGCCGGGACGGTCGGTCACGACCCTCGGCCTACGATCATCGGGTGGAGGAAGATATCCGGCGGATCGGGATCATGGGTGGCACCTTCGACCCGATCCACCACGGGCACCTCGTCGCGGCCAGTGAGGTGGCGGACCGGTTCGGCCTGGACGAGGTGGTCTTCGTGCCCACCGGGCAGCCGTGGCAGAAGGCCGACGAGCCGGTCAGCCCGGCCGAGGACCGCTACCTGATGACGGTGATCGCCACCGCCTCCAACCCCCGCTTCCAGGTCAGTCGGGTCGACATCGACCGCAGTGGGCCGACCTACACGGTCGACACCCTGCGTGATCTTCAGGCCGAGTACGGGCCCAAGGTGCAGTTGTTCTTCATCACCGGGGCGGACGCCCTGCAACGCATCCTGTCCTGGAAGGACCTGGATGAGATCTTCGAGTTGGCCCACTTCGTCGGCGTGACCCGGCCCGGTTTCCCGCTGAGCGACAAGCACCTTCCGGCGGACACCGTCAGCCTGATCCAGGTGCCCGCGATGTCCATCTCGTCGACCGACTGCCGCGCCCGGGTCGCCCGAGGTGAGCCGGTCTGGTACCTGGTGCCGGACGGTGTGGTGCAGTACATCGCCAAGCGGAGCCTCTATCAGCGCTGAGCACGCCCGTTATGACCAGTTTCGTGGCGCTAACCGACCAGAACTGGACGATCGGGGTGCCGCCGGGTGTGAGACGCTTGGAGGATCGCACGTCTGATCGAAGGAGAACGGTGACAGTTTCCGAACGCGCTCACGAGCTGGCTATCGCTGCCGCCCAGGCCGCCGCGGACAAGAAGGCGCAGGACATCACGATCATCGACGTCGGCGACCAGCTCGCCATCACCGACGCGTTCGTGCTCGCCGCCGCCCCCAACGAGCGTCAGGTGCTGGCCATCGTCGACGCCATCGAGGAGAG
Organism: Micromonospora sp. NPDC047756; assembly: GCF_055587245.1. Classification (NCBI taxonomy): domain Bacteria; kingdom Bacillati; phylum Actinomycetota; class Actinomycetes; order Micromonosporales; family Micromonosporaceae; genus Micromonospora; species Micromonospora sp. NPDC047756. The sequence continues at coordinate 7,083 of NZ_JBVJGQ010000010.1, forward strand.
CCTGCTGGAGCTGCCGGAGAAGGCGAAGCCGGTGCGGCGCGAGGGCGAGCGGGGTGGCCGCTGGGTGCTGCTCGACTACGTCGACGTCGTGGTGCACGTCCAGCACACCGAGGAGCGCGAGTTCTACGGGCTCGACCGCCTCTGGAAGGACTGCCCCACCATCCCGTTCGTCGATCGCGACCTGGTCGAGGCCGACGCCAGCGGGTCCGCCGCAGCCGAATGACCCGACTGATCGTCTGGCGGCACGGCAACACCGACTGGAACGCCGCCAACCGTGTCCAGGGTCAGCTCGACGTACCCCTCAACGAGCGTGGTCGCGACCAGGCTCGCGCCGCCGCGCCGCTGCTCGCGGCGCTGCGGCCCGACGCCATCGTGGCCAGCGACCTGAGCCGCGCCGCGGAGACCGCCGCCGCGCTCGCCGCGCTGACCGGCCTGCCGGTCCGCACCGACGCCCGGCTGCGCGAGCGGCACTTCGGCCAGTGGCAGGGTCTGCACCTCACCGAGGTCGCCGAGCGGTTTCCCGACGAGTACGCGCGCTGGCGGGCCGGCGACCCGGACCCGGGCGCGGATCTGGAGTCCCTGCACGACCTCGGCGAGCGGGTCGGTGCCGCGCTGCGGGAGGCGGCCGAGGCCGCGGCCGGCGGCACGGTGGTGATCGCCACCCACGGTGGCGGCTCCCGGCAGGGCATGGGTCATCTGCTCGGCTGGGACACCGGCGTGCTGCGCTCCGTCGGCTCGTTGGCCAACTGCCACTGGAGTGAGCTACGGCACGACGGCCGTGCGCCGGCCATCGGGCGTCCGCAGGACGTCAGTGGCTGGCAGTTGCGGGCGCACAACGTCGGCCTGATCACCGCCCCGGTCGCCGTCGACGCGGTCTGAGCATTCGCGCCTCGGCGTTCGCGCCCTCGATCGGCTAGCGTGCCGGGCATGCCCGTCGCGGTTGTCATCGACTCCACCGCCTACCTTCCGTCCGAGCTGGTGCAGGCGCACCGGCTGACCGTCGTGCCGTTGACCGTCGTGCTCAACGGCGCGGAAGGGTTGGAGGGGGTGGAGACCCAGCCGGCCGACGCCACCCGGGCGTTGAGCGCCCGCCGGGTCTCCGCGACCACCTCCCGCCCGGCACCCGAGCAGTTCGCCCGCACGTACCGCCGACTGCTCGACGCCGGTGCCGACGGGATCGTCTCGGTGCACATCTCCGCCGCGCTGTCCGGCACGGTGGAGGCCGCCCGGCTCGCCGCCGCCGACCTGGACGGCCGGGTCGAGGTGGTGGACAGCCGCTCGGCGGGCATGGGGCTGGGCTTCCCGGCCATCGCCGCCGCCACCGCCGCCGAAGCCGGCCACGACCTTGCCGCGGTACGCGACGCGGCGCTCGCCGCCATCGCCCGCACCACGGTCTGGTTCTACGTCGACACGCTGGAGTTCCTCCGCCGTGGCGGCCGGATCAACGCCGCCGAGGCGTTGGTCGGCACCGCGCTGTCCGTCAAGCCGATCATGCATATGCCGGACGGGGCGATCGTGCTGCGCGAGAAGGTGCGCACCGCCAGCCGGGGAGTGGCCCGTCTCGTCGACCTGGCCGTCGAGGCCGCCGACGGCGACGACGTGGATCTCGGGGTGCACCACCTGGCCGCGCCGCAACGGGCCGAGGCGTTGCGCGCCGCGCTGACCGAGCGGTTCGGCGACCGGCTGCACGACACGTACGTCTCCGAGGCCGGCGCCGTCGTCGCCGCGCACGCCGGGCCGGGTCTGGCCTGCGTGGTCGTCCACCGCCGGCCGGAGGGCTGAGCGGTGTCCACCGCGCAGGTGGTGACCGGGGGCGGTCGCGGTGTCGGCCGGGCCGTGGTGGAACGGCTGCTGGCCATGGGTGCCACCGTCGTCGTACTGGAACACGACGCCGACGCGGTCGACTGGTTGACCCACCATCCGGCCGCCGACCGGCTCGTCGCGGTGGTCGGCGACGCCGCCGACGAGCAGGTGGCCGAGCACGCCGCCGAACTGGCGGAGCGCGCCGCGCCGCTGACCGGCTGGGTGAACAACGCAGCGGTGTTCCGCGACGCCACGCTGCACGCCGCGTCGGCCGACACGGTACTGGAGCTGATCGGGTTGAACCTGCGGCCCGCCGTGGTGGGCGCGGCGGTCGCCGTCCGCCGCTTCCTGGCCCGCGAGGCCGGCGGCGCGATCGTCAACGTCTCGTCGCACCAGGCCCGTCGACCGGTGTCCGGTGCCCTGCCGTACGCGACGGCGAAGGCCGCGGTGGAAGGGCTGACCCGGGCGTTGGCCGTCGAGTACGGGCGGCACGGCATCCGGGCCAACGCGGTAGCGCTCGGCTCGATCGCCACCGAGCGGCACGCCGCATTCCTCGCCACCCAGGAGCCTGCCCGGGCCCAGTGGATCGACGCCGAGCTGACCCGACTTCACCCGGTGGGACGCATCGGGCGGGCCGACGAGGTGGCCGAGGCGGTCGCGTACCTGCTGTCACCCGCGGCGAGCTTCATCAACGGAGTGACGCTGCCGGTGGACGGCGGGAGGGCCGTGCTCGGCCTCGACCCGGAGGCCCGCTGACCGTTCTCGTCGTGCCGCTGCTCTTCGCCGCTGTGTTAGCCTCCGTACGCGCCCCAGATGGGCCTACCCCCCGGAGGTTCTGGCTACTTCAGCCACCACGCCGAGATCGACGCGACGTACGCGTCTCTCGGGTGGGATCCGGGGCGTCGGTGCCCTCGGGGCTTCGTCATCTGCGAGGTGGGTGAACGCTGCTGGGCTTCCGGTCGGGTCTTCGGATCGACCGGGAAGAGGACGGTACGGATGACAGTCACGTTCAACCACACCATCATCGCCAGCAAGGACAAGAGCGCCTCGGCCGCGTTCTACCGGGAGCTGTTCGAGCTGCCGGAGGCACCGTCGTGGGGACCGTTCGCCAACATCCAGCTGGACGAGGGTGTGCTGCTCCAGTTCGCCGAGCCACCGGTGGACATCCAGATGCAGCACTACGCGTTCCTCGTGGACGATGAGTTGTTCGTGCGGTGCCTGGCGTTCGTCGAGGGGCGTGGCATCACGTACTGGGCCGACCCGCAGCTGAAGCGGGAGGGCGAGACCAATACCGAGCACGGTGGACGGGGCTTCTACTTCTTCGATCCGGCGGGACACGCCATCGAGATCATCACCCGCCCGTACCTGTAGCAGGCCCGACGGCCGGTCGGGCGCTGTCGCCGCACCGGCCGTCAGCCTCGCTGCTTCAGTCGTGCGCGGGCAGGTCGAGCAGGTCGCGGGCCCCCTGCCGGAGCAGGGCGGCGGCGACCGAGGTCCCGAGGGTGATCGGGTCCGTCGCCCATTCGTGTACGTCGAGCACCGTCTTGCCGTCGACGCTGATCACCCTCGCCCGTAGGCCGAGGCGTCCGTCGGATTCGGTGCGGGCAAGCGCGGCGATGGGGGAGTGACAGCTGCCCTGCAGGATGTGCAGCATGGTCCGTTCCGCCACGGTCTCCCGCCAGGCCCGGGGGTCGCCGAGGCTGACTGCCAGGTCGCGGGTGCTGGTGTCGTCTTCCCGGCACTGCAGAACCAGGGTGCCGGAGCCGACGGCCGGGACCATCGTGTCGACGTCGATCGGGTGGGTGATGCGGGCGGCCTGCCCGATCCGCTCCAGCCCCGAGACCGCGAGCAGCAGTGCGTCGTACCTGTCCCCGGCGTCGAGTTTGGCGAGCCTGGTGTTCGCGTTGCCCCGGATGGCCACCGGCACCAGGTTCGGCCAGTGCAGCGCCAGTTGCGCCACCCGCCGGACGGCGGAGGTGCCGATCCGGGTACCGGGGGGCAGTTGGTCTATCCGCAGCCCGCCCGGGTGCACGAGACAGTCCCGGACGTCGTCACGGGCCAGGTAGGCGGCCATCACCGTGCCGGCCGGCGCCGGCCGGTCTCCGGGGACGTCCTTGACGCAGTGCACCGCCAGGTCCACGTCGCCGGCGATCAGGGCGGCGTCCACCTCCTTGGTGAACGCGCCCTTGCCACCCAGAGCGGCCAGGTCACCGTGCCAGCGGTCTCCGCTCGTCGACATTGACGTCACGTCCACCACGAGATCGGGGTGTCGGTCGGCGAGCATCGCGCGGACCCGCTCGACCTGCGCGAGTGCCATCGGAGAGTTGCGCGTGCCGATGCGCAGACGGCGGGAGTGGGGCATACGGCGAGGGTAGTCCGCTCGATGTGCGCGCCGATGACCAGACCGGGAAACGCGGGCCACGCTCCGCGTTCTCCCTCACGCATAGCAGATCAACGCATGATCAGGGCGTTGTCCACAGTGGCGGTGGTTGTCCACAGGGCGCGCTGGTGACCGTCCACCGCCCGGGCCGCCGCCATAGCGTCGCGCTGTGTCACACGACGAGGAGACAGCGGTACGCCTGCGCCTGCGCCGGCTCACGGAGACGGTCGTCGCACCGCCGCCCCGGCCGGAGACGCCGCTCGCGGGCGTGCCCCCGTCGTCCCTGATCGGTGCGTTGCCGGCGGACGTGTTGTCCTCCCCGCGCTCCCTGCCGGTCGTGGAACCGACTGCGGACGGCCCGGCGGTCCGGCCGGGGTCGCGGCTACCCGGCCCGGGCGCGTTCGACCCCGGGCGGCGGGGTGTCCGGGCGTTGGCGGTCGTCGCCGTGGTGGTGGTGTTGGGCGCGGCCGGTTGGGCCTGGCGCTCGCGGCCGCAGTCGGAGCCGGTCGCTCCGCTGGTCACCGAGGCCGCGTCGGCAGCACCCTCGGGTGACCCGAGCGCGTCCAGCTCCGGCGAGCTGGTGCTGGCGGTCGCGGGCAAGGTCCGAAAACCCGGTCTGGTACGCCTGCCGGCCGGCTCCCGGCTCGCCGACGCGGTGCAGGCGGCCGGCGGCGCGCTCCCGGGGGTCGACGTGGCGCTGCTCAACCCCGCCCGCAAGGTCACCGACGGTGAGCTGATCGTGGTCGGTGTGACGCCACCGCCGGTGCCGGGCGGTGCGGCCGGGCCCGCGGCGGGCGGTGCGGCTCCCGCCGCCGGGCCGCTGAACCTCAACACCGCGACGCTGGCGCAGCTCGACGCGCTGCCCGGCGTGGGGCCGGTGCTCGCCCAACGGATCCTCAGCCACCGGGATCAGCACGGCGGGTTCAAGTCCGTCGGCGACCTACGCCAGGTCGACGGGATCGGCGATGCCCGTTACGAGCAGCTCAAGGACCTGGTGACGGTATGAGCGAGCACGTCGTCGCCGCTGATCCACCGCAGCTCGGTGGGCCCCAGCCCGCCCTGTCCGCCGTGTCGGCTCGGGCCGTGTCGCCGGCTGGGACTGCTCGGGCCGTGTCGCCGGCTGGGACTGCTCGGGCCGGGTCGCCGGTTGGCGAGGCCCGGTCGGAGCCGCCGGATCTGCGCCTGGCGGGGCTCGCCGTGGCGGCCTGGCTCACCGCGCTCGCCGGGCTGCACCTCGGCAGCCGCGTGATTCTGCTGGTGGCCGGCGCGATGGCCGGTCTGACGGCAGTCGGTGCGGTGCACCTGCTCGGCGGCCTCGGCCGTCCCCGAGCTGTGGCGCTGCGCTACGGGTGGGTGGCCGTGGCGGTCGGCCTCGGTGTGGTCTGCGGGGGTGCGGTCACCGCCGCCCAACTCGCCGTGCGCGACGCGCCGGCGATCCGTGCCCTCGCCGAGCAACGCGCGCCGGTGACCGTCGACCTGGTGGTCCGCGACGATCCGCGCCCGATCCGGAGCGCCGGGCGACCGGGGATGCTGCTGGTGTCGACCGAGCTGGTCCGGCTGACCGGCCCGGATGGTCGACGGATCCACGCGTCGGTACGGCTACTCGTGCTGGCGACCGACCCGGCGTGGCGGGGCCTGCTGCCCGGGCAGCGCCTCACCGTCGACGGGCGGCTCGGCGTTCCGCGCGGAGGCGACCTCACCGCAGCGGTGCTCAGCACCAATGGCCCACCGGACCGGCACGGCAAGCCGTCCTGGGCGCAGCGCGCCGCCGGGACGCTGCGTACCGGGCTGCAACGGGCCTGCGCGCCGCTGCCCGACGACCCCGGTGGGCTGCTGCCCGGTCTGGTGGTGGGCGACACCAGCCGACTCCCACCCGCCGTCGAGGCGGACTTCCAGGCCACCGGGATGACCCACCTCAATGCGGTCTCCGGCTCCAACGTCGCGATCGTGGTGGGTGCGGTGCTGTTGCTGGCCCGGTGGTCGCGCGCCGGTCCGTGGCTCGCCGCCGCACTGTGTGGGGTGGCGCTGGTGGGGTTCGTCATTCTGGTCCGCCCGTCGCCGAGCGTCGTACGGGCGGCCACGATGGGAGCGATCGGGCTCGCCGCGCTCGCCGCCGGCCGACCTCGGGCGGCGCTGCCCGCGCTGGCCGCCGCCGTGACGGTGCTGGTGCTCGTCGACCCCGAGTTGGCCGGCGATCCCGGGTTCGCCCTCTCCGTGCTGGCCACCGGTGGTCTGCTGCTGCTCGCGCCGCGATGGCGGGACGGACTGCGTCGGCGAGGCGTACCGCCTGGGCTGGCCGAGGCGTTGGCCGTGCCGGCGGCTGCCCAACTTGCCTGCGGCCCGGTCGTCGCCGGGATCTCCGGCACTGTGAGCCTGGTGGCGGTGCCGGCGAACCTGCTGGCGGTGCCGGCCATCGCGCCAGCGACAGTGCTGGGTGTGCTGGCGGCAATCGTGTCGCCACTCTGGCCGGCCGGCGCCGAGTACGTCGCGTGGCTGGCGAGTTGGCCGGCCTGGTGGCTGGTGGTCATCGCCCGGCACGGAGCCCGACTGCCCGGTGGCACCCTGCCGTGGCCGGGCGGGGTGCCCGGTGCCCTGCTGCTGACCGGGCTGACCGTCGCGCTGCTGATCGCGGTGCGCCGGCCACTCGTACGCCGGTTGGTGGCCGTGGTCGGGGTCGCCGCCGTGCTGGGTGCCCTGCCGGTTCGACTGGTAGCCGCCGGCTGGCCGCCCACCGGGTGGGTGGTGGTGGCCTGCGCGGTGGGGCAGGGCGACGCCCTGGTGCTCCCGGTCGGCCCCGGCCGGGCCGTGGTGGTGGACGCCGGGCCGGAACCGGGTGCGGTCGACGGTTGCCTACGTCGGCTCGGCGTACGGGAGGTGCCCCTGCTGGTGATCAGTCACTTCCACGCCGACCACGTGGGTGGGGTGGCCGGGGTGTTCCGGGGACGGCGGGTGGGTGCCGTGCTGACGCCGTCGTCCAGCGATCCGCAGAGCGGTCGGGACCTGGTTCGGGCGGTGGCCATCGGCGGGCGGGCCGCACTGCTGACCACCGTGGCCGGCGCTCGTCACCCGGTGGGCGGGGTCGACCTGCTGGTGCTCGGCCCGCCGTACCCGTTGGCCGGAACCAGGTCCGACCCGAACAACAACTCGCTGGTGCTGCGCGCCACCGTGGCTGGGGTGCGGATCCTGTTGGCCGGCGACGCGGAGACCGAGGAGCAGCACGCGATGGTGACGCGGGCGGCCCCCGGCCAGTTGCGGGCGGACGTGTTGAAGGTCGCCCACCACGGTTCGGCGTAGTGTCGGATGCTACCTTACTTTCCCCCTCCACCCCAGCAGCAGACGGAGCAGCAGCGATGCGAGCGGCAATCTACCTGCGGATTTCGAAGGACAAGAGTGGCGAAGCGGAGGGTGTCGAGAGGCAGGCAGAGGACTGCCGTGCTCTGATCGATGTCAAGGGCTGGACGCTGGTTGAGACGTACACCGACAACGACAAGTCGGCCACCTCTGGTCGCCGTCGGCCAGACTTTGAGGGGCTGCTGCAAGCCGTTGAGCGGCAGGCCGTTGACGTCATCGTGTCTTGGAACGCCGACCGTTTGTACCGCACCCCAGCGGACAGGCTGAGGGTGGTGGAGGCATGTCGGGAGCACGGCGTCTCGCTTCACCCTGTGCGTGGTACCGGGATCGACATGACTACCCCGAATGGCCGGATGCTCGCCGGCATGCTCGGCGAGATGGCGTGGGCGGAAGTCGAGAACAAGAGCGATCGGCAGCGGCGTGCCAACCGGCAGGCAGCAGACAAGGGGAAGCCGTGGATGACAGGCCCCCGTCCGTTCGGTTATGACCGGCGAGACGGCAATCTGCTGCCGCATGAGACTGAGGCCCCGTTGGTGCGGGACGCGTTCGCTCTCATCACCTCGGGTGCTTCGCTCAACTCGGTAACCAGGATGCTCAACCGGGCTGGTGCTCGCACCAGCCTCGGCAACGAGTGGCGACACAACAACGTCCGGGTGATGCTGCTCAACCCGCTGTACGCCGGTCTGCGGGCGTACGCCGAGATGCCTCCGCTCGGATCGAAGCTGTCCGCTCGGTCACGTCCGCCCGTCGAGAAGCGGAAGTTAACTCCGGGAACGTGGGAGGCGTTAGTTCCCGAGGACGTGTGGAGGGCATCGCTAGCCGTGCTGCGCGACCCTGCGCGGACGACCAACGTCGGCAACTTCTCGGCGGTGCGGCACCTCGGTAGCAACCTGTTCCGCTGTGCACGCTGCGAGGACCAGGTTGGCACGGAGGCTGACGCCAAGCGGAGCGGACAGCCCGTGATGGGCGTCAACTACACCAACCCTCGCCGGAGCGGCGAGCAGGGGCACCGGATTTACAAGTGCAAGCGTTGCCACGCCAGCAGGCGAGCCGACCCGATCGATGAGTTCGTGGGGAAGGTGTTCGCTGCCCGGCTTGATAGAGACGACATTGCCGACCTGGTCGCCGTTGAGGCAGAGAGTGGCCCAGACGTAGCTGGCCTGCGGGGCGAGGCTGGCGAGCTGCGGGCTCGGCTCGATGTGCTTGTGGAAATGTTCGGTAAGGACGAGATGACACGCGATCAATTCACCGCGGCGAACCGACGCGCACGGGACCGGCTTGCCGAGGTTGAGGGTCAGTTGACCGACGCGGGCAGGGGGGACGTTCTGGCCGGTCTGCATGGCCCGGGGGCAGGGCAACGTTGGCTCACCGCGGATGACATCCAATGGAGGCGAGCGGTACTCGCCGCTCTGGTTGAAGTGGTGTTGAAACCTGCCAGGACGGGCAGACCGAAGAAGGGCGAGCAGTTGGACCCGACGGCCGTCGAGTTTCGGTGGAGGCAGCTCTGACGGCAGTAAACGGTGAAGCCGAGGGCGTTACGAGCCGTGCGAGAATCAACGAGTGAGGGCCTGTTGGCGCTCGATAGACTCCTCAGGTGACCTGGTAGCAGGTACAAGCCAAGTTGTTTAAACGGGCCTCAACGGGCCTGTTTACTGTCTCTACCGCAGTAAGCCGTTTAAACGTTTACCTCTGCCGCTAGGAGGTTCAGCCTGTCCACTTTTAGAGGCCGCGTATTGAATCGCGGCGGATCAAGCATGCCCAGAAATGAGTGGGAGGAGTGCGTCAGGCGCATCGCTGATGCCGCTCCACCCCTTTCGCCGGAGCAGCGAGTCCAACTAAGAGGACTGTTTGGGAGGGCTCGATAGAGCCAGGCTCTACCAATCCGTTGTAGACGTGTTTCCTTAACCCCGCCGAACAAAGGAGGTCCCTGAAGGTGGTGGCTCTTAAGCCCGCTTCCTACTGGAAGAGATTGGATGACGAAACACCGTCTTTCGTGATTGACGGCCTAATTCACTCTGACGCGACAATGATTACCGGCAGGCCGAAAGCCGGAAAGACTAACCTGACGGCTGCGATGGTTTCCGCTATCGCCAACGGTGAGCCGACTTTCCTTGGCCGGAAAGTTAACACCCACGGCATCGTGGTTGTGGTCTGCACTGATCCCGGGGAAGCTAAGAAGTGGGGTCGGCGTGCGTTCAACTACGGGTGCGTCAATCGGGTATTCGTGGCGTCGTTTGCGGACGTTGAATGGGACGCCTTCATCCCGGAGGTTGTCGCGGCTGCTCCGGCCCTTTTCGTGTTTGACAACATTCTTGGTGCTACCACCGGGAACAGCAACCAGGGGGAAGGGGCGAGCGAGGTTCTGATCTATCTTGACCGGGTGATTGCCAAAGGCATCCCCACGTTGGCGCTACACCATGCCGGTAAAGATTTCATGAACTACACGCCCCGCGGTCCTATGGGTCACACCAAGTATGCCGCTTGGATGCGGCATAACGTGGATGTGCTGAAGTCTGGCGATGGGACCCTATCCCTTGCGATCAACGGCAACGAGAGTGCCGACGTGGCCCTGTCTGTCGGCGTCGCCTACCACGGGGACACCCTCACAGCCTCTTACGAGGTGCTGAGGGCGCAGGTCAAGGAGGATAGGCGGCCCCGCGGAGCCGACACCAAGGAGCGGCGGCAAGGGCTTTTTGAGGAAGTGGCTGGGGATTCCGCCTACATGAACGCTGCCAGCAAGGTTGACGTGGGCAGGCTGCTGCACACGTCCAACCCCGGGCGTTGGCCATCTGAGCAGGCCGCCAGGGTCGCGTTTGATCGTGCTGCTAAGGCCGTGCACGGGGTGTACGTCAACGGCAAGGGCTGGACCTTGCCCAAGGCTGCATGAACAGGTTGAACGCCTGAACCCCTTCCCTTTAACCCATCCCGTCCGTGTTCACTCTTGAAGGGCGGCTTGGAGGGCCGCCCTTTCTCCTTGGTGATTGAAACGACAAGATTAGTAGTTGTGGTGGGCCCGGTATCTCCGGGCCCAATCTAACTCATTAATAGATAACTGCCCTGTCGTCGCTGACTGCGACGTCAAGTTAATTCCCGCAACGGCATCGAGGATCGGCGGTCGGCCGATCCGTTTAGGGAGGTTCTTTGTCCTTCACCACTTGTACCAAGTGCAAGCGGCCTATCCCGCTTGGCAGTGGCAGTCGTTGCCCTGGCTGTAAACCAAAGCGTGTCCACACGCTGTCAGCGTCTCAGCGTGGCTACACCAGCGAATACCGCCGTAACCGAACCCTGGTCCTGGCGGACGGGGCCATGTGCACCTTGTGTCGACGTCGGCCCGCAACCACCGCGGACCATGTCGTGCCGCTGAGTAAGGGTGGTACCAACGAACTCGCGAACCTGCGGCCTGCGTGTGGGTCCTGCAACTTCGGCCGGGGGAACCGTGCCGGCCCCACTGGGGCCCTGTAGGCGCACAGCGTGTCCGCAGCCATCCTGTCAGGGGCGGATACGTTGTCGTCCATGGCGGTTACTGACGAGCGTGGACGAACGCTCTTCTGGGTGTGCGGCGGGTGTGATGAGTACGTGGTTGTTGGGTTCGAGTCGAAACCGGGCTGGGGCCCGCCCGGGGCCCCAGTGCTCGCGGATGACGTTGTAGCAGTGCAGGATGATCGAGGAAGCCTGCGGCTATGGCACCGCTCCTGCACTTCGCCCCCGGGTCGGGCCTAGGTATGGGGGAGGGGTCGAAACTTTGGGCGACTTACCTCCCGGACCCATGTCTTTAGGCGCATGTGTGTTCCTGTGATTGCCCCGGGTTTGTGGGAATTCCATTTGATTATTTGGTCGCGCTGTGGTGGGTGATGAGTTAGTCTCCCATCATGCATCGACTTCTCACTAAGCTGGCTGACTGGATTGTCGAAGATGACTGGCCTGAGACTGCCTGCCCCTTTTGCCTGAACGTCACCCTCTCCGTTCAAGCGATCGAGGACCTACCAACAGCAAATTCGGTAATGCTTCAGCAGACGCATCCGGCGTGGGAGCCGGATTGGATCGATGGCAAATTTCGCGGAGTGTTGCATTGCCATGCGAAGCGATGCGGTGAACTCGTATTGGTGACGGGCGAGATGCGAATCATCGAAACCACCACCAATTACGACGAGCAGGGTTATGAATCAGCATACTTGCTTCGATTCGCGCAGCCCTCGTTGCCGCTGATGCGGTTCCCCGATGATTGTCCAAAGTCGGTTCAGAGTCACGTTGAACAGGCGGCGTCTCTGTTGTGGGCCGATGCAGGTGCGACTGCTGGCCGGTTACGTTTCGCAGTTGAACAACTCTTGACCGAGTTGGGCGATACGTCGAAGCGGCCTTTGGCTCGGCGGATTTCCGATCTTAAGACAACGAAACCCGATGTAGCCGAAACGCTTGAAGCGGTCAAGTGGCTGGGCAACCAAGGCGTCCATGAGCAGACCCTAACCGTGGGCGATGTCCTCGATGGCGTCAAGCTGCTGGAGCACGCGCTGGAGCTGCTGTATGAGCACCCACAGATGAAGGCTTTGGCTGTCCAAATCAACGCGGACAAGGGTATTCGAAAGCGAACCGCGCACCCGTAAAGGCTCTGACAACACCAAGGAAGAGTTGGCTGGGACGGCTATGCAGCTGGCTGCGCCTCCTGCGAGGCAAGCACGGCCTTCACCGTGGAGGGGTACCACTTCTTCCCGCCCTGAGCGGTTGGGACGCTCTCAGCGTTCAATTCACGGGCAATGCCGGCAAGGCTCTTACCGTCCGCGTGGTCGTGCACAACGCGGCTACGAACCTTCGCCGGAAGCGATGCCGGACGGCCGAGACGGACCCCGGCAGCCTTCTTCGCGGCCAGCCCTTCCTTGGTGCGCTGACCAATGATGCGTCGTTCCCACTGAGCGGCAGACGCCATGACGGAAGCGAGGAATTCACCCGCCGGGGTGGAAAGATCAATGCCAAGGTCGAGGGCAATCAGGTTCCACCGCTTGGCGCGCGCCCTGTCCATCAGGGCGGCGAAGTCGATCAGGGACCGGGAAAGCCGGTCCAGCTTGGCGACCACCAGCGTTTCAGCCTGCCGGGACTCCACCAGCTCCAACGCCTCCGCCAAGCCCTCACGGCCTTCTACAGACTTGCCGGATACTCCGGCGTCTTCCTTCCACGCCACGATGGTCCAGCCGCGCCGGTCCGCCTCCGCCTGAATGGCGGCCCGCTGCGCCGCAAGGCCGGCACCGGACTCGGCTTGTTCCTCGGTCGAAACCCGAAGGTAGGCAACAGCGGTGTTCGCGGGGGCGTTCTTGATCCTCGGCATACTCATCATCATACAGCAAACGACCGTTTGGTGTATGAAGCAAGGTGGCTCCGGGGCCTCAGCTTGTCTGAGTGACTTACCTCATCTGCCGCGCCTGCCGAACGATGCGCCGTAGTTCTCGGAGCCGTTCGGCCACTCCCGCCGGGTCGGCCCGCAACTCCTCTTCGCCGTGCCTCCTGCCGAGGTTGCGAAAATGATCTCTAGCTTCATGGCTAATACCCGCCATGCGATGCCTCCTTGTTCACCCTCTGTGCGCGTCCGACAGCTTAGGGCTGTCCAGCACTACCGCCAGGCCAGGCGCACGGTTGAACTTCTAGGCAACCCGTCCCTAATCCGGCCTGCGACACCGGCCACGGAGGATCGACCTACGCCGGGATTTGACTTAGGGTCGCCAAGGTGAAGATCGCACCAACGCTGACGAGTGTTCCTACAGGGCCAGACACCTCCAAGCCCAGAGCCGCGGAGTTCTTCGCCGGCATCGGCCTTGTGCGCCTCGGTTTGGAGAAGGCCGGCATCAGCGTCGTGTGGTCCAACGACATCGAGCCCGCCAAGGAAGAGATGTACCTCGGCCACTTCGGCAAGGACGATGGCCATGTTTTCGAGCCAGGTGATGTTGGCAAGGTCAAGGGCAGCGACATGCCGCCGAGGCTTGACCTGGCGTGGGCTTCCTTCCCCTGCACCGATCTCTCGCTCGCTGGCTGGCGTCGAGGGCTCAGCGGTAGCGAGTCCTCAACTTTCTGGGGCTTCACCAACGTTCTGAGGGAAATGGGGGGGAATGCTCGTCCCCCAGTCGTCGCCCTTGAGAACGTGGTCGGATTCGCCACCAGCCATGGGGGCGAAGACCTGGCGACCGCCATCCGGGAACTCAACGATCTTGGCTACTCGGCAGACGTGTTGACCCTCGACGCGCGACGCTTCGTGCCGCAGTCGCGTCCCCGCTTGTTCGTCGTCGGGGCACAGAACCCGCCGCCGGATGAGCCGGTTCCCAACAGTGAGCTTCGTCCTGACTGGCTCCTAGCCCCCTTCGGTGACCCCTCCCTGAGGACGCACCGGGCCGCGTTGCCCGCCCCGCCGCCCCCGCGAACTTCTGGGCTCTCTGACCTTGTGGAGCGAGTTGGGCCTGACGGCTGGTGGGAGGACAAGCGCCGTGATGCCTTCATCGCCTCCCTGTCGCCGATTCAGGCGGAGCGGCTTGAGAAGCTGAAAGCGCAGAAGACCCACACGTATCGGACGGCCTACCGGCGGACACGGAACGGCAAGCCAACTTGGGAGATTCGCCCCGACGACATCTCTGGATGCTTGCGCACCGCCCGCGGTGGCTCGTCCAAGCAGGCTGTGGTTGAGGTCGGTAGCAATCAGGTCCGTGTCAGGTGGATGACTCCCCTTGAGTACGCACGCCTGATGGGGGCTGGGGACTACACGCTCAAGAACCTCCGAAGCAACCAGGTCCTCTTCGGCTTCGGGGATGCTGTCTGCGTGCCCGTTGTCTCCTGGCTCGCGAAGCACTACTTGCTTCCCCTCATGAACGGCGAAATGCAGCCGCGCCAACTCGTTGCTGTCGCGGGCTGACCTTCAGCAAGGAGAGCGGGCAAATGGAGATCCAGGGCAGGGACATTCGAGATACGCTCCCGTGCAGTCACGACTTTCCCTCCGACAGGATCGGGGCGACCAAGAGCATTCTGCGGAACCTTTCGGAAACAAGTCCTGACCTTCTCCATTCAGCAGACATCCAGGAAGAGGACTGGCTTCCCCTGCTGCGTGCCGCCATCGAGAGCATGCGCGGCGAGAGTTCCGCCAATCCGGTGGATAAGCAGCGATTCATCGCCGCCGTGCTTCAGTACTGCCAGCAACAGAAGGCAATTGAGTCGTGGGGCTTCATCGGTAGTGGTGGCCGCCAGGACTATCGAGTCTCACTGTCTGATGGCACGACGGTGGCGATCGAGGCGAAGGGCTGCCTCGACGGCAACAACACCGCAATCTGGGATCGCCCCAGTTGGGCAGACGAATTCGTGGTCTGGGGCCTCTGCCCCGAAGGCCTGGCGAAACCACCAGGCAAGGGTGCGTGGTCGGGCATCGCGACTCGGCTGATGCCGAAAATCGTAGCCGAGCGAAAGGTGGTTGACGCCTTCATTCTTTGGGACGGGCGCTGCGGCTCTGCCAGGCGCATTTGCCCCAAAAGCTTCGGGGTCGATGGGTCGTTGAGGTCGCAAGCTACGGACATTGTGGGACAGGCCGGCAAGGCAGCATGGATCCCCCCGCCGTGTATTTACCTGTTCCCAAGGTCGTATCCGACGGTCCCCCATAACCGCAAGCCGGCTATCCATACAGTCAACACCTCGCGATTTTCCCGCGCCTTGCTGGGGGCATTCAATGTGCCCGAGAACAAGCAGGCGGCTTACGTTCATTCAGTAGAGGTAGAGGCAAGGGGAAGCAGCGAGGGTACGGAGATCCAGGTGAAGGCTGTCTCCCGCTGCTGGCCCGACGGCGACGACCGAGTTGTGTCGGGCAGGTGGAAGCCGGTCAGGCGAGAGGCGTGAAGGCCGAGACTTGGCGCATACCAACGCGAGCATGGCGGATAGTTCCTGGGCCTCGACTCCGGCTGTACGTCGGTCCATGCAGTCAAACCGTAGCCGCGACACTAAGCCCGAGCTGTTGTTAAGGCGTGCCCTCCATGGGCGTGGTCTTCGCTATCGCGTTTGCGCTAAGCCCCTGCCTGATCTCCGCATGAAGGCGGACATAGTTTTCCGACCTGCACGGGTGGCCGTGGAAGTCCGCGGCTGCTTCTGGCATGGCTGCCCGGAGCACTATCGGAAGCCGTCTGCCAACAGCGGCTATTGGTCGGCCAAGGTGGCCCGCAACGTCGCCCGGGATGAGAAGAACAGCAAGGCCCTCGCCGCGGCTGGGTGGCTTCTAATTTCGGTTTGGGAACATGAAGACCCCGACGAGATGGCTGCCGTCGTTGCCGCTGCTGTTTCCAGTCGACGGCGTAGGACCTTAAGGTAGGCAGGCGTCAGCCGGGGAAGGTAGCGCGCCCTGGTCGATTCCAGGAGATGCGGTATGAAATTTGCGGACTGGGTGGCGGTGTACGGTGCGTTGGTGGCGACCGCCGTTGCCGTGTGGCAGGGCGTCACATACTGGCAAGATCGGCGGCCGAAGCTGCTGCTGACCAGCAAAACCGTCTTCGATCTTCTCGGTGAGGGTCGTTCTGACAAGTACGTGGAAGCCTTAGCGACTGCCAGCCCGGAGCTCTTCGCAGAGATCATGGGGTTCGAGTTCACGATTGTGAACGTCGGCCGTGTGAAGGTCCACCTACGCGACTTGGCGCTTGACCAGAGCGCACCACCCCGATCGTTCAGCCTCAAGCCCTCCGCCGCCTTCCCTCGCTGGATCGAACCGGGCGAGGCGATCGTGATCGTGCCTACGGCCGAGGACATGGCAGGCGTTGACCTCACGGCGGACGTACGCGTACGTCTGACGACCTCTACCGGCCAGGAGTTGTACGAGAACATCCGGGGGTTTGATGCCGCCTCGGCCCGAGCGTTGAGTGCTCAGGTCCTAGATGGGACATACCTCAACAACTTGCAGGCGAGTATCACCGCGATGCGGTTGCACTTGCGCGAGGATTCGTCGCCGTCTCCTGAGGAAGCACCGGGCGAGGAGCGGATTTTGCCGAGCCCTGCTAGAGACAGCGATGGGCCGTAGACGGCAATTGGTCAGGTTGGTGACGAAGTGGGGAGCCGGGGTTGCGCAGCTTTGAGCGACTGGGCAAAGTGGCTAGCCACTGATAGCTACTGATCCGTTGCACAGCGCCAGACCGCGGGAAGTATCACGCCACGGGGGAGATTCGTGAAACCAACCCTGACCGTCGGCTGCCATCATGTGCGCCGCAGGGGCCTGCTCCTTTGGGCGTACGCATCGACGAGCGCGAGGCCGCCGGCATGAGCGGCTTCTACGTAGACCCAGCGGGCATGGATGGTCTTTACGGCCTGCTCCATCGGGCGTCCGGGGATGCGGCAGACGCGCACGGCTACATGACCCGGCATTGTGATCTGGCCTTCGACCAGCAGGGCCTTCTCTTCATGCTTGCAGGCCCTCATCGGACGGCCTACCGACGGATGGCCGAAGGGCTAGAGCGGCTCAAGACGCTGTCTCAGGGTGCCGCCACTCAGGTCAACCTGGCGCAGCGCGAGTACGCGACCTCTGATGAGTCGTCCGCAGCGCGGTTGGACAAGACCTATCCGGGTGCCCACGACTCGTCCACTTTGCGCAGCACGCTTGCTGGCCCCACCAGGCCCGACCTCTGGCCGACGGCCACCCGCTCACCCTTCGCCGACGTGGCCGATCCTGCGGCACGGCTGGTCCCGCCGAACTACGCCACCGGCGTCGAGATGTTCCAGATAAACCCGCTCGCTGACCTCGTCAGCCCGGCAGCTTGGCTGCGTCAGACGAGCGTTTGGCTGTTCGGTGAAGACCCGTTCGAGGGTTGGGGCAAGGCATTCAGCGGTGACTGGGACTCGTACATTCACTGCGCTGCCGCTTGGCGGATCATCGGCAACGCGATGGACGATCTCGGTCGGAACCTCATCACCGGAGCGGCGGACGTCCCGTCCGTATGGCGAGGCAACGCAGCAGAGGGGGAGCAGGAGTATCAACTCTCTCTCGGCTCCGCAGCTCGCGCCCTACATCCTGCCTGCGATCAGTACGCAGCCCTGTACAGCCGGGCAGCCGAAGCAGCGAAGCAACTTCACTCCGTGGTCACTGGGCTGATTACCAAGCTGATCGACGTGCTGATCATCGTCAACGCCAGCGCGGTGGTTGGCACGGCCACCATCGAAACAGGCGTGGGCCCGGTTCTCGGCTACTCAGTGGCGGCTTGGTACGCCTGGCAGGCGTACGACTTGTACAACGAGATTTCGACGTACTTCGGCAACGCCGAAGCGACTTTTAAGCTCATCGCTGGCTCTATCGAGATGGTTAAGGTTGGCATGGAGGTGGCGAGACTGCCTGACTTGAAGCCGTATCACCACCCCGCCGTGGGGTCGTGATGACGGACGACATCACCCGGGAGCCCCTTGCCCGTGCCGTGCTTGCCAAGTTGGCTCGCAGCAGAGGTCCAAATGACCCCCTTGGTTCACTGGCCCACACCGTCCTGAGTGGTGAGGCAGACCTCCGCACGGCGGCCTCCATGTCTTGGCATGGCACGGCCTTGCATGCCGAGTTCGCTGAGGCAATGGCCCGTCGTGATGCCATGTCACCAGAGGAGCGAGCCGAGTTAGAGCGGCAGGCTCGACTGCTGCACAATGCTGCCGACTTGGCGTTTCCAGACTCGGACGGCACGGCCGGCCCGGACCGCCCTGAGGAGGACTGACCACGATGAGCGTTTGGAAGCGGTGGAGGATCGCCTTTCCGCTGCTCGCCCTCAGCCTGCTGATGTTCGTACCGGCAGTGTTCGGCGCGTGGGCTTGGTGGTCTGAGAACGGCGCGGCGTACCGCGTGTTATCGATCATCATCTGCGTGGTCGTCGCCGGCTGCGTAGGCATCTCCCTGTCCGTCGGCATCAAGCGGACTGAGGATGTGCCATGGCTCCGTATC
This sequence comes from Micromonospora sp. NPDC047756, assembly GCF_055587245.1. Classification (NCBI taxonomy): domain Bacteria; kingdom Bacillati; phylum Actinomycetota; class Actinomycetes; order Micromonosporales; family Micromonosporaceae; genus Micromonospora; species Micromonospora sp. NPDC047756. The sequence goes on from NZ_JBVJGQ010000010.1 coordinate 25,526, forward strand.
GGGCTCGTCGCCCTGGGCGTGCTCGCTACCTGCGGGCTCGCCGTCGTTCGGGACTCGGTCTGATTGAGATGGGCAAGCTCTAGCGGGCCGTGATCCTGCCCAGCCTGGGTTTCTACTGCGGCTGAAATCCTACGAGGTCTGCACAGTCGCTGCGACTGGATCATCCCAACCTCGCGTAACTGACGCGGCTTGTTTGGTGCCGCCGGCGGCCCGTCGGCATGGACGTGAATCCTTGGCGTGGTCCGCACCTTTTCGCGTCTATCGAACGCATGTTCGATCATGGTGCTCGACGCACGGACGAGTCGGGTCGGCCCGGTATGGTGTCTCCAGCGTATCGAAGTCACGTACTGGCCCTTGAGGTCAAGTTGGGCACGGACGGGTGGATCGTCCTCCCGCCGGCGGGGGACGAACCTTCTGCCCAACTACCGACCCATGAAGGGATGTACGTGACAACGCGGCGCAAAGGGCCCTCGCGGCCCAGCAACGAGAACCGGCGGACCAACGCCAACCGGTGGTGGGATGTCGGGGAGTGGGTGGCACTGATACTCAAGGTGCTCGCCTACGCCGTCGGCCTTGCGGTGACGCTGGTCGGCAATGGGTGCGGGCCCAACTGACCTGATCGGTCAGCCGGGCCCACATCGAACGGGAAGCGGCTCCGACTCACGCCTGCGAAGCTGCGGAGTCTTCCCTCACGCGGGACCCTGGAAGCCATCCAGGGTCCCTTTGTGACATCTACCGTTGAGAAGCAGACTACCGTCGGGGGGCGATTAAATGCACGACACGGTGTACTGCATTTACGGTCAACCTGGCGGGAGGCTTCCCGACACCCACGCGACGAGGTCCTGACGCGCGTAGAGGTCGGCGTTGCCGTCCTTGCCTCGCGGCGTGGGTACCTCGCCGACTCCGCGCTGTAGTCGCTTCTTGGCTGCGTCGAGCTTCCACGGGATGACTCCCGCCTCGGTGGCCTGACGCAGCGTCAGGAAGTCCCCGACAGGGCTTGATAGGCGGCTGACCTCGGAAGTCCCTGAGGACCGGGGACATGCAAGCTCCCGAGCCTCCGCGGCGGTCAGGTACGCGACCTGTGTCTCAGTCGCCTGACCACCGATGACGATCTGCCATCGTCCGAGCGTCCGGGACGCGCGGGGCATCGCAGCCTCAGGAACCAGCATCTTCCAGTTGTTTGCCGTGTAGCGGGCGAGGCAGCGAACCCCAAAGTTCTCCCGCGCTTCCGGGCCACCGATGGCGCGTGCGGTGAGCATCTGGGCGATAGCCAGCACGTTGACTTTGGCACTGCGCCCCATGAACAGCAGATCGGCTAGAGCCGACACGGCAGGCGACCGTTTCGGGTCGCCTTTGCTTCGAGCGTCAGCCCAGAAGTTGACGAGCTGCCCGATGGTGGCGTTCAACTCTTCGGCGATCACCAGGACCCGGGGACCGGGGTTCCAGTCTTCCGCTTCGTGCATCGCCAGGTTGTTCCGCTCGTCGGCGAGAGCGGCGAGGCGGACCAGGGCGTCATGCATCTGCGCCGGCTTCGTGCAGTAGTCGACCCCGGACAACCCGAGGGCCCACCGATGGGACCCCTTGCGGTCGAGGATGACCACCCGTCCGCCCCGGTTGAGCACCTGGACGGCAACCAGCTCGGCAAGCACGCTCTTGCCCGCTCCCGTGCCCGCACTCACCGCGATGTGGGGAGAGTCGTCGCGCAGCGACAACGTGACGGGGCGATCCCCGGCACCCTGCCCGATGTAGAACTCCCATTCAGCCAAGCCGGCAAGGTTGGCGGCCACCTGCTCGGCACCGACCCGGGATGGTGGACGCTTACGAACAGTCCACGTAGCGGTTACCCGCGGCCCTACTTGGTGCCACGTCTCCACCAAGTCAACAACGGGAATCTTGCTGCCCACGATTGAAGAGACGAGCTGCCGTTGCTCCCTGGTCAGATACGGGGTATCGGCTGTCAGTTCGATACGCGGTCCCTTGTCCGGGTCCGCGGGACGGCGGAACACCGCCAGCCGGGACGTGATCGGCTTCGCCTGCCGCTGTGCCGCCCACGCGGCCCGCTGAGCGCGCTCAGGAAGCCACCGGATGATCGGCTCCGCGTTCTCCCCGTACCAGAGGCGTACGGCCTTCTCAGCCGGACTGAGTGGCTTGGCCAGCCGGGGCGTGAGGTTGCCCAACGACGGATCAACGTGGAGGCGTATGCCGGTCTGTAGACCCATCGCGGGGACGAGAGCTGCCAGAGTCGGGGCGACGTACTCCCGGTTGAACAGGCGCATGGTGAACCGTCGCCTGAGCCGGTAGACGGTCACCAGGACAGCCGAGCCGATCAGTGAGCCGACCTGCTCAGGCTGAGCCACGGCCAGCGCAGCCGTAGCCGGCACACTGAGCCTGATCACCTGACGCTGCCAGCCGGCGAGCCGGCCCGGTCCCCGGTGCCGGTACGGGTAGCCAGGTTTGCCGCTGAGCGGCCTACCGGAGAGGTACCGATAGGCCACCCGCGACACGGTGTGCTTGCGCTGGAGCTTGCGGAGAGCCCGCTCAAGCTCAGTCATGCCGTCACCCCCGTCAGCTCAGGTGCACGCTCGCTGACGACAGCCGCCGCAGGCTGCGCCGGGGAAGCCGAGCCGGTTGAACGGGTGGGGCGGTAACGCTTCACGGTCGCCAGGGACACCCCGGCAAGCTCAGCGATGCGGGCATGAGTCGCCCCGGGCTCGGCGAGGTGAGCCGACATGATCCGGTCAGCTGAGTGAGCGACCGGGGGACAGGCTTGCGGCTCGGCTCACTGGCCCGCTTGACCCGCTGAATCTTGGCCGGCTCAGCCGGCTCGGCGGCAACCGGCTCGGGGGTCGGCTCAGGCTCGACGGCAACCGGCTCAGCGGTGACCGGCTCGACCGGGGCAACCGGCTCAGGGTGGATCAGCTTGCCTCGACGGCTCAGCACCTCGACGGCGATGAGGAACGCCACCGGGGGAACGGCGGCAACGGCACGGGCAGTCCAGGTCGGGTGAGCCGATGCCACGTTGGCGGCAAGGGTGGCGACGATGCCGAACGCCACAGCGAGGCGAGCGGACAGGCGAGGCTTCCGCCCGCTGCGCTTGTCGTCGAGCATCGCCAGCGTGCCAACCAGGATCAGACCATCGATCGATAGCGGGAGCACGGCAGCAACCGAGACATGCTCGCCAGCCTGCCGAGCAACCTTGAAGATGTGGGAAAACGAGGCGTAGCCGGCGACCAGCGCGACCAGGCCGGTGGTCAGGCGAGAGGTAACAGAGGTGATGTTCACGCTGCGGCCTCCTCGGTCGCGGGGGCGGCGGGGGTGCCGTCGTGCTTCTGGAACAGGTGCCGAGCGACCAGGAGCGGAACGACCATCGAGGCCGGACCACCGATCAGGATCAGCACCAGGGCGTAGGCGGCCGTTTCGTTCATCGCCCACCAGCCAGAGCCTCGGAGCGGCACGGGCCGCAGTTGTGGGCGAGGGAACCCCGGTGACGCGGGCAATGGTCGGTACCGCTGGTGGGCGGCAGGGCCGCCCCTCGACGCTCGGCGTACGGGTAGCCGCTTGTGCCGGGGTTGGTGTTCTTGTTCTTCGGGTTCTTCGGAAGGAAGCGACGCCAGTCCCGGGCGCTTGCGTCCGTCTTCTTCTTCCCTTGGTCTTCACCACTTCGGGTGTCAGCCAAGGTGTCACCCCTGGTGCCCTGCTCTGTCACCCCGGACGGCTGATCTGTCACCCCGGCGGGCTGGTTCGTCACCCCCTGACCGAGGACCAGGCGGTAGACCCGAGTCGCGATGCCGGCGACCTTGGCGACGACCAGGCGGCCGAGCTGAACCAGCTTGTTGAGAGCCCGTTGCACGGTCCGCTCAGAGCAGCCGGCGTACTCGGCGAGGGTGGCGACGGACGGCCAGGCGTGGCCTTCCTGGTTGGCGTGGGCAGCGATGGCGATGGCTACGGCGCGCTCGTTCTTCCCGAGATCACGGGTCGCGAGCAGGGCCGCCTTGACGGCTACACTCATGGCTGATCGGGGTCCTGTCCCGGTCGAGGGCCCGGGGCTCAGGTGTTACAGCACCTGCCGGGCCCGTTTTTGTCGGTACCCGCCGCGCTCATGCGTCGGCGTACCAGGATCAGGGTTTCCTCGATGCGGTGCGGCCGGCGGTGGCACTCGTGCCGGTGGGCACGGGTAACACCTACGGGCACCCGAGTCCGAGGATGCTCGCCCACCTGGGCAGGAGCGGCGTGCGGGTGCTGCGTACCGACACGGACGGCGACGTGGCGGCGGTCCGGACGGACGGTGGTCTGGCGGTGGCCCGGCGAGGTGTACCCGCCGGCCGGCAGCCCTGACCCCCGTGGGACGACGGGCCACCGACCGATCGGGCGACTTGCGGATTAAGGAGGCAATTGAGTTGGATGTCTGGATTTGCGCTGTGTGCGGGCTGCGCCGATCAAGCAGCGAATGAGCAGGCACGATCCCGCCGCAGGCCGTGCGAATATGGGCGGCGTGACCCCCGCCAGCCTCGCCCCCATTCTGCTCGTCCTCGGTGACGAGGAGCTCCTCGCCACGCGCGCGGTCACCGAAGCTGTCGCGAAGGTTCGCAGTGTCGACCCCGGGGTGGACGTCCGCGAGTACCAGGCCAGCGCGCTCACCGTCGGCGAGATCGCCGAGATGCTCAGCCCCTCGCTGTTCGGCGGGCGGCGGCTGCTGATCCTGCGCTCCGGCCAGGACGCCCGCAAGGACCTGGTGACCGCGCTGTTGGCGTACGCGAAGGATCCCGACCCGGAGGTTCAGCTGCTGGTGCTGCACCTGGGCGGCGCCAAGGGCAAGGCGTTCGCCGACGGTCTGCGGGCGGCAGGCGCGACGGTGGTCCCGGCCGCCAAGCTCAAGGGGCACCGTGACCGGCTGGCCTTCGTCCGCGACGAGATCCGCCGGGCCGGCGGAAAGTGCACCGACGACGCCGCCGAGGCGCTCATCGCCGCGGTCGGCAACGACCTGCGTGAGCTGGCCGCCGCCTGCTCCCAACTGGTCGCCGACACCGATGGGCGGATCAGCGCCGAGACGGTCTCCCGTTACTACCGGGGTCGGGTCGAGGTGACCGGCTTCACGGTGGCGGACGCCACAATGGTCGGCGACGTGCCGGCGGCGCTGGAAGCACTGCGTTGGGCCCTGCACGTCGGTGTCGACCCGGTGCCCATCGCCGATGCCCTGGCGGACGGGGTGCGGACGGTGGCCCGGGTGGCGTCGGCCGGGCGGGGTAGCCCGTACCAGCTCGCCAGCAGCCTCGGAATGCCCTCCTGGAAGATCGAGCGGGCGCAGCGGCAGGGGCGAGGCTGGACACCGGAGGGCCTGGTCCGGGCCATGCAGGTCGCCGCCGAGTGCAACGCGGCCGTCAAGGGCGGCTCCGACGACCGGGCGTACGCCCTGGAGCGTGCGGTCTTCTCGGTCGCGGCGGCCCGGCAGGGCAGCGCCAGGTGACGGGGGCGAACCGCCCGGCGTGGGCCACCATTCCCGTGGACGAGGCGCGTTACCGGCCGCTCTACGCCCGGCTCCTCGGCCTGCGGTTCGTCAACCCCGGCGGCGTGCTGTGCTTCCTCTTCTTCGAGGGTGCCATCGCCCTGGCGGTGCTGCTGGCCCTCGCCGAGTTGGTCAGCTGGTGGGCGGTGCTGGTGCTGCCGGTCGTGGTGGCCGCCATGGTGAAGCTCAACGACATGGTGGCCGCGATCGTGGTCCGCTCCGCCGCGCTCGTGCCCGAGCAGGAGCGGGACCGGTTTCGCCGGCAGATGGAACCGGTGGTCGGCCGAGCCCGGGTGGAGTGGATCTCGCACAGCGTCCCCGGCGTGGTGATCACCGCCGACCCGGTGCCGCCGCCCCGGCGGGCCAACCCGTCAGACTGAGCGCCGACCCCGTCAGGGCCCTCGTTCCGCGACAGCCGGCTCGGTTGAACGCGACGGTCGGCTCGGTTGAACGCGACGGCCGGCTCGGTTGCCCGCGACGGCCGGCTCGGTTGAACACGGCTGGCCTTTGAACACACGGAAACCCCGGGCCTGGGCCCGGGGTTTTCCGAATCAGTCTGACTGTGAAATCGTCAGGCGGAGAGCGACACCACGCGCTTCGCGATCGCGGACTTGCGGTTCGCGGCCTGGTTGGAGTGGATCACGCCCTTGCTGACGGCCTTGTCCAGCTTGCGCGAGGCGTCCAGCATGAGCGCGGTCGCCTTCTCGACGTCACCGGCCTCGGCAGCCTCGTGGAACTTCCGGACGGCGGTCTTCAGCGACGACTTGACCGACTTGTTGCGCAGCCGGGCCTTCTCGTTCTGCCGGTTGCGCTTGATCTGGGACTTGATGTTCGCCACGCGACAGCCTCGTCTTGATAGCTCGGGTTGGTCAGCTTATTGCACATGATGACGAACGTGCGTCATCGCTGCGCGAAGAGCCAGGTTACCAGGTCGCCCGGGACGAGCCAAAACGGCTCGGCCAGAGCGCGGTTCATCCGGGCTGTGGGAGGTCCACCCGGGCGCTCGATGCTTGATCAACTCGGCTTCCTGGAAACCGGGGCAACCCAGCGTGGCAGACAACCCGACTTCAAGGAAGTCGAGTCGATCAACAGCCACCGGCCCGCCGAACCCGCCGAACCCGCTCGGGCCGCCGGGGCCGCGAGCCGGGGCCGCGAGCCGGGGCCGCGAGCCGGGGGCGCCAGGGCTGGTCACTGCCAGCCCTGGCGGTGAGCCAGCCAGTCGAGTGACTGCTCGCCGCTCCACCGCTGGTGGGCGGGTAGGTGCGGCGAGGCCGTCGGCGGTGCCGCCGCAGCGCCGGTGAGGTAGTAGCCGGCCAACGCGGCCAGGGTCGCGTCCAGCGCGTCCGGGGGCGCGCCCGCCGTGGCCGGGTGCCCGGCGAAGAGTCGGTCCGCGTCCAGCCCGCTGGCGTACGCGGTGAGCAGCAGGCCGGCCACGTCGAACCAGGCCGGCCCGGAGCAGACCCAGGTCCAGTCGCAGAACCAGGCTCGGCCGTCCGGGTCGATCAGCACGTTGTCGACCCGCAGGTCGCCGTGGATCAGGCCGGTCGCTCCGGCGGCATACCGGGGGAGGAGGGATTCCAACTCCACCAGCTCGGGCAGCCGGTCGAGCAGTGGCTCGGGTAGCGGCGGGGTCGGCTCCCGACCGGCCGCGACCTCCTCCCACCAGAGGATGTCCGACCGGGCCAGGTCGGCCAGGTGCGGCAGCCCGAGCGCGGTCAGCTCGACCGGCGGGTCGGCCAGGGCGGCGGCGATCCGCGCGTACCCGGCGAGGGTGGCGTCCAACTCGGCGGGCACCCAGGGCAGGTGCGGGGTGTGCCCGTCGACGGCGTCGGTGCAGAGCACGAACCAGCCGGCCGCGGCGAGGGTCCACCGGGGGCGGGGCGCCGGCAGGTCGGCCGGCAGCCGGTCGAGGATCGCGGCCTCCCGGGCGTACCAGTCGACCAGGTGCGGTTGCTCGGCGGCGGGCGCGGCCTTCACGAAGGCCCGACCACCGTCGGCGGTGTCGAGCACGGCGGCGAACCCGCGGGTGAAGCCCGCGCCGGCGACCCGGGCGGTGACCACCGGCGCGCCGAGCCGTTCGGCGACCGCGGCCCGCAGCGCCGCCGGTAACGCCGGCCACGACGGGCGCAGGGCGCTCGCGTGGTACGGCGGCAGCGGGGGAGAGGACATCACACCATGCTGCACCGGGGTACGTGCGCGACGCACGGCGACACTGCCAGACTGCCAAGCCATGAGGACCGAGGACTTCTGGCAGCTGATCGACCAGGCACGGGCCGGCGGCGGGGGTGAGCCCGGCCCGGTCGCCGCGCGAGCCGTGGCGTTGCTCGCCGAGCGCGCCCCGGAGGACATCATCGGGTACGCGCGGCACCAGACGCGGGTGCTGGCCGCCTCGCACAAGGCGGATCTGTGGGGTGCGGCGTACCTGATCAACGGTGGTGCCTCGGCTGAGGGCTTCGAACACTTCCGGGGCTGGCTGATGACCCAGGGACGGGCCGTCTTCGCCGGCGCGGTCACCGAACCGGACTCGCTGGCCGAACTGCCCCAGGTGCGGGCGGCGTCGCTCAGCGGCGAGGAGTTCTCCGCCGAGCAGATGCTGTCGGTGCCGTGGGACGCGTACCGCAAGGCCACCGCGACCGAGTTGCCGGCGGACCGCGACCCGGTGCGGACGCCGGATCTCAATGACTTCTGGGACTTCGACGACGAGGAGGAGGCGCGTCGCCGGCTGCCCCGACTGGCCGCGCTCTTCGTCGAGCCGCCGATGGAGTGAGGGGTCCTCGGGCCGTTCCATCGCCCGCGCAGTGGGCGCACCCCGGCGGCGTGGGAACATAGAGGGGGTCGGCGACGCGCCGGCCTGTTCACGTCAGCCGACCAGAACGGACCGCTGTGCCACCGAAGCTCGATCCCGGCGCGAACGCCCCTGGTGCCACCGACCCCGGTCGCATCCGGAACTTCGGCATCATCGCCCACATCGACCACGGGAAGTCGACCCTGGCCGACCGGATGTTGCAGCTCACCGGCGTGGTCGACCCGCGGCAGATGCGCGCGCAGTACCTGGACCGCATGGACATCGAGCGCGAGCGCGGCATCACCATCAAGAGCCAGGCCGTCCGCATGCCGTGGGCCATCCGTGAGGGTGAGCGGGCTGGTGAGCAGGCGGTGCTCAACATGATCGACACCCCGGGGCACGTGGACTTCACGTACGAGGTGTCCCGGTCGTTGGCCGCCTGCGAAGGTGCCGTGCTGCTGGTCGACGCCGCGCAGGGCATCGAGGCGCAGACCCTGGCCAACCTCTACCTGGCTCTCGAGAACGACCTGCGCATCATCCCGGTGCTCAACAAGATCGACCTGCCGGCCGCGCAGCCCGAGAAGTACGCCGAGGAGTTGGCCCACCTGATCGGCGGAGACCCGGCCGACTGCATCCGGGTCTCCGGCAAGACCGGCGAGGGCGTACCACACCTGCTCGACGAGATCGTCCGGCAGTTCGTGCCGCCGGTCGGTGAGGCCGAGTCGCCCGCCCGGGCGATGATCTTCGATTCGGTGTACGACGTCTACCGCGGCGTCGTCACGTACGTCCGGGTCATCGACGGCCGGATCAGCGCCCGCGACCGGATCAAGATGATGTCCACCGGCGCCGTGCACGAGCTGCTGGAGATCGGGGTCATCTCACCCGAGATGGTCAAGGCCGAGGCGCTCGGCGTCGGCGAGGTCGGCTACCTGATCACCGGTGTGAAGGACGTCCGGCAGTCCCGGGTCGGTGACACCGTCACCATCAACGGCCGGCCGGCGGCCGAGCCGTTGGGTGGCTACAAGGACCCGAAGCCGATGGTCTACTCCGGCCTCTACCCGATCGACGGGTCCGACTACCCCAACCTGCGCGAGGCGCTGGACAAGCTCAAGCTCAACGACGCAGCCCTCGACTACGAGCCGGAGACCTCCGGCGCGCTCGGCTTCGGCTTCCGCTGCGGCTTCCTCGGCCTGCTCCACCTGGAGATCATCCGGGAACGGCTGGAGCGCGAGTACAACCTCGACCTGATCTCCACCGCGCCCAACGTCGTCTACCGGGCGATCACCGACGACGGCGCGGAGATCGTCGTCACCAACCCGAGCGAGTACCCCACCGGCAAGATCGCCGAGGTGTACGAGCCGGTGGTGCGGGCCACCGTGCTGACGCCGAACGACTACGTGGGCGCGGTCATGGAGCTCTGCCAGGGCCGGCGCGGCACCCTGCTCGGCATGGACTACCTCTCCGCCGACCGGGTGGAGCTGCGCTACACGCTGCCCCTCGCGGAGATCATCTACGACTTCTTCGACCAGTTGAAGAGCCGTACCAAGGGCTACGCCTCACTCGACTACGAGCCCTCCGGAGAGCAGGCGTCCGACCTGGTGAAGGTGGACATTCTGCTGCACGGCGAGCCGGTGGACGCGTTCAGCGCCATCGTGCACAAGGACAAGGCGTACAACTACGGCGTCACCATCGCCGCCAAGCTGCGCACCCTGATCCCGCGCCAACAGTTCGAGGTGCCGATCCAGGCGGCCATCGGCAGCCGGGTCATCGCCCGGGAGACCATCCGGGCGATCCGCAAGGACGTGCTCGCCAAGTGCTACGGCGGCGACATCAGCCGTAAGCGCAAGCTGCTGGAGAAGCAGAAGGAAGGCAAGAAGCGGATGAAGATGGTCGGCCGGGTCGAGGTGCCGCAGGAAGCCTTCATCGCCGCCCTCTCCTCCGACTCCGGCGACGGCAAGGCCGCCGGCAAGAAGTAGTTCGCGCCGCCGTACGCGCCCGGGTGCCGTCCGCGCCCGGGCGCGTCGCGTTTTGCGACGGTGTGCCCGCCTGGGTGCGTCGCGTTTCCGCGGTGTGCCCGCCTGGATGCGTCGCGTTTCGCGGTGTGCTCGCCCGGGCGTGTCGCTTCCGTGAGGGTGTCCTGGCCGGTCAGCGTCGCGTTTTCGGGTTGTGCTCGCCTGGGCGCGTCGCGTTTTCGGGTTGTGCTCGCCTCGGCGCGTCGCGTTTCGGGGTGTGCTGGCCCGTTCTGACCCCGGTGGGCCGCCGTCTGCCGCCGCCCAGCGCTGCGGTGCGGCGCGTGTGGCCGGCCGTGCGGTGCGGCGCGTGTGGCCGCCGGCGCGGATTTTTTTCCGATCTCTGCCGTAGGCCCGCGGGGCCGAGGAGATGGGCTCCTACCTGTGTGGACACGCGCCCGCGTCAACCGACGCACCTCCGAAGCATTGACGACTGGCGTTGTCTATTGAGGTGAGTCGGTTTGGGCTTTCGGTGGGTCGGGCACTTAGCGGTCACGACAGGAAGCACACACCTCGTGTGTCAGACATTCTTTGAAGGAGGGCGACCGTGGAGTTCACCGTGTGGGGCATCATCACTGCGATCGTTGTTGGTCTCATCGTCGGCGCGCTCGGCCGCCTGGTCGTCCCGGGCAAGCAGAACATGCCGATCTGGCTGCACATGCTGATCGGTATCGGCGCGGCCCTGCTGGGCACCGTCCTGGCGCGCGCCATCGGCATCGCGACCGAGACGAGCGGTGTCGACTGGGGCGAGCTGCTGGTGCAGGTCGTGATCGCCGCGATCGCCGTCGCGCTGGTGGCCGGTGTGGGTGGCCGCCGCCGCGTGACCCGGTAACACCAGCAACCTGTAGTACCGCAACACTTTCGAGGGGCGCTCGGCCATCAGGTCGGGCGCCCCTCGGTGCGTCAAGACTCGATCGACGGGGATCTGATCCCGCGAATAGCTGCGTCCGATCAGGCCGCAGCGTCGTCCAGCCCACCCCGGCGCCACGTCCTACGGCTCTGTCCGGCGCCACGCCCTGCGTCCTGTGTCCGGCGCTGCGTCCAGCGCCTCTGTCCGGCGCCACGCCCTGCGCCTCTGTCCGGCGCTGCGTCCAGCGTCCTTTGTCCGGCGCTGCGTCCAGCGTCCGGCGCTGCGTCCAGCGTCCTTTGTCCGGACGCCACGTCCTGCGCCGCCGAGTCCGGGTGCCCCGTCTAGCGCCAAGATCGTGCTCGATCCTGGTTGTAGTGGCTTCCACCTGGCCGCGATGCCACTACAACCAGGATGTAGCGCCATCCCGGGTGCGATACACGACGGGCGCACCGGCGCGTGAGCGCGAGGCGCCGTTGAAGCAGTACCGCGGAGTCACGGAACCCTCCAACCCGCCGATCTTGCAGTTTCTGCTGCGACATCCCGGTCATCCCACTCCTATCGACCACCGAAAGTGCAAGATCGGCGCGGGCGCGGGCGCGGGCGCGGGGCGCGGGGCGCGGGCGCGGGGCGCGGGCGCGGGGCGCGGGCGCGGGGCGCGGGCGCGGGGCGCGGGCGCGGGGCGCGGGCGCGGGGCGCGGGGCGCGGGGTGGGGGGTGGGTCTCGTGCCGTTGTTCATCAAGTCGTGATCGTTTGGGTCGTGTAGTCGGTTTGGAATTTTGGTGGGTAGGGCAATTAACGGTCACGACAGGAAGCACACGCACCGTGTGTCAGACATTCTTGAAGGAGGGTGGCCGTGGAGCTCACCGTGTGGGGCATCATCACTGCGATCGTTGTTGGTCTCATCGTCGGCGCGCTCGGCCGCCTGGTCGTCCCGGGCAAGCAGAACATGCCGATCTGGCTGCACCTGCTGATCGGTATCGGCGCCGCCCTGCTGGGCACCGTCCTGGCGCGCGCCATCGGCATCGCGACCGAGACGAGCGGTGTCGACTGGGGCGAGCTGCTGGTGCAGGTCGTGGTTGCCGCGATCGCCGTCGCGCTGGTGGCCGGTGTGGGTGGCCGTCGCCGCGTGACCCGGTAACGACCTGGCATCATCTGGCGCCACAGCACCACCGGTAGGACAGTACGACTGGAAAGAGCGCCCGGCCGAGAGCCGGGCGCTCTTTCGTGCTGATAGGCCCGACTTTGGCCGGATGTTGGAGTGCCGGTCGTCGGGCCGCTGCGGTACGGTCGCCACGCTTCGGCCAGTCCCACCCACTGTCGTAAAGGAATTCTCCGTACTAGGGTGCGGCGGAGAAGGTTAGTTCCAGGCGGCGCGAGGGGAGAAGTGGCGTGAACAGGTGGAAGCGGCTGGCCCCGGTCACCGCCATGGTGGCCTCGGCCGCGATGGTGCTGACCGGCTGTGGAGGCTCCGGCGACGACGCGTCCGACGACAGCAAGCTCACGGTCTGGATGATGGGTGAGGGCGGGGACGCCCAGAACTCCTTCCTCGACGGGGTCGAGGCCGAGTTCCGCCAGAAGCACCCCGACACCGATGTGGTCGTGCAGTACATCCCCTGGCTGGAGGCGCCCAAGAAGTTCCAGGCGGCGCTCGCCGGCGGTGAGGGACCGGACATCACCGAGCTGGGCAACACCGAGACTCAGGGTTGGGCCGCCCAGGAGGCGCTCGCCGACGTGAGTGGTCGGATGGGTGGCTGGGCCGACGGCAAGGATCTGCTGCCCGACCTGGTGCGCAACGCTCAGCTCGACGGCAAGCAGTACGGCGTGCCCTGGTACGCGGGTGTGCGCGCGATCTACTACCGCACCGACTGGTTCGCCGAGGCCGGCGTGCAGCCCCCGAAGACCTGGGACGACCTGGTCACCGTCGCCAAGGCTGTGCAGGCGAAGAAGAAGGGCACCTACGGCATCGCCCTGCCCGGCAACTCCGAGCTGCCCTTCTACTCCTTCCTCTGGGGTGCCGGCGGCGAGATCGCCAGCAACCAGGGCGGCACCTGGAAGTCCGGTTACACCACCCCCGAGGCGCAGCGGGCCGTCAAGTTCTGGACCGATCTGGTGACGGTGCACAAGGTCGCCCCGCCGGCGGCGGCGGGTTGGAACGAGATCGACGCGCGTACCCAGTTCGCCACCGGCAAGGCCGCGATGGCCTTCGCCGGTAGCTGGCAGCAGGGCGCCATCAAGAAGGACAACCCCGAGATCGAGAAGGTCTGGGGTACGTTCCCGATCCCCGGCCCGGACGGCAAGGCGGCACCCGGTTTCGCGGGCGGCTCGGACGTGGCGATCTGGAAGGACAGCGAGCGGCAGGACCTGGCCTGGGACTACCTGACCGTGCTGCTGAACAAGAAGAACGCGCAGAGCTTCGCCAGCAGCCTCGGCTTCTTCCCGGTCTACCAGGATCTGGTCTCCGGTGGCGCGTACGCGAACGACAAGGTGATGGCGTCGTTCGCCACCACGATGCAGAACACCAAGCTCACGCCGCTCACCCCGAAGTGGGTGGAGGTCAGCCGGACGAAGACGGTGACCCAGGCGATGAACAGCTCGGTCATGAAGGGTCAGAAGACGGTCGAGAAGGCTACCGCCGACGCGGCCGCTGAGATGGAAAGCATCCTCAACGCCAAGTGACCACGCTGACCGAGGTGCCGGAGACGTCCGCCGCGCGGGAGACCCCCGCGCGGCGGCGTCGCCGGGTGGACCGCCTGCCCTACCTGCTGCTCCTACCCGCACTGGTGATCATCGGGGTGCTGCTGCTCTGGCCGCTCGGCCAGGTGGTGGTGATGTCCTTCTACCGGCTGAACAGCGTCCGGCAACTGCGCGGCGATCGGGAGTGGCCGTGGGTGGGGCTCGGCAACTACGCCGACATCCTCTCCGACCCGTTCTTCCTGACCGTGCTGCGCAACACGGTTCTTTTCGCCGCGGCGAACGTGCTGCTCACCATGGTGCTCGGCACTCTGGTGGGGTTGCTGCTCAACCGGCTCGGTCGAAAGATGGCGACGTTCGTGGCCAGTTGCGTGATGCTCGCCTGGGCCACCCCGGCGCTGACCGGCACCATCGTCTGGAAATGGATCTTCGACGACACGAGCGGCCTGGTCACGTGGCTGTTCAACGCGCTGCCGGACGGGCTCTCGACCAGCCTGTTCGGGCGCAGCGACTGGACCGGTTACGGCTGGTTCAACTCACCGCTGCTGTTCTTCGCCATCCTCACCCTGGTGGTGGTCTGGCACTCGTTCCCGTTCATCGCGGTGAGTGTGCTGGCCGGTCTCAAGAGCGTGCCGAGCGAGTTGCACGAGGCGGCCCGGGTGGACGGCGCCAGCCCGTGGCGGGTCTTCTGGAAGATCACATTCCCGCTGCTGCGGCCGGTCTTCGGGATCCTGATCGTGCTCTCCACCATCTGGGACTTCAAGGTGTTCACCCAGCAGTTCGTGCTGGCCGGCGGCACCCAGGACCGGCCGACGTTCATGCTCGCCATCTACTCGTACGCCGAAGCCTTCTCTCCGCCGCCCAAGTACGGACTCGGCGCTGCCATCGCGGTGATCCTCACGCTGATCCTGCTCGTGGTCACCGGCTTCTACGTGCGGATGGTGCTCAGGCAGGAGGACGAGTCGTGAAGAAAATCGCCCTCAACGGCGCCGGGCTGCTGGTCGCGCTCTTCGCGGCGTTCCCCGTCTATTGGATGATCTCCACCTCGCTGAAGCCGAGCAACGAGATCTTCTCGGCCACCCCGCAACCGGTGCCGACCCATCCGACGTTGGCGCACTACCGGGAGATCCTGACCGGCAACCTGATCCCCGGCGTCAGCTTCCTGGACTTCTTCCTCAACAGCGCGCTGGTCGCCGTCTCCACTGTGGTGCTCAGCGGCCTGGTGGCGTTGCTCGCCGCGACCGCGGTGGCCCGGTTCCGCTTCAAGCTGCGGACCAGCTTCCTCATCATGCTGCTGGTGGTGCAGATGATCCCGCTGGAGGCGTTGGTCATCCCGCTGTTCCTGATGATCCAGCGGCTCGGGCTCTACAACACCCTGCCCAGCCTGATCCTCACGTACCTCGGATTCTCGCTGCCGTTCGCGGTCTGGATGCTGCGCGGCTTCGTCGCCGCGGTGCCGAAGGAACTGGAGGAGGCGGCGGCGATCGACGGGGCCAGCCGGGCCCAGATCTTCCGCCGGGTGCTCTTCCCGCTGGTCGCGCCCGGCCTGGTGGCAACCAGCATCTTCTCCTTCATCACCGCGTGGAACGAGCTGATCTTCGCGTTGACGTTCATCAACGACCAGGGCAGCTACACCCTGCCGGTGGCGATGACCTTCTTCTTCGGTCGGGACGACACCAACTGGGGGCCGGTGATGGCCGCGTCCACCCTGTTCACCCTGCCGGTCATCATCTTCTTCCTGCTGGTGCAGCGGCGGATGGTCTCCGGCCTGGTCGCCGGCGCCGTCAAGGGCTGAACCCGCGTCGGGAGAGCTGGGCGGTGCCGAGCCCGAAGCCGGGTGGACTGCTCGGCGGCGGACCGCCACTAGGCTGGCGGTCATGACGGGCAGGGTGGCAGCGGTGAACCTCGGCATCGTGACCGAGGCGGGGTGGGCCGGCGACGCGAGCGGTCGCAGCGGCATCGACAAGCGGCCGGTGGACGGCCCGGTGTCGGTGCTCACCGGCGGCCTCAGCGGCGACTTCATCGGCGAGCGGGCCCATCACGGAGGTCCCGACCAGGCGGTCTACGCCTACGCGGAGGAGGACGCCGCGTGGTGGGCGACCGAGCTGGGGCGGGAGATCGGGCCCGGAGGCTTCGGCGAGAACCTGACGACGTACGCGGTCGACCTCACCGGCGCGGTGATCGGTGAGCGGTGGCAGGTCGGGTCTGCTCTGCTCCAGGTCACCAAGCCGCGCACCCCCTGCACCACCTTCGCGGGGTTCTGGGGCGTACCGGATCTGATCAAGCGGTTCACCGTCCGGGCGTCGCCCGGGGCCTACCTGCGGGTGCTGCACGAGGGGGAGGTCGGCGCGGGCGACCCGGTGGAGGTGGTGGACCGGCCGGCACACGGCGTGACCATCGGCGAGGTGTTCCGGGCGACCAGCCTGGAACCGGAACTGCTCCCTCGGTTGCTCGACGCCGAGGAGCTGCCGGAGTCGATCCGGGAGAAGGCCCGGCGACGTCTCGCCGCGCGGGGCTGAGAAGCCGCGCCGACCGCCGCCGACACGTGGAGCGGCCCCCTGCCAACGCTCAGCGTGACAGGGGGCCGCTCGACGGGCAGAGGATCAGCGGAGCCAGGGGATGTTGCGGTCGAGCAGACCGCGCTCCTTGAGCTCCTTACGCAGCGGGATCTCGTCGTCGACGTACCCGTCCCAGTTGATGCCCCAGTAGTTGGCGGTGTGGGTGCCCTCACCGATCAGCTGGCGCTGCACCGGGGTGCGGTTGCGGTACCACTCGCCGTTCACGTCGGGGTGCAGCTCGTCCAGCGGACGGATCCACCGGTAGGTGTAGCCGACGAAGAGCATCTTGCGGGTGATGGTCGACAGGTTCGTCGACCGCGAGTGCCACTGCCGGCGGTCGAAGATGAAGGCGTCGCCCGGGTTGGCGGTGATCTCCACCGTGCCCTCCGGGTCGGGGTTCTGCACGGTCAGGTCCGCCGGCCGGGGCAGCGAGTTCTTCAGGTGGCTACCCGGGATGACCTTGGTGGCGCCGCGGCCGGTTTCGGAGAGGTCCGACAGCACGTACGCGACCTTCAGCGAGAACATCGGCCGAGGCAGGTTCGGGTCCATCGTCTCCGGGTCGGAGTTCTGCCGGTACCCGTCCTGGTGCCAACCCCAGTACGGCTTCTCCGGCTCGGCGGCCGGCGGGGTGACGTCCAGGTGGTTGTGGTGCGTGTAGATGTTCCAACCGGCCAGCCCCCACATGTACGGGAAGGCGATCGGGTGGGTCAGCAGCTCACCGAAGAGCTCGTCCCGCTCCAGGAAGCCCAGCAGGTGCAGGGTGCCGTCCTTCTTGGTGGTGCCCTTGGCCTGCTCCTCCGCGTAGACGCGGTCGACAGCCGCCTCCAGCGCCGCCCGGTGGTCCTCCGTCAGGACGTTGCGCAGCAGGAGGAAGCCCTGCTCGTGGAACTCCTTGCGGTCAGTGTCGCTGATCGGTTCGTAACCGGTCCGGTCGCCGTAATCGAACACCGCGTCGTACCCCTCCCCATGAGGTGAAACCTTTTCTGGCACAGGCCGCCGATCGTAACGCGGCGGTCCAGGCGTCGGGGAGGGCGTGGTGCGGGATTGGGCCACGGTGGGACCCCACGCAGCGAGAGAAACGCACAGAGTGAGATTTGCGTGATCAATAGTGCGATTGAATGCGCATTGCCCGATTGTGCGGTGACTGCCGGTTAAGAGATCCGGGTCGGTCAACCCTCGTTGAACACCTCGGCGACCACCTGGCCGGCCGAGTTCTGTTTCGCGTCCACCCGGCCCCACGAGCCGCCGCGGGCGGTCCACTCCAGGTCGCCGAAGCGGACCCGCTTCACGCCGTGGTCCTGAGCGTGCGAGACCAGCCAGTGCGCGTACCGCCAGCCGTCGCGTTGGTCGCCCGGAGTCACCGCCAACCCGGTCTGGTCGGTCGGGTCGGTGCCCTTGAGCCCCCAGTCCAGCACGAGGTTGCGGGTCAGTTGCGCGACCGCTTCCGCGCCGTGCATCGCCGGTGTGCGCCCCACCGTGCAGGCGACCGCGCCGCTGGCGTCGCCGAGCAGGGCCCGGCTGAGCACCTCGGAATCGTCGGCCCACTTCTGATACGCCTCGGGGAACGCCGAGCGCTGAACCCGCTGGGCGGCGTCGGTGACGCGCATCTTCTCCCAGCCACGCACTTTCTTGAGGGCCGCGTAGAACCGGTTCGCCGCGTACCGAGGGTCACGGATCTGTGCGGGGGTGCCCCAGCCTTGGCTCGGCCGCTGCTGGAACAGGCCGACCGAGTCGCGGTCGCCGTCGGCGAGGTTGCGCAGCCCGGACTCCTGGTACGCGGTGGCGAGCGCGACCACGACGGCCCGCTCGGGCATTCCGCGCTTCGCGCCGATCGCCGCGATGGTCGCCGCGTTGGCCATCTGGTCGGCGTCCAGCGCGACACGTCCGTCGGCCTGCACGGTGCACTTGCGTGCCACCAGCGGCAACCTGAGGTTGTCGCCGACCTGTCGTACGACGAGCCAGATCGCGATCACGGCGACGAGGATGAGCACCACTCCACCCGCCACGGTTGCCCGAGTTCGCACCCACACCCCCAGATCGACAGTCCGACAAGCGTACGTCCCCGCAGGCCCCTTCCGGGTCGTCCGAGCGGTTCGGGCCCGGCTTGGCCGGCTCCGACCGGTTCGGTGCCGGCTCCGCTGCCGCGTACCGGTTGGCGACGTTCCCGCTCCGGTCGCGATCTCACCTGCCACGCCACTCCGACACGCAGGGCTGTCGTGCGCGTCACCGGGTAGGCGACATCGGGAAGCGATTGACCGGTCAAAGGCTTAACTCGATTGACATGTCAATCCGACCTACCGCCGCAAAGCCGGGCGCGTTGGTCATTGAACGAGGAGGAGTTCCATGGGAACGCTCGATGGCAAGGTCGTGCTGATCACCGGCACCGGCGGGGGTCTGGGCCGCGTCGCGGCGCTGACCTTCGCCCGCGAGGGCGCGAAGGTCGTCGGGGCCGACCTCCAGGTCGCCGGTAACGACGAGACCGTCGCACTCGTCCGGCGAGCGGGCGGCGAGATGACCGGCATCGCGCCGGTCGACCTCACCGACCCCGAGCAGGTACGCAAGCTCGTCGACGACGCCGCGGCCGCCTATGGCGGGCTCGACGTGGTCTACAACAACGCCGCCGCGCTGCGCTTCGGCCCGATGCCCGACTACTCCGTGCAGGACTGGCGCTACACCATCACCGGAGAACTCGACATTCCGTACTTCGTGTCGAAGTTCGCCTGGCCGCACCTGGTCCGACGGGGCGGCGGTGTCATCATCAGCGCCGCCTCCATGGCCGGAATGATCGGCGGCCACGTCCCCCCGATGGTCGGTCACACCGCCGCGAACGCCGGCATCATCGGCATGACGCGACAGCTCGCCCTCGAAGGCGCGCCCCACGGCATCCGCGCGGTGGCGGTCAGCCCCGGGCCCACCCTCACCCCGGCCAGCGAACGCGACCTCGGTGACAACCAGGAGGCGCGGGACGCCATCACGGCCAAGACGCTGCTCAAGCGCTTCGCGCGCCCCGAGGAGGTCGTCGAGCTGGTGGTCTTCCTCGCGTCCGACCGGGCGTCGTACATCACCGGGGCGAACTACCCGGTCGACGGTGGCGCGACCGCCTGGTGACCCGAACCCCGCTGACCGGACCGGAGACCGGGGCGCCGCCAACCGCAGGCGGCGCCCCTCAGGCCCTAGTCGGACAGGGCGGGCACCCATCGGGCCGGCCGACGTTCACGGAACGCGGAAACCCCCTCGCGCCCCTCGTCGGAGAGGAAGTAGCCGGTCGAGACGGCGGAGAGCCGGGCCAGATCGGCCCGCAACTCGGCGGTGCCGGGTCGCCGCAGCAGCTCCTTCGCGCCGGCCAGCGCACCGGGCGCGCCGCGCACCAGCGAGTCGCAGTAGGCCCGTACCGCGTCGTCCAACCCGTCCGCCGGGACGGAGGCCGTCACCAGGCCGACCTCGGCGGCCCGGCGGCCGTCGAAGGTGTCCCCGGTCAGGTACAGCTCGGCGGCGGCGCGCGGGTGCAGCCGGGGCAGCACGGTCGCCGAGATCACCGCCGGGATCACCCCGATGCGGACCTCGGTGAACGCGAAGGTCGCCTCGTCGGCGCAGACCGCCAGGTCGGCGGCGGCGATCAGGCCCAGCCCGCCGGCCCGCGCCGGCCCGCCGACCCGGGCCAGCACCGGCTTCGGGCACTCCCAGAGCGCCGCCAGCACGTCACCCAGCATCCCGGCCGGCACCGTCCCGCTGGCGTACGCCGCGGCGGTCTCCTTCAGGTCCGCGCCGGAGCAGAACACCGGACCGGCGTGGTCGAGCACGATCACTCGCACCGTCTCGTCGGCGACCGCGTCCGCCAGCCCGGCCAGCAACTGGGTCATCAGGGCGGTGGAGAGGGCGTTGCGGTTGTGCGGGCTGTCGAGGGTGAGGGTGGTCACCCCACGGGCCGTGGCGACCCGCACGAGGACGTCGGGAGAGGTCATGCCGGGCACACTAGTGGCCATGCCCGGCGTCCTTCCAGATGGTGAGACCGTCCCCGTCGACGGATCGTTGCCCGCCACCGCCACCGAGACGGTCGGCGCGCGCGGCTTCGGCGTGTACGTGCACGTGCCGTTCTGCGCCAGTCGCTGCGGATACTGCGACTTCAACACCTACACCGCGGCCGAGCTGGGCGGCGGCGCGAGCCGCGAGGGGTACGCGGACACGGTGCTGGCCGAGCTGAGGCTCGCCGCCCGGGTGCTCGGCGACACCCCGCCGCCCCGGGTCGACACCGTCTTCGTCGGCGGCGGCACGCCCACCCTGCTCCCCGCCGACGACCTGGCCCGCATCCTCGACGGCATCGACAGCACCTGGGGGCTGGCCGCCGACGCCGAGGTGACCACCGAGGCCAACCCCGAATCGGTCACCCCGGAATCGTTGAGGCTGCTGCGGGCCGCCGGCTACACCCGGATCTCGCTGGGAATGCAGTCCGCCTCCCCGGGGGTCCTGGCGATCCTGGATCGCCAACACAGCGCCGGCCGGGCCACCGCCGCCGCCCTGGAGGCGCGCGACGCCGGGTTCGAGCACGTCAACCTGGACCTGATCTACGGCACCCCGGGGGAGCGTCCCGAGGACTTCGCCGCCTCGCTGGAGCAGGTCGTCGCCGCCGGGGCGGACCACGTCAGCGCGTACGCCCTGATCGTCGAGGACGGCACCCGGCTCGCCGCCCGGATGCGGCGCGGCGAGCTGGCGTACCCCAGTGACGACGTGGCCGCGGACCGCTACCTGGCCGCGGAGGCCGCGCTCGACGCGGCCGGGCTCTCCTGGTACGAGGTCTCCAACTGGGCCCGCACCGAGGAGGCCCGCTGCCGGCACAACCTGCTCTACTGGACCGGCGCGGACTGGTGGGGGCTGGGGCCGGGGGCGCACAGCCACGTCGGCGGGGTCCGCTGGTGGAACGTGAAGCACCCCTCGGCGTACGCCAAGCGGTTGGCCGCCGGGGAGTCTCCCGGCCTGGCCCGGGAGGTGCTCACCGTCGACGAGGCGCACATGGAGGACGTGATGCTCCGGCTGCGGTTGGCCAGCGGTCTCCCGCTGGAGGTGCTCGACGCGGCCGGGCGGGCCGGCGCCGAGCGGGCCCTGGCCGGCGGCCTGCTGGCAGCCGACGAGTACGCCGCCGGCCGGGCGGTGCTCACCCTGCGGGGGCGGCTGCTCGCCGACGCGGTCGTCCGCGATCTGCTGTCCTGAGTGGCCCACCGCCGCCCGGACCGGGACGACGGTGAATCGGGCCGGCCGGGGGAGCGGCCGGCCCGGTTCACTTGATGAAGTTGGCGGTCATCGGGTAGCGGTACGGGGTGCCCTCGTTGGCCTTGATGCCGGCGATGATCCCGAACAGGATCTGGATCACCACGACGGCGATGCTGGGCAGGAAGAGCAGGCACCAGCTCACGAAGAGCAGCACGAACGCGATGATCGACCAGAGGATCTGGAAGTTCAGGGCGGCCAGGGCGTGCGCCCGGACGGTCGGCGACTGCTGGCCGCGGGCCAGGTAGGCGACCAGCGGTGCGACGAAGCCCAGCGGACCGAAACTGACCAGCGCGCCGAGCGCGCCGCCGAAGTGCGCGACCAGCGACCAGGTCTTGTCCTCGTTGTTGGCGTAGCCACCGCCGGGGCCGCCGTAGGCCCCACCGGCCGGGTAGCCGCCGGGCGGGGGATAGCCCCCCGGCGGGGGATAGCCGCCTGCCGGAGGGTAGCCGCCTGACGGCGGTTGGTCACCGGTGGGCGGCGGATAGCCACCGGCCGGGGGATAGCCGGCCGGGCCGGGCGCCCCGGACAGTGGTGCGGTGGGCGGCTCGGCCGACGGGTACGGCCCGGGGGAGGTGGGCTCCGGCGGGTAGTTGCCGGGGTCGCCCGACCCGGGAGGGCGAGGAGGTTCAGTCATGGATGTCACGGTAGGTGCCGGTGGCAACGCCGCACCAGAGCGACTTCGCCTCGTCGTGCGGGCCGTTCGGCTCGACGGGGTGTCGGGGGCCGCACCGAAGGGTGTCCGTTGATCATCGCGTCGGCGGGCCCGCCGACGTAGACTGGCACTCGTTACAGTCGAGTGCCAGGACGGCCCGGCCGGCCCAGAGAGCCGGCGGCCGACGTGCGACAGGAGGTGCGGAGGATGGGTCTCGACGACCGGAAACTCGCCGTGCTCCGCGCCATCGTCGAGGACTACGTCTCCACCCAGGAGCCGGTCGGCAGCAAGGCGCTGGTCGAGCGGCACCAGCTCGGGGTCTCCCCGGCCACGGTCCGCAACGACATGGCCGTGCTGGAGGAGGAGGGCTACATCCGGCAGCCGCACACCAGCGCCGGCCGGGTGCCCACCGACCGCGGCTACCGCCTCTTCGTCGACCGGTTGTCCCGGGTCAAACCGCTCAGCCCGGCCGAGCGCCGGGCCATCGAGCGCTTCCTGGTCGGCGCGGTCGACCTCGACGACGTGGTGCACCGCACGGTGCGGTTGCTCGCCCAGCTGACCCGACAGGTCGCCGTCGTGCAGTACCCGAGCCTGGCCCGCTCCTCGGTGCGTCACCTGGAGCTGGTGCCGATCTCCACCACCCGGTTGATGCTCGTCATGATCGCCGACACCGGGCGGGTGGAGCAGCGACTCGTGGAGCTGCCCGGCCCGGTGCCCGCCGACGACGTCACCGACCTGCGCCGACTGATCAACGAGAAGCTCGCCAACGCCCGGCTGTCCGAGACGCCCCCACTGGTGCAGGCGCTGGTCGAGGAAGCGCCGACCGGCCTGCGCCCGACCATGACCACGCTCGCCACCGTCCTGCTGGAGACGCTCGTCGAGCGGCACGAGGAGCGGATCGCGCTCGCCGGCACCGCGAACCTCACCCGCGGCGGCCTGCTCGACTTCCAGGGCTCCCTGCGGCCGATCCTCGAAGCACTGGAGGAGGAGGTCGTGCTGCTCAAGCTCATCGGTGAGACCGAGCCGAGCACGACCCGGGTGCTGATCGGCGACGAGAACGAGTTCGACAACCTGCGAGCCGCCTCGGTGGTCAGCACCGGGTACGGCCCGGGCACCACCATCCTGGGCGGCCTGGGGGTGCTGGGGCCCACCCGGATGGACTACCCCGGCAACATCGCCACGGTGCGCGCCGTGGCACGCTACGTGGGCGAGTTGCTGGCCCAGAACTGATTGGTCAGGGCCGATGCGGCCGGCTGCGGCCGCCGACCGGCGCAACGCGAGACGAACATGAGGACACGGAACGCAGTGGCCAGGGACTACTACGGCATTCTCGGTGTGAGCCGGGAAGCCTCCGACGACGAGATCAAGCGCGCCTACCGCAAGCTGGCGCGCCAGTTCCACCCGGACGTCAATCCGGACCCGGAGGCTCAGGAGAAGTTCAAGGACATCAACGCCGCGTACGAGGTCCTCTCGGACGATCGGAAGCGGCAGATCGTCGACCTGGGTGGTGACCCGCTCGCCCCCGGTGGCGGCGGCGCCGGCGGCCCGGGTGGCCCCGGAGGCGCCGGCCCGTTCGTCGGTTTCCAGGACATCATGGACGCGTTCTTCGGCGGTGCCGGAGGTGGCGCCCGTGGCCCACGGCCGCGTACCCGCCCGGGGGCCGACGCGATTCTGCGGCTCGAACTCGACCTGCACGAGACGGCCTTCGGCGTGGAGGCCCCGATCACCGTCGACACCGCTGTGCTCTGCACCACGTGCTCCGGTGCCGGCACCGCCGCCGGCACGCACCTGGCGACCTGCGAGGCGTGCGGTGGCCGGGGCGAGGTGCAGTCGGTGCAGCGCACCTTCCTCGGCCAGGTGGTCTCCGCCCGGCCGTGCACCGTGTGCCAGGGCTACGGCACCACCGTCCCGCACCCCTGCCCCACCTGCGCCGGCGACGGCCGGGTGCGGACCCGCCGTTCGCTGACCGTCAAGATCCCGGCCGGGGTCGAGGACGGCATGCGGATCCGGCTGGCCCAGCAGGGCGAGGTGGGCCCCGGCGGCGGCACCGCCGGCGACCTCTACGTGGAGATCCACGAGCGCCCGCACGACGTGTACTCCCGCAAGGGCGACGACCTGCACTGCAGGGTCACGGTGCCGATGACGGCGGCGGCGCTGGGCACCCGGCTGACCATCAAGACGCTGGACAGCGAGGAGACCGTCGACGTCAAGGCCGGCACGCAGCCGGCCAGCACCCTGCGACTGCGCGCCCGGGGCGTGCCGCACCTGCGCGGCACCGGCCGGGGCGACCTCTACGTCCACCTGGACGTGCGAACGCCGACCAAGCTCGACCCGGACCAGGAGAAGATGCTGCGCGACTTCGCCAAGACCCGGGGCGAGGAGGTCGCCGAGCTGTCCAAGCAGGGCGGCTTCTTCTCCCGGATGCGCGACGCGTTCAACGGGCACGCCTGAGGTGTCCGCACCGCTGTTCCTGGTGGAGGCGCTGCCCACCGGCGACGCGCTGACCCTGGACGGCCCGGAGGGGCACCACGCCGCCACCGTGCAGCGGTTGCGCGTCGGCGAGGAGTTGCTGCTCGCCGACGGCCGGGGCGGCACGGCCGCCGCCGTCGTCACGGCCGTCGGCCGGGGCACCCTGGAGGTCACCGTCACCTCCCGGGGGTACGCGGACGCGCCCGTGCCCCGACTGGTGACGGTGCAGGGCATCGCCAAGGGCGACCGGGGTGAGCTGGCCGTGCAGGCGATGACCGAGGTCGGGGTGGACGAGATCGTGCCCTGGGCGGCGTCGCGTTCGGTGACCCAGTGGCGCGGCGACCGGGGCGTACGCGCCCGGGAGAAGTGGGTGGCCACCGCACGGGAGGCGGCCAAGCAGGCCCGCCGGCCGTGGCTGCCGGTGGTGGCCGGTGCGCCGGACGAGTCCACCGCCACCGTCGTCCGTCGGATCGCCGGTGCCGCCGCCGGATTCGTGCTGCACGAGGAGGCCGACGACCGGCTCACCACCGCCGAGCTGCCCTCCACCGGCGAGATCGTGCTGGTGATCGGCCCGGAGGGTGGCATCGCCCCGGCCGAGTTGACCGCCTTCGTCGAGGCCGGCGGGCGACCCGTACGCCTCGGGCCGGCCGTGCTGCGCACCTCCACCGCCGGGGTGGCGGCCCTCAGCGTGCTCGCCGCCCGCCTCGGCCGCTGGTGACCGTCAGGGCCTCGGGAACACCGGCACCACCTCTTCCTCCGGCCCCAGGTCCAGCCCGGCGTTTCCGATGATCTGCGGGTCCGGCGTGCCGACCACCTCGGGGTCCTTGCCGGCGTAGTCGAAGCGGTTCAGCACATGCCGAATCGCCTCGAGCCGGGCCCGCTTCTTGTCGTTGCTCTTCACCACCGTCCACGGCGCGTCGGCCGTGTCGGTCCAGAAGAACATCGCCTCCTTGGCCTCGGTGTAGTCGTCCCACCGGTCGAGTGAGGCGATGTCCATCGGGGACAGCTTCCACTGTCGGACCGGGTCGACCTGACGGATCGCGAACCGGGTGCGCTGCTCGTTCTGGGAGACGGAGAACCAGAACTTGACCAGCCGGATGCCCGAGCGCACCAGCATCCGTTCCAGCTCCGGGGCCTGCCGCAGGAACTCCAGGTACTCCTTGCGGCTGCAGAAGCCCATCACCCGCTCCACGCCGGCCCTGTTGTACCAGGAACGGTCGAACAGCACGATCTCGCCGGCCGCCGGCAGGTGTGCCAGCCAACGCTGGAAGTACCACTGGGCGGCTTCCCGCTCGTCCGGCTTGGCGAGCGCCACCACCGACGCGCCACGCGGGTTGAGGTGCTCCATGAAGCGTTTGATGGTGCCGCCCTTGCCGGCCGCGTCCCGGCCCTCGAAGAGGATCACCAAACGCTCACCGGACTCCTTGATCCAGTCCTGGAGTTTCAGCAACTCGATCTGGAGCAGCCGCTTGTCACGGTCGTACTCGTCGCGGTCCAGCCGCTCGTCGTACGGGTAGTCCTCGCGCCAGGTCTCGACGGGGGTGCCGTCGGGGCGGAGCAGGACAGGGTCGTCGTCGTGGCCATTGGCCACCCGGTAGTCGGCGGTGAGGTCCAGCAGCGCGGAGTCGGCCATGTCGGTGGGACTTACCCTCCCGCGACCCGCCAACCACCTCCCCGGTCGGGTGATCTGCGGACGGGGTGGACCTCAGCTGCGCAGGTAGGAAGCGCCGTTGAGATCGACGATCGTGCCGGAGGCCCACTCCGCCTGCGGTGAGGCGAGCCAGTGCACGGCGGCGGCGATCTCCTCCGGTCGGCCCACCCGGTCGAACGGGCTCTGCGCCCGGATCGCCGCGCCCTGCTCGCCGTGCAGGTACTCGGTGACCATGTCGGTCGCCACGAAGCCCGGCGCGACGGTGGCGATCGTGATGCCGTAGGGCGCCAGCGCCACGGCGAGGGACTGGCCCAGCGCGTTGAGCCCCGCCTTGCTGGCCCCGTACGCCGGCTGGTGCGGCTCGCCGCGGAACGCGCCACGGGACGAGACGTTGACGATCCGCCCGCCGCGTCCGCGCATGTGCTGGGCGGCGCACCAGATGGCGTTGCCGGCACCGGTCAGGTTGGTCTCCACCACCTGCCGCCAGCGCTGCTGCCACTCCTCGTACGACGCGCCGAAGATCGGGTGCGGGTCGTCGCGATCGCCGTACGTCCCGGCGTTGTTGACCAGCACGTCCAGCCCGCCGAGCAGGTCGGCGGCCCGGTCGACCATGACCCGGACCGCGTCCGGATCGGTGAGGTCGGCGCGGACCACCACGTGCCCGGTGCCCGGCAGCTGCGCGCGCAGCTCCTCGGCCGCGTCGGCGGAGTCGCGGTGGTGGATGGCCACCCGGTCGCCGCCGGCCGCGAACGCCTCCGCCACCGCGCGGCCGATCCCGCGCGAGGCCCCGGTCACGAGTACCGCCCGATCCGTCATGCCGGTCATCCTGCCTCAGCGTGCCCTGCCCGCGGACAGTCCGGTGGCGGTCGCCGCGCCGGAGCGTCCCCGGCCCGTCGGTCCCTACACTGCTCCGATGGGATCCGACTGCCTGTTCTGCCGCATCGTCGCCGGGGAGATCCCGGCCACAGTGGTCCGGGAGACCGACACCACGCTCGCCTTCCGCGACATCGACCCGAAGGCGCCGGTGCACGTCCTGGTCATTCCGAAGGAGCACTACGCCGACGTCGCCACGCTCGCCCAGGGCGACCCGGCGCTGGCCGCCGACGTGCTGGCGACGTCCGCCGCCGTGGCCGAGGACGAGGGGCTGCTCGGCGACGGTTTCCGGCTGATGTTCAACACCGGCGCGTACGGCGGGCAGGAGGTGTTCCACGTGCACGCGCACCTGCTCGGTGGTGCGCCGCTCGGCCCGATGCTCGCCCGGGACCTGGCGTGACCCCAGCGGCGGCACCTGGCTCTGGGGTGGATGAGCACCTGGCCCGGCTGGTCCGGCGGGTGCAGGCCGAAGCGCGGGTGCCGGCGGTCTCCGCGGCGCTGCACCGGGCCGACCGACCGCTCTGGAGCTGCACCGTCGGCGAAACCGGCACCGACAACCCCCTGGGCGCGGGCACCCAGTTCCGGATCGGCTCGATCACCAAGACGTTCACCGCGGTGCTGGTCCTGCAGTGCCGCGACGACGGGCTGCTGGACCTGGACGACCCGGTCGGCCGGCACCTGGACCTCCCGGCGCACGGCGAGCTGACCGTACGCCGGCTGCTGTCGCACACCGGTGGCCTGCAACGCGAGCCGTTCGGCGACGTGTGGGACAGCCTGCGCGCACCGGACGACGACCAACTGGTCGCCGAGCTGGACCGGGCCGAGCGGGTGCTGCCGACCGGCCGGAGGTTCCACTACTCCAACCTCGGCATGGCCGTGCTCGGCCAGCTCGTCGCCCGGCTCCGCGGCGGCAGTTGGGCGCAGGCGCTCACCGAACGGATCCTGACCCCGCTGGGGCTGACCGACACCACGGGGACCCCGCGCCCGACGGCGGCCACCGGGTTCCTGGTCGACGCCTACTCCGACGAGGCGCACCCGGAACTGCCGACCGACTTCGGCGCGGTCGGCCCGGCCGCCCAGCTCTGGAGCACCGCTACCGACATGGCCCGCTGGGCGGCGTTCCTGGCCGACCCGGCGGCGCTGGACCCGGCCGGCGCGGTCCTCGCCCCGGCCACCCTCGACGAGATGCGCTGGCCGCTGACCACCACCGACGAGACGCTCTGGGGCGCGGGCTTCGGGCTCGGGCTGATCCTGATCCCGCAGGGGGAGCGGGTGATGCACGTGGGGCACGACGGGGCGATGCCCGGCTTCCTCGCCGGGGCGTACGGCCGCCGCGGCGGTGACGGCACGCCCGCGGCGATGGGCGCCGCCGTGCTCGGCTCGTCCGGCACGGCGACTGAACTGTTCGACCTGTCGCACCGGCTGCTGGCCGCGGCGGTCGAGCGCGACCCGGCCGAGATCGAGCCCTGGCGACCCGGCGCACCCGCGCCGGCGGCCCTGCGGGGTGCGCTCGGCCACTGGTGGGGCGAGGGTTCCGCGTACGTCTTCTCCTGGCACGACGGCACCCTGCGGGCGCGCGGGGTCGGTGATCCGACCGGACGTCCGCCGGCGATCTTCACCCCGCTGGCGGACCAGCCGGACGTGTTCCGGGTGGTCTCCGGTCGGGAGGTCGGGGAGCTGCTGCGGCTGACCCGGAACGAGGCCGGCGCGGTGGTCCGGATGCACTGGGCGACGTACCGGTTCACCCGCCACCAGGAGACCTTCGACCGGTACGACTTCCGGGCCGGGAGTTGATCGCGGCCAGCGGAAATGGGCGCGATGCGGCCCGCGTTGAACCGATACGATGGGTGTAACGTCCGCACGCCAGGCCAGCAGGCCGGCGCCGAGATCGAGAGCAGGTGGCGCAGGGCCCTTCGGCCCAACCTATGACCGGCACCCCACCTCCCGGCCCGCCCCGGGTGCAGACCAGGATCACCGTGCCCGACCCGAAGATCATGGTCAATCTGCTCGGCGCAGGCGACGAGATCCTCAGACTCGTCGAACGCTCGGTCACCAGTGACGTGCACGTCCGCGGCAACGAGATCACCATCACCGGTGACCCCGCGGACAACGCCCTCGCCGAGCGGGTCTTCAGCGAGCTCCTCGAACTCATCGAGAAAGGCGAGACCCTGACCACTGACGCCGTTCGGCGTACCGTCGGCATGCTCGAGCAGGGCAGCGCCGAGCGGCCCGCCGAGGTCCTGACCCTCAACATCCTCTCCCGACGCGGGCGCACCATCCGCCCCAAGACGCTCGGGCAGAAGAAGTACGTCGACGCGATCGACACGCACACCATCGTCTTCGGCATCGGCCCTGCCGGCACCGGAAAGACCTACCTGGCGATGGCGAAGGCCGTCCAGGCGTTGCAGGCCAAGCAGGTCAACCGGATCATCCTCACCCGACCGGCGGTCGAGGCGGGCGAGCGGCTGGGCTTCCTGCCCGGCACGCTCAACGAGAAGATCGACCCCTACCTGCGCCCGCTCTACGACGCGCTGCACGACATGCTCGACCCGGAGACCATCCCGAAGCTGATGGCCGCCGGCACGATCGAGGTCGCTCCGCTGGCGTACATGCGGGGTAGGACCCTCAATGACGCGTTCATCATCCTGGACGAGGCGCAGAACACCACGCCCGAGCAGATGAAGATGTTCCTCACCCGACTCGGCTTCAACTCCAAGATCGTCGTGACCGGTGACATCACCCAGGTGGACCTACCCGGCGGGACGAGCAGCGGCCTGCGGGTGGTTCGGGAGATCCTGGAAAACGTCGAAGACGTGCACTTCTCCCAGTTGTCCAGCTCCGACGTGGTCCGCCACCGGCTGGTCGGGGAGATCGTCGACGCGTACGCCCGCTGGGACGCCGAGCGGGAGAACCAGCAGGCGCAGGGCGTTCACGCCGTGCCTGGGCGACCCGCCCAGGGCGGCCGGGCCGGCCGCCGCCGCTAAAGCAGAGGAAAGCAGTTGTCCATCGAGATCGCCAACGAGTCCGGTGTCGACGTCGACACCGACGCCGTGCTCGCCGTCGCCCGGCACGCCCTCGACGAGATGGGGGTCAACCCCCTCGCCGAGCTGTCAGTGCTGCTGGTCGACATCGACTACATGACCGAGCTGAACCACCGCTGGATGGGTGGCGACGGCCCGACCGACGTGCTCGCCTTCCCCATGGACGAGGGCAGCGTCGACCACGGCCCGGGTGAGTCCGCACCGGCCGGCGGCGAGCCCGCCCTGCTCGGCGACATCGTGCTCTGCCCGGAGGTGGCGGCCAAGCAGGCGGCGACCGCCGGGCACGCGCCGGCCGACGAGCTGCACCTGCTCACCGTGCACGGTGTGCTGCACCTGCTCGGTTACGACCACGCCGAGCCGGAGGAGGAGCGGGAGATGTTCGCGCTCCAGGCTCGGCTGCTGGCGAGCTGGCGGTCGACCCGCACCCAGTGATGTCCACTCCTCCGTTACTCGCGGCCGGCGCCACCGCCGGCCTCCCCGACCTTCAGCTGATCGTCTTCGCCGCCGGTCTGGTGGTGCTGGCCGGCCTGATCGCGATGACCGAGGCGGCCCTCGCCGCGGTCTCACCGGCCCGAGCCGCCGAGCTGGCCCGCGACGGCGTGCGCGGCGCCCGTACCCTCCAGGTCGTGGCCGGCGACGTCGTCCGGCACCTCAACCTGCTCCTGCTGTTGCGGCTGCTCGCCGAGCTGACCGCCACCACACTGGTGGCGCTCGTGGCGGTGGACAGCTTCGGCGCCGGCTGGCGGGCCGCGCTGGTGACCGCCGGCGCGATGACAGTGGTCAGCTTCGTGGTGGTGGGCGTCGCCCCGCGCACCATCGGCCGGCAGCACGCCTACGCCGTGGGTCGTGCGGTGGCACCGCTGGTCCGCTGGCTGGGCCGGGCGCTCAACCCGCTCGCGTCGCTGCTGATCCTGATCGGCAACGCGGTCACCCCGGGGCGCGGCTTCCGGGAAGGTCCGTTCGCCACCCAGGTGGAGCTGCGGGAGCTGGTCGACCTGGCCGAGCAGCGCGGCGTCGTCGAGCACGGCGAACGCCAGATGATCCACTCCGTCTTCGCGCTCGGCGACACCATCGCCCGTGAGGTGATGGTGCCGCGTACCGAGATGGTGTGGATCGAGGAGGGCAAGACGCTCGCGCAGGCGCTGGTGCTCTTCCTCCGCTCCGGGTTCTCCCGCATCCC
Organism: Micromonospora sp. NPDC047756; assembly: GCF_055587245.1. Taxonomy (NCBI): domain Bacteria; kingdom Bacillati; phylum Actinomycetota; class Actinomycetes; order Micromonosporales; family Micromonosporaceae; genus Micromonospora; species Micromonospora sp. NPDC047756. The sequence continues at coordinate 57,053 of NZ_JBVJGQ010000010.1, forward strand.
GGTGATCGGCGAGAGCGTCGACGACGTGCTGGGGGTGCTCTACCTCAAGGACCTGATCCGGCGCTCCCGCGGCGGGGACCCGAGGGCCGAGCAGTTGCCGGTGGCCGAGCTGATGCGCCCGGCGACCTTCGTACCGGAGTCCAAGCCGGTCGACGACCTGCTGTCCGAGATGCAGGCGGCCCGCAACCACCTGGTCATCGTGGTCGACGAGTACGGCGGCACCGGCGGTCTGGTCACCATCGAGGACATCCTCGAGGAGATCGTCGGTGAGATCACCGACGAGTACGATGTTGAGCGCCCGCCCGTCGAACGCCTGGCGGACTCCTCGGTGCGGGTGACCGCTCGCCTACCGGTGGAGAATCTCGGCGAGTTGTTCGACACCGACCTGCCCACCGACGAGGTGGAGACGGTCGGCGGCCTGCTCGCCCAGTCGCTGGGGCGGGTGCCGATCCCGGGGGCCGAGGTCGAGGTCGCCGGTCTCCGCCTGGTCGCCGAGGGCACCACCGGCCGGCGCAACCGGATCGACACCGTCCTGGTCAGTCGGGTGGAGCCGGGCGACGAGCAGGACACCGCGGGGCGCGGCGAGCACGCCGGCCCCGGGGACGACACGGACAACCATCGAGACGACGAGAGGCAATCCGCCGATGCCTGACACCCCTGCCGCGCCTGCCGCCCGGCCCACCCCCACCGCGTCGGGCGCGCTGAGCGCCGAGGACGGCAAGCTCGTCGTCCTGGCCCGGGGAGCCCGCGCGCGGGTCGGTGCCGTTGAGGGCGCCGCGGTCCGCGACCAGGACGGCCGGACGTACGCGGCGGCCAGCGTCGCGCTGCCGTCGCTGACGCTCACCGCGTTGCAGCTGGCGGTGGCGTCGGCCGTGGCGGCCGGGGCGAGTCGGTTGGAGGCGGCGGTGGTGGTGACCGAGGCGTCGACGCTGGACGGTGCCGGGCACGCGGCGGTACGAGACCTCGCGGCGGACGCGCCGGTCCACGTGGCCGCTCCGGACGGCACGGTCCTCGGCACGGTGACCCAGTGAGCCCGGTGCAGGATCCGCAGGCGCGTCCGTACCGGGCAGGGTTCGGCTGTTTCGTCGGTCGCCCCAACGCCGGCAAGTCGACGTTGACCAACGCCATCGTCGGCACCAAGATCGCCATCACCTCCAACAAGCCGCAGACCACCCGGCACGTCATCCGGGCGGTGCTGCACCGACCGGAGTCGCAGCTGGTCCTCGTCGACACGCCGGGCCTGCACCGCCCCCGTACGCTGCTCGGCGAACGTCTCAACGACTTGGTCCGGTCCACCTGGACCGAGGTCGACGTGATCGGCCTCTGCATCCCGGCGAACGAGCCGGTCGGGCGCGGCGACAAGTTCATCACCGGCGAGCTGGCCGAGTTGAAGGCGACTGTGCTGGCGGTGGTCACCAAGACCGACCTGGTGGACAAGCGTCAACTGGCGGAGCAGTTGCTGGCGGTCAGCAAGATGGGGGAGTTCGCCGAGATCGTGCCGGTGAGCGCGGTGTCCGGGCACCAGGTGGACACCCTCGTCGACGTGATGACCAAGTACCTGCCGCCGTCGCCGCAGCTCTACCCGGACGACATGCTCACCGACGATCCCGAGCAGGTGCTGGTCGCCGAGCTGATCCGGGAGGCCGCCCTGGAGGGGGTCCGCGACGAGCTGCCGCACTCCATCGCCGTGGTGGTGGAGGAGATGATCCCCGAGGGGCAGGTCATGAAGATCTACGCCGACCTGTACGTGGAGCGGCCCAGCCAGAAGGCCATCGTGCTCGGGCACAAGGCGAGTCGGCTCAAGGAGGTCGGCACCACCGCCCGCAAGCAGATCGAGGAGCTGCTCGGCGGTCGGGTCTACCTCGACCTGCACGTGCGGGTCGCGAAGGACTGGCAGCGCGACCCGAGGCAACTGCGCAAGCTGGGCTTCTGACCCACCTCGTCGTCGGTGCCCGACCGGCGGGACAGCGGTCGTTTGGTACGGGCGCCACGCAGGGTAGGAGAGTCGTGCCCCGCGTCCCCGACCGAGATGCAGGCTGATGCGCAACAGGTACCTCGACCTCCTCCGTGCCCTGGCCATCATTCGAGTGGTCGTCTACCACGTCACCGGATGGGCGACCCTCACCCTCGTCTTCCCCGCCATGTCGGTGATGTTCGCGCTGGCAGGCTCGCTGATGGCCGCGTCGCTGACCCGGGTCGGCCCGGCGGCGGTCGGGCATCGGCTGCGTCGGCTGCTGCCGTCGCTGTGGGTGCTCGCGGTGGTCTTCGTGCCGGCCATGCTGTTCAGCGGTTTGTCGCTGAGCCCTCGGGTGTTGCTGTGGCTGTTCCCGATCGCCGACCCGCCGGCCAACCACTGGGGCGCGCTGGCGCTGAGCACCATCTGGTATCTGCGCGACTACCTCTGGTTCGTGCTCGCCTCGCCGATCGCGTTCTGGCTGTTCCGGCGTGCCCCGCTGATGACACTGCTCACCCCGTACCTCCTGCTGGTGACCATCGAGGTGGGGATCTACCCGGCACCGCCGGTGCTGCGCGACTTCGGGCTCTATTTCGGCGCGTGGCTGCTCGGCTTCGCCCACCACGCCGGGATGCTGCGCCGACTCTCCGGCCGGCTGCTCTACCCGGTGGCGCTCGCCCTCGCCGTCGCCGGCGGCGCCTGGATCGTCGAGCATCCCGGTCCGCGTGGGTACGACCTGAACGACAACCCCCTGGGCAACGCCCTCTGGTCGGCCGCGTTCATCCTGATCGTGCTGGGCCGGGCGCCGGCCGGGGTGGCCTGGCTGAGCCGGAGCCGACCGGCCGACCGGGCGGTGACGGTGCTCAACCGGCGGGCGCTCACCGTCTACCTCTGGCACATGCCGTTCGTGGTGGCGCTCACTCCACTGGTCGACGTGGTGGGCTGGTCCCACCAGGACCCGGTGGGCCTGGCCATCCGGGTGCTGCTGGTCTTCGCCCTGGTCGGGCTGGTCACCCTGGCCGTCGGCTGGGTAGAGGACGTCGCGGCCCGCCGCCGTCCGGAGCTGATCCCCGGTGGCCCGGGGCCGTCCGCCGAGCCGGCAGCCCGGCCGGGCGCCGAAGCCGGGGCGACCGACGCACGAGCGGTGGTGCCGGCCCAGCGGACGGCCGGGGAGGCGGCCGACGTCGAGATCAACGCTCGCTGATCGTGAGGTTGCCGCTGTTGGCCGAACCGTCGAGCACCAGGGACGCGGCCGGGTTGTCCGCGACGGTGACGGTCTCGTCGCCGGAGTCGGCGTTGGACCGGACCCGGTAGCTGCCCTGCGGCACCACCAGCGTGACGTCACCGCTGGACGCGTGGACCCGGGCCGAGGCGGGCTTGTCCAGCTCCACGTTGACATTGCCCGAGCTGGCCTCGGCGTCGACAGTGCCGCCCAGCCGGCGTGCGGTGATGTCGCCCGACGAGGCGCGCAGCCGTACCGCCGCGGCGGCCTCGCTCACCTCGATGTTGCCCGACTGGGCCTCCACGCCGACCGCGCCCGACGCACCGGAGATCCGCACGTCGCCCGAGCTGACCTGTAGCTCCACGGTGCCGACCCGGCTCAGCTCGACGTTGCCGGAGCTGGTCTCGCCCCGCACCGCCACACCCTCCGGCACCGTCACCTCGTAGGAGATGCTGCATCGCGAGCCACAGTTGGTGTCCAGCACCAACTCGCTGCCCTTGATCTCGTAGCGGGTGTTGTCCGGTTCGCCGCCCTGGTAGCGAACCACTCGCTTGATCCGCACCTCGGACGCGGTGCCGGTGCCGCGGACCACCACGTCGCCCGAACCCCCGGAGACTCGGACCGTGGTGATCCGGGCCGCCTCGGTGTTGTCGTAGTCGAGCCGGCGGAACGACAGGTTGTCGCACCCGGCGAGCACGATGAGGGTGGTGGTGAGCCCCAGCGCGACGGGAGCGGCGACGCGCCGACGGCGGGCGGGGGTGGTCAGGTGCAGGGCCATGGCCAGCACGCTACGGCCGGGCACGAGGCCGCCGCATCGGGGTTCAACCGCGCTTGCACCCCGAACCAACCCTGATTTCGCACCCCGAGGGAGAATGGCCCGATGGCCGGGTATCGCCGACAGCTCTACCGCGACGACGCGGTGGTGCTGCGTGTGCAGAAACTCGGCGAGTCCGACCGGATCATCACCCTGCTCACCCGCCGGCACGGCCGGCTACGCGCGGTGGCGAGAGGGATCCGCCGCACCACCAGCAAGTTCGGTGCCCGGCTGGAGCCGTTCGGCCACGTCGACCTCCAGCTCGCCGGCGACCCGAAGGGCAACCACGGCAGTTCACTGCACACCGTGAGTCAGGTCGAGGGCATCGACCTGTACGGCAAACGGTTCCTGGGCGACTATCCGCGCTACACGGCGGCCAGCGCGATCGCCGAGACCGCCGAGCGGCTGACCCCGGTGGAGCGGGAGCCGTCGCTGCGGCTGTTCCAGCTCACCATCGGCGCGCTGAAGGCGCTGTCCCGGGGCGAGCACGCCACCACCCTGGTGCTCGACGCGTACCTGCTGCGCGGGATGTCCCTGGCCGGCTGGGCGCCGGCGCTGGTCGCCTGCGCGGTCTGCGGCACGCCCGGGCGGCACCGGGCGTTCTCGGTTCCGGCCGGCGGCGCGGTCTGTCCGGACTGTCGGCCCCCCGGGGCGGCTCATCCCGCCCCGGCCACCATCGATCTGATGTCCGCGCTGACCTCCGGCGACTGGGTGATCGCCGACGCCACCGACGCCGCCGTACGTCGGGAGTGCAGTGGGTTGGTCGCGGCTCACCTGCAGTGGCACCTGGAGCGCGCGCTACGCTCGCTGCCGCTGGTCGACCGGGGTTCCTCGGCGGCCGGCACGGCCCCTCCGCCGGAAGGCACCGGGGCCGTGGTGCTCCGGCCACGCGGCGACGTCGAGGCCGGGGCGGACGGCGCGAACAGGGAGTGACCGAGTGATCCGATCGAAGAAGGCCGACCGGCGCGAGCCGACCCCGCCGGTGCCACACCCGTCCGGGGCCCGACCGCCGGCGCTGCCCACCGACGCGGTGCCCCAGCACGTGGCGGTGGTGATGGACGGCAACGGCCGCTGGGCCAAGGACCGCGGGCTGCCCCGCACCAAGGGGCACGCGGCGGGGGAGCACAGCCTTTTCGACACCATCGAGGGCGCCATCGAGATGGGCATCCCGTACCTGTCGGCGTATGCGTTCTCCACCGAGAACTGGCGGCGTTCGCCCGACGAGGTCCGGTTCCTGATGGGGTTCAACCGGGACGTGATCCGTCGCCGCCGTGACCAACTGGTCGACCTGGGCGTACGGGTGGTGTGGTCGGGCCGACCCGGTCGGCTGTGGAAGAGCGTCATCACCGAGTTGCAGACCGCCGAGGAGATGTCCCGCGACAACTCGACGCTGACTCTGCAGTTCTGCGTCAACTACGGCGGGCAGGCCGAGATCGGTGACGCCGCCGCGGCGATCGCACGGGACGTGGCGGCCGGCCGACTGGATCCGGCGAAGGTCACCGAGAAGACCGTGGCGAAGTACCTCTACCACCCGGAGATCCCGGAGGTCGACCTGTTCCTGCGCCCTTCCGGTGAGGAACGGATCTCCAACTTCCTGCTCTGGCAGACCGCGTACGCCGAGTTGGTCTTCCTGGACACGCTCTGGCCCGACTTCGACCGCCGCCACCTCTGGTACGCGTGCGAGCTCTACGCCCAGCGGGACCGACGCTTCGGCGGCGCGCTGCCCAACCCGGTCGCCCCGGTTATCTGAGCCGACGCGCTTACCCGCACGTCACTCTGGGTATCAGAGACGTCAGAAGCCACTGACGGAGGTGAACCCACATGATCCAGAAGCGCATTGCCCAGTGGGCGGTGATGGCGGTCGCGGTGCCGCTGGCCGCGGCCGGTGCCCGCCGACTCAGCCACACCCTGGAGGCCCGGCGTGGTCCCTCCGGGGCGACTCGGCTGCTGACCAAGGGCGCGGACCTGATCCGTCCGCAGAAGGCCAAGCGCCGCCGCTTCTTCTGACCGTCCCCACCCGTCCCCGGCGCCGCCCGCACCCCCGTGCGGGCGGCGCCACCCCATCTGTGCCCCGTGCGGCTGTTTCGGGGTGCCGTGCAGGAGCGCCGGGTAGGGTCCGGAGGTGGTGGGACGACGGCGGTTGGGGGCCAGATGCGGGATCTCCGCTTCAAGATGATCATGGCGTTGAACGCCGCCGACCTGGGCGACCCGATCTGCGAGCAGGTAGCCGAGATCTGCGCCGAGATCGCCGAGCAGCACTGCGCCGAATTCGGCCACACGCCCCAGCTGCGCACCGGTGAGATCGCCGAACTGGCCAGCGGCGAGCCGGCCCTGACCTGGGCGCCGTCCGCCCCTGACGCCGGGCAGCGTGCCTGGTGACCGCACCGGCGCCCGCCGTCGACATCCGCCGTGCCGATGATCGCTTCGCCACCCGGATCTCCTGGCTGGACTCCAAGCACTCCTTCTCGTTCTCCCGGCACTACGACCCGGCCAACACCCACCATGGCCTGCTGCTGGTCAACAACGACGACGTGGTCCGACCGGGCGCCGGCTTCGAGACGCACCCGCACCAGGACATGGAGATCGTGACCTGGGTGCTGCGCGGTTCCCTGGTGCACCAGGACTCCACCGGGCACTCCGGGGTGATCTACCCGGGTCTGGCCCAGCGGATGAGCGCCGGCACCGGCATCCTGCACTCGGAGAAGAACGACGCCTGGCGGCTCAACAACCAGGAGCCGCACACCGACCCGGTGCACTTCGTGCAGATGTGGGTGCTCCCCGACGAGCAGGGCGTAGACCCCGGCTACGAGCAGTTGGAGATCGAGGACGAGCTGCTCCGCGGGGGCCTGGTGCCGATCGCGTCCGGGATGGACCGCTACGACGGCGCGTCCGCGATCCGGATCCGCAACCGGTACGCGACCCTGCACGCCGCCCGTCTCGCCCCCGGCGACGAGGTCACCATTCCGGACGCGCCCTACGTGCACCTCTACGTGCCCAACGGCACCGTGACCCTGGAGGGCAGTGGTCCGCTCGGCAGCGGTGACGCCGCCCGGCTCACCATGACCGGCGGCCGGCGGGTGAGCGCCGACGAACCCGCCGAGATCCTCGTCTGGGAGATGCACGCCACGGTCGCCTGACCGCTACCGGTTCGCACCTGCCGTCTCCCCAGATCACGCTCGAACATGGATGTAGTGGCCTCCCACCTCGGGAAGGCCACTACATCAAGGATCGAGCACGATCATGCGGTGGTGCGGTGGTGCGGCGCGACTACGCCGGCGACTCGGTGCGGTCGGCGGCCCAGGTGGTGTGGAACGAACCCTCGCGGTCCACCCGCTGGTAGGTGTGCGCGCCGAAGTTGTCCCGCAGACCCTGGATCAGCGCCGCGGGCAGCCGCTCCGCGCGCAACGCGTCGAAGTACGCCAGCGACGACGAGAACGCGGGCGTCGGCACGCCGGCCCGGGTCGCGTCGGCCACCACCCGCCGCCAGCTCGGCACGCCAGCGCTGACCGCCTCGGCGAAGTACGGCGCCACCAGCAGCGTCGGCAGGTCGGGCTGCTCGTCGTACGCCTCACGGATCCGGTTGAGGAAGCGGGCCCGGATGATGCAGCCGCCCCGCCAGATCGTCGCGGTGCCGCCAAGGTCGATGTCCCAGTTGTATTCCTGGCTGCCCGCGCGGATGTGGTCGAAGCCCTGCGCGTACGCGACGATCTTGGAGGCGAGCAGCGCCCGGCGGACGTCCTCGACGAAGGTCTCCCGGTCGGTCACCTGCCACTTCTCACCCGCGTCGGGGAACGCCCGGCGGGCCGCCTCGCGCTGGTCGACGTGCCCGGAGAGCGAACGGGCGAAGGTCGCCTCGGCGATCCCGGTGATCGGGATGCCCAGGTCCAGGGCACTCTGCACGGTCCACCGACCGGTGCCCTTCTGCTCCGCCCGGTCCTGCACAATGTCCACGAACGACCGGCCGGTCGCCGCGTCGGTGTGCGCGAGCACGTCGGCGGTGATCTCGATGAGGAACGACTCCAGCTCGCCGTTGTTCCACTCCCGGAAGATCTCCGCGATCTCCGCCGGCGTCGCGTCCAGGCCGGCCCGAAGCAGGTCGTACGCCTCCGCGATGAGCTGCATGTCGGCGTACTCGATGCCGTTGTGCACCATCTTGACGAAGTGCCCGGCACCGTCCGGCCCGACGTGCATGCAGCACGGCACGCCGTCCACCTGAGCGGCGATCTTCTCGAACATCGGCCCGAGCTTCGCGTACGACTCGGCGGAGCCGCCCGGCATGATGCTCGGCCCGCGCAGCGCGCCCTCCTCGCCGCCGGAGACGCCGGTGCCGCTGAAGTGCAACCCCTGGGCCCGCAGCGCCTCCTCACGGCGACGGGTGTCGGCGAAGTGGGCGTTGCCACAGTCGACGATGATGTCGCCCTCGTCGAGCAGCGGCACCAACTCGTCGATCACCGCGTCGGTAGGCGCGCCGGCCTTCACCATCACGATGACCGCGCGGGGTCGTTCCAGTGACGCCACGAAATCGGCCATCGTCTCGCCCGGCAGGAACGTGCCCTCGTCGCCGTGCTCGGCAACCAGGCTGCGGGTGCGCTCCGGCGAGCGGTTGTGCACTGCCACCGTGAAGCCGTTGCGGGCCAGGTTGCGGGCCACATTGCGACCCATCACCGCCAGCCCGGTCACACCGATCTGTGCCCTCGCCTGATCAGCCATTCGTGCCGCCACCTCTCGTCACACCACTATCAGCGCTTGGAAACTTACCGTGATGTGAGCCGATACGGACCAGTGATCGACGTCCCGTTACTGCACGTGATGTGGACGTTGCCCCTGGCGGCTGGGCCTCTCGGCGCTGGTCGGTGAGCCTCGCGCCGGGAAACGTGTCGTCATTTCGCGCCGCACGCGTCAGCCTTCGACGAGACGGGCTTCGATTCGGGCGATCTTCCCGGTCAGCGCGTCGGTGACCCCGGGCCGGACATCGGCCTTGAGCACCACACTCACCCGGGGCGCCCGCGCGGCGACCACGTCGACCGCCTGCTTCACCACCGCCATCACCTCGTCCCACTCGCCCTCGACGGTGGTGAACATGGCATCGGTCCGGTTGGGCAGCCCGGACGCACGAACCACCCGCACCGCCTCGGCGACCAGGTCACCCACGGAGTCGTCACCGCCGAGCGGGGTGATCGAGAACGCGATCAGCATCTGCCGATCGTGCCAGTAAAACCGGATGCGCGTCGGTCGGGCGGTGGCTACGGTACGAACATGCGTAACTGACGCCCCACTTCCGAGCCGGCCCGCCGTCCCGCGTCGCGGTCCGTGCGCTCCCGGGCGTCCCGCATCCCCTCCCCGCCGTTCGGCGGCGATGGCCCTGCCTGGCCCGGTGAGCAGTCCCTTCCCCACTCGACCGTCGCGCAACGACGGTCACCAGCCGATCCGACCGACCGCCGCAACGCGGGACCGGCCGTGCCGGTCGGCATTGAAGGAGACCCGGATGCCTGCCAGGCGTAACCCGAAGAAGACCCGTACCCCCGAAGCGACGCCGCTCGGCGTCGACCCGGCGGCCGGCCGCGGCCCGCTGCCAACCACCATCCCGGCCCTCGACCTCGCGGTCGAACCAGCCCTGCCGGCGCCGCTCGTGGAGCCGGCGCTACGGGCTGGGCCGGTGCTGCCGGTGGCAGCGGTGGAGCCGGCGCTGCCGGCCGCCCTAGTGGAGTCGGCGCTGCCGGCTGTGCTGGTGGAGTCGGCGCTGCCGGCGGCATTGGTGGAGTCGGCGCTGCCGGCCGCCCTGGTGGAGGTGGCGCTGCGGGCTGAGTCGACGTTGCCGGCCGCACTGGACGAGGTGGCGCTGCCGGACGAGGTGCCGGCAGTGGTCGATGTGCCGGCGGTCGTCGACGCGCCCGCCGTTAGTGATCTACCGAAGCCGAGCGGCCGACCGAAAGCACCGACGGCCGGGCCGCCACAGGGCGGCGGCAACCGCTCCGGCGGCGGCCGCAGCCAGCAGGCCGGCCAGGCCCGCCGCTACGCCTTCCGCCGAAGCTGACCCCCCACCCACTCCCACCGCCCCACCCCACCCGCGCCGCCCACGCGCCCCACCCGGCCCGCCCGCCCCGCCCCGCCCCGCCCCGCGATCTTGCACTTTCTGTCCTCGCATAACCGGCATAAATAGACGAATCGACGACAGAATTCGCAAGATCGGCGGGGGATGCGCGTGGGCGTTCCGGGCGGTGACAACAACATCAGGGATGTAGTGGCTTCGCTGGCGATGGAGGCCACTACATCCCTGATGTTGTGCGGATCTTGCCTGCGGGCAAGGGGCAGCGGGCAAGGGTCGGCGGGCCGCCGGCAGCGGGCGGTGAGCACCGGGTCGGCGGGTCGGCGGGCAGGGGGCGGCTCGCTGTCGGCAATGGGCGGCTGGTGGCGGGCTGCTTGCCGGGAGACGGCGGGCTGCTTGTCGGCAGACGGCGGGCCGCGGGCCGGCGGGTAGCAGACGGCGGTGAGGGGGCGGGCGCGTGGCGCGGGTCTCAGCTGATGAGGGGGCGGAAGGTGCCCAGGACGACGCTCGTGGTCAGGGCGGCCGCGGCGAGTACGGCAGCTCCGGCGATGAGGAGGACATCGGCGCGGGTGAAGTGCTGCTGGCGGGCGACGGTACGGGGTGTGCCGGCGTCGAAGCCGCGCGCGTCCATCGCCACCGCCAGTCGGGTGCCGCGGCGGATGGCCCCGACCAGCAGCGCGAACGCGGTGGAGGCGAAGAGTCGCAGCTTCGCCACCGGGTTGCGTCCCGCGTCGACGCCCCGGGCGCGTCGCGCCATGCTGATCATCTGCCACTCCTGACCGAGCAGCGGCACCAGCCGGAACGCGGCCAGCGCACCGATGGCGAACCGGGCCGGCGCCTTCGCGTTCTGGATCAACGCGTCGGCCAGGTCGGTGGGGTCGGTGGTCGCGAAGACGATCACACCGGGCAGGGCGACCGCGAACACCCGCAGCACCAGGCCGAGCGCGGTGAGCAGGACGCCGGTGCTCACCAGCACCGGTCCCACGTCCAGCAGGACCCGGCCGGACCGGTCGGCGGCGAACAGTACCAGGGTGACCAGGATGCCGATGGCGCTGAGCAGCAGCGGCAGGGCCCGCCGGGCCAGCACCCGGTAGCGGATGCCGAACAGCGGCAGGACGGCCAGTTCGAGGGCGATGGCGATCGCCGGGGCCACCGGGTCCAGGGTCGCCAGCAGGGTGAACGAGAAGAGCAGTGCGGCGGCGACCTTCGCCACCGGGTTGCGGCGGGCCAGCGGCGCATTCGGCGCGGCGACCGGCTCGATGCTGATCATCGGTGGTCGTCCGGGGTTCGGTGCAGGGTGACGCTGCGGTCGGCGAGCGCGCTGACGAAGTCCGCGTCGTGGGTGACGGTGACCACGGCGTGCCCGGCGTCGCGCAGGTCGGCGAAGAGGTCTACCAGCTCCCGCCAGGTTCGCCGGTCCTGACCGAAGGTGGGTTCGTCGCAGATCAGCAGGCGTGGCGCGGTGGCGAGGGCGGTCGCCACGCTCAGCCGCCGCGCCTCACCACCCGAGAGGGTGTACGGGTTGGCGGCGGCGAGTCGGGCCAGCCGTAGCCGTTCCAGCAGCCCGGCCACGGTCTCCTTGACCGCGGCCTCGGGTTGACCGGTGCGGCGCGGGCCCAGCGCTAGCTCGTCGAAGACGGTGCTGGTGACGAACTGGTGCTCCGGGTCCTGGAAGACCGACCCGATGCGTCGGGCCAGCGCGGGTGCCCGCCACCGGTGCGGGGGAGTGCGGTGGTCCGCGCCGGCCAACTCGGCGGTCGCGGTGACCTGCCCGATGCCCGGCCGGAGCAGACCGCCGAGCAGCAACGCCAGCGTGGACTTGCCGGCACCGTTGGGTCCGCGTACGGCGAGTGCCTCACCGGCGCGTACCGCCAGGTCGGTAAGGCCCAGCCGGGGCGGCAGGCCGAGCCGGTCGGCGGTGAGCAACAGCTCCCCGGGCCCGGCGGTGACCGGTCGGGGCGCGATGGGGTGACCGGGCACCCAGACCCCCTCGGCGGCCAGGGCGGCGCCGTGGGCGGCGAAGACCGCCTCGGGCGGGCCGTCCGCGCGGACGCCGCCACCCGGTTCCAGGACGACCACCCGGTCGACAAGTGGCAGTGCCTCGGCGACCCGGTGCTCGACCAGGATCAGCGTGGTGTCGGCGTCCAGCGCGCCGGCCACCGCGTGCCGGACCAGCTCGGCCCCGGCCGGGTCGAGGTTGGCCGTCGGCTCGTCGAGCAGCAGCAGAGCGGGGCGCAGGGCCAGCGCGCCGGCCAGCGCGAGGCGTTGCTGCTCGCCGCCGGAGAGCGCGGCGGTGTGGCGGTCCCGGGAGTACGGGAAGCCGACCCGGTGCAGCGCCTCGTCGACCCGGGGCCAGATCTCGTCGGCCGGTACGCCCCGGTTCTCCAGCCCGAACGCGACGTCGTCGCCGCAGCGCGCCATCACCAGTTGGGTCTCCGGGTCCTGGAAGACGAGGCCGACCCGCTCCCGCCCCTTGCGGGGGTCGAGCCCGTCGATCTCGACGGTGCCCTCCTGCTCGCCCGAGTCCTCCGGCAGCAGCCCCGCCAATGCGCTGAGCAAGGTGCTCTTGCCGGCCCCGGACGGCCCGAGAAGCAGAACTCGCTCCCCAGCCTCAATCCGCAGGTCAACTCCCCGCACGGCCCAGGCGCGCCGCCCAGCGTGCCGCCACCCGAACCCCCGCAGCAGTACCCCGCCCACCAAACCACCCCCTCCAGCCGCGCGCCCCCGCTCCACCCTGCACGGTCGATCATGAGGTTGACGGTGGATGTGGAGATCCGTCCGCCCGTCAACCTCATGATCGACGCGAGGTGGTGGGGGTCAGATCAGGGCTCGGTTGCGGCCGGCCGGGAAGCGGTCCAGGACGCCGGTGTTGGCCAGGGCCTGGGTGAGCAGCCAGCCGCCCAGGCCGGCGATCACCGTGGCGCTGACGATGGTGAGCAGCGCGTACGGGATGCGGTAGTCGGTCAGCGCGTAGTCGACGTTCCAGACGAAGAAGTCGAACAGCGCCGCGCTGAGGCCGGTCAGGGCGCCCGCGAACACCGCGGTCGGCAGGCGGAACGACCGGTACCGGAAGGCGGCGAACGCCAGCTCGGCACCGATGCCCTGCACGATGCCCTGCGGAATGACCGTGCCGGCCCACTGGCTGCCCAGCAGCGCGGACAGGACCGCGGCCACGGTCTCGCAGTAGAGCGCGGCGCCGGGCTTGCGGATGACCAGCCCACCGATCACCGCCGGCATCAGCCAGACGCCGTAGAGCAGCGTCTGCGCCGGCGGGAAGAAGGCGAACGCGCCCTCGGTGGCGCTCCAGACCAGGCCCCAGGCCCAGAAGATGACGCCGAAGGCGACCGCGATCACCGAGGCGACCACGATGTCGATGGTGCGCCAACGGTGTGTGTCGGTGGTGGATGTCATGTGGTGCTCCCAGTTCGTGAGTGCGAACCAGGAGAAGACGCACGCCGCGTCCGGTGGCACCGGACTGCGGCGCGGCTGGAGGTCGACCGAACTCCCTGCGCTGGCATTACCCAGATCAGGTTCGAGGGTCTGCGGGCGTGCCCGCACTCTCAGCGCTGTGCGCTCCCCTGTCGGATATGAAGTTGTCTCGCTGACGCTAACACCGACCAGGGGCGCGGGCCCAGCAGGGCATCCGCCTGACCTGCGGGAGCGAGTGGCCGACCGCCGGCTGGGTACGCTTCCGATCATGCGGGTTGACGCGCGAGGCTTCACGTTCGAGGTGACCGTCGGTGGTCCGACGGACGGCGTACCCGTCCTGCTGCTGCACGGTTTCCCGCAGCACAGCGGCGAGTGGGACGACGTGGTGCCGACGCTGCACGAGGGCGGACTGCGCACGTACGCGCTGGACCAGCGCGGTTACTCGCCCGGCGCGCGGCCCACGGTGGTGGCCGACTACCGGATCCCCGAACTCGTCACCGACGTGGTGGCGGTGCTCGACGCGCTCGGTCTGGACGCCGTGCACCTGGTCGGCCACGACTGGGGCGCGATCGTGGCCTGGGCGGTTGCCGCCCGGCACCCCGAGCGGGTCCACACGCTGACCGCCGTGTCCGTACCGCATCCGGCGGCCATGGCGCACGCCCTGAGCAGCGACGCCCAACAGAAGGCCCGCTCGTCGTACATCACCCTGTTCCGCAAGCCCGACAAGGCGGAGAAGGTCCTGCTGGCGTGGCACGCCACCGCGCTGCGCAAGCTGCTCGGCGGGGTGGGCGACACGTCCCGGGTGAACCGGTACGCCGACCCGATGCGTGAGCCGGGTGCGCTGACGGCCGCGCTGAACTGGTACCGGGCGATGTCCCGCGCCGACCTGGCCGGCGTCGGCCCGGTCGCGGTGCCCACCACGTACGTCTGGAGTGACCGGGACGTCGCCATCGGCCGGACCGCCGCCGAGGCGTGCGCGCCCAACGTCACCGGCGACTACCGCTTCGTGCAGCTGCCCGGGGTGAGTCACTGGATCCCGGACGCCGCGCCGGCCCCGCTCGCCGAGGCGATCCTGGCCCGAGCCGGCGGGACGGCCTGAGCAGTGGACAGCAACGGGCTGGCTGGCCCGCGATCGAACGACGGAGGACGTATGACGGTGAGTGCCGAGGACTACCTGGCCGTGGTGACCGAGACGATCGGCCGGGTGGCCGACACCCAGCGGGAGGCGGTGGGGCGGGCCGCCGACCTGATCGCCGAGGCCGTCCGCGCCGACGGCGTGGTGCACGCGTTCGGCACCGGGCACTCGGAGGCCCTCGCCATGGAGATCGCCGGACGGGCGGGCGGTCTGGTGCCGACCAACCGGATCGCGCTCCGCGACCTGGTGCTGCTCGGCGGTGAACCGGCCGACCGGCTGGGCCCACTGCTGGAACGGGACCCGGCCGTCGCGCACCGCCTCTACGAGCTGGCCCCGGTGCGCCCCACCGATGTCTTCGTGCTCGCCTCGAACTCCGGGGTCAACGGCGCGATGGTGGAGTTCGCCACGCTGGTGAAGGAGCACGGGCACGGGTTGGTGGCCATCACCTCGGCGCGGCACTCCGGCCAGATGGCCTCCCGGCACCCGTCCGGGCGCAAGCTGAGCGAGATCGCCGACGTGGTGCTCGACAACGGCGCGCCGTACGGCGACGCGACGCTGCCCCTGCCCGGTGGTGGCGCGGTCGGCGCGGTCTCCTCGATCACCGCGGCGCTGCTGGCGCAGCAGGTGACAGTGGAGGTGGTGGCGCGGTTGCTGGCGGCGGGGGAGCGGCCCCCGGTCTACCTGTCGGCGAACATCCCCGACGGCGACGCGCACAACAACGAGTTGGAAGCGCGGTACGCGGGCCGGATCCGGCGCGGGTCCTGACGCCGCCGGCGGCCGACATGCGTCGCCGAGATGAACGCCAGGTGTCGTGAACCTGTTTCGCGCTCGGCCGGGTGGGGCATTGGCGTTGCTGCCGGCGGGCGGGACCGCCGGCAGTAGCGTCTCACCGGAGGTAGCGCGTGTCCAAGGAGACCGAGAAGCAGCGCTGGCAGCGCAACTTCGCCGACCTGCTGCAGGAGTTGCGGGTCGCCCAGACCGGCGTGCAGATTCTCTTCGCCTTCCTGCTCACCCTGCCGTTCAGTAACGGGTTCACCGAGACCACGGAGTTCCAGCGCGACGTCTACATCGTGGCGTTGCTGGCGGCGGCCGCCGCCACCGCGATGATCATCTCGCCGGTGGCGTTCCACCGGGCGTTGTTCCGGCAGGGGCGCAAACCGGAGCTGGTTCGTTTCGCGCACCGGATGGCGACCGGTGGGCTCGCCTTCATGCTGATCGCGATGGTCAGCGCGGTGCTGCTGATCACCGACTTCGTGCTGGACCGGCCGATCGCCTTCCTGCTCAGCGCCCTGACCGGGCTCTGGTTCCTCACCTTCTGGATGCTGCTGCCGTTCGCCCGGCGCAACTGGGGTGAGGACGACATCGACGACGATGACGACGACCCGGACACGACCATCGGCCGCTGAGCGCGTCGATCTTCACGCTGCGCTACCCCTGGGTAACAACCGGGGGTAGCGTGGTGGTAGTCGCGCACGTCGACGCAGCCGCACCGAGCTTCGAGGGGGCAGCCGTGACCACGACGCAGAACGGCCGACCGGCACCGGACGGCCCCGACTCCGAAACCACGGCCGGCGCCGCCGCGCCGCTGCCCGCCGAAGCCGGGCAGGTCACCGAGAAGGAAGCCCGGCAGGTCGCCGAGGCCGCCCGCGAATCCACCTGGGACCGGCCCAGCTTCGGCAAGGAGCTGTTCCTCGGCCGGTTCCGGCTCGACCTGATCGACCCGTGGCCCCGATCCGACCCGGACGACGTGGCTCGCGCGGAGGAGTTCCTTGGTCGGTTCCGCGCCTTCCTGACCTCCGAGGTGGATGGTGAGGCCATCGAGCGGGACGCGTCCATACCCGACTCGGTGTTCCACGGCCTGGCCGACCTCGGCGCGTTCGGCATGAAGATCGACCGGAAGTACGGCGGGCTCGGGCTGAGCAACCTGCACTACTGCCGAGCGCTCATGCTGGCCGGCTCGGTCAGCCCGGCCATCGGCGCGCTGCTCTCGGCGCACCAGTCGATCGGGGTGCCGCAGCCACTGAAGATGTTCGGCACCCCCGAGCAGAAACAACGCTTCCTGCCCCGGCTCGCCGCCGGTGAGGTGTCCGCCTTCCTGCTCACCGAGCCGGACGTCGGCTCCGACCCGGCCCGGCTGGCCACCATCGCGGAGCCCACCGAGGACGGCACCGGTTACCGGCTCAACGGGGTGAAGCTCTGGGCCACCAACGGCATCGTGGCCACCCTGCTGGTGGTGATGGCGCGGGTGCCGGCCACGCAGGGACGTCGAGGCGGCATCACCGCGTTCGTGGTGGACGGCGACAGCCCCGGCATCACCGTCGAGCGGCGCAACGAGTTCATCGGCCTGCGCGGCCTGGAGAACAGCCTGACCCGGTTCCACGACGTGATCGTCCCCGCCGAGAACGTCATCGGCGGAGAGGGCAAGGGGCTGAAGATCGCCCTGACCACTCTGAACACCGGCCGGCTCTCACTGCCGGCCATGTGCGTGGGCGCCGGCAAGTGGGCGTTGAACGTGGCCCGAGGGTGGGCCGCCGACCGGGTCCAGTGGGGACGGCCGGTGGGCGAGCACGAGGCGGTCGCGCAGAAACTCTCCTTCATCGCCGCCACCACGTACGGCATGGAGACGATGCTCGACCTCTGCTGCCTCCTCGCCGACGACGACCGCAACGACATCCGGATCGAGGCGGCACTGGTCAAGCTGTACGCCAGCGAGATGGCCTGGAAGATCGCCGACGAGCTGGTCCAGATCCGCGGTGGGCGCGGCTACGAGACGGCCGACTCACTGGCCGCCCGCGGCGAACGCCCGGCCGCCGTCGAGCAGATGCTGCGCGACCTGCGGATCAACCGGATCTTCGAGGGTTCCACCGAGATCATGCACCTGCTGATCGCACGGGAGGCGGTCGACGCCCACCTGTCGGTGGCCGGCGACATCATCGACCCGGACGCGGGGCTGGGCCGCAAGGCCCGAGCCGGTGCGCGAGCGGGCGCCTTCTACGCGAAGTGGCTGCCCACGCTCGCCGTCGGCCGCGGGCAGAGCCCTTCGGCGTACGCCGAGTTCGGCCCGCTCGCCGCGCACCTGCGCCAGGTGGAACGGTCGTCGCGCAAGCTGGCCCGGTCGACGTTCTACGCGATGTCCCGCTGGCAGGGAAAGATGGAGCGTAAGCAGGCGTTCCTCGGCCGGGTGGTGGACATCGGCGCCGAGTTGTTCGCGATGTCCGCGGTCTGCGTCCGGGCCTCCGCCGAGCGCGACAGCCGCCCGGAGAACATCGAGCTGGCCGACCTGTTCTGCCGGCAGGCGCGGGTGCGGGTGGACGCCCTGTTCGCCGGCCTCTGGGACAACACCGACTCGGTCGACACCGCTGCCGCCAAGCGCATCCTCGCCGGCCGCTACGCGAGCCTGGAGGAGGGCGTGCTCACCCCGTCCGAGGAACTGCCCTGGGTGGCCCGCTGGTCGCCCGGTCCGTCCACCTCCGAGGATGTCCGCCGCCGCATCCCGCCGAAGCCGTAAACCCCGCACTAGGTCGGCCGGGGTGCGGGTCGGGAGCTTCGGTCAGCGGGCCACTGCCCAGGCCAGCACCCCCGCCAGGATCAGACCGTTGAGCCCGGCCAGGGCCAGGTATGCCGCGGGTGGGATCTTCTTGCCCCGGCGCAGGAAGGAGACCAGGACAGCGGCGTAGCCGAGCAGCAGGACGGCGATGACGACGAGGAAGTAGAACACCCGACGACCTTAGCGGCCCCGGCCGCGTAGACCGAGTTGGCGCAGCTCCAGGGCGGCCAGGGCGTCGACTGTCGCGTCGTCGCCGCGCCGCCACGCCTCGGCGACGTCCGGGCCGATCCGGCTCAGTTTGCCCAGCGGCTGGGTGGCCAGGGCGCGCAGGGCGAGCAGGTCCCGGCCGGCCGGCCCGACGGCCAGCTTCGCGGCCGACCCGGCTCGGCGCATCCACCGCAGCCGCAGCGGCAACCAACCGAGGAGCACGATGCCGAGCGGGAAGATCAGCACCGCGATGGCGAGGGCGAGGGCGAGCTGATCGACCAGGTGCTGCTGGTCGCGGCCGGCGTCGGCCAGCCCTCGGGCCGCGTCGGCGGCCTGCCGGAACGGGGCGGTCAGCTCGTCGCCGACCAGTGGCACCCGGCGGACCTTCCCGCCGGCGTCGGCGAGGTTGTCGGCGAGGCCGCTGCCCGCGCCCTCCAGCTTCTGTCCGGGTACGGCGAGCTTCTGCACCAGGTCGTGCAGCCACAGCGCGCCGCGGATCGCCGCGTACACCCAGGCGACGACGAGCAGGTCGGTGAGCAACTGACGGGCGGCGGTCGGAAACCGATCGGCATAGATCTTCACGCTGGTCAGCGTGCCACGAACGTGTCGCGCGGTGTAGCCGTGATGTGAGCCCGGATCGCGATCGACCGGGCTGGCGGATCAGCGTGGGCAGGTCGGGCAGGTGCCGAAGATCTCCAGGGTGTGGCTGACGTCGGCGTAGCCGTGCTGCGCGGCGACCCGATCGGCCCAGCTCTCCACGGCCGGTCCGGCCACCTCGACCGTACGCCCGCACACCCGGCAGACCAGGTGGTGGTGGTGCCCCTCGCTGCACCGGCGGTAGAGGTGCTCGCCGCCCGGCGGACGCATCACGTCGATCTCACCGGCGTCGGCGAGCCCCTGGAGGGTGCGGTAGACGGTGGTCAGGCCGACCCGCTCGCCGCGCTGCCGCAGCATCGCGTGCAGGTCCTGGGCGCTGTGGAAGCCCTCCATCTCGCCCAGCAGCGCGCTCACCGCCGAACGCTGCCGGGTGTTGCGCACCGCGGCGCTGCTCTCGCTCATGATCCCTCCCCGGCGTGGCTGACCGCGTCCGCCACGATGTGCGCGACGTGCTCGTCGACCAGGCTGTAGGCGATCTCCCGGCCTCGGCGGGAGCCGCGCACCACGCCCGCTCCGCGCAACACCCGCAGGTGCTGGGAGACCAGTGGTTGCGCCGCGCCGAGCTTCTCCACCAACTCGTGCACGCACCGCTCGCCGTCGGCCAGCTCGCTGACGATGGCCAGCCGAATGGGAGCGGACAGGGCGCGGAGCAGTTCGCTGGCCCCGTCGAACCCGTCGTAGCCCGTCGCGCTGGTCATCCTGCAACGGTAACCAATACCACCGACGTCGCGCCGACCAGGATCAGCTCAGCACGACCTCGTGAGGTTCCGGCGTCGGTGCGGCGGCCGGCGTCCTCCGACGGCGTACGACCCGCCAGACCGCGCCGGCCACGGCCACCACCAGGAACGAGGCGATCGCCACCAGCACCACCGAGGCGCCCGGCGCGGTGTCCGCCGTGGCCGCCACCCAGACACCCGAGCCGGCGGCGAAGAGCCCGAGCGCCATCGCGGCGGCCATCGTGCTGCGGAAGCCCCGGGTGACCTGCTGGGCGGTGGCGACCGGCACCACCATCAACGCGCTGATCAGCAGCACGCCGACGGCCCGCATGGCGATGGTCACGGTGATCGCCGTGGCGACCGCGATCAGCAGGTTCAGCGTACGGACCGGCAGGCCGGAGACCCGGGCGTACTCCTCGTCGTGGCTGACCGCGAAGAGCGCCGGCCGCAACGCGATCATCGTGACCAGGATCGCCGCGCCGAGCACCGCGATGGTGGTCAGGTCGGCCGGCGAGATGGTGGTCAGCGACCCGAACAGGTAGGCGTTGAGGTTCGCGCTGGTCGCGTCGGAGAGGCCGACCAGGAGTACGCCGCCCGCGATGCCGCCGTAGAAGAGCAGAGCCAGAGCCAGATCACCGGAGGTACGCCCACGGGCCCGGACGATCTCGATGGCGATCGCGCCGATGGTGGCGGCGATCACCGCGACCAGCACCGGCGAGCGGTTGAGCAGCAACCCCGCGCCGACGCCGGTCAGCGCCACGTGCCCCACCCCGTCGCCGATCAACGCCAGCCGGCGCTGCACCAGGTAGATGCCGAGCGCCGGCGCGGCCAGCCCGATGATCAGCGCCCCGATCAGGGCGCGCTGCATGTAGGGGTACTGGAAGAGTTCCATGGGTCAGTTGCTCCACAGCCCGGCGGGCTCGTCGTAGCAGTGCGGGTGCACGTGGTCGTGGTCGGGTTCCGCGTGGTGGCCCGCCGGGTCCGGCACCGCGCCGTCGTGGGCGATGCGACCCTCGTGGACGACGACGGCCCGGCTGATCACCGGTCGCAGCGGGCCCAGCTCGTGGGCGACGAGCAGCACCGTTCCGCCGTCGCCGACGAAGTCGCGCAGCGCGCCGGCGAAGGCCTCCTGGCTGGCCGCGTCCACCCCGGCGGTGGGCTCGTCGAGGACCAGCAGCTCCGGTTTGCCGGCCAGAGCGCGGGCGATCAGGGTGCGCTGCTGCTGGCCGCCGGAGAGCGTGGACACCGGGTCAGCGGCCCGGTCGGCGAGCCCGACCGCGCCCAGCGCGGCGTCGACGGCGGCCCGGTCGGCTCGGCCCGGCGGACGAAGCACCCCCCGACGGGCCAGCCGGCCGGAGGCCACCACCTCCCGGACGGTCGCCGGTACGCCGCCGCCGGCGCCCAGGCGTTGCGGGACGTACCCGATGCGTGCCCACTGCCGGAACCGGCGCAACGGCCGGTCGAAGAGGGTGACCGAGCCGGCGCTGATCGGCACCAGCCCGAGCACGGCGCGGATCAGGGTGGACTTGCCCGAGCCGTTGGCGCCGAGGATCGCGACCACCTCGCCGGCGGTCACGGTGAGCGAGATGTCCCCGAGCACGGGGCGGCCGTCGTAGCCGACCACCCCGTGCTCGACGGTGATGACAGGTGAGGTCACGAGCAGCTCAAGGCCGTCTGCAGGGTCCGCAGGTTGGTGCGCATCACCGAAAGGTAGTCCCCGTTGCTGCCGGCGGCGAGCCCTTCGATCGGGTCGAGCACGGCGGTCTTCGCGCCGACCTGACCGGCGATGGTCTCGGCCACCTTGGGGCTGACCAGGGTCTCGAAGAAGATCGTGGTGGCCTGGTGCTCCTTGGCCTCCTCGATCACGTGCGCGAGGCGCTGCGGCGAGGGCTCGACGTCCGGGCTCAGCCCGGTGATGCCGACCTGGTCGAGCTGGTAGCGGTCGGCGAGGTAGCCGAACGCGGCGTGGCTGGTCACGATCTCCCGCCGCTGGCAGGTCGCCAGACCGTGCTTGAACTCGCCGTCCAGTGTCGTCAGGTCGGCGCGCAGGGCAGTCGCCCGGGCGGTGTAGTCGGCGGCGTTATCCGGGTCGGCCTTGCCGAGCCGCTGGGCGAGCTGGTCACCGATGCCGGCCAGCCGGGTCGGGTCGAGCCAGACGTGCGGGTCCTTGCCGCCGCCCTCCTCGGCGTGCCCCTCCTCCTCGCCCTCGTGGTTGTGCCCGCCGGCGGACGCGTCCAACAGCGGCTGCACGCTCGTCACGTCGAACGCCCGGTCGCCGCCGTTCTGGGCCACGGCGTCGTCCACGGCCGGCTGGAATCCCTTGAGGTAGACGATCAGCTCAGCGTCGCTGACCTGACCGACCTGGCTCGGGTTGAGCTCCAGGTCGTGCGGCTCGGCGCCGGGCTTGGCCAGGTTGGTGACCCGGACCGCGTCGCCGCCGATCCGTTCGGCCAGGAACTGGAGGGGGTAGAACGCGGCCACCACGTCGACTCGCTGGGGGTCGGCGCCGGCGGAGTCACCGGTGGAGCAGCCGGCCCCGGCGCCCAGGGCGAGCAGGGCGGTCGCGGCGGCCAGGACACGGTACGGGGCGCGGTTGTTCATGTCATCAACTGTCCGTGGCAACGATAATGATTGTCAAAAACGCATGAACGCATGATTTCATTTCAGAGCAGCTTCGCGAGGCCCACCGTCACCAGCAGGGTCAACATCAGCAGTCGGATCAGCCGGGTCCGCGGCGCCTGAACCGCCCAGGTCGTCGCCAACAGGGCGATCAGGACCCCGGCGAGCGCGAGCGTGAGCAGCCCGCCGATCACCCCGGGCGTGAAGAACGCCACCAGCACCACCACCAGGGTGAGCAGGAACACCGACGTCGGGTTCGCCCCGGCCAACCGGGCGAGCAGAGGGCGCTGCGTACGCTGCATCCCACAGACTCTACGAGGAGGAACCCCCGGTGCTGGTGACCAACCGGTTCGTGGTCGACGTCGATGCCGCCGACGGCTTCACCGAACGGGCGCACGCCGCCCTCACCGCGCTGGCCGCCCGGCCCGGCTACCTTCGCGGCCAACTGGTCCGGGCGCTGGACGACCCCCGGCACTGGTCACTGGTCACCGAGTGGGAGTCGGTCGGCACCTACCGGCGGGCGCTGGGCGGCTTCGAGGTCAAGGTCAGCGCCGTGCCGCTGCTGGCCGAGTCCGTCGACGAGCCCTCCGCGTACGAGGCGCTGGCCACCGCCGCCCCCGGCGGGGCCGTGGTCGTCGCCGAGAGTGATCGGGCTGCGGGTCCTTACCGCTGAGCCGCCGGACACTACGCTGCTCCTATGACCGCACCCGCCCCGCCACCCGGTCCCGGGGTGGCTCCGCCGTTCGCCGCGCCGCCCACCGAGGGCCGCCGGACCCGGCTCTGGATCGGCCTCGGCGTCGGCGCGCTCGCCGTGGTGCTCTGCTGCGGCGGTGGTGGCACCGCCGTCGTCGGCCTGGCCGTCAGCGGAGTCCAGGCCATCCGCGAACAGGCCCGCACCGTGACCGGCGACTACTACCAGGCGCTGGTCGAGCGGAACTACGGGCGGGCGTACGACCAGCTCTGCGACGACGCGCAGCGGCGGGAGTCCCGGCCGGAGTTCGAACGGCGCGCCGCCGCCGAACCGCAGGTGACAGCGTTCCGGGTGGGCGAGGTGGACACCACCTACCTGACCGTGCCCGTCGACGTGACCCTCGACGGCGGCGAACGGGAGCGGCAACAGGTCAGCCTCGGGCAGGACGGGCAGACCGGTGGCGTGGAGGTCTGCGAGGTCAGCTGACCCGTCCCCGGTATTCTGCTGGGCTCGGGGCGACGGTGGTCGTACCGTTGTCCCGAACCGACCGTTCAGTCCACATCTCGCCCCCGCCGACCGCCAGCCGGCGTAGGAGGAAACATGCCAGCCGACCGTATCGACGCCGTCGTCAGCCTCGCCAAGCGCCGAGGCTTCGTCTTCCCCTCCAGTGAGATCTACGGAGGCACCCGATCGGCGTGGGACTACGGTCCGCTCGGCGTGGAGCTCAAGGAGAACGTCCGCCGGCAGTGGTGGAAGACGATGGTCCAGCAGCGCGACGACGTCGTCGGCCTGGACTCCGCGGTGATCCTGTCCCGCAAGGTGTGGGAGGCGTCCGGCCACATCGCCGAGTTCGTCGACCCGCTCACCGAGTGCCAGTTCTGTCACAAGCGGTTCCGGGCGGACCACCTGGAAGAGGCGTACGCCGAGAAGCACGGCAAGCCGCTCACCTCGCTGGCCGAGCTGAACTGCCCCAACTGCGGCAACAAGGGCACCTTCACCGAGCCGAAGATGTTCAACGGCCTGATGAAGACCTACCTGGGCCCGGTGGAGAGCGACGAAGGGCTGCACTACCTGCGCCCGGAGACCGCGCAGGGCATCTTCGTCAACTACAAGAACGTCGAGACGGTCGCTCGCAAGAAGCCCCCGTTCGGCATCGCGCAGACCGGCAAGTCGTTCCGCAACGAGATCACCCCGGGCAACTTCATCTTCCGGACCCGCGAGTTCGAGCAGATGGAGATGGAGTTCTTCGTCGAGCCGGGCACCGACGAGCAGTGGCACGAGTACTGGCTCCAGGAGCGCTGGAACTGGTACCTCGACCTTGGCCTCTCGGCGGACAATCTGCGCCTGTTCGAGCACCCCAAGGAGAAGCTGTCGCACTACTCGAAGCGGACCGTGGACATCGAGTACCGCTTCCAGTTCGGTGGCACCGAGTTCGCCGAGCTTGAGGGTGTCGCCAACCGCACCGACTTCGACCTCTCCACGCACAGCAAGCACTCCGGCGTCGACCTGTCGTACTTCGACCAGAGCAAGAGTGAGCGCTGGATGCCGTACGTCATCGAGCCGGCCGCGGGTCTGACCCGCGCGGTGCTCGCCTTCCTGCTGGAGGCGTACGACGAGGACGAGGCGCCCAACACCAAGGGCGGCGTGGACAAGCGCACCGTGATGCGGTTCGACCCGAGGCTCGCCCCGGTCAAGGTGGCGGTGCTGCCGCTGTCCCGCAACGAGGCCCTGTCGCCCAAGGCCAAGGACCTCGCGACCCTGCTGCGCAAGCGCTGGGTGGTGGAGTTCGACGACTCGCAGGCGATCGGGCGTCGCTACCGCCGGCAGGACGAGATCGGCACCCCGTTCTGCGTCACCGTCGACTTCGACACCCTGGACGACAACGCGGTGACGGTGCGCAACCGGGACACCATGGCCCAGGAGCGGGTCTCCCTGGACCAGGTCGAGCGCTACCTGATCGAGCGCCTCCCCGGCTGCTGACGCTGGTCACGGGGCCCTGACCGTCCGGTCGGGGCCCCGTACACTTGGGCGGTGACCGCCCCAACCCTGCCCGCGCTGCGCCCGTTGACCCTCGGCCCCCACCAGGTGTGGCCGCCGGTCGTGCTCGCGCCGATGGCGGGGATCACCAACGTCGGGTTCCGTCGGCTCTGTCGCGAGCAGGGCGGCGGCATCTACGTCTGCGAGATGATCACCACTCGGGCGCTCGTCGAGCGCAACCCGAAGACGCTGCGCATGATCGCGTTCGGCGACGACGAGAAGCCCCGCAGTCTCCAGCTCTACGGCACCGATCCGGAGATCACCGCCGCCGCCGTGCGGATCGTCGTCGAGCGCAACCTGGCCGATCACATCGACCTCAACTTCGGCTGCCCCGTTCCGAAGGTCACCCGGCGCGGCGGCGGCGCGGCGCTGCCGTGGCGGCGGCGGCTCTTCGCGAGACTGGTGCGGGCCGCGGTGGCCGCCGCGGCACCGTCCGGCGTGCCGGTCACTGTCAAAATGCGCAAGGGCATCGACGACGACCACCTGACGTACGTCGAGGCTGGGCTCGCCGCCCAGGAGGCCGGCGTGGCAGCGGTGGCCCTGCACGGGCGCACTGCCTCGCAGCGCTACTCGGGCACCGCCGACTGGGACGCGATCGCCACCCTGAAGCAGGCACTCGATGTGCCGGTTCTCGGCAACGGCGACATCTGGGAGGCCGACGACGCGCTGCGCATGGTGGCCCACACCGGTGTCGACGGCGTGGTCATCGGGCGCGGCTGCCTGGGCCGACCGTGGCTCTTCGCCGACCTGGAGGCCGCCTTCAACGGTCGGCCGGAGCGCCGGCTGCCCACCCTCGGCGAGGTGGCCGTGACCATGCGCCGGCACGCCGAGCTGCTGGTCGACCAGTTCACGGCCGGCGCCCGCAATCCGGCCCGCGGTGAACGGGACGGCTGCACCGACTTCCGCAAGCACGTTGCCTGGTACCTCAAGGGCTTCCCGGTCGGGGGCGAGCTGCGGCGCTCGCTGGCGATGATCGAAAGCCTGGCCCAGCTCGACGACCTGCTCGGCAAGCTCGACCCGGCGGAGCCGTTCCCGATGACCGCCCTCGGGCAGCCGCGCGGGCGCACCAACTCGCCCGGCAAGGTCTTCCTGCCAGAGGGCTGGCTGGCCAGCCGGGACGACGACACCGTCCCCGAGGGCGCCGAGATGGACGACTCGGGCGGCTGAGTCCTCGACCCTACGTGGGGTCGTCGCCGTCGGAGCTTCTTCGCAGGGTGCCGGTCCTGTGTCGGCCTAGCTCCGGTCCTGTGTCGGCCTAGCTCCGGTCCTGTGTCGGCCTAGCTCCGGCCTAGTGTCGGCCCAGCTCCGGCCCAGTGTCGGCCCAGCTCCGGCCTAGTGTCGGCCCAGCTCCGGCCCAGCTCCGGCCGGGAGCAGGGGGCGGACGTAGGGGTGCGGCACGCTATCGAGCTGATGTCGTAAACGAGTCATGACCTGGGGGCTCGGCCGTGCGCCCTTCGCGGTGCCACTGACTCGCACCGCCCGGCGGTTGCTACCACGCCATTGCTGCTCTGTGGTGGCCACCATCGTGTTGCCGTCACCGTGTTGCTCTGTGGTGGCCACCATCGTGTTGCCGTCACCGTGTTGCTCTGTGGTGGCCACCATCGTGTTGCCGTCACCGTATTGCCCTGTGGTTGCCGTGGCGAGTTGCCCTGCAGGTGCCGCACCGGGTTGCCCTGTAGTCGCATTGCGACGTTCCTTCACCGCTGCCGTGGCGACGCTGATTCATTTACGACATCAGCTCCAAAGGACCCGTGACGCAACCAAGGGACCCCCGCCGGGTACTCGGCGCCGAGATCCGCGCAATATCAGGGATGTTGGTGTCTCCGTGCGTGTCGGAGGCAGCAGTATCGGGGATGTTGTGAGGATCTTGGGCGCGGGGCGCGGGGCGCGGGGCGCGGGGCGCGGGGCGCGGGGCGCGGGGCGCGGGGCGCGGGGCGCGGGGCGCGGGGCGCGGGGCGCGGACCTGGGCATGCGGAAGGGCCGAACCCTTGGTGGGGTCCGGCCCTTCGGCGGTGGGTGGTGCTCAGCTGGTGGCGTAACCGCGGGTGGCGATCCAGTCCGCGAGGTGCTCGATGGTGACCTCGTACGAGGCGGTGTTCGGGTCGGCGGAGTCGGCGATCTTGACGATGTTGCCGTTGTCGCGGTAGCCGACGACGCTGATGTAGTGCCCACCCTCGAAGGAGTGGATACCACCGTCGGTGTCGGTGGTGGTGCCGGCGATGTTGGCAACCACGGCCCGGCCGTCGTCGACCGTCTTGACGACGTCGGCGCGCAGCTTGTCGGTCTGCTTCTCGTCGGCCTTGGGCGTGCTGATCTCGACGGAGCGGTAGGCGTCCTTCTTGCCGGTCTCCTTGTTCAGCACCGGGGTGATGTCGTTGATGGAGTTGGTGCCGGCCTCGGTGGTGCCCATCTCCTTGGCCATGGCGTCCACGCTGATGTCCTTGCCCTGGACGGACAGGGCGTTGCGGGCGGCGGCGGGGCCGCAGTAGTAGAAGTTCGGCTGCGCCTCGTAGCGGACGCCGAGCTGACGCTCACCGTGACCCTTGCGGTCGGTCTGCGCCTGCGACGCCGGCTTGCCGGTGCTCGGGGCGGCGAACGCGGTGGTGACGGGTCCGGCGATGGCGCCACCGGTGAAGGCGAGGCCGGCGGCGGTCAGGGCGGTCTTACGGATCAGATCGGTACGCATGATGGCGTGCTCCTCTGCCTTGGGGGAAACCCACACCACACCCGGGGGTAGTTGGTGATGCGGGGAAAGTTCGTCTGCCCGGCGACCCAGCTACGGGTCGGCGTCGGGACGTGGTGTAACCGTTCGCGGTGGCAGGTCATTCCGCCTACCCGCGAGGGGGTCAGCCGTCGTGGTGCTCGGCCGTTCGGGGGTGTAACCCGGGCGGCCCGCCGGGTGTTCCCGGTGGCTGCCGTTGCCTGGTCGATCGGGGGTGTAACCGGGGCGGGCTGCCAGGT
This sequence comes from Micromonospora sp. NPDC047756, assembly GCF_055587245.1. Classification (NCBI taxonomy): domain Bacteria; kingdom Bacillati; phylum Actinomycetota; class Actinomycetes; order Micromonosporales; family Micromonosporaceae; genus Micromonospora; species Micromonospora sp. NPDC047756. The sequence goes on from NZ_JBVJGQ010000010.1 coordinate 85,088, forward strand.
GTTCCCGGCGGCTGTTCCGTCAGGCCCCGGCTCGGAGTTGAAACGGGCTGCTGCGGTGGTCTGCCAGGTATAACGACCCGGCCTGGCCCACGATTCCGCCGCCAGAGTGGCCCCAACCACCCGGCATCAAGCATCAAACCGGACAAACGGCGGTCCTCGTCAAGTGGGCGACACGGACCCGCCGAGCGAGCTGAGGTAATCAACTCAGGGTCCTGAAAGTACGCGTGCCAAGGGGCGTCCCGACGGCATGGCCAGGGGGCATCGCCCATCAGGGGGCATCGCGGGTGCGCCAACGTGAATTGGTCGGCCATGTCGGCCCGTGTCATCGCTGGCCGGGTCGGGCCAGCACGGGGGCAGGGTGCCGTGTGGGCGGGTCGGTCTCGGGCAGCCAGCCGTGACGGAGCCCTTCCTGATGTGCGAATTGGTCCCATTGGTGCGGGCGACAGCGGATTGCGCCACGCGACGTGGGGCGCGACCAATTTGCGTATCCGACACTGTTCCGCTGCCGGAACACGTTTCGCCGCGTCACGCGCCAGGCCGTCGGAAACGGTCGAATTCGAGCGATTCTTACTGTGGGCGCTTACTGCGGAGCGCCAGCCGCCGAGCCTTGACCATCGCCGCCAACCGGCCAAAATGGTCGATCTACTCTGGATTCGGCCTTAATATGTGTTGCCGAAACTGCGTATGGTTAAACACAGTGGATCTATGTATTGTCTGCCGCAAGACTTCTTGGGCTGCTCTACGGGGGTGTGCGGCTGTGGTTCTACTTCGTCATGCCGGGCTGGCAAATATTACGGCCGGCGCACTTTTGGCGGGCGCGATAGCGGTTGTCGGGACGAGCGGTCAGGCCGCCGCTGCCCCCGAATCGGACCGTTGTTCCGCAGCCGCCACCGGTGATGCGGTGATGGCGCCGTCCGAGGATGCGGCGATCTCGCTCGCGCGTACCTGCGACACGGCGGTCGAAGTGCTGGCGGCAGCCTCGGAGACCACGAGGGTCTTCGCGCAACCCTCCGGTGAGCTGACCCTGGAGTCATGGGCCGAGCCGCAGTGGGCGAAGGTGGGTGGTCGTTGGCGGGGGATCGATACGACGCTGGTGGTCGGCGGCGACGGTCGCGTCCGTCCGGTCGCCTCCACGGCCGACGTGGTCTTCTCCCAGGGCGGGCAAGGCCCGTTCGCCTCCATGACCGGCGCTGGCGCGGACTTCTCGCTCGGGTGGCCGAGCGCGCTGCCGCAGGGCGTCATCAAGGGTGACGCGATCACCTATCCGAACGTCTATCCGGACGTCGACCTGGTGGTACGGGCCGAACGCGGCGGTTTCTCGCACCTGCTGGTGGTCAAGAGCGCTGTGGCGGCGAAGAACCCGGCAGTCCGGGAGACGCGGTTCGTTCTCGGCGGATCGGCCGACGTGGCGGTGACCGACAATCGCGTCACCATCTCCGGTCCGGGTGGGTTGTTCGCGGCTGCCCCGCCGGCGATGGCATGGGACTCGACGCCGGCGACTGGTGAGCCCTCCGCCGGGAAACGGGGTGCCGGGACCCTCGACCGCAGCGGGGAACGCGCCGTGACCCGTTCCAGTGTCAACGGTCCGTCCGACGCCGCTGCTGTGGCTCGGGTCGACGTCCGTGTCGACGAAGGATCACTCACGGTGGCCGTGGACCCGGCGGTGCTGAGCGGCAGCCAGTTTCCGGTCTTCATCGACCCGAGCTATGACATGAAGTGGGCCAGGTGGGCCCCCGTGAACGATTCCAACGCAGGCACCCAGTGGACCTCTGGTAGTTCCTGGCCGCGCGAGGTGGCCCGCGTCGGCTCAAATTGGGACAACCATGGGGACATCTGGCGGTCGCATTTCTACTTCGACATCTCGGCGATGTCGGGCCGGCGCCTCGTGAACACGACGAGTGTCGACGCGTACCTGGTGCACACGGGCAACTGTAATGAGTCCCTGGGCATCTGGCAGACGAATTCATTGGCCAGCAACACACCCAGCTGGAATGGCATGGCCGGTACGTGGCTGCACGGCGGGCCGCTGCAGACAAAGACCGTCGGGGCCAACTGCGGTCAGTCGGCCAATTGGCAGAGTTTCAACGGAGGAAACGTCGGCTACCACGTCCAGCGGCACGCGAATGCGGGCGCTGCCTCGATAACCTTCGGCCTCAGGATGGTTAACGAGAGTGGTGGACACTGGGCGAAGTTCGATCCGGCCAACGTCAGATTGAAGGCGACGTACCAGTCCCGGCCCTCCTCTCCGGTGGCGATCCGCACCTCGCCCGGAGGCAACTGCAGCACGTCGTCACCGGGGCCATGGGTCAACGTCCCCACTCCGACTCTCTACGGCAAGGCCAACGACGGCGACGGCTCGGTGAAGGTGCAGTTCGACATCAACGGTCCGACCAACCCCCCTGATCACACCTCGGCATGGACCACCTCCGGCGTCGAGCGTGGCTGGACCGCCCCCGCTCTTGTCGACGGTGCTTACAACTGGCGGGTACAGGGTTATGACGACGTGGCCGGCGAGGGCACCGGCTGGACGGGGTACTGCTACTTCCGGGTCGACCACACCGCCCCCACCACGCCCGTGGTCACCCGCGTCTCGGGCACCCCGGTCGCAGGCGCGCCCGTGACACTCAGCTTCACCGCCGCTGACGCCATGTCCGGCGTCAAGCAGTTCGCCTACGGCATCGGCACCGACGCGATGCAGGCCTTCCAGGCGTCCAGCGGCACGACGACCGTCACCTTCACTCCGGAGGTCGGCCGGACTGTCGTCTATGTCTGGGCGCAGGACAATGCCGGCAACTACTCGGCGCGGACCGCGTTCAACTTCTTTACCGGCCGGATCACCCAGGCCCAGCCGCAGGCCACCTGGAGGCTCGATGGGGACGGATTCGACGACTCGGGACAGGGACGCGATCTGACCCTCGGCAGTGGGGTCAGCTATGGCGCCGATCGCAAAGGCGTGCCGGGTGCCGCGCTCGCCATGAACGGTGCGGGTTGCGCGAAGAGCGCGCCCACGGTTCGCACCGACGCGGAGTACACCGTCTCCGGTTGGGTGAACCTGGCCGACAAGTCTTCCCTGCGTACCGTTTTCGCTCAGGTCGGTACGGCGCGGCCCTCGTTCTACCTGCTCTACCACCACGTACAGGATCGTTGGGAGTTGGTCGTGACCGGCGGCGACTTCGACGGGTCGCCCTTCGTCAGCGTCTTCGCGCCGACGTCGACGCCGCTGGGGCAGTGGCAGCATGTGGCGGCCACCGTCGACCCGGTGGCGCGGATCATGCGGCTGTACGTGAATGGGCAGTTCGCGTCCGAGGGTGAGATTCCGTTCACGCCGTGGAACGCGACGAGCCAATTCCTTGTCGGTTGCTTCGGGAGCGCGAATTCGGAGTTGTACCACCTGATCGGCGGGATCGACCACGTCGGCGTCTGGCAGGGCCTGCTCTCCGACGAACAGATCGCCCGCGCCGCCACCGAACTGCCCGCCGGCCTGGTCGGCGACTGGCAACTGCGCGGTAGTGGTGCCGAAAGCACAGGCCGATCCTCCGACGCGGTGGTGCCGGAGGACGTGCCGTGGGTCGAGGACCAGCACGGCCGGGTCGCGTCCGCACTCCAACTGAACGGCCGGCAACAGTGCGCGACGACGAGCGGGCCCGCGGTGCGAACCGACGAGTCATTCACGATCGCGACGTGGGTCAAGGTGGACGACAAGGGCCTGGGCAACCAGACGGTCATCGGTCAGGACGGCGAACGTCAGAGCGGCTGGTATCTCGGCACGCGGGTGTTGGACGGCACCCACCACTGGGGCTTCCTGATGTTCGACGTCGATGCTGACGATTCCTCGGCGCCGTGGGCGAGATCCCCCGCCGGCATGGCCGCCGACGTGGGTAGGTGGACCCATCTGACTGGCGTCTACGACGCCACAGCCCAGCGGATCAGTCTGTATGTCAACGGTGTCCTGGCCTCGTCGGCCCCCAGGCTGGCGACACCCTGGCAGGCCAACGGGCCGGTCACCATCGGCTGTGCGAGGTACACGGGTATTCCGGTGGACCACGTCGTGGGGTCGGTCAGTGGCGTGCAGGCCTGGCAGGGAGCCCTCACCGCCGCCCAGGTGGCCGCCGCGCACGGAGGCAACCCGGGGGTGAAGCTGGAGGGTCTGTGGCCGCTGGACGGCCCGGCCAGCGACACGCCGACCTACCTGACCGACACGTCCGGCAACGGCCGCGACCTGACCATCACCGGCCCGTACGCCTGGGCCCGCGATCGGGGCTTCGGTCGCGACGGGGCCCTGGGCCTGGAGTTGGCCGAGAACTCCTGCGCGGAGGCTCCGGGTCCGCTCGTGCGTACCGACGCCTCGTTCACCCTGACCGCGTGGGTGCTGCTCGAAAAGGCCACCGGGCACCACACGGTGATGTCGCAGATATCCAGTGGTAATACCCCCTTCTATCTCGGCTACCACCCGGGCGTCAATCGCTGGCACTTCGGAATGCCGGACTCGCCCGCGAGGGATGCCGTCTGGCGCAACTCGGAGTCGCAGCAGCCACCGGCGCTCGGCAAGTGGACGCACCTCGCCGGTGTCTACGACCTCGGCGCCGGCAAGGTCCGCCTGTACGTCGACGGCGTCGCGCAGGGTGAGGTCGACGGCCCGGTCACTCCCTGGATGGCCCCCGGCCCCACCCTGATCGGCTGCGTTGGGGAGACCAGCGGGAGCCGGCACTCGCGGCTCGGTGGTGTCGTCGACGACGTACGGATCTGGACCTCCACGCTCGCCCCGGAACGGATCGCCGACCTCGCCGCCGGCTGATCGCGCGAGTGCGGCCGGAGATCCGCCCTTCGGGCGGGACGCGGCGGGCGTGATGGACCACGCCCGCCGCTCCGAGTGGGGCTGACGGACCTGCTGCTCGTCTAGCGATCGGACGTGGTTTTGAGGTTCGCGTCGCGTGGTGCGGGAAGTGCCGGCGTGGTGGGCCAGGGGATCTCGGGTGCGCGGTGGAAGGTGATCCCGGCCGTTGCCCAGCGCGCGCCCTGGCCGGCCAGGCGGTCGCGGAAGTCGACCCAGTCGTGGCGTGCCCGGGGTGACCAGCCCAACTCGGCGATGGCCGGGAGGCGGGGCAGGAGCAGCAGTTCGATGTCGGCCAGCGAGGTGACCGATTCGGTCCAGAGCGGGGCCTCCACACCGAGGACCGCCTCGGTGGGTACGCCGGCGACCTGCGTGCCCGGATCCCAGTCGTACGCCTTCCGCACGTCGATGAGGCCGGCCCAGTCGTGCCCGATCGGGGTGTCCGAGGCGTACTTCATGTCCAGGTAGGCGTGGTTGCCGGGGGAGACGATCAGCCGGGCGCCCCGGCGGACGGCGTCGAGGGTGGTGGGGTCTTCGCCGTTCGTGCCCCACCACTGCAGAACCCGCCCGTCGAGGTGGGCGGCCGGCGCGAGTTGGTGCCAGCCGACGACGGTCTTGCCGAGGTCGGCCACGATGCGCTGGACCCGCTCGACGAAGCCGGTGTAGACCTCGCCCTTGACCTTGAACGCCTCGTCGCCGCCGATGTGCAGCCAGGGGCCGGGGGTGAGCGCGGCCACCTCGCCCAGCACGTCGGCGACGAAGTCGTACGTGCGCTCGTCGGCGGGGTCGACGTAGCTGAAGCCGACCTCGGTGCCGGTGTACGGCGGCGGGGCGATCTTGTCCGGTGCCAGCTCCGGGTACGCGACCAGGGCCGAGTTGGTGTGCCCCGGGAGGTCGATCTCCGGGACGACGGTGATGTGGCGGGCTGCCGCGTAGGCGACGATCCGCGCGTAGTCGGCCTTCGTGTAGTGCCCGCCGGGGCCGCCGCCGACCTCGGTCGTGCCGCCGATGCTGGTCAGCTTGGGCCAGGAGTCGACGGTGATCCGCCAGCCCTGGTCGTCGGTGAGGTGCAGGTGCAGGTGGTTGAGCTTGTAGCGGGCCAGGTGGTCGACCACCCGCAACACGTCCTCGACGGCGAAGAAGTGCCGCGCGACGTCGAGCATCGCGCCCCGGTAGGGGAACCGGGGTGCGTCGGTGATGGTCCCGCCGGGCAGCACCCACCGTTCGGTGACCGGAGTCGGGCTCTCGATCGCCGCTGGCAACAGTTGGCGCAGCGTCTGTACGCCGTGATGGAGGCCGGCTGCGGTGGCTGCGGTGACGTTCACCCCGTCGGTGGCGATGTCGAGGCGGTAGCCCTCCGCGCCGAGGTCGGCGCGGTCGTCGAGCACCAGCGCGATGCCACCGGCGGGCTCCGGCGTGGTGGCGTCGGTGACCGGCAGCGGGTAGCCGGTGGCCGGGCGCAGGAGCTGGGCGAGCTGCTCGGCGACCGCCAACGCGGCGGGGTCGGCGCTGGACACGATGACGGCTTCGGCGTGCAGCGCCCAGTCGGCGGTCGGGTCCGGCTGGACCTGCTGTGGGGCGGGCACGACGTCGGTCAGCCGGTGGGGGGCCGCCGGGGCCAGCAGGGCGCCCGCGGTCTGCTCGGCCGTGCGGGCCAGCGTGGCCGCGTCCGGCTCTCCCGTCGACCGGGGCGCGGGGACGGCGGTGGGGCCGGGGGAGGAGGTGGTCGACACGGCGGCGACTCCGGGGGTGTATTCGCGTCGGTTATGGCAAAAGTGAGGTTCACCGGCTGGCGTGGCGTCAAGCGTACGACGCTCGGCCGGGATGCGTGATGGTGCGCATGGAAGCGTTCCCAAAAACCGGTACGAACACGGATAGTCGTGATAGCTGTGCCAATTGTCACCGAACGGTCCCAGGTCACTCGATGGTCGCTTAACCTTCGCCCACCGATCGACGTCGACCCCGGGATTACCGGCGGTCCGTCCCGGGGAAGAAGAAAACTGAACCTTCGTTAAGTGTCAATCCGGCGCGTGTGTTGTGGAGGCTCTGGTGGCAGCGCAAGAGACCGTCGATCACAAGTACGTCTACGACTTCTCCGAGGGCAACAAGGAGCTCAAGGAGTTGCTCGGCGGCAAGGGGGCGAACCTCGCCGAGATGACCAACCTGGGGCTTCCCGTTCCGCCCGGCTTCACCATCACCACCGAGGCGTGCCAGGCGTACCTCGCCACCGGACGGGAGCCGGACGGGCTCGCCGACCAGATCGAGGCGCACCTGGAGTCGCTGGAGCGCGCGATGGGCAAGCGCCTCGGTGACCCGCAGGACCCACTGCTGGTCTCCGTCCGCTCCGGTGCCAAGTTTTCCATGCCCGGCATGATGGAGACCGTCCTCAACGTCGGCCTCAACGATCAGAGCGTCGACGGACTCGCAGCCCAGGCCGGCAACAACGAGCGGTTCGCCTGGGACTCCTACCGGCGACTGATCCAGATGTTCGGCAAGACCGTCTGCGAGGTGCCGGGTGAGGAGTTCGAGCACGCGCTCGACGAGGCCAAGAACGCCAAGGGCACCCACAACGACCTGGATCTCGATGCCGACGACCTGCGTGGGCTGGTCGACGCGTACAAGAAGATCTTTTTGAAGCACACCGGCCGGGAGTTCCCGCAGCAGCCGCGCGAACAGCTCGACCTGGCCATCCGGGCGGTCTTCGAGTCGTGGAACGCCGAGCGCGCCGTGCTCTACCGCCGCCAGGAGCGCATCCCGGCCGAGCTGGGCACCGCGGTCAACGTGGTGACGATGGTCTTCGGCAACCTCGGGCCCGATTCCGGCACCGGTGTCGCGTTCACCCGTGACCCGGCCAGCGGCGCGCAGGGCATCTACGGCGACTACCTGGCCAACGCCCAGGGTGAGGACGTGGTCGCCGGCATCCGCAACACGGTGCCGTTGCAGGAGTTGGAGCAGCTCGACAAGGCGTCCTACGACGAGCTGCTCGGGATCATGGCCCGGCTGGAGGAGCACTACCGGGATCTCTGCGACATCGAGTTCACCATCGAACGCGGCAAGCTGTGGATGTTGCAGACCCGGGTCGGCAAGCGCACCGCCGCCGCCGCGTTCGTCATCGCCGGGCAGCTCGTCGACGAGGGCCTGATCGACCTGGACGAGGCGCTGCACCGGGTCAACGGCGCGCAACTGGCCCAGCTGATGTTCCCGCGCTTCCAACTCGACCACGAGTTCCAGCCGGTCGCCACGGGCATCGGCGCGTCGCCGGGTGCGGCGTCCGGCACCGTGGTCTTCACCTCCGCGCGGGCCGTCGAGCTGGCCGCCGAGGGGAAGTCGGTGATCCTGGTGCGCCGGGAGACCAACCCGGACGACCTCAACGGCATGATCGCCGCGAAGGGCATCCTCACCTCGCGCGGCGGCAAGACCAGTCACGCCGCGGTGGTGGCCCGGGGCATGGGCAAGACCTGCGTCTCCGGTGCCGACGAGATCGAGGTGAACGTGCCGGCGAAGCGGTTCACGGTCGCCGGCCAGACCGTCGCCGAGGGCGACGTGGTGTCCATCGACGGCACCACCGGCAAGGTCTACCTCGGCGAGGTGCCGGTCATGCCCTCCGAGGTCGTGCAGTACTTCGAGGGCAGCCTCGACCCCGAGCACGTCGACAACGCGCTGGTCCGGGCCGTACACCGGATCATGACGCACGCCGACGGCAAGCGGCGGCTGGCGGTCCGCACGAACGCCGACACCGGCGCGGACGCCGCCCGGGCCCGGCGCTTCGGTGCCGAGGGCATCGGGTTGTGCCGCACCGAGCACATGTTCCTCGGTGACCGACGGGAGCTGGTCGAGCGGCTGATCCTGGCCCGGGCTCCGGGTGAGCGGGAGGCGGCGCTGGCGGCGCTGCTGCCGTTGCAGCGGGCCGACTTCGAGGAGATCTTCCGCGAGATGGACGGCCTGCCGGTCACCGTTCGGCTCATCGACCCGCCGTTGCACGAGTTCCTGCCGCCGTTGGAGCAGCTTGCCGTCAACGTGGCGGTCGCGCAGGAACGCGGCGAGGACGTGGCCAAGGAGGAGGCGCTGCTGGCCGCCGTCCGGCGGATGCACGAGGAGAACCCGATGCTCGGGCTGCGGGGCGTCCGCCTCGGCCTGGTCATCCCCGGCCTGTTCGCGATGCAGGTCCGCGCCATCGCCGAGGCGGCGGTCGCGGTCACCCGCGCGGGTGGCGCCGCCTGCCCGGAGATCATGGTGCCGCTGGTCGGGGCGGTGCAGGAGCTGGAGACGGTTCGCGCCGAGGCCGAGAAGATCATCGCCGAGGTGGTCGGGGACAGCGGCGTCGAGGTGCTGATCGGCACCATGATCGAGGTGCCCCGGGCGGCCCTGACCGCCGGTCAGATCGCCGAGGCCGCCGAGTTCTTCTCCTTCGGCACCAACGACCTGACCCAGATGGGCTGGGGCTTCTCCCGCGACGACGTCGAGGGCGCGTTCTTCTGGCGCTACCTGGAGTTGGGCATCTTCGGCATCTCGCCGTTCGAGTCGATCGACCGGGACGGTGTCGGCCGGTTGGTGCGGATCGCCGCCGAGGAGGGCCGGGCCGCCCGCCCCGGCCTCAAGCTCGGTGTCTGCGGTGAGCACGGCGGTGACCCGGACTCGGTGCACTTCTTCCACGAGGTCGGCCTGGACTACGTGTCCTGTTCGCCCTTCCGGGTGCCGGTGGCCCGGCTGGAGGCCGGTCGGGCAGTCGTGGAGACCGGCGGGTCGGACAGCCGCTGACGCCACGCCGGCGGCGGCCCGGTCACCCGGCCGCCGCCGGCGCTCAGATCGGCGGACGACGCCAGGTCGGTCGGGACGATCGGCGCAACTGCGCCGGCAGGGTCGCCATCGGGGTACGCGTGGCCAGCGGGGCGTGCGCGTCCGGTACGGCTGTCGCGCCGATGCCCCCACCGCGAATGTCCAGGAACGACCCTGCCCGACGGGCCACCGCCCGCGCCTCCGCGTGCAGCGCCTCCAGGTCGTCCGCCGCCGATGCGGTGACGAGGGTCAGCAGGGCGCTGCGCCCGGCCGGATAGGTGACCACACAGCCCGCTGTGGTGCACACGACCGATTCCCGGAACTCACCACGCCGGACGGTGTCGGCGACCCGGTGCCCGAGCCCGAAACTCGCGGCGGCGAGCGCGGCGAGATGGGTGGCGTCGGTGCTCGGTAGGTCGCTGGAGATGAGCAGGCCGTCGGTGCCCGCGAGCACCGTGCCGGCGATGTCGGGTCGGCGCTGGCGCAGCCCGCGTAGCTCCGGTCCCACCACCGTGTCTGCGTCCACGAGCGTTACCCCTCACCGGTTGGCTCTGCGTGTCAGTCGGCTCGTCACGTTCCGCGCTGGGAACGCTACCGGTGGCGACTTCCGTCCGCGAGACCGTAACCCTCGGCGATCGGTCGGCAACTGGGGGCCAATCGGTGGTTGTGTGCCGTTCGTCGATGCGTCGTGAGCGGGTCGGGCAGTGGTGGCGGGCGTAACCTTGGCTCGCTCGCACACGGCCGATTGGGCGCCGCGTCGAACGGGAAGAGGTGACTGCATGACGAGTGTCTGGGAGAGCCTGACTGTCGACGCCCGCGATCCGGCCCGACTGGCCCGTTGGTGGGCCGAGGCGCTCGGCTATCAGGTCGTCACCGAGAAGCCCGACGAGGTGGAGATCCGCCAGTCCGCCGACCGCCTGCCCGGCCTGGTCTTCGTGCCGGTGACCGAGGGCAAGGAGCGCAAGAACCGGCTGCACCTCGACCTGCGCCCCGCCGATCTGGAGGCTGAGGTCGAGCGCCTGGTCGACATGGGCGCCCGGCACGTCGACATCGGCCAGGGCGACGTCGAGTGGACGGTGCTGGCCGACCCCGAGGGCAACGAGTTCTGCGTCCTGCGTGGGAAGTGAGCCGGGGGCGGCGGAAGCCCGGTTGGTCGAGGAGCCGCCCAAGGACACCGGGCATCGCCGGTCGCCGTACGAGCGCGACCGGGCCCGGGTGCTGCACTCGGCGGCGTTTCGCCGGCTGGCCACCAAGACCCAGGTGCACACCGCCGGCACCGACGACTTCCTGCGTACCCGGCTGACCCACTCGTTGGAGGTGGCCCAGATCGCCCGGGAGATGGGTTCCCGGCTGGGCTGCGACCCGGACGTGGTGGACGTCGCGGGGCTCGCGCACGACCTCGGGCACCCGCCGTTCGGGCACAACGGCGAGGCCGCGCTGGATCTGCTCGCCACGCCGTGCGGCGGCTTCGAGGGCAACGCGCAGACCCTGCGGGTGTTGACCCGCCTGGAGGCGAAGGTGCTCGCCCCGGACGGCTCGTCCGCCGGGCTGAACCTGACCCGGGCGTCGCTGGACGCGATCGGCAAGTACCCCTGGCCGCGCCGGCCGGGGGAGCGCAAGTTCGGGGTGTACGCCGACGACGCGGCCGTCTTCGACTGGATCCGGGCCGGCGCACCCGGCGACCGGCGGTGCCTGGAGGCCCAGGTGATGGACTGGGCCGACGACGTCGCGTACTCGGTGCACGACGTGGAGGACGGCATCCACGGTGGTTATGTCACGTTGCACCCGCTGCTCACCGACGCCGACGAGCGGGCGGCGCTCTGCGCCGACGTGGCCGCCGCCTACTCCGGGGAGTCGGCGGCGGACCTGGCCGAGGTGCTCGTCGATCTGCTGGCCGGTCCGCTGCTCGCCCCGCTCGCCGGCTACGACGGCAGCCATCGCGCGCAGGTCGCGTTGAAGGCCACCACCAGCGGGGTGACCGGGCTGTTCGTGTCCGCCGCGGTGGCGGCGACGGAGGAGCGCTTCGGTCCGGGCCCGCACCGCCGCTACGCCGCCGACCTGGTCGTGCCCCGCCTGGTGCGGGCGCAGTGCGCGCTGCTCAAGGGCATCGCGCTGCGGTACGTGATGCGTCGCAGCGGCTTCCGGGGCCGCTACGAGCAGCAGCGGACGATGCTCGCGGAGTTGGTCGCCGCGCTGGTCCGGCGTGCCCCGGAGGGGCTCGACCCGATCTTCGTCCCGCTGTGGCGGGCCGCCCCGGACGACCGGGCCAGACTGCGGGTGGTGATCGACCAGGTCGCCTCGCTCACCGACCCGGCGGCGGTGACCTGGCACACCCGCCTGGTCGGCAAGGGGACACCCCCGGCCGACCACGAGCCAAGTTAGGCTAACCTAACCGACATGACGGAACGCCCCAGGAACGTCACCTCGGCCCGGGTGCTGCGCACCGAGCGGCCCACCCCGCACCTGATCCGGCTCGTCCTCGGTGGGGACGAACTGGTCGGCCTGCCGGTGGGCGAGTTCACCGACCACTACATCAAGGTGGTGTTCCCGCAGCCGAACGTCGCGTACCCGCAACCGTTGGACCTCGCCGCGATCCGGCGGGACCTGCCCCGGGAGCAGTGGCCGCGGCTGCGCGCGTACACGGTGCGGCGCTGGGATCCGCTGGCCGGGGAGCTGACCGTCGACGTGGTGCACCACGGCGACGAGGGGTTGGCCGGCCCGTGGGCCGCCGCGCTGCGTGCCGGCGATCCGGTGCACTTCGTCGGCCCCGGCGGCGCGTACGCCCCGGACCCGGACGCGGACTGGCACCTGCTGGTCGGTGACGAGAGCGCCCTGCCGGCGATCGCCGCCGCGCTGGAGCGCCTTCCGCTGGGCGCCCCGGCCCACGTCTTCGTGGAGATCGCCGACCCGGCGGAGGAGCAGAAGCTGCTCAGCCCGGGGGCGGTCGAGGTGACCTGGGTGCACCGCGGCGGACGCCCGGTCGGCGAGGCGCTGGTCGCGGCGGTCCGCGCGTTGGAGTTCCCGGCTGGCCAGGTGCACGCGTTCGTGCACGGTGAGGCCGCCTTCGTCCGGGAGTTGCGCCGGCTGTTGCGCGGCGAGCGGGGCGTACCCCTCGACCGGCTCTCCATCTCCGGTTACTGGCGGCGTGGCATGGACGACGAGGGCTGGCGTTCCACCAAAGCCGAGTGGAACCAGCAGGTGGCGGCCGAGGAGACGAGCGTCGCCGAGCCGGCCGGGGTGGCCTGAGCGCCGCTCATCCCTCGGGCGTCTGGTTCGCCTGGCCGGCCTTGGCCAGTCGTCGGCTGACCAGGACGGCGTACCCGACGACGGCCAGGGAGAGCAGCGACAGCATCAGCCTCGGCTGGTGCACCGTCGCGGTGACCAGCGAGACCGAGACCACCCCGTAGACGGCGATCGCGAACCGGGCGGCGCTCGGCCGGGCCCAGAGCCAGTAGAGGGCGAGCCCGCAGAGCGTCCAGATCACCATCGACGCGCCGAGTAGCAGCCGCAACTCCAACGGCAGGTGGTCGGCGTTGTCGTCGACCAGCCGGACCACCTGCCCGAGCGACCAGCCGAGCAGCAGCAGCGCACCGCCCAGCGGAATGTGCAGGTAGCTGTACGCCTGGCCGCCGCGCAGCCGGGGCTGGAGCAGGCGGGTGGTGACGAAGGTGGTGTAGACCCACCAGACGGCCGCCGGGATCAGGAAGGCCAACGCGGCGGTGAGGATCATGTGGGGCGGGGGATGGTCCGGCACGGCGAAGAGCAGGCTGGCCAGCGCGCTACCCAGCACGATGATGGTGAACTGCCCGATCCGTTCCGGCAGGTGCCTGTTGTCCACCGGCCAGCGGTTGAGCCAACGCGCCCCGACCCAGGGCGTCGCCAGTTCGATCAGCATCGCGACGATCCACAGGACGGGCCGCAGCTCGGTGGGCACGATCAGCGACACCAACCAGATCAACCAGCCCGACCCGAAGCCGATCAGGTAGATGGTCGTCACCATCCGGGCCATCGGGCTGGTGGAACGGGCACGTAGGTACAGCAGGAGCAGCACACCCCGCACGATCAGGTACCCGATGGGCAGGAGGACGCTCTCCGGAACCTCGTCGACCCCGAGCGTCATCGCGCCCGCGCCCACGAGCGCGACGAGCACCAGCACCCGGTGCAGCGCGTCGTCCGGGTCGAACCGGGTGTCGTAGTAGACCTGTCCCATCCAGGCCCACTGGATCACCACGAAGAGCCCGGTCACGGCCAGTACGTCGGTCGGTGACGGGCTCGGCTCGTCACCCAGCCGCGCCACCACCGCCGCCAGCGCGTACACGAAGATGAGGTCGAGGAAGAGCTCCAGCCAGGTGGCGTGGCGGTGTCCGGCCTCGTCCGCGCCCGGGGTCTGATCGGGTAGCCCGACCCGGCCGGCCAGCCATCTCGGCAGGCGGGGGGCTTGGCTGCGGACCCGGCGCATCTGGTCATGGTCCCCGCGCGGACCCGGCCGGCGGGCCGGAACCGCCCAGCCGGTAGCGGCCGCCGCCACACCGGCGTCCCCCGGCCGGCGTGTCGTCGGTCCGGCAGGGCAGGATGTACGGCGAGGGGGTGGCGCATGGCTGGGCGGATCCGGGACGAGGACATCGCACTGGTCCGGGAACGCACCTCGATCGGGGATGTGATCTCCGAGACGGTCACCCTGAAGTCCGCCGGCGGCGGCAACCTCAAGGGCCTGTGCCCGTTCCACGACGAGAAGAGTCCGTCGTTCAACGTGTCCCCGGCCCGCAACGTCTGGTACTGCTTCGGCTGCGGGGCCGGCGGGGACGCGATCAAGTTCCTGATGGACGCCGACCATCTCAGCTTCGTGGAGTCCGTCGAGCGGCTGGCCGGTCGTGCCGGCATCCAACTGCGCTACATCGAGGACGACAAGGGCGCCCCGCGCCCCCGACCACAGCAGGGCCAGCGGCAGCGCCTGGTCGCCGCGCACGCCGCCGCCGTCGCGTTCTACAGCGCGCAACTGAGCACCGCCGGCGCGCGGCCGGCACGGGAGTTCCTGGCCCGCCGGGGCTTCGACCGGGCCGCCGCCGAGCGCTACGGCTGTGGATTCGCGCCGGAGGGGTGGGACCCGCTCACCAAGCACCTGCGCCAGCAGGGCTTCACCCACCAGGAGTTGGTCACCGCCGGGCTGTCCCGGGAGGCCCGCTCGGGCTCGCTGATCGACCGGTTCCGCCGCCGGCTGCTCTGGCCGATCCGCGACCTGGCCGGCGACGTGATCGGTTTCGGCGCGCGCAAGCTCTTCGACGACGACGACGGCCCGAAGTACCTGAACACCCCCGAGACGCCGATCTACAAGAAGTCGCAGGTGCTCTACGGCATCGACCAGGCCAAGCGGGAGATCGCCAAGCAGGGTCGGGCGGTGATCGTCGAGGGTTACACCGACGTGATGGCCTGCCACCTGGCCGGGGTGACCACCGCGGTGGCGACCTGCGGCACCGCCTTCGCCGCGGACCACATCTCCGTCCTGCGCCGGCTCCTGTTCGACAGCGACGAGGTGGCCGGCGAGATCATCTTCACCTTCGACGGTGACGCCGCCGGGCAGAAGGCCGCGCTGCGCGCCTTCGAAGACGACCAGCGCTTCGTCGGGCGCACGTTCATCGCGGTCAGCCCCGACAACATGGACCCGTGCGACCTGCGGCTGGCCAAGGGCGACCTGGCGGTCCGTGACCTGGTCGCCCGCCGCGAGCCGCTCGTCGACTTCGCGCTGCGGCACGTGATCAGCCGCTTCGACCTGGACACCGTCGACGGCCGGGTCGAGGCGATGCGCCACGCCGCGCCGCTGGTCGCGCGCCTGAAGGACCGGGAGAAGCGCCCGGAGTACGTCCGCAAGCTCGCCATGGACCTCGGCATGGAGATCGAGCCGGTGCAGCGGGCGGTGCTCGCCGCCGGCAACACCGCGCCGTCCGGCACCCGCGAGGCCACCCCCGCCGCCCGGCCGACCCCGGCCCGCCCCGAGCCGGCGGTGGACAGCCCGCAGTCGATGGTCGAGCGGGAGGCGCTCAAACTCGCCCTCCAGCAACCGGTCCTGGCCGGGCCGATGTTCGACACGGTCGAGGCCACCGAATACCGCCACCCGGTGCACGTCGCGGTGCGTACGGCCATCGCGGCGGCCGGTGGTGCCGCGTCGGCGACCGGCGGCGCGGTCTGGATCGAGTCGGTCCGCGACGCCTGCGACGACCTGGCGGCCGCGGCGCTGGTCGGTGAGTTGGCCGTCGAACCACTGCGGATCGACGGCGAACCGGACCCGCGCTACGTGTCGATCACCATGGCCCGGGTGCAGTTCGGGTCGGTGACCGCCCGGGTCCGCGACCTCAAGTCACGCATCCAGCGGATCAACCCGGTCAACAACAAGGACGAGTACTTCGCCGCGTTCGGTGAGCTGCTGTCCCTGGAGCAGCACGCCCGGGCGTTGCGCGAGCAGGCTGCGGGAGGCCTCTAGATGGGACTGTTCAGCCGCAAGCCGAAGCTGCCGCCGGCCGACCGGCCGCCGCTGGACGCCGACGAGCGGGTGCTCGCCTGGGCCGCCGCCGGAAACGGCGAGGGCGACGGGGTGGTGGTCGCCACCAACCTCGGGTTGTGGCTGCCCGGTCGAGGGCACCGGTTCGGTTGGCACACCATCCTCAAGGCGGTCTGGTCCGGCCGGGAGTTGACGGTCACCCCCGCCGAGCCCGTCGTCGAGCGCGACGGCTACACCGTGGTCGCCGACGGGCCGGCCGAGACGTACCTGCTGCTCGACCCGGGGGAGTTGCCGCACCAGGTGCGGGCCCGGGTGACCCGTTCGGTCGCGTACACCGAGCACCAGCCGGTGCCCGGCGGCGCGGCGCGGGTCGCGGCCCGACGCGTGGCCGGGGTCGACGGTCTGACCTGGACGGTCCGACTCGACGCCGGCACCCCGACCGACGACGAGGCCGTGCTCGCCGACACCGACCGGCTGGTCGGTGTGGCCCGCGCCGCCACCGCGCCGGCCGACGGCTGACCGGTCGGGTCAGTTCGCGCCCAGGTCCTTCAACGCCTTCTCGGCGCCCCGGTGCAGCGGCACCGGCAGCGTCCTGCGGGCCTTTTCCAGCGAGATCCCCTTGGCCGCCGGGTTGGCCTGGGCCAGAGCGTCGCGCTTGTCGAACACCGTCCTGGTGATAGCGCAGGCCACGTTGGCGTCCAGATCCTTGCGGACCAGCAGCACGTTGGGTACGACGATGGTCGGGGTGTCGCTCGCCGTCTTGTACGCGTCCCGGCCGATCGTGCCTTCCTGGTAGCCGGGGCTCAGCACGGTCATCTTGGGCAGCAACGGCGAGATGTCGACGAACTTCACCGAGCCCCCGGCCGTGGTGAACAGGTCGGTGATGCCACCGGTCGGCAGACCACCGGACCAGAAGAAGCCGTCGACGCTGCCGTCCTTGATCCCCTCGACAGTCTTGGTGAGGTCCAGTCGCTGCGCCCGGATGTCCTTCGCCGGGTCCAGACCGGCGGCCTGCAACAGCCGGTTCGCGATCACCTCCGTGCCGGACTTCGGTGAGCCGGTGGAGATCCGCTTGCCGCGCATGCCGGCCACCGAGGTGATCTGCGAGTCGTTGCGGACCACCACCTGCGTGTAGTTGTCGTAGATGCGGGTCAGCGCCTGCACCGGCTGTGGCGCGGTGAAGCTGCCCGTGCCCTCCACCGCGTTGACCGCCGTGTCGAACAGTGAGAACGCCACGTCGTACTGGCCACCGACCAGTTGCTCGACGTTCTGCACCGAGGCGCCGGTCTCGGCGGCGGTGCCGGTGAGCTTGCCGCCGGTCGCCCCGGACAACTGCCCGGCCAGGGCGTTGCCGACCACGTAGTAGACGCCCGTCGCGTTGCCGGTGGCGATGCCCACGCGGGTCTCCTTGGTCACCTCGCAGGTGACCTCGCTGGCCGTGTCGTCGGTGGCCGCGCCGCCCTGCTGACCTCCGCAACCCGCGACGAGGGCGAGCACCCCCAGGCCCGCCGCGAGCCGTACGTCGATTCGTCTCACAGTTGTTCCTCCACAGGATCGGACGATGAACGGCTGGCGGATCCGCGTCGGACGAGGACACCCACCGCCGCCACGGCGGCCAGCGCCGTGCCGACCGTGACCGGCACGGGTTCGAGCCAGAGCAATGTGACGCCGGCGAGCGCGCCCAGCACCCGCTCCGGCACGCCGGCCGGGCCCACACCGGGCAGCCAACCGCCGGCGGCGACGGCGAGCACCGCCACGCTGAGCGCGGTGATGCCGGCGGCGAAGGCGATCCGTTGGACGCCACCGATGCCGAGCAGACCGAGCCCGGCCGGCGTGATGACGAACGCGATCGGGGTCAGGTAGGCCGGCAGCGCGTACCGCAGGGTCTGCCACATGGTCGGCACCAGTCGGCCGCCGGTGACCGCGGCGGCGGCCACCGCGGCGAGCGCGGTCGGTGGGGACACCTCGGACAGCACCGCGAAGTAGAAGACGAACATGGCCGCCGCCGGCGCGGTGACGCCCAGGTCGAGCAGGGCCGGACCGACGATCACCCAACCGATCACGAACGACGCGGTGACCGGCACGGCCAGGCCCAGCAGGCTGAGCGCGACGGCGGCGAGCAGCGCGGTGAGCACCAGCACCAGGGTCGGGTCCGACGTGGCCGCCTGCGCCCCGCCGATCAGCAGCGCCGCCGCCTGCGGGCCGAGGCCGGTCTTCGTGGTGGTCGCCGTGATGATGCCGGCGGCGGCGCAGACCGCGGTGACGGCGAGGACGCCGCGTACGCCGGTGACGAGCGCGGTCACCAGCCGGCCCGGGGTGAGTCGGTGCGTGCGGTCCAGGTAGGAGAGCACGACGGCGAGGACGATGGCGAACACGACGGCGCGCGTCGCGGACACACCGATGGCGAGGAACACGATGATGGCGATCAGGGAGGCGAAGTGGTAGCCGAACCGGGCCAGCAGCCGCCAGGGCGAGCCGACGTCGATCACCACCGGGCGTACGCCGGAGCGGCGGGCGTCGATCTCCACCGCCAGCAGGATGCCGAGGTAGTAGAGCACCGTCGGCACCGTCGCCCAGCCCAGCACCTGGAGGTACGACACGCCCAGGTACTCGGCGATGATGAACGCCGCCGCGCCCAGGGTCGGCGGGGAGAGGATGGCGCCCACCCCGGCCGCGGCCAACATGCCGCCGGCCCGCTCCGGCGGGTAGCCGGCGCGGCGCAGCAGCGGCCAGGTGACCGCGCCGATGCTCACCGTCGTCGCCGCGCCGGAGCCGGAGACGGTGCCGAGCAGAAAACCCGAGGCCACCGCCGTCCGGCCGGCGGCGGTCCGGGAACGTCGGAAGGCCGCGGCCGACAACTCGACGAAGAACCGCCCGGCCCCGGACAACTCCAGCACCGCGCCGTAGATGGTGAACAGCACGATGTACGAGGCGGCCACGTCGAGCGGCGTGCCGTAGAACCCGCTGTCGGAGTTGTAGAACGCGTCGACCAGTTGACTGAAGTCGAGCCCGGCGTGCGCGACCGGCCAGGACTGCGGCAACAACCCGCCGTAGTAGCCGTAGCCGAGGAACAGCAGGCAGACCGCCGGCAGGATCCAACCGGTGGCACGTCGGCACGCTTCGAGCAGCAGGAGCAGCAGGACGGTGCCCAGCACCAGATCCGTCGCCGCCAGCAGACCCTGCCGATCGAGGAACGCGTTGTAGCCGCCGCCACCGCTGCCGATCCGGATCGGCAGGACGGGGTAGAGGCAGGCCGCGACCGCCAGGGCGCTCAGCGCCCAGTCGGTCACGGTGGGCCGCGTCGACGCGGGTGCCGGGACGCGGCTGTCGCTGTCGCTCCCAGTGGCCTCGGCCCGGTTGGCGCGTGGTGGTCGGGCGCGTGGTCGTCGGGCGCGTAGGCGGGCCGGCAGCCGCAGGTCGGCCGGGTAGGCGAGGAAGACCAGCGGGAGTACGCCGGCCAGGAAGATGATCAGGTAATACTTGCTGCCCTGCGACAGGGGGCGGAACACCTGCCAGAGGGCGAGAGCGCCGACCGCCAGCGCCGCCCCGGTGAGGAGCAGACCCGCCGGCCCGGAGAGGACCCGCCCTGGTTTCTCGTCCTCGAACTGGGCGGCCAGGTCCCGAGTCGCCTGCTCGGCGACGCTCGGGTGGGTCGGGTGGGTCGGGTGGGTCGGGTCGGTCGGGTCGGTCGGGTCGGTCGGGTCGGTCGGGTCGGTCGGGTCGGTCGGGTCGCTCGGGTCGGCGTCAGGTCGCGGTCGGGGCGGCCCGGCGGGGCTCGCTGCGGGCCCGTCGACGGAGGAGTTGGCTGGTAGGGCACGTGACTGTGAACCATCGGGCGAGCTGATGGGCGGCACAAAAGGACGATACACGTCGATTGGCTGACGGGTGGGGCATCGATCGGCGTTTCGCCGCCGGTGGTCCGGAAACCGGGGTGATCGGCCGGCCGCCGGCGAATAAATGCGTGCAGGGGTGTCGGACCGGGCGGTTAGGGTCGGGCGGTGACTGCGGGGCGACCACTCATTCAGGCTCGCGGGCTGGTGAAGCGGTTCGGCCATTTCACCGCCGTGGACGGCATCGACGTCGAGGTTCGCCCGGGTGAGGCGTTCGGCTTCCTCGGGCCCAACGGCGCGGGCAAGTCGTCCACCATGCGGATGATCGGCTGCATCTCCCCACCGAGCTCGGGTGAGCTGCGCATCCTCGACCTGGATCCGGTGGCTGACGGGCCGGCCATCCGGGCGCGCCTCGGGGTCTGCCCCCAGCTGGACAATCTCGATCCGGAGCTGACCGTCCGGGAAAACCTGACCGTCTACGCCCGCTACTTCGGCATCTCCCGCCGGGCGGCCCGGGAGCGCGCCGCCGAGCTGCTCGACTTCGTCCAGCTCACCGAGCGGGCCGACAGCAAGGTCGAGCCGCTGTCCGGTGGCATGAAGCGTCGACTGACCATCGCCCGCGCGCTGGTGAACGATCCGGAGATCGTGCTGCTCGACGAGCCGACCACCGGGCTCGACCCGCAGGCCCGGCACCTGGTGTGGGAGCGGCTGTTCCGGCTCAAGCGGCAGGGCGTCACGTTGGTGCTCACCACCCACTACATGGACGAGGCCGAGCAGCTCTGTGACCGGCTGGTGGTGATGGACGGCGGCCGGATCGTCGCCGAGGGCTCGCCCCGCGCGTTGATCGAGCAGCACTCGACCCGTGAGGTGGTCGAGCTGCGCTTCGCCGCCGAGTCGCAGGAGCCCAACGCCGGCAAGCTCGCCGGGCTGGGGGAGCGGGTCGAGGTGCTGCCCGACCGGGTCCTGCTCTACGTGCCCGACGGCGACACGGCGGTCACCGAGGTCACCGCGCTGGGGCTCCAGCCGGCTAACGTGCTGGTCCGGCGCAGCGGCCTGGAGGATGTCTTCCTGCACCTGACCGGCCGCACCCTGATCGACTGATCCACTCGGTTTCCTGCAAGTCGGGGTCATACGGCGGCTCTGACACCGCGACTTCCTGAAACCCGAGTCGATCACGCAGCGGCCAGGACCGTAGGGTGACGGCCGTCTGTCGTTCCCCGGGGGAGTTTCATGTCTGAGCTGGTGACCGCCAACCGACGTCAGGCCGGGCTGACCGCCCTCTACCTGGGTGTCTTCGCGATGGTGTGGTTCAGTGTGCCGGCGGCGGAGCAGCCGCTGCGGGCCCTGCTCGTGGTGGGCAGCCTCGTCGCACTGCTCACCGCCGTGCTGGGCGGTGTGCTGTCCGCCCGACTGCGGGGGGCCGCCAGCCCTCGAGACCGGGCCGCCGACCGCCCGTACCTGCTCATCGTCCTGGCCGAGTTCGCCGCCGCCGGGCTGGGTGCGGCCGTGCTGGTCGCCGCCAACTGGTCCGAGTACGTTCCGGTGCTGGTCTGCCTGGTGGTCGGTCTGCACTTCTTCCCGCTTGCCCCGCTCCTGCGGGATCCGCTGCTCCGCCCGCTCGGTGCCGCGCTGTGCCTGGTGGCGGTGGCGGGCCTCGTCACCGGCCTCGCCTCGGCGGTCTCCGCCGGTCTGGTGGTCGGCGTCGGCGCGGGAGTGCTGCTGCTCGGTTACGCCGTGCAGGCGTTGATCCGCGGCTACCGGCCGGCCTGACCGGCACAGCTCGCCGAGGTCGGGGCCGCCCGCCCGTCGACACCTCGGACTCGGCCCACTGAGCAGCCGGTCCGACCACGGTTCAACCGTCCGATCGTTGGCAGCTCAGCAGCAACCGTTCCGGCGTGTCGAGCTGCTGAGCTGCCAACGATGACCGCTCAACGGGCTCTGGCCCAGGTGATGAACCGATCGGTCAACCGGTCCTGACCGGCCTGGCCGGCGAGGTCCCCGGCCGCCTCGGACATCACCGTGGCGAGGAACATGAGCAGACCGATCCGGTCCTCCCGGTACTCGCCCAGCAGCGCCAGCCGGGCCGGTGAGCAGGGCCACGCCGCGCCGCAGACCCGGCAGCGCCAGGACGGGCGGGCCGCTACGTGCGGGCGGTACCGCGGCATCACAGCCTGCCGCCGTCGTGAGCCGACCAGGTGAGTCGCACGGGAGAGAACCTCCATCGGGTGGGTGGGGAGCGCCCCGGATCGGGGGTCACGGGGCGCTCCCGGCCTGGTTCCGCCCGCCGTCTGGATCCCGTGAGCGGTCCCGCTGCGTGACAGTCTGCTGAGGACCCGACTACTGTGGGAGGTTCTGCACGCCGACGACCAGCGCGTACGGCAATCGGCCCGGCACGGTACGGGAATGTACGGAGGGTGTCCGTGGAGAGTTCGTCCATGCTGGAGCACTTCGCC
Organism: Micromonospora sp. NPDC047756; assembly: GCF_055587245.1. Classification (NCBI taxonomy): domain Bacteria; kingdom Bacillati; phylum Actinomycetota; class Actinomycetes; order Micromonosporales; family Micromonosporaceae; genus Micromonospora; species Micromonospora sp. NPDC047756. The sequence continues at coordinate 107,471 of NZ_JBVJGQ010000010.1, forward strand.
GAGGAGCTGCGACTGGCCCGGGCCGCCAACGGGATGTCACAGGCCGCGCTGGCCGAGGCGTTGAGCTATTCCGGGGCGTTGGTCGCCAAGGTGGAGACATCCGAGCGCCGCCCGAGTCTGGACTTCGCCCGCCGGTGTGACGCCGTGTTCGCAGCCGACGGTCGGTTCGAGCGCATCCAGCGACGGATCAGCCGGGAGGCGGTGGTGCCGTGGTTCCGCGACTGGCCGGCATCGAGCAGGAAACCACAGCGCTGCGCTCGTTCGAGCCGCTGTGCGTGCCGGGCCTCTTGCAAACCGAGGGGTACGCCCGCGCGCTACTGGCCGGCGGCGGCTTGTTCGCGGCGGACGAAGTCGAGCAGCAGGTGGCAACCCGGCTGGACCGTCAGAGACTGCTCACCCGAGACCGGCCTCCGCTGCTCACTGCCGTGATCGACGAGCACGTGCTGCGCCGATGTGTTGGTGGGCCGGACGTCATGCGCGAGCAGATTCAGCACCTCGTGAAGGTTGGCACGGCGTTCCCGAGGGTCCGGATCCAGGTAGTGCCGACTCCCGCCGGTGCTTACGCTGGCCTCGGAGGGCCTTTCGTGATCGCAAGCTCGTCGCAGGGGGAGGACCTTGTCTACCTCGCTGGACAGCGTCACGGGCAGGTCATCGACCGGGCCGACTACGTCCGTCAGATGGTCGAGGTATGGGAGTCGATCCGCGGTGAGGCACTATCGCACGGGCAATCTCTCGATCTCATGGCGGAAGTGGCGGAGACATGGATTTAACCGGTGCCCGGTGGCGCAAGAGCATTCGTAGTGGCCCAGATGGCGGCAACTGTGTAGAGGTTGCCGGCAACCTGCCTGGGGTGGTGGCCGTCCGGGACTCCAAGGACCCGACCGGCCCCGTGCTGGTCTTCGCGCCCGACACGTGGCGCGCGTTCGTCGGGTCCGACGCCGTCCGCCGCTAGTTGGTGCGGTGATCACGAACCCACCCCGCTCTCCAGGAAGTCGGGGTGTTGGGGCGGCTCTGACACCGCGGCTTCCTGAAAACCGAGTCGATCAACAACCGGGTCGATCAACGAGCGGGGCCCAGGGGGACGCGGCGAAACCCGGGCGACACGTCGGCGGGGTCGTCGTAGGGTGACCGGCGGTCTGTCGTACCCGTTGGGTAGACAGGTCGTGGTGGTCGGCGCGGTGGGCGGGGTGATCGGGTGAGTGCGACGGGGTCGGCGCGGTTTCCCTGGGTGCCGGCGTATGCGGTGTTCGAGCACTACCTGGTGGGTCTGCGGCGCACCTGGCGGGCCGGGGTGTTCTCGTCGTTCCTGCTGCCGCTGCTGACCGTCGTCGGGTTCGGGCTGGGCGTCGGCGCCTACATCGACCAGGGCGTCGGCGGGGTGCGTTACCTCGACTGGTTGGTCCCCGGGCTGATCGCCTCGACCGCGCTCCAGGTGACGGTCGGTGACTCGACCTGGCCGGTGTTCAGTAACTTCCAGTGGGTCAGGACCTACTTCGCGCAGGGCGCGTCGCCGCTGCGGGTGGGTGACATCGTGGCCGGGCACCTGGCCTTCGTGCTGTTCCGGGTGCTCACCACGATTGTGGCGTTCCTGCTGGTCACCGGCCTGTTCGGGGCGTTGCGGTCGCCGTGGGCGGTGGCCACCCTGCCGGTGGTCGCCCTGCTCGCGCTGGCCGTCGCCGCGCCGACCTTCGCGTACTCCGCGTCGGTGTCGGGCGACAACTGGCTGGCGATGCTGTTCCGGTTCGCGGTCATCCCGATGACGCTCTTCGCCGGGGTGTTCTTCCCGGTCGAGTCGTTGCCCGACCCGCTGCGCTGGCTGGCGTACGCGACGCCGCTGTGGCACGCCGTCGACCTGTGCCGCGCGGCCACGCTCGGCGTAGCCCCACAGTGGTCGGTCGTGGGGCACCTGCTCTACCTGGCCGCCTGGGCGGTCGCCGGCTGGTTGCTGGCGGTGCGCGCGTTCCGTCGCAAGCTCGTCGTCTGAGCAGCGGCTCGTCTTCCCGACAGCAAGCAGAGAGGGTGTCGTGGTCACGCTGATCCTGCCCCGCCTGGTCGACGTCTCCGCCGCGTCCCGGCGGTCGGCGTCGGTGGTTGGGCGCAACGTCGCGGCGTTGAAGCCGGCCTACTGGCTGCTGTTGCTCTCCGGCTTCGTGGAGCCGCTGCTCTACCTGCTCTCCATCGGGGTGGGCGTCGGTGCGCTGGTCGGCGATCTGCCGCTGCCCGACGGGCGGCTGGTCGCGTACGCCGCGTTCGTGGCTCCGGCGATGCTCGCCTCCTCGGCGATGACCGGGGCGCTCTCGGAAACGACCTTCAACTTCTTCGGCAAGATGAAATACATGAAGCTGTACGACGGGATGATCGCCACCCCGGTACGGCCGTTCGAGATCGCCGTGGGCGAGTTGGCGTGGGCGATGCTGCGGGGCAGCGCCTACTCGGCCGCGTTCCTCGGGGTGATGGTCGCGCTGGACCTGACCAGCGTCACCCGGGCGTTGACCGCTCTCCCGGCGGCGGTGCTTGTCGGTTTCGCGTTCGGGGCACTCGGCATGACGATCTCCACCTTCATGCGCAGTTGGCAGGATTTCGACCTGATGGCCTCCGCGCAGTTCACGCTCTTCCTCTTCTCCGGCACCTTCGTACCGGCGCAGGCCTATCCGCCGCTGCTGCACTGGCTCGTCGAGGTCACCCCGCTGTACCGGTCGGTGCACCTGATCCGGGGGGTCACGCTGGGCAGCGGTGGCTGGGTCTGGCTGCTCGACGTGCTCTACCTGCTGGCGATGATGGCGTTCGGCCTGCTGGTGGCCTCGCGCCGGATGGCGAGGTTGCTCTACAGGTAGGGGTTATCCGCGCCCGTCGACGGGGCATGTCCGGAGGTGACACCGCCGACGAAGAGCCGGAGGTGACACCGCCGACGAAGAGGAGGGGCGATGGCCTCGAACGAGTCTTCCGCCCAGCGGGAGCGTGACCGTGATCCCGCCACCACACCGGTCGGGCCCGACGCGGGGCCGGACAGCCCGACCGACCTGCCCGGCAGCGGCTGGAAGGCGGCGCTGCGGCGGACGATCACCGAATTCCAGGACGACAGCCTGACCGACTGGGCGGCTGCGCTCACCTATTACGGGGTGCTGTCGATCTTCCCCGGCCTGCTGGTGCTGATCTCGATCCTCGGTCTGCTCGGCGAGAGCGCCACCGAAGGCGTCAAGGACACCGTCAACCAGGCGGTGCCGAACGACAGCATTCAGCAGATCATCACGGACGCGATCGGCGTCGCGGACAAGAACGGCGGCCTGGCCAGCATCGCGGCGATCATCGGTCTGTTGGCCGCGTTCTGGTCCGCGTCCGGTTACGTCGGCGCGTTCATGCGCGCGTCCAACACCATCTACGACGTGCCGGAGGGCCGGCCGATCTGGAAGACGCTGCCCATCCGGGCCGGCGTGACAGCGGTGATCGGCGTGCTGCTGCTGGTCTGCGCGGTGATCGTGGTCTTCACCGGCCGCCTCGCCGAGGCGGTGGGCGACGTGATCGGGCTCGGCTCGACGGCGGTCGCGGTCTGGGACATCGCCAAGTGGCCGGTGCTGCTGATCCTGGTCAGTCTGATGTTCGCGATTCTCTACTGGGCCTCACCGAACGCGCGGCACGGAGGCTTCCGCTGGGTCAGTCCGGGCGGAGTGCTGGCCGTGGTGATCTGGTTGGTGATCTCCGGCCTGTTCGCCTTCTACGTGAGCAACTTCGGTTCGTACGACAAGACGTACGGGACCCTCGCTGGGGTGATCGTCTTCCTGGTCTGGCTCTGGCTGAGCAACATCGCGATCCTGCTCGGGGCGGAGTTCGACGCGGAGTTGGAGCGTGGCCGGGCCATCGCGGCCGGCCACTCGGTGGACGACGAGCCGTACGTGGAGCTGCGCGACGACCGCAAGCTCAAGAAGAAGCGCAACCAGCGCGGTGCGGCCGGTTGAGGCGACGCGTCAGTGGCTGTCGGACCCATCACGGGTCCGACAGCCACTGACGACCATTGTCAGGAGTTGAGCGTCAGCTACAGGCGGTGGTGAGGCACCAGCCGTTGAGCGTGACCACCTGGAGGTCGTTCACCTTGTGCCAGCCGGGGTAATACTTGTTACCCACGCTGTCGTAGTAAATGTATCCGCTCGGCACCTGGAAACCGTCAGTGTCCCGGAATTCGTAGTAGTACCTCGAATCGGATGCGCTGCCCTGGCCGGCTGGAAGCCACATCGTCTTGCTGTTGGTCGGCCAGTTGCCCGAAAGTTTGATGGATCGGCCGAGGCGGTTCTTCACCTCGCCGCAGAAAATCCCCGCGGTGCAGTTTCCGAGGGTGCCGAAGTCGCCCTCGGCAGTGCTGGAAGCAGCCTGCCGGACGGGTGCCGCAGCGGCAATGCCCACGTCAGAGCTGGTCGAGGACGGTGCCGCCTGGGCTGCCGATGGTGAGAACAGCGCGACGAACGCTACTGCGGACATGGCCGCGATAAAGCGCGTCGGTCGTTTCATTGGGGTCCTTCCCGTCGGGGTATTCGGGCACGAAAGAACGGAAGGTCATCGCGATTGGAGAATTGCGGTGCGCGACTCGCCCCGTAGCTGTCGATGCTGAGGAACGTTAACGACCATGTAGACGACTGTCAACGTCCCTTCCAATTATGGCGACGTCGCAGTCGTTGATTTGGCGTGTCGCGGGCACCCGCCTCGGTCGCGTAATCGCTGCTTGAGCGCGTCGGTGCCGACGTACCGATGGCCATCGATGGAGATTCGCGCTCGCCGGTCGGGCACTCCCGGAGCCCGGCGGCGCGGCGGCGCGGCGGCGCGGTCGGGGCTTCTCGGCGCTCGCCGCACCCGCTCGGCGGGCGTCGGTGCGGCGGGGTGCGCAGCGAAACCGATCCATCCCGTCGCAAGCGCGACCGAAACTTCTGTCCGTTTGAGCAAAAGTTAGCGTCGGAACAGCCGAAGCTCTGGACAGGCGATCCGACCGCTCCTACTGTGTCGGACACAACACACCGACATTGCGTCGATGTGAACGCTGCCAATGAAGAGGGGGCCCGGGTGCGCACCGTCGACCCCCTGCACGTGCGCCTGTTACGGCTGCTCCGCGATGAGGGCGCTGTCTCCCGGGCCGAGCTGGGCGACCGGCTCCAGATGCCCCGACCGCGCATGCTGGCCGAGCTGGATCGTCTGGTGGCGTTGGGTTACGTGGCCGAGGCCGGGCTGGCCGCATCCCGAGGCGGGCGTCGCTCGACTCTGGTCGAGCTGAACCCGAAGCTGCGCTTCGCCGCCGTCGACCTCGGCGCCAGTTCGATGGACGTCGAGGTGGTCAACGGCCGCCTCGAACCGGTGGCCCACTACGCCGAGGCGGCCGACATTCGCAACGGCCCGAAGGTGACCCTGCAACGGGTCAACGAACTGCTGCACAAGGCCCGGGTCGACGGCGCGTACGAGCGACTGGACGCCGTCGGCGTCGGCGTGCCCGGCCCGGTCAGCTTCCGCGACGGCGTGCCGGTTTCCCCACCGATCATGCCGGGCTGGGACCGGTTCCCGGTGCGTGAGCTGCTCAGCCGGGAGCACGGTTGCCCGGCGGTGGTCGACAACGACGTCAACATCATGGCGATCGGCGAACGGCACGGTGGGGTCGCCCACTCGGTGGACGACTTCCTCTTCGTGAAGATCGGCACCGGCATCGGGTGCGGCATCTACCTCACCGGCGAGGTCTACCGGGGCACCGACGGCTGTGCCGGCGACATCGGCCACATCCAGGTCGACTCGCACGGCCCGATGTGCTCCTGCGGCAACGTCGGTTGCCTGGAGGCGCTGTTCAGCGGTGCCGCGCTGGCCAAGGACGCCGCAGCCGCCGCCCGCAGTGGGACGTCACCGGCGCTGGCCGAGCGGCTGGCGCTGCGCGGTGTCGTCACCGCGCTGGACGTCGCCGAGGGCGCCGTCGAGGGCGACGTGACCTGCATCCAGCTGATCCGGGACGGCGGACGGCGGGTCGGCGGAGTGCTCGCCGGTCTGGTCAGCTTCACCAACCCGTCGATGATCGTGATCGGTGGCGGGCTGGCCCAGTTGGGCCACATCCTGCTGGCCGAGATACGCAGTGTGGTCTACCGGCGCTCACTGCCGCTGGCCACCGGCAACCTTCCCGTCGTCCTGTCCGAGTTGGGCAGCCGTGCCGGCGTCACCGGCGCGGCGGTGCTGGCGAGCGACGTCGCCTTCGGGGAAGCCGCATGAAGCTGTTCGAGATTCCGTCGTGAGCGAGGAGGAGACTGTGGCTCTGCCCGAGGATGACCCCGCCACCGCGTCGGCCGAGGCCGTCGCCGAGGCGCCGCTGGTCGAGGCTCCCGCCGACACCGTCGCGGGCGAGGTGGTCCTGCGCCTCACCGATCTGGTGAAGACCTTCCCCGGCGTACGCGCGCTCGACGGCGTGCAGCTGGAGGTGCGTGCCGGCGAGGTGCACTGCCTGCTCGGGCAGAACGGCGCCGGCAAGTCCACCCTCATCAAGGTGTTGGCCGGGGTCCACCAACCGGATTCCGGGCTGGTGGAGTGGCGCGGCGAGCCGGCCACGTTCGCCAACCCGCAGGCCGCCATGAAGGCGGGCATCGCCACGATCTACCAGGAGCTCGACCTCGTCGAGGATCTGTCGGTGGCGGAGAACGCGTTCCTCGGGCACGAGTACCGCAGCTTCGGTTTCGTCCGGCGCGGCCGGATGGCCCGGCACACCCGCCAGATCCTCAGCCGGCTCGGCCACGGTGAGATCCCGCCGAATCGGATGGTCCGCTCCCTGCCGGCGGCCGGCAAGCAGATCGTCAGCATGGCGCGGGCGCTGTCGCACGAGGCCCGACTGATCATCATGGACGAGCCGAGCGCGGTGCTCGCCCACGACGAGGTCGGCAACCTGTTCCGGATCATCCGGGAGCTGACCGCGCAGGGCATCGCCGTCATCTACATCTCCCACCGCATGGAGGAGATCCGCGAGATCGGCGACCGGGTCACGGTGCTCAAGGACGGGCGCACCACGGCGGCGAACCTGCCGGCGCGCGACACCCCGACCCGCGACCTGGTGAGCCGGATGACCGGCCGCACCATCGAGTACGTCTTCCCGGACCGGCCGGCCGACGACCCCGCCGGCGCCGACCTGCTCCAGGTGCAGGGGTTGACCCGCACTGGCGAGTTCGCCGACGTGTCGCTGAACGTGCGTGCCGGGGAGATCGTGGGCATCGCGGGTCTGGTCGGCTCCGGTCGTTCCGAACTGCTGGAGACGATCTACGGTGCCCGCCTGCCGGAGGCCGGCACGGTGCAGATGGACGGGAAGGTCCTGCGGCCCGGCGTCGGCGCCGCGGTTCGCGCCGGGATGGGAATGGCCCCGGAGGAGCGCAAGAGTCAGGCGCTGCTGCTCGGCGAGCCGATCTACCGCAACGTCACGCTGGCCACCTTCGGCCGGTACGCGCGCCTCGGCTTCACCAACGCCGCCAAGGAACGTGCCGAGGCGGACCGGATCGCGGAGACCCTGGAGCTGCGGCCCCGGGACGTCGACCGGCCGGTACGAACGCTGTCCGGCGGTAACCAGCAGAAGGTGGTGGTCGGGCGTTGGCTGCTCGGCGGCACCAAGTTGCTGCTTCTCGACGAGCCGACCCGAGGCGTGGACGTGGGCGCCCGGGCCGAGCTCTACCAGGTCATCCGGGAATTGGCCGCTCAGGGCGTGGGGGTGCTGCTGGTCTCCAGCGAGGTGCCCGAGGTGCTGGGTCTGGCCGACCGGGTGCTGGTGATGCGGGAAGGGCGGGTCGTCCGCGAAGCCGCGGCCGGCGAACTCGACGAGAACACTGTGCTTGACCTCGTGATGGCGGGGTCCTTGATGGAAGGCGCACCGGCATGAGCGACGCGACTCCCACTCCCACCGCGACACCGGAGCGCCCGCAGCTTCCGGCGCAGTCGCCTCCGGTGGATCCGGCGGAGACGGCGGTGGCCAGCGACAAAGCAGGATCCGGGGGCAAGCTCTCCTGGTGGCGGGGTGACGGTGGCGACGGCGCCAAGCGCAACCTCGGCCTGATCGGGGTGCTGGCCGCGCTCATCGTGGTCGGCGCGGTCACCAAGCCCGACCTGTACGGCGACCCGAACTGGGTCTGGAACAACGTCCTGGCCATCCTCCAGTTGGCCTCGGTCGTCGGCGTGGTCACGGTCGGCATGACCTTCGTGATCATCGGCGGTGGCATCGACCTGTCGGTCGGCGCGATCGTCGCGCTCGCCGGGGTCTGGTGCACCACAGTGGCCACCCAGAGCTACGGCGCCGCCGGCATGATCTTCACCGCCCTCGCGGTCGGCGTCTGCGTCGGCCTCGTCAACGGTGTGCTCATCTCGTACGGCCGGCTGGTTCCCTTCATCGCGACGCTCGCGATGCTGGTGGCCGCGCGAGGGCTCGCGGCCTCCATCTCCAACAAGCAGACCCAGGTGTCGAGCAGCACCTTCATCAACGACATCGCCGCGCGCAAGATCATCGGTATCCCGATCCTGGTCTACATCCTCGGCGCGGTGGTGCTGGCCGGCTGGGTGGTGCTCAACCGCACGACCTTCGGCCGGCGGACCATCGCCGTCGGCGGTAACCCGGAGGCGGCCCGGCTGGCCGGTATCAACGTCCGGCGGCACACCATGCTGCTCTACGCGCTCTCCGGTCTGTGCTGTGGTATCGCCGCCATCATGCTCACCTCGCAGGCGACCTCGGCGCAGGCGGCGATGGCCAACCTGTACGAGTTGGACGCGATCGCCGCGGCGATCATCGGTGGGACGCTGCTCAGCGGCGGCCGGGGCACGATCGTCGGCTCGCTGCTCGGCGTCATCATCTTCGCCACCATCACGAACCTCTTCGCCATCAACGGCCTCTCCATCGAGGCGCAGAACATGGTCAAGGGCGGCATCATCGTCGCCGCCGTCCTGGTCCAGCAGTTCCAGTTCAAGTCCGTCACTCGGCTCCTCGCGCGGAACAGGGTCACCACCGCAACCTGACGCACCGCACCGTTGTCCTGGCGACGTCGAGAACCTTCGACGGTGGCCGGGCCTCGCACACCCTCGATAAGTCACATCCCGCTCCCAGGAGGTCATTCATGACCCAGCACAGTCGCGACCTGTCGCGCCGCCGGTTGCTCTTCGGTGGAGCCGCAGTGGGCGCTGCCACCCTCCTCACTGCCTGCACCAGCAACGAGACCCCGGCCGCCAGCACCCAGACCAAGGCCGCCGGAAACAGTGAGGGCAACAACGCCCCGGGCAAGAAGGTCGTCATCGGCTTCTCCGCCCCGGCCGCCGACCACGGCTGGATGGGCGCGATCCACGCCAACGCCAAGGCCCAGGCCGCGGCCTACTCGGACGTGGAGTTCAAGGAGGTCGACGGTGGGTCGAACTCCGAGGCCCAGCGCTCCACGCTCGGCACCCTGATCGCCCAGAAGCCGGACATCATCGTCGTGCTGCCGCACGACGGCAAGGAGGTCAACGCCGTTGCCCTCCAGGCCATGCAGGCGGGCATCCCGATCGTGAACCTCGACCGGGCGTTCCCCGACGCGCTGGCCTCGCGGCTGGTCATCAAGGGCGACAACTACGGCATGGGCGTGTCGGCCGGTCACTTCATCGGCAAGATGCTCAAGGACAAGGGCGTCGCCAACCCGGTCATCGGTGAGATCGCCGGCCTGGAGATCCCGCTGACCGTCGAGCGCAGCGAAGGCTTCAAGGCCGCCCTCGCGACCTACGGGTTCACGGTGCGCAACCGTCGCTCGGCCGAGTTCACCTCGGACAGCGGCCAGCGTGAGGCCTCGCAGCTGCTCCAGGCGCTGCCGAAGATCGACGCCATCTGGAACCACGACGACGACCAGGGCATCGGTGTGCTCGCGGCCATCAAGCAGGCCAACCGGTCGGAGTTCTTCATGGTCGGCGGCGCGGGCTCCAAGCTCGCGATCGACGCGATCAAGGCCGACAACACCGTGCTGAAGGCCACTGTCACCTACAACCCGTCGATGGCCTCCTCGGCGGTCTCGCTCGCGCGGCTCATCGCGCAGGGTCGGGGCCTGGGCGACCTGACGGAGCTGCAGGTGCCCAAGGAAGTGACCCTGGCCTCGGAGACGATCACCAAGGAGAACGCGAGCAGCTACGACAAGCTCGGGTTCTGACATACCGGGGGGAGACCCACCTTGTCCACGACAGACAAAGAACTGCGGGTCGGCATGGTCGGCTACGCGTTCATGGGCGCCGCGCACTCACAGGCGTGGCGCACCGTGAACCGCGTGTTCGACCTGCCGACGCGGGCCCGGATGGCGTTGATCTGCGGCCGAGACACAGCGAAGGTGGCGGACGCCGCCGACACACTCGGCTGGGACGCGTACACCACCGACTGGCGTGACCTGATCAACCGGGATGACATCGACGTCGTCGACATCTGCACACCGGGCGACAGTCACGCCGAGATCGCTCTCGCCGCATTGGCCGCAGGCAAGCACGTCCTGTGCGAGAAGCCGTTGGCCAACTCGGTGGAGGAGGCACGGGCGATGACCGCTGCGGCGGACGTCGCCCGGGCCGCCGGAGTGCGGTCGATGTGCGGGTTCAACTACCGCCGGGTCCCCGCGGTCACGATGATGCGCCAGTTGGTCGCCGACGGACGGCTCGGGGTGATTCGACACGTCCGTGCCACGTACCTGCAGGACTGGATCGTGGACCCGCAGTTCCCGCTGGTCTGGCGGTTGCAGAAGGACAGGGCGGGCTCCGGCGCGCTCGGTGACATCGGTGCGCACATCATCGACCTGACCCAGTTCGTCACGGGTCAGCGGATCAGCGGCGTCAGCGCGGTCACCGAGACGTTCGTCAAGGAGCGGCCGTTGCCCGCCGAGTCGAGCGGTCTGGCGGCCTCGGTGGACGGCCACGCGGCGCCCACCGGGACGGTCACCGTCGACGACGCCGCGGTCTTCGTGGCGCGACTCGACGGTGGCGCCCTGGCCACGTACGAGGCGAGTCGCTTCGCGACCGGCCGGAAGAACGCGCTGCGCGTCGAGATCAACGGTTCGCTGGGCAGTGTGGTCTTCGACCTGGAGCGGCTCAACGAGCTGGAGTTCTACGACGCGACCCGTCCGGCCGTGGAGCAGGGCTTCAACCGCATCCTGGTGACCGAGGGCGAGCACCCGTACATGTCGGCGTGGTGGCCCCCGGGCCACATCATCGGCTACGAGCACTCGTTCACGCACGAGATGCGCGATTTCATCGAGGCGGTCGCCACCGGTGTCGACCCGACTCCCTCCTTCGCCGACGCGTTGCAGGTCCAGCTGGTGCTGGACGCGGTGGCCCGGTCGGCGGAGCTCGGCTCCTCGTGGGCCGAGGTGGAACCGACGCTGACCGCGGCGGCTGTCTGACCATCGACCATCCGCGACGGCGGTGTCCGCACCGCCATCGCCCGACCGGCTTTCCGGAGCCGACCGGCGAGGGACCAGCCACGGATTGCGCCCCGTGGCCGGGACAGAGGTCGGCTTCGGAGAGCGTGCAGCCGGGCCCCACGGCCCGGTGGCGCACGAGCAGGACGGTCGTCCGGTGCGACCGGACCGGGATTCCCCGGCCGCACCGGAGGACCGCCACCACCGGTGACCTCCGGAGGACCTGAATGACACCGCCCGCCGCCGCCCCCGCCCCTACCGCATCCGCTCGCCGATTCCCGGCGGGTAGTGGTTCGGTCGGTGTTCCGGTGGGCGCGGCGGCCTGAGACGCCCGGCCGGGGCACACCAGTGCCCCGACCGGCCGGATGCGGGGGAGGCAGGGTCGAGACGCCGACCCGACCCTGCCTACCAGCCCCGTCTGCTCGCACCACCCGGGATCCGGTCCGGCGTCGTCGCCGCCGACGCCGACGTCGGAAGCCGGTGCTGTTCCGGTGCGGGGCGAGCGGACGGGGCCCACTCCACCCGGCCCGAAACTTTTCCGAAACCGGGCCGTATCTTTCCGAAACATATTCTGATATTCCTATATTTAGCGGTACCGACGGTTCCTCGGAAATGGGGAAGGAGCACCATGCGAACAGGTGTCTGGCTGGTAGGAGCGCGCGGTTCCGTCGCGACCACCAGCATCGTCGGGGGGCTCGCGCTGCGGGCCGGCCTGGCCGGGCCCACCGGCTGCGTCACCGAGCTTCCCGAGCTGCGCGGCCCGGCCCTGCCGGCCTTCACCGACCTGGTCTTCGGCGGACACGACCTGGCCACCACCCCGCTGTGCAAGCGCGCCGAGGCCCTCGCGGACGCCGGTGTCATCCCCTGGCGGCTGGTCGCCGCGCTCCGCGACGAGCTGGGCGTGGTCGAGCAGGAGCTGCGCCCCGCACCGGTCGGCGACACCCAGGCCGAGCGGGCCGAAGCCGTGGTCCGCGACCTGACCAGCTTCCGCGAGCGGCACGAGCTGGACCGGGTGGTGGTGGTCAACGTCTCCGCCACCGAGCCGGCTCCCCAACCACACCCCGCGCACGCCGACCCGGCCGCGCTCCGCGCCGCCCTCGACGGTCCGGACGAGGTGCTGCCGGTCAGCTCTCTCTACGCGTACGCCGCGGTCCTCGCCGGCTGCCCGTACGTCGACTTCACCCCGTCCACCGGGCTGCGGCTGCCGGCGCTGGCCGCGCTGGCCGAGGAGGCCCGACTGCCGTACGCCGGGCACGACGGCAAGACCGGGGAGACCCTGGTCAAGTCGGTACTCGCGCCGATGTTCGCGATGCGCAACCTGGCGGTGGGCTCCTGGTCCGGGGTCAACCTGCTCGGCGGTGGCGACGGCGCGACCCTCGCCGACCCGGCCGCGAACGCGGCGAAGGTGCAGAGCAAGCAGCGGGTGCTCGGCGAGACGCTGGGCTACGTCCCGCAGGGCGGCACCCGCATCGAGTACGTCGAGGAGCTGGGCGACTTCAAGACCGCCTGGGATCTGATCACCTTCAGCGGATTCCTCGGCACCGGCATGCGGATGGAGTTCACCTGGCACGGTTGCGACTCGGCGCTGGCCGCGCCGCTGGTCCTCGACCTGGCCCGACTCACCGCCGCCGCGCACGCCGCCGGGCAGGTGGGGCCGCTGGCCGACCTGGGCTTCTTCTTCAAGGACCCGTTGGGCACGCCCACCCACTCACTGGGCGAGCAGTGGGCCCGGCTGACCGCCTTCACCCGGCAACTGCACGACGGGAGCGACGGTGATCATGACAACGTTGGCTGATCTCGCCGAGCTGGTCCGGGCGCCGGCCGCGCTCTCGGTGCCCGGCGACGTGATCGCCGGGGCCGCGGCGGCGGGCGCGCTGAGCCCGCGTACCCCCGCCCTGGCCGGCGCGTCGGTGCTGCTCTACTGGGCCGGCATGGCCGCCAACGACTGGTCCGACCGGGGTCTGGACGCCGAGGAACGGCCCGAGCGGCCGATCCCGAGCGGGCGGGTCACGCCGGCCGCCGCGGTCGGTCTCGCGGCGGGCCTCACGGCCGCCGGCGTGGGCCTGGCCGCCGCCGCGGGCGGCCGCCGCGCCGCCGCGCTCGCCGTGCCGCTGGCCGCCACCATCTGGGGGTACGACCTGCTGGCCAAGAACACCGCGGCGGGCCCGGCCGTGATGGCCGCCTGCCGCGGGCTGGACGTGCTGCTCGGCGCGTCCGGTGGCCGGATGAGCCGGGCGTTGCCGGCGGCAGCCACCGTCGCCGCGCACACCTGGACGGTCACCGCGCTGTCCCGCCGCGAGGTCACCGGCGCCGACGCCACCCTGCCGATGCGCACTCTCGCCGGCACCGCGTTGGTCGCCACCAGTGCCGTCGTCGCCGTGCCGGGCGCCCGGCACGCAGCCCGGCGAACCGCGAAGCCCGCCGGGGCCACCGACCGGGCCGAGACCGTCGACGAGACCGGCGGGCGCGCCGGGCGGAGCCGGTCGGCCACGATCGCGGCGCTGCTGCCCGCGGTGCTGGCCGGGTGGTACGCCGCCCGCTACGGCGCGGCCCAGGCCGAGGTTGTGCGGGACCCGTCGGCCGGGCGGGTCCGCGCGGCCGTCGGCGCCGGGATCACCGGGCTGCCGGCCCTCCAGGGAGCGCTCACCGCACGCGGTGGCGCAGGTCTGCTCGGGGTGGCCGTCGCGGCGGCCGCGCCGCTGGGTCGACGGCTGGCCCGGAAGGTCTCCCCGACATGAGCGTTCCCGAGCCACGGCCCGGTGCGCCGGCCGCCGACGCCACCACGCTGCGCCTCGGGTACGGCACCAACGGGTTCGCCAACCACCGCCTCGACGACGCGCTCGCCGTCATCGCCGACCTCGGCTACGACGGGGTGGCGCTCACCCTGGACCATGACCACCTGGACCCGTTCGCGCCCGGGCTCACCCGCCGGGTCGCCGCTGTCGGTCGACGGTTGGAGTCGCTGGGCCTGGCGGTGGTCATCGAGACCGGCGCCCGCTATCTGCTCGACCCGTGGCAGAAGCACGCCCCGACGTTGCTGCACGACGACCCGACCCGGCGGATCGAGTTCCTGCGCCGGGCCGTGCGGATCGGCGCCGACCTGGGCGCGGAGGCGGTCTCGTTCTGGGCCGGTGTCCGACCCGAGTCGGTGTCACCGCAGTGCGCCTGGGACCGGCTGGTGGCCGGCTGCGCCACAGTGGTCGACGCGGCCGACACCGCGGAGGTCACCCTCGGCTTCGAACCGGAGCCGGGCATGCTGGTGCAGGACATCGCCGACTGGCGTCGGCTGCACGCCGCACTGGACAACCCGGCCCGCTTCGGCATCACCCTCGACATCGGTCACTGTCGGTGCCTGGAGCCCTGGCCGGTGCCGCAGTGCGTCGCCGAGGTGGCTGACCACCTGGTCAACGTGCAGATCGACGACATGCGCCGGGGCGTGCACGAGCACCTGGAGTTCGGCGTCGGCGAGATCGACTTTCCGCCGGTGCTGGCCGCGCTGCGCGACGCCGGCTACCGCGGCCTGGTCGCCGTGGAGCTGCCCCGGGACTCGCACGCCGCACCGGCGGTGGCCGGCCGGTCGATCGAGTTCCTGCGGGCCGCCGCACTGGCCGGCCGCACGAAGGACGAACTGCCGGCAGACGTTCCTGGAGTGCCTGCGTAGCAACATGGGGAGGAGACGGGATGACACCGGATTCACTGCGGGCCGCGCTGGGAGGCGTACCCGATCCCGACTGGCTGGACACGGCGCTGCGCCGGGTCACCACCGAGCCCACCGCGATCACCCGGCTCTTTCCCGCCGTCGGCCGCCGCTGCGGGCGGGCCGCGCTGCCCGACGCCCCCGGCTGGACCGCCGACGACGCGGCCCGGGTGCTGCTGCTCACCAGCCTGCCCGGCGAGCACGCGGCGTACGCCGAGCGCCTCTACCAGCACGGTGACGCGGCCGAACGACGAGCAGTGCTGCGCGCCCTGCCGCTGCTGCCGATCGGCGCCGACGCGGTCCCGTTGCTGCACGACGCGATCCGGACCAACGACACCCGGTTGGTCGCCGCCGCGCTCGGCCCCTACGCCCGGCACCTCGACCAGGCCGCCTGGCGGCAGGCGGTGCTCAAGTGCGTGTTCAGCGGCGTACCCCTGGCCGGGGTGGCCGACCTGGACTCCCGGGCCGACAGCGAGCTGACCGCCATGCTCGCCGCGCTGGCCGCGGAACGACACGCCGCCGGCCGTGACCTGCCCGCCGACGCCACCGACCTGCTCGACCGGCTCACCGCCGCACTGCCCCGGGAGGCGTGAATGCGCATCTTCGACCCCCACATCCACATGACCTCACGCACCACCGACGACTACGAACGGATGGCCGCCGCCGGAGTGCGCGCGCTGGTGGAGCCGGCGTTCTGGCTGGGTCAGCCGCGCACCAGCGCCGCCTCGTTCACCGACTACTTCGACTCGCTGATCGGCTGGGAGCCGTTCCGGGCCGCGCAGTTCGGGGTGCGCCACTTCGCCACCATCGCGTTGAACCCCAAGGAGGCCAACGACCCGCGCTGCCGGCCGGTCCTCGACCTGCTGCCCCGCTACCTGGACAAGGACGCGGTGGTGGCGGTCGGCGAGATCGGGTACGACTCGATGACGCCCGAGGAGGACGAGGCGTTCGCGGCGCAGCTCGCCCTCGCGGTGGCGTACGAGCTGCCGGCGCTGGTGCACACCCCGCACCGGGACAAGGCGCGCGGCTGTGAGCGGACGCTCGCCGTGGTCGCCGAGTCCGGCATCGAGGCGGGGCGGGTGGTCGTCGACCACCTCAACGAGGTGACGGTGAAGCTGGTCCGCGACAGTGGCTGCTGGCTGGGTTTCTCCATCTACCCGGACACCAAGATGACGCCGCAGCGGATGGTGGAGTTGCTGCGGGAGTACGGCACGGAACGGATGCTGGTCAACTCGGCAGCCGACTGGGGGCGCTCCGATCCGCTGCTGACCCGAGCCACCGGCGAGGCGATGCTCGCCGCCGGCTTCAGCGACGACGACGTCGACAAGGTGCTGTGGCGAAACCCGGTGGAGTTCTACGGGCAGTCGGGGCGACTCGACCTCAGCGACCTGGACGCCGCCGCCGCCGTCGACCCGCAGACCGGCAACTCGATCCTGCGGGGGGGCAGCTGATGCGGCTGCGACATGCCGGCGGTGAGACCGTCCACCTGGGCTACTGCACCAACGTGCACCCGGCCGAGGACCTCGCCGGGATCCTCGGTCAACTGGACACCTACGCGGTGCCGGTCCGCGAGGCGCTCGGCAGCGACCTGCTCGGGCTCGGCCTGTGGCTGGCCGCCCCGGTCGCCGCCGAGCTGGCCGCCGACCAGACGCTACGCCGCCGGTTGCGCACCGAGCTGGACGCGCGTGGCCTGGAGGTGGTCACCCTCAACGGCTTCCCGTACGCGGCCTTCCAGGCCCCGGTGGTCAAGCAGGACGTGTACCACCCGGACTGGACCACCGAGCAGCGCCTGACCTACACCCTGGACCTGGCCCGGGTCCTCGCCGACCTGCTGCCCGACGACGCCGCCCGGGGTTCGATCTCCACGCTGCCGCTGGCCTGGCGTCAACCGTGGGACACCGATCGGGCGGACGCGGCCCGACGCCGACTGGACCAGCTCGCCGCCGGCCTGGCCGACGTGCAGCGCGACACCGGCCGTGAGGTGCGCGTCGCCTTCGAGCCCGAGCCCGGCTGCGTGGTGGAGAGCACCGGTCAGGCGGCCGCGCTGCTGTCCGGGATGGACACCGAACGGCTGGGTGTCTGCGTCGACCTCGCCCACCTGGCCTGCGCCTGGGAGGAGCCGGCCGAGGCGCTGGACCGACTGCGGGCGGCCGGACTGCCGGTGGTGAAGGTGCAGGTGTCGGCCGCCGTCGAGGCCGCCGACCCGGCCCGCGACGCCGAGGCGTTGCGCCGCTGGGTGGAGCCGCGCTTCCTGCACCAGACCCGGGGCGCCGGTTGCGCCGGTCTGGCCGACCCGGCCGAGCCGACGTACGCGGCCGACGACCTGGACGAGGCGTTGGACCGGGCGCTGCCCGGGCCGTGGCGGGTGCACTACCACGTGCCGCTGCACGCCCCACCCGAGGAGCCGCTCGGCTCGACCCTGCCGGTGCTCCGCGCAGCCCTGAGAGCGCTCTTCGACGGCCCGACCGCCGGCTGCGACCACCTCGACGTCGAGACGTACACCTGGGGGGTGCTGCCGGCCGCACGACGGCCCGGCACCGACGGAGAGCTGGCCGCCGGCATCGCCGCGGAGCTGGCCTTCGCCCGGGACGAACTGGTCGGCCTCGGCCTGACCGCAGAGCGAACCGTGAGCATGGGAGTGACGCGATGAGCCGGCGACTGGTGGTCCTCGACGTGGTGGGGTTGACACCCCGACTACTGGCCCACATGCCTCGACTGCGCGGGGTGGCCGACGGCGGCTTCCGGGCCGAGCTGGGCACCGTGCTGCCCGCCGTGACCTGCTCGGTGCAGTCCACCTTCCTCACCGGCGAACAGCCCAGCGAGCACGGGATCGTCGGCAACGGGTGGTATTTCCGGGAGCTGGGCGAGGTGTTGCTGTGGCGGCAGCACAACGCGCTGGTCGGCGGGGACAAGCTCTGGCAGGCCGCCCGCCGGGCCGAGCCCGGCTACACGGTGGCCAACGTCTGCTGGTGGTACGCCATGGGCGCCGACGTCAACTGGACGGTGACGCCACGCCCGGTCTACTACGCCGACGGGCGCAAGGAACCGGACTGCTACACCGACCCGCCGGAGCTGCACGACGCGCTCACCGGGCGGCTGGGCACCTTCCCGCTGTTCACCTACTGGGGGCCGACCGCCGGGTTGCCGTCGTCGAAGTGGATCTGCGAGGCGGCCGAGCAGATCCTCGCCGACGTGTCACCCGACCTGACCCTGGTCTACGTCCCGCACCTGGACTACGACCTGCAACGTTTCGGCCCCTCGTCGGCCCAGGCGGCCGCGGCGGCAGCCGAGCTGGACGCGGTGCTCGGCCCGCTGCTGGACGCCGCCCGGGCCCGGGACGCCACAGTGGTGGTGCTGTCCGAGTACGGCATCACCGACGTGTCCCGGCCGGTGGACGTCAACCGGTTGCTGCGCGCCGAGGGCCTGTTGCGGGTGCACACCCAGGCGGGCATGGAGTACCTCGACCCCTGGACGTCGAAGGCGTTCGCCGTCGCCGACCACCAGATCGCGCACGTCTACGTCAAGGATCCGGCCGACGTGCCGGCGGTGGCGAAGCTCTGCGCCGGCCTGCCCGGGGTGGCCGAGGTGCTCGACGCCGAGGGCAAGGCCGCGCACGGGCTCGACCATCCGCGCGCCGGTGAGCTGGTGCTGGTGGCCGAGCCGGACGCCTGGTTTACCTACTACTACTGGCTGGACGACGCCAACGCACCGGACTTCGCCCGGCTGGTGGAGATCCACCGCAAGCCCGGCTACGACCCGGCGGAGTTGTTCTTCGACCCGGCCAACCCCGGTGCTGCGAAGGCTCGGGCCGGGGTCGCCCTGGCCCGCAAGAAGCTCGGCATGCGGTACCTGATGAGCGCTGTCGGCCTCGACGCCGGTGCGCAAGCGGTGCGGGGCTCGCACGGGCGGCTGCCGGACGACCCGGCGGACGGCCCGGTGCTGCTCTGCTCCGACCCGACCGCGGCCCGGGACAAGATCGCGGCGACCGAGGTCAAGGCGCTGCTGCTGGAGCTGGCCGGATTAGGCGTCGACGGTGCGAGCGGCTCGGGGGAGCGGACATGACGGTCACCGTCGCGCCTACCGACGCCAGTGAACTGCGGGCACGCTTCGACGCGGAGTTGGCCGGTTTCCTCAGCCGGCAGGGCCCGGACTGGCCGGACGGGGCGCCGCGGGGCGTGTTCACCGCGCTGCAACGGTTCGTGCTGGCCGGTGGCAAGCGGTTACGGCCGCTCTTCTGCTACTGGGGTTGGCGCGGCGCGGGAGCGCCCGACGGCACCCCGATCGTGGTGGCCGCGGCGGCCCTGGAGCTGTTCCACGCGTTCGCGCTGATCCACGACGACATCCTGGACGGCAGCGACCGCCGCCGGGGTGAGCCGTCGGTGCACCGGCTCTTCGCCGACCTGCACGCCCGCTCGTCGTGGCGCGGTGACCCCGAGGCGTACGGCCGCAACACCGCGCTGCTCTGCGGGGACCTCTGCGCGGCCTGGTCGGATCAGATGTTCCACGAGTGCGGTCTGAGCACCGAGCAGGTGCACCGGGGGTACGGCGTGTTCGCGCTGATGCGTACCGAGGTGATCGCGGGGGAGTACCTGGACCTGGTCTCCGGGGTGGGCGACGGCTCGGTGGCCAGCGCGCTCACCGTGATCCGGATGAAGGCAGCCCGGTACACGGTCACCCGGCCGTTGCAGATCGGTGCGGCCCTGGCCGGCGCGGGGCCGGAGCTGATCGCCGCGTTGGGTGAGTTCGGTGACCCGCTGGGTGACGCGTTCCAGCTCCGCGACGACGTCCTGGGCGTCTTCGGTGACCCGGCGGTGACCGGCAAGTCGGTCCTGGACGACCTGCGTGAGGGCAAGCCCACGGTCATGATGGCGCTGGCCCGCAGCGCCGCCGACCGGCCGCAGACCGTCCGGTTGCGGGAGCTGTTCGGCAACCCGGCGTTGGACGCCGAGGGCGCGGCGGAACTGCGCGAGATCATCGAGGCGACCGGCGCGCGGGAGCGGATCGAGCAGATGATCCGGGTCCGGACCGAGGCGGCGCTCGCCGCCCTGCGCAACGCCGTGGTGGCCGACGAGGCCCGCGCGGCCCTGGTTGCGCTGGCCGGGCAGGCGATCGACCGACGCGCCTGACGGGCGACTTTCGATCAAATCGACAAAAGTTGATGCTGAACTGCCGGAAGGTATGGACACATCGACACGTGCGACTTAGTGTCGTGACCAACACGAACATGTTTCGTCAGGGTGAACCGGCGGCGCGGTAACCCATCGACCCCTCACCACCGCTACGGCATCCGGCGCGACGGCGCGCGCCCGGCCTGGCAGTCACACGTCAGGAAGGGACAGCACAGATGTCAATGAAAGACGCTCCCCGACAACGGTCCCGACGATGGTTCTCCGCCGGATCCGCGCTGCTGCTGGCGGTCGCCGCCGGCACCGTCACCGTCGCCGCCGGCTCGGCCCCCGCCCAGGCACACACGATCGTCGCCAGCGACTTCCAGCAGGTCGAGTTGGCTCGCGGCGTGACCGACATGGGTGAGCCGATGTCGCTGGCGGTGCTGCCGGACCGCTCGGTCCTGCACACCGCCCGCAACGGCACCCTGCGCCGTACCGACGCCAACGGCACCACCTCGGTGATCGGCACCGTCTCGGTCTACACGCACGACGAGGAGGGGTTGCAGGGCGTCGGGATCGACCCGGGCTTCGCCAGCAACCGCCAGATCTACCTCTACTACGCCCCGCCGCTCTCCACCCCCGGCGGCGACGCGCCGGCCACCGGCACCGACTTCTCGGCCTTCGACGGCGTCAACCGGCTCTCCCGGTTCACCCTCAACTCGGACTTCACGCTCAACCAGTCCAGCAAGGTCGACGTGCTCGACGTCCCGGCCAGCCGGGGCGTGTGCTGCCACGTCGGCGGTGACATCGACTTCGACGCCGCCGGCAACCTCTACCTGTCCACCGGCGACGACACGAACCCGTTCGAGTCGTCCGGCTACTCGCCCCTGGACGAGCGGACCAACCGCAACCCCGCGTACGACGCGCAGCGCAGCGCCGGCAACACCAACGACCTGCGCGGCAAGATCCTGCGGATCAAGGTGAACGCCAACGGCACGTACTCCATCCCGTCGGGCAACCTCTTCGCCCCCGGCACCGCCAGGACCCGGCCGGAGATCTACGCGATGGGGTTCCGCAACCCGTTCCGGATCAGCGTGGACAAAGCCACCGGCGTGGTCTACGTCGGTGACTACGGGCCGGACGCCGGCTCCACCAGCTCCACCCGCGGACCGTCCGGGCAGGTGGAGTTCAACCGGGTCGCGGCACCGGGCAACTACGGCTGGCCGTACTGCACCGGCACCAACACCAGCACCGAGACGTACAACGAGTTCGACTTCGCGACCAGCGCCAGCGGCGCGAAGTACAACTGCACCGGCGGGCCGACCAACAACTCGTTCCGCAACACCGGCCTGACCACCCTGCCGCCGGCCCAGCCGGCCTGGATCCGGTACGCCGGTGACGCCGGCACCCCGACCGAGTTCGGCGGCGGCTCCGAGTCGCCGATGGGCGGGCCGGTCTACCGGTACAACGCCTCGTCGACCTCCACCACCAAGTTCCCGCAGTCGTTCGACGGGCAGTTCTTCGCCACCGAGTTCGGCCGGGGCTGGATCAAGCCGATCCACGTCAACTCCGACGGCTCCCGGGGCACCATCGACACCTTCCCCTGGGTCGGCAAGCAGGTGATGGACTCGGCGTTCGGCCCGGACGGCGCCTACTACGTCCTCGACTACGGCACCGGTTACTTCAACGGTGACGCCAACTCCGCGCTCTACCGCTTCGACTACGTCGGCGGCGGTAACCGGGCGCCCACCGCGAAGGCCAGCGCCAACCGCACCTCCGGCGCGGCCCCGCTCGCTGTGACCTTCTCCTCGGCCGGCTCGTCCGACCCCGAGGGCGGCACGTTGACCTACGCCTGGGCGTTCGGTGACGGCACCACCTCGACCGCCGCGAACCCGACGAAGACCTACAGCGCCAACGGCACCTACACCGCCACGCTGACCGTGCGGGACCCGCAGGGCGCCACCGGCAGCAGCAGCGTGCAGATCAGCGTCGGCAACACCGCGCCCACCGTCACGATCAACAACCCGGGCAACGGTCAGCTGTTCGGCTTCGGGGACACGGTGCCGTACAGCATCACGGTGACCGACCCGGAGGACGGCACCATCGACTGCACGAAGGTCAAGATGACCTACGTGCTCGGCCACGACCAGCACGGGCACCAGATCACCTCGAAGACCGGCTGCTCCGGCTCGATCACCATCCCGGTCGACGGTGAGCACGACGACGCGGCGAACATCTTCGCGATCTTCGACGCCGAGTACACCGACGCCGGTGGGCTGACCACGCACACCCAACACACGTTGCCGCCGCGGCACCGCCAGGCCGAGTTCTACGGCACCTCGTCGGGGATCAACGTGTTCAGCAAGACCCCGGCCGAGGGTGGCAAGACCGTCGGCGACATCAACAACGGCGACTGGATCGCGTTCCAGCCGTACCGGCTGGGCAACGTGACCTCGTTCAACGCCCGGGTCTCCTCGGCGGGCGCCGGCGGCACCCTCCAGGTGCGGGCCGGCTCGGCCACCGGCACCGTGCTCGGCTCGGCCACGGTCCCGGTGACCGGCGGCTGGGAAATCTTCACCACCGTCACCGGGACGATCAGCAACCCGCCCACCGGCACGACCACGCTCTACCTGACCTTCGCCGGGTCGGGCACCGGGGCGCTCTACGACCTGGACGCCTTCACCTTCGTCACCGGGACGCCCCCGGCCGGTGGGGCCGGGCCGATCAAGGGTCTTGCCGGCAAGTGCCTGGACGTGCGCAACGCCGCCACCGCCGACGGCACGCAGATCCAGATCTACACCTGCAACGGCAGCGCGGCGCAGACCTGGGCCGTGACGCCGAACTCGACAATCAAGTCGTTGGGCAAGTGTCTGGACGTCGCGGCTGCCGGCACCGCCGACGGCACGAAGATCCAGCTCTACACCTGCAACGGGACCGCCGCGCAGAACTGGGTGGCCCAGGCCGACGGCACCCTGCGTAGCCCGGCGTCCGGCAAGTGCCTCGACGTCTCCGGCAACAACTCCGCCGACAGCACCGCGGTCCACCTCTGGACCTGCGTCAGCGGTGCCGCCAACCAAAAGTGGATCCTGCCCTGAGCTGACAGGTGGGGGCCCCTCGGCACGCCTAGTGTGAGGCGAGGGGCCCCTCCTAACCGCAGTTAGGAGAGCGATATGCGCAGACGTCTGCGACCCGTCCTCGGTGCGGCCATGGCCGCACTCGCCGTCATCGCCTGCACCACCCCGGCCACCCCGGCCAGCGCCGCCGACGCCCCGTACGACGTGCTGGTCTTCTCCAAGACCGCCGGTTTCCGGCACGACGCGATCCCGGTCGGCATCCAGACCATCCGGGACCTGGGCGCGGCGAACAACTTCACGGTCACCGCGACCGAGGACGCCGCCGCGTTCACCACCAGCAACCTCAACCAGTACGAGGCCGTCGTCTTCCTCAACACCACCGGCGACGTGCTCAACGCCAGCCAGCAGACCGCCTTCGAGTCGTACATCGGCTCGGGCCGCGGATACGTGGGTGTGCACGCCGCGGCCGACACCGAGTACGACTGGCCGTTCTACGGCAACCTGGTGGGCGCGTTGTTCAACTCGCACCCGGCGATCCAGCAGGCCAACATCAAGGTGGAGGACCGGGGCCACGCGGCGACCGGCCACCTGCCGCAGACCTGGACCCGCACCGACGAGTGGTACAACTACCGGACCAACCCCCGGTCGACCGCGCACGTGCTCGCCACGCTCGACGAGTCGTCGTACTCCGGTGGCGGAATGGGTGCCGACCACCCGCTGAGCTGGTGCAAGAGCTACAACGGTGGTCGGTCCTTCTACACCGGCGCGGGGCACACCCAGGCGTCGTACGCCGAGGCGGGGTTCCGCAACCACCTGCTCGGCGGCATCCGGTACGCCTCCGGCCGGAGCAAGGCCGACTGCCGGCCCGAGACCGGCTACACCCCGCTCTACAACGGCTCGACGGCCGGTTGGTCACAGGCCGGCCCGGGCAGCTTCACCAACACCGACGCCACCCTGACCTCGGTCGGCGGCATGGGGCTGTTCTGGTACAACGCGAAGCAGTTCACCAACTACTCGCTGAAGATGGACTGGAAGCTCGCCGGGGACGACAACTCCGGCATCTTCATCGGTTTCCCGCCGTCGAGTGACCCCTGGTCGGCGATCGACAACGGCTACGAGGTCCAGATCGACGCCACCGACGCGGCGGACCGCACCACCGGGGCGGTCTACACCTTCAAGTCCGCCGACATCGCCGCCCGCGACGCGGCGCTCAACGCGCCGGGGGAGTGGAACACGTACGAGCTGCTGGTCGAGGGGGAACGGCTACAGGTCTTCCTCAACGGGGTGAAGATCAACGACTTCACCAACACCAACCCGGTACGGTCGCTGGCCGGCCACATCGGCATCCAGAACCACGGCACCGGTGACGACGCCTACTTCCGCAACATCCGGATCAAGGAGCTGGGCGGCACCCCGCCGCCGACCGGCAACACCACGATCCAGGCCGAGGCGTTCAGCTCCGCCAACGGGGTCTCCGCGTTCACCAAGGCGGGCGCGAACGGTGGGCAGACCCTCGGCTACATCGAGCCGGGTGACTGGGCCGCGTACAACGGCGTCAACCTGGCCGGGGTCACCTCGTTCACCGCCCGGGTCGTCTCCGGCGGCGCGGGCGGCACCATCCAGGTGCGCACCGGCTCGGCCACCGGCCCGGTGCTCGGCTCGGTGGCGGTGCCCAACACCGGTAGCTGGGACACCTACGCCAACGTCACCACCACGCTGTCCAACGTGCCGTCCAGCACCCAGAACCTCTACCTCACCTTCACCGGTAGCGGCACGGGGCTCTTCGACCTGGACGACTTCACCCTGGTCAAGGGCACGAGCAGCACCGGGGTGGGCCCGATCAAGGGTCTGGCCAGCAAGTGTCTGGACGTGCGCAACGGCGGCACCGCCGACGGCACCCAGATCCAGCTCTACACCTGCAACGGCAGCGCCTCGCAGACCTGGACCGTGACGCCGAACTCGACGATCAGGGCGCTCGGCAAGTGCCTGGACGTCAACGGCAGCGGCACCGCCAACGGCACCAAGATCCAGCTCTGGACCTGCAACGGCAGCGGGGCGCAGAACTGGGCGGCGGCGTCCGACGGCACCCTGCGCAACCCGTCGTCGGGCAAGTGCCTCGACGTCTCCGGCAACAACTCCGCCGACAGCACCCCCGTACACCTCTGGACCTGCCTCAACGCAGCCAACCAGAAGTGGGTCCTGCCCTAACCA
The DNA here is from genome assembly GCF_055587245.1 of Micromonospora sp. NPDC047756. Lineage (NCBI taxonomy): Bacteria > Bacillati > Actinomycetota > Actinomycetes > Micromonosporales > Micromonosporaceae > Micromonospora > Micromonospora sp. NPDC047756. Next base: position 132,951 of record NZ_JBVJGQ010000010.1, read on the forward strand.
GGTAACCCCGGGAGGGGCGCCCGCGGGGGCCGGGGCCCGGCCCCCCCCCCCCCCCCCCCCCCCCCCCCCCCCCCCGCCCGCCCCCCCCCCCCCCCCCCCCCCCCCCCCCCCCCCCCCCCCCCCCCCCCCCCGTAC
>NZ_JBVJGQ010000010.1:133091-333380 GCF_055587245.1 Micromonospora sp. NPDC047756
CCTTTTGCCCGTCCAAAACCCCACCAAACATTTTGTGGTCCCTCCAAAACCTGTTAACCCGGGGTGGGGCGGGGGGGTTCGCGGGGGCCCCTCCCGCCCCGCCCAGTCCCGTCCCCGCCCAGTCCCGTCCCCGCCCAGTCCCGTCCCCGCCCCACCCCGCCCCGCCCCACCCCGCCCCGCCCCACCCCGCCCCGCCCCGCCCCACCCCGCCCCGCCCCGCCCCGTCCCCGCCCCCGCCCCTCACCTCGTCGATCTTGCACTTTCTGTCGGGACAAAAGCCACAAGGCCGAAGTTTCGTCGACACAAAGTGCAAGATCGGCGGGGTTGGGGGCGGGGGCGGGGCGGGGTGCGGGGCCAGGGCGGGGCGGGGGTGCCGGGCGGTGGGTTGCGGGGGGCTGCCGTACCTTGACCTGCATGGGGTTGTTCGCGCAGTGGCGCGGGACGGTGCTGGCGCGAGGTCATCAGCTGCTCGGTGCGCTGGGCCGGGCCGACGAGCCCGACGACCCGTCCGGGCCGGCGCCCAGCCTGAACCGTCTCGACGCGCTGGTGGAAGGCTTCACCGCCGGTCAACCGGTGCGGTGGACCATGGCCGGGCAACCCCGTCCGCTACCCGGCCCGGTCGACGTGGTGGCGTACCGGATCATCGAGGAAGCGCTGACGAACGCCTGCCGGCACGCGCCGGGCGCCCCGGTCGTGGTCCGCCTCCGCTACGACGCCGCGGGCATCAGCATCGAAGTCCGCGACGAGGGCGTCGGTCCCGCACCGTCCGGCGGCGGCGCCCAGGGCGCCGGTCGAGGTCTGCTCGGGGTACGCAGGCGCGCCGAGCGGCTCGGCGGCACGTTCTCCGCCGGCCCGCGAGCCGGTGGCGGCTTCACCGTACGGGCTGTCCTGCCCGCGCCCGAGGACATCATCGGATGATCGGCCGACCGCGGGGCTTCCCCGATGGGGCAGTGCGGAAATAGGGTGGGGGTCGGCGACCGTGCTGGTGGCCGGTGACCCGGTGGGAGGCGCAACCCGCCGGGCTCAGGTGCGCTCCGCACCCACCGGTGACCGCTCGGGTGCCACGCACGTCCGGTCACCCTCGCCCCGGTCCGCACAAGGAATCCCCATCACAACAGGGGAGAAGGACAATGGCGCGACCCATCACGCTCTTCACCGGCCAGTGGGCCGATCTTCCGTTCGAGGAGGTCTGCCGGCTCGCCTCCGAGTGGGGCTACGACGGTCTGGAGATCGCCTGCTGGGGCGACCACTTCGAGGTCGACAAGGCGCTCGCCGACGACTCGTACGTCGAGCGCAAGAAGGAAACCCTCGCGAAGCACAACCTTGAGGTCTTCACGATCTCCAACCACCTGGTCGGCCAGGCGGTCTGCGACCACCCGATCGACGAGCGGCACCAGGACATCCTGCCCGGCCGCATCTGGGGCGACGGGGAGCCCGAGGGAGTTCGCCAGCGGGCCGCCGAGGAGATCAAGGACACCGCGCGGGCGGCGGCGAAGCTCGGGGTGAAGACCGTCGTCGGCTTCACCGGTTCGTCGATCTGGCACACCCTCGCGATGTTCCCGCCGGTGCCGCCGTCGATGATCGAGCGCGGCTACCAGGACTTCGCCGACCGGTGGAACCCCATCCTCGACGTGTTCGACGAGGTGGGAGTGCGGTTCGCGCACGAGGTGCACCCCAGTGAGATCGCGTACGACTACTGGACGACGAAGCGGACGCTGGAGGCGATCGGCAACCGGCCCGCATTCGGGCTGAACTGGGACCCGTCGCACTTCGTGTGGCAGGAGCTGGACCCGGTGAACTTCATCTTCGACTTCGCCGACCGGATCTACCACGTGGACTGCAAGGACGCGAAGGTGCGTACCGGCGACGGCCGGCGTGGCCGGCTCGCCTCGCACCTGCCCTGGGCCGACCTGCGGCGCGGGTGGGACTTCGTCTCCACCGGCCACGGCGACGTGCCCTGGGAGGACTGCTTCCGCGCGTTGAACGCGATCGGCTACGACGGCCCGATCTCGGTCGAGTGGGAAGACGCCGGAATGGACCGGCTGGTCGGCGCTCCGGAGGCGTTGCAGTTCGTCCGCCGGCTCGCCTTCGACGCACCGAGCGCCGCCTTCGACGCGGCGTTCAGCAGCAAGGACTGACCGCGCGTCGGACAGACCACGGGCCGGTCGCCCTGCGGCGACCGGCCCGTCGACGTGCGATTGGTCAGAGCGTGCTGGCGTTCGTGCCCGAGCCGGACGGCTTGGTGCGGGGGTTCGTGGACGACGGCGACCCGGAGGTCGTGCCGACCGTGCTGGTGCCCGCCTTGGCACCCACCGTGGCGGGCGTGCCGGCGAACGCGTCGTCGGCGGCGGTCAGCTCCTGCTTGCCGGTGCTGCCGTTGCCGTTGCCCAGCTTCTCGCCCAGTTTGGTCTGGCCGAGCTTGTCCTTGCCCTCGCTGTAGAGCTTGTTGGCCTGGGCCTGCGCCACCCCGGCCGCCTCCTGGACGGTCGGGTGGTCGAGCACCTTGCGGCCCTTGACCACGAGCTCTTCGTACTTCTCCCGGCCGGCACGGGCGCCCAGGACGAATCCCGCAGCCAGCCCGCCAAGAAACATGATCTTTCCGCGCATGGCGGCTCCTTCCGTACCTGACGCGCCGTCACCCCGGCGAGTTGCCCCGTCGGAAGGCGACCTGTTCGCGCCTGCGTCCTCTGTCCGCAGCTAACTACCCATCCTGCTCCCCGCTCAAGCATGGTTGTGCCGGGATGACGATTTACCCTGTTTGTCAATGCCTCGCGGACCCTGACCTGCGCCTCTTGATCAGTCGGCACCGGGGTGGAACCCACTGGACCGCCACCGGGGAAAGTCCTGTACTCTTGTCCCGTCGCACGGCGTCGGCGAGATCCGATTCCAGGCGGTGCACGATCCCCTGTAGCTCAATTGGCAGAGCAGCCGGCTGTTAACCGGCAGGTTATTGGTTCGAGTCCAATCGGGGGAGCTTCTCTTCTCCACCCAACGCCCGTCGGCCCAAGCCGACGGGCGTTTTGCCGCGCCGCGCCGCGCCGTCCCGCGCCACCGTTCGTGGCAGCAACATCGGGGATGTTGCTGCTTCCCGGCCGTCTGAGGCAGCAACATCCGGGAAGTTGCGCGGATCTTCCTCACCGCCCAAGGAGTACGGCGGCAAGATCGTGCTCGATCCCGGATGTAGTGGTGTCGGCGCGTCGGTGAGGCCACTACATCCTGGTTATTGCACGATCTTGGGCGCGGGGCGCGGGGCGCGGGGCGCGGGGCGCGGGGCGCGGGGCGCGAGGGCGCGAGGGCGCGAGGGCGCGGGGCGCGGGGCGCGGGGCGCGGGGCGCGAGGGCGCGAGGGCGCGAGGGCGCGGGGCGCGGGGCGCGAGGCGCGAGGGCGCGGGGCGCGGGGGCGCGAGGGCGAATGAGGGGTTTCGGCCGCTAGGGGGTCTCCTTCCCGGCAGGATGGTCGATGTCGACCTTCCGCTGCGTCGATCGACGCGTCGAACCTTGGGGTGTGAGGGGCGGATGTCCGGACGAGGCGGCAGGGCCACGCTGGTCGCGGTGGCGGTCGTGCTGGCCTGGTTGGTGATCGGGGGTGTGTCCGGCCCGTACGCGGGACGCCTCAGCGAGGTCGCCACCAACGACAATGCCGCCTTCCTGCCCACCGACGCTGAGGCGACCCGCGCCCAGGACCTCGCTGGCGAGTTCGTCGACCGGCAGACTATCCCGGCTCTGGTCGTCTACGAGCGGCGCGCCGGGATCACCGACGCGGACCGGCAACGAGTGAGCGCCGACGCCGCCCGGTTCGCCCAGATCCCCGGCGTGGTCACCCCACTGCCCCCGCCCATCCCGAGCGACGACGGCCAGGCGCTCCAGGTCGTCGTACCGGTCGACGACGCCGAGGGCGAGGAGATCGGCACCGTCGTCGAGCACCTGCGCGACATCACCGGCGGTGACCGGGACGGTCTCACCGTGGACGTCTCCGGCCCGGCCGGCCTGCTGGCCGACCTGATCGAGGTCTTCTCCGCCATCGACGGACCACTGCTGCTGGTCACCCTGGTCGTCGTGCTGGTCATCCTGCTGGTCGTCTACCGCAGCCCGGTCCTGTGGATCTTCCCGCTGCTGGCCGCCGGGATTTCGTATGCCCTCGCCTCGGTCTTCGTCTACCTGCTGGCGGACGCGGACGTGGTCAAGCTCAACGGGCAGGCCCAGGGCATCCTCACCGTGCTGGTGTTCGGCGCGGGCACGGACTACGCGTTGCTGCTGATCGCCCGCTACCGGGAGGAACTGCACCGGCATGAGCGCCCCTGGGACGCCATGAAGGCCGCCTGGAAGGGTGCCGCGCCGGCCATCATCGCGTCCGGCGGCACCGTCATCGTCAGCCTGCTCTGCCTGCTGCTGTCCAGTCTCAACTCCAACCGGGCGCTCGGACCGGTCGCCGCCATCGGCATCGCCGCCACCCTGCTGGTGATGCTCACCTTCCTCCCCGCGCTGCTGGTGCTCGGCGGACGCTGGGCGTTCTGGCCCCGACGGCCCCGAGCCGACCAGGCCGACCCGCGGGCCGAACACGGCATCTGGAGCCGCGTCGCCGGCTTCGTGGCCCGGCACGCCCGCCCGATCTGGCTGAGCACCGCCGTCGTGCTGGCCGTGCTGACCCTCGGCCTCACCCAGCTCGGCGCCACCACCCTCGGCCAGTCCGACCTTTTCACCCAGCGCACCGACTCGGTGGACGGTCAGGAGGTGATCTCCCGGCACTACCCGGCCGGCACCGGCAGCCCGGCCACCATTTTCACCACCGAGCAGACCGCCCGGCAGGTCGCCCAGGTGGCGAAGGACGTGCCCGGGGTCGCCGACGTCCGCCCTCTCACCGCCGGCCCGCAGACCGGCCCGCCTGAGGCGAACGCGGCCCCGAAGGTCGTCGACGGGCGGGTCCAACTGGAGGCGACCCTGGCCGACCCGCCGGACAGCGACGGCGCCGAGCGGACCATCCGCGAGCTGCGGGTGGCCGTACACCAGGTGCCCGGCGCGGACGCGGTCGTCGGCGGGTTCACCGCGATCAACGTGGACACCTCGGACGCCGCGAAGCGGGACCAGAACGTCATCATCCCGGTGGTGCTGGTGGTCATCGCGGTCATCCTGGCCCTGCTGCTGCGCGCACTGCTCGCCCCGCTGCTGCTGATCGCCACGGTGCTGCTCAGCTTCGCGGCGACCCTCGGCCTCTGCGCGCTGCTGTTCCGCCACGTCTTCGACTTCCCCGGCGTGGACTCTTCGTTCCCGCTGTTCGCGTTCGTCTTCCTGGTCGCGCTCGGCATCGACTACAACATCTTCCTGATGAGCCGTGTCCGCGAAGAATCGGTCAAGCGCGGCACCCGCGCCGGAGTGCTCGCCGGCCTCGCCGTCACCGGCGGGGTGATCACCTCCGCCGGCATCGTGCTCGCCGCGACGTTCTCCGCCCTCGCCGTCCTGCCACTCGTGGTGCTCGTCGAATTGGGTACGGCGGTCGCGATCGGGGTACTGATCGACACCATCATCGTCCGGTCGCTGCTGGTGCCCGCACTCGCGTACGACATCGGGCCGAAGATCTGGTGGCCGGGCCGGTTGTCCCGGGCGAACGGTGAGCGGGAGGCGCGCGGTGCTGGCTGAAACCGATGTGGTCATCGTCGGCGGCGGCCTGGCCGGCCTCGCCGCCGCCCGCCGGCTGCACCGCGCGGGCGTGCCCTGGCGGCTGGTGGAGGCCGAGGGTCGGCTCGGCGGCCGGGTCGCCACCGACGTGGTCGACGGTCACCTCGTCGACCGGGGCTTCCAGGTGCTCAACACCGCCTACCCTCGGCTCGGCACGCTGCTCGACACCGACCAGCTCAACCTCGGCTACTTCACCTCCGGTGTGCTGGTCCGCAAGGGCGACAAGCTGCTGCGGCTGGTCAACCCGTTGCGCGAGCCGACCGGCGGGCCCGGCACCGCGCTCGCCGGCGTCGGCTCCCTGCTCGACCGGCTGCGCTTCGCCGCCCTCGCCACCGGCTGCGCCACCCTCCCCGCGTCCCGGCTCCTCGACGCGCCGGAAACCAGCACCGAGTCGGCGCTGCGCCGCGCCGGCCTCTCCGACGCCATCATCGAGGAGCTGCTGCGACCGTTCCTGTCCGGTGTGTTCGTCGACCGGGAACTCTCCACCTCCAGCCACGTGCTGGCGATGGTGCTGCGCTCCTTCGCCCGCGGCCGGATCGGCCTGCCGGCCGAAGGAATGGCTGCGCTGCCCCGGGCCATCGCCGCGCCGCTCCCCGCCGACCTGCTCGACCTGAACACCCCGGTCGCCGAGGTCACGCCGGGCCGGGTCCGCACCCAGGCCGGCGACATCCACTGCCGGGCCGTCGTGGTCGCCGTCGACCCGCCCGCCGCGGCCGCGCTGCTGCCAGCCCTGGCGACGGTACGCATGCACAGCTACACCACCTACTACCACAGCGCCCCCGAGCCGCCGCTCAGCGAGCCGATCCTGCTCGTCGACGGCGACCGACGCGAACTCGTCGCCAACACCGTGGTGCTCAGCAACGCCGCCCCGACGTACGCGCCCACCGGGCGGCACCTCATCGCCACCTCGGTGGTCGGCCCGACGGCCCCACCCGAGCCGACCATCCGGGCCGAGTTGACCCGGCTGTACGGCCGCTCCACCGCCGACTGGACCCACCTCACCACCGTGGCCATTCCCCAGGCGCTACCCGCCGCGCCGCCGCCGCAGGGGCGGCTGCGCAAGCCGGTGGCGCTGGGGGAGAGCCTCTTCGTGGCCGGTGACCACCGGGACAGCCCATCGATCCAAGGTGCTCTCACCAGCGGCTGGCGCGCCGCCGGTGCCGTACTGGACGAGCTGCGCGCCGGCTGACGGTCGTACCCGAGCACGCTGTTATATTCCTGTTGCCCATCGTGCTGGCGCAGGCGTGGGCACCGGCCGGCTCGATGCTGGCTGCTGATCGCCGAGCGGGATAAGATCCGGCGCGGTGTTTCGGGGCGGTAGCTCAGCCGGTTAGAGCAGGGGACTCATAATCCCTCGGTCGCGGGTTCGAGCCCCGCCCGCCCCACCGACCGATGTCATTCAGCTCTCGACCTGTGCTTCTCGGTTCGTATGCTGTCCAGAGGTATAGGCTGGGCTATAGTTAGCCCCATGCCGCACGGCCCCGATCGTCGCTGGGCGATCAGAACGACCAGCGATGTACGCGACTGGTTGCGCTCGCTCCGCCAAACCGATCCGGCGACCTACCGGTCGGTCAACGTGGCGATCGACATGCTCGCTGACGCCGGTCCGGGTCTGGGGCGTCCACTGGTCGACACGCTCAAAGGTTCGAACATCAGTAACCTCAAGGAGCTGCGACCAAGGTCTGGGCGGGAAGCCGCCATCCGATTTCTGTTCGTCTTCGATCCCTGGTCGCAGGCGGTGCTGTTGGTGGCCGGCAACAAGGCCGGCGGCTGGTCTCGATGGTATGAGGAAGCGATCCCGGTCGCCGAGGTCGCGTACGAAGGCTGGCTCGCCTTTGAGAGGAAGCGGAGGGAGGGCTGATGGGCGACTTCCAAGACTGGGACGACATCCGTGCCGAGTTGCACGACGGGGACGACGACGCGCTCGATATGGAGCGTGCCCGTACCGAGGCGTGGGTCAGCGCGTTCCACCTCGCCGAGGAGCGTAAACGGCTCGGTCTCACTCAGCGGCAGGTGGCCGAGTTGATGGGGGTCACGCCGGGCCGAGTCAGCCAGATCGAGAACGGCGACCTGGAGGCCAACGAGGTCGCGACCCTGAGCCGGTACGCCCGAGCGCTGGGCGCTCGGATGCGCATCATCTTCGACTACGGCAGCGATCTTCGTCAGATCGCCTGATCCTGCGTCGGGCCGCCGAGCCGCGCTCCTGACCTGAGCATCCGCAGCGGCAGCGGGTCACCGGCGATGGTCACCGCCTGGTTCGCATGGTGGTGCCTCCGGCCCACCACGCGCAGCGCGGCCGGTCAGCCCAGCGCAGGCTGCGCCGAGACGCGACGCGCGATTGTCGGGTGTATCAGGACCAGTCGAACATCCGCACTGGCAGGAGTACGAGAACAACGGTCGCAGCGAGGGCCAGCAGAACGCGCACCGTGCGAAGACCTCGCCACCACGGGATAACCCAGAGCAGCAACCACATGACGCCTGAGATGACCACATGTGCGCCGACCACCCCAAGGCTGGTCTCCTCGCACATGTTGTCGGCGATGGCCTCCTTGCACAGCGCCGGCGGGCCGTTGTGGTCAACGAGGCTTCCCAACAGCCCGACGAAGCAGGCCAACACCGGAGCGGCTACCAGGGTGAACAGCGGCGTCACCAACCACCCGGCGAGATCACGCTGCCGGTCTACCAACCGTCCCACTGGCAAGCCGCGACCTGGCGTGGCTGTCGGCGGCGTACGACAATCTGAAGACGCTGGCGATGTCACCCGCCGAGTCAATCAGATTCATCAAGGAGCTGAGCAGGCATGGAACGTAACGCCTGGCGCACGTCGAGCCGTTCCGGCAGCAACGGCCAGTGCGTGGAGGTGCGCGACCGGCGGGTCCAGGTGGACGTGCGCGACTCCACGGCGCCCGATGCCGGGATGCTGAGCTTCGCGCCCGCCGCCTGGGACGCGTTCGTCGACACCATCAAGTCGAACGCCTGCCGCCCCTGACCCGGCAGGGCAACGGGATGGTCCACGGCACGCGCGACGAGCTGATCACGCGTTTGGCCCAGGCAGTTGGGGCCATCGCGGTCGCTTACCCGACGCGCGTCGCCGTCGACGGGCCGCCGGCCGCCGGTAAGACCACCCTCGCCGACGAGTTGACCGTCGTCCTGCGCGCGCAGGGCCGCTACGTCATCCGCGCCACGATCGACGATTTCCTCTTTCCTCGGGCGCAGCGTTATCCGCGCGGCGAGTACTCAGCCGTTGGCTGCTACCACGACACCCACAACTATCAGGCGCTGAAGCGGGTTCTCCTCGACCCGTTGGGGCCGGGCGGGGGTCGACGCTTCCAATCCGCGGTCTACGACAGCGCGACGGATGCGGTGCTGTCTCCGCCGGTCGTGACTGCCCCGGCCGACGCCGTGCTCGTCTTCGACGGCGTCTTTCTGCTGCGCCCGGAACTGGTCTACCGGTGGGAGCTGCGCGTCTTCGTGTCGACGGCATTCGACAGGACCGTGGACCGTGCCGTGGTCCGGGAGCGCCGGGCGTCGACCCGGGCCGACGTCGAACGGCGCTGGCGGGAGCGTTACATCCCCTCCCAGCAGCTCTACCTCGCTACGGCCCGGCCGACCCAGCACGCCGACATCGTCGTGCACAACGACGAGCCTCAGCGGCCGGTCTGGGAGATACGGACGCACTGACCGCACTCATCCCGTCGAGCGCACAGTGGGCGGCCGCATCACCCACGGTCGACGTACTGGCCAAACGGCTCGACGGATCCATCCCAACCGTTCCAACCCTGTTGGGTGACCTGCCCGTTCGCGTAGGTGTAGGACCAGCGGGCGCCGTCCTCGCCTTCGACGTGGACCGTTCCAGAGCGAACGAACGGCGCGATCGCGACGTAGAAGGCAATGGCCTGGTACGACCACTTGGGGTCGCCCTCGTCGTCATGCTCGAATTCGATCCAGTCGCCGTCGCGGGTGATCGAGGCTCTGGCCTCGCACGCTATGTCCACAAGGGTGTCATCCGACGGGGAGTCGTCGGGGTCGTACCCACCAGATTGTTTGGCCATGGCGGCTTTGGCGGCGGCGACCGCGGCGGCGTCGTCCGACTCCCGGAGGTGCAGACGGCCGGACGGCCACACCGAATATCCCACGGTGGGCATCCTACGGCTGTCGATGTCCGTCACGTCGAAGACGGTGGCCGCAGGCATCGACGGGTGGCAGGCTCGTGCGATGATCAGCGCGAGTGCCAGGTGGCGGAAGGAAAGAGCGTGACCGATCCGCAGCAGGGCTCCGGTCGACGGGAGCCGTTCTGGCAGACAATGGCCGGGATGCTCACCGCCGTCGCAGCCCTGATCACCGCGATCGTGGGTGCGGCGGCCTTCGTGCACCAGATCGGCGGCTTCGGCGCGGACGACGGTCAGCAGACGTCCACCGGGGCGACCGCCCCGCCTTCCACCGCGCCCAGTTCGGCGGCGACGGCTGGCCCGGCCGTGACGCCACCGCGTGCCGGTTCGGTGGACGGCGCGGGCGCGGGTCCGTACGAGTTGCTGTTCACCAACAACGGTGTCGACCTCGACGCGGATCCACCGAAGGTCGCCACGGTCCCGGACCCGAGCATCGACATCTACGACGCCGGCAACGTGATGACGAGTTACCCGGCCTGGTCCGGTCTGGCGAAGTGGGGCCAGCCCGGCGCACCGCAACGGCAGCACTGCCTTTCGCTGCTCAACAGCTTCGCGACGAGCAACTCCCGATATGTCAAGGGGAGCCGATACTGCGTTCGCACGCGGGGCGACCTGCACGTCGCGGCCGTCGAGTTCGTCGAGCCCATGAGCGGGGGGTGGAAGATTCGGGTGACGGTCTGGCCGGGCACCGCGAGCTGACGCGGCAGGCACTGCAGTCTCCCCGAGGCGCTGGTGCGTCGGCGCTACCGTGAGTGCGTCAACCCCACCGAGGAGCGTCGCATGACCGCCGCACCGCGCAGGGCCGTACGCCGGGGTCTCATCGTCCTTCTCGTCCTGCTGGCGGTCTGCGGCTGGACCTATGTCGCCATCGGTGACCGGTGGAAGAGCAACGTCGCCTTCTTCACCCTCGACGAGGGCGACAACTATCGGCTCCGGGTCACCGGCTCGTTCGATGCCCGTTGCGCCAAACTTGAGCGGGAGACGTTCTCCGACCCGTACGTCAACTGGCGGGAGGCGGGTAAGGACTGCGCCTGGCCCCGGGTGGCGGACGGCGACGGCTGGCTGGCCGGTGGCCGGGTCGAGCAGGTCCATTCGGAACGTCTGGGCAGGCGACTGCCGGAGGTGATCCTCTACGGCATCGTGCCGGCCGTCGCCACGTCGATCCAGATCACCCTTGGCGACGGGACGCCACGCGAGGCGGCCACGATCGGATCGGGTCACGACGCCTACCGGGTCTACGCCGTGTACGTACCCGACGCTGGCGACCGGGTCGAGGTTGTGTCGCTGCGGCTGCACGACGCGCACGGCGGTGATCTGCATGTCTACTAGCCGTTTCCGTACCGTGGTGGCCGCGGTGGTGGTGTTCGGTGGTCTTGTCGTGGTCGGTGGCCTCACCTGGGAGGGCTGGGACGGGCGACGGCCGAGCGTCACCGGGCCCCGGTTACTCACCGAAGGCACGACCGGCGGCGTGCACTGGTCGGTGGTCCAGGTTCGGGAAAGCACCTGGGGCGAGTGTCTCTACCTGCGTCAGGACGGCGCGACAGTGGAACGCACCTGCACCGACTCCGGAGTTCTACAGCACTACGAGATCAGCGTCCGTACGCTCCGCGGCGCCACCGCCCCGATCCTCTTCGGCATGCTTCCCGCCGCGGCCGTCCGAGCCGAGGTGGCCGCGGACGGCGGAGATGTCCAGCCCCGCTTCCGTGACGCCGAACTGGTGCCTCTCGAGGTCCACGGCGCCGACGGGTCCAGGCGCTTCGTGGTGCAGGCCGCCCCACCCGGCGCGGATTGGGCTGGCAGGAACTCGGTGGCAGTCGCCGTCCAGGACGCGGCGGGTCGGCCGCTCACCCCCCGCGACCTTCGGCCCCGCTAAGGCCCGGGTAACAGAGCAGGTGGTACGTGGCTACTGGTCACCGTGACTCTGCTCGCGGGTCCGCCGGATGCTGCCAACCTCGCCTTTGATCGGCAGCCAGTAGAAGGGAATGAACGCGATGACCACCACGAGGCCGACGACCGGGTGAAGAGCGCCCAGCGCGGTCCCGACGGCGATCCAGACCGGCGCAGGGCGGAAGCGCCTGCTGATCGCCCGTGCGGTGTCGTCGTCGGTGGCGGAGGTCAGTAGGCGACGGCCGCGCCTGGCGTACTCCCAGATCACGTTGAAGAGAATGGCGGCCACCAGATAGGTGGACCCGTTGAAGACGAGTGCGGTGCGCTGGCCGTGGCCGGACTCGAACGCGTGGGCCAGGAGGGACGAGGCGAACGGCAGAAACGCGATCACCATCAGCAGCAGGGTGTTGAGCCAGAGCAGCAGCCGGTCGGCGGAACGGATGTGGTCGAACATGACGTGGTGATTCACCCACATCTGCCCGATCAGCATGAAGGTGATGCCGTACGCCACGTAGGAGGGCCACAGTTCGGCGAGGCCGCGGCGCAGGTGCTCGGTGTCCTGCGGCGGCTGGATCTCCAGAACGAGCAGGGTGACGGCGATGGCGATGACCGCATCGCTGAGGGTGATCAGCCGCTTCGGATCTCGTTCCGCACCGATCGGGTTGCTGGATCTGATGGTGCCCTCGGTGGAGACGCCGCGAGCCGCGCGAAACCAGCGCATGAGCCTCCCCACGGTGGTCACCCAAGAGCCTTCCGGTGCCGCGGGTTCCCGCCGTCGCGGAAACCAAACCGGCCTGCGGGTCAGGCAGGGTCTTCCGCCGGGACGAGTCGGACTCAGCCGATGTGCAGCAGCAACACCTGGTGGTCGCCGAGGTCGGAGACGCAGTCGCGCAACAGCCTCAGCCCGTCCAGCCCGGCCGGGCCGCTCTCCTCGAAGTCCATCCCCATCTCGGCGAAGTGGGACGCCAGATCCTCCGCGCGGTGCGCTGCGGGGTCGAGCTGATCCAGTAACCCTGGTGCGGGAGCGATGAGCGTGGTCAGGCCGTACGCGCTGTTGATCGCCTCCGACTCGGCGTTGAACTCCGGCGGATCCAGGTCGATGTCGCGCTCCTCCAGGTAGGTCAGGACGTACAACATGCAGTAGCCGGACCAGTCGTACTCCTGTCGCGCGCTGCTCCCGTGTTCGGCCAGGTACGCGCGGAACGACGACGGCGATGTGCGGGCCAGGCGAGCCAGCTCGGTGATGCTGTCCCGGGGGACCACTGTCAGTGACGCGATGGCGGACAACGCAACCTCCGTCGGTTCAGGAGAGCACGCGGTAGGTGACGTGCAGGACCGTGCTCGCCGCCCGCGCCGTCACCTGCTCCAGTTTCAGCGGCGGGACGCCGTCGAACAGCCGCACACCGGTGCCGAGAGTGAGCGGCACCATGTGCAGCCGCAGCTCGTCGACCAGGCCGGCGGCGAGGTACTGGTTGATGGTGGTCGCACCGCCGTGGATCAGGACGTCGCCGCCACCGGCCGCCGCACGGGCCCGCGCGAGCGCCGACTCGATCCCGTCGGTGACGAAGTGGAAGGTGGTGCCGCCTTCCATCGGCTGCGGCTCGCGGCCGTGATGGGTGAGCACGAAAACCGGCTTGTGGAACGGTGGGTTGTCACCCCACCAGCCGTTCCACTGCCGATCCCATCCGCCGCGCACGGGGCCGAACATGTTGCGCCCCATGATGACCGCCGAGGCGTTTGTGTTCTGGTCGAGCTCGGCCTGGTTCTCCTCGGCGGCGTCGAACATCCAGGCGTGCAGCCCACGGCCCCAGCCGTCACCGCCGTCGTCGCCGAACGGGCGTTCCTCGGTCTGGTTGAGCCCGGCCGAGTACCCGTCGACGGAGATGGTCTGGTCGACGATCACCTTGCCGTTACGTGTGGTCACAGCGCTCTCCACCGGCGCACCTCCCTGCCGTAGTGCGCTAGAGGCTAGCTCCCGGAGTCCGGCTCTGGTGCCCCGTGGATCGTGTCCAGTGCGCGACGATCGGACCGAGCATCCCGGGCGGAGATTTAGCCTGATTCGGTGATCTCGATGGTTGGTACGGGGGTGCGGGTCCGGCTGCTCGGGCCGGTGGAGGTGGTTGTCGCCGGCGTTGCGCAGGCGGTGAACGGTGTACGGCGCAAGGCGGTACTGGCCACGTTGGCGCTGCACGCGGGCCGTGTCGTCAGCATCGACCGGCTCATCGACGTGGTCTGGGGCGACCAGCTACCGGCCACCGCGGCGAACACGTTGCAACGCCACGTCTCCTACCTACGCGGGGTGCTCGGTGAGCCCGGGTCGATCGTGGCGCGCCAGCCCGGCTATCTGCTCGACACCGGGCCGGACTCCACTGACGTGCAGGCCGCCGAGCGTCTCATCGAGCTGGCCCGGCGCTCGACGGACCCGAACGAGAAGGTGAAGCACCTGACGGCCGCGGTGGCACTGTGGCGGGGCCCACCGCTGGCCGACGTGGCCGGGTCGGCCTGGCTTGAGGAGCAGGCCGAACACCTGGCACGCCTACGGTTGGAGGCCGAACGGGCGCTCGCCGAGGCCCGACTGTCCGTCGGTGAGCACGCCGGCCTCGTCCCCGGGTTGGAACGGCTCGTCCGACAACACCCCTTCGACGAGCACCTGCACGCGCAGTTGATGCTCGCCCTGTACCGCGACGGCCGACAGGGCGAGGCGGTCGCCACGTACCGGCGGTTGCGCGACAACCTGCGGGAGAACCTCGGCCTCGACCCGGGGCCGCGGCTACGTGACCTGGAGTGCGCCATCCTGCGCCAGGACACCGCCATCGCCGCACCGGCCGCGGCGGCGCCAACGAGGGTCGCGGCGCAACTGCCTCCCCCCGTACCCACGTTCACCGGACGCGACGCGGAGCTCGCCGCCCTTGACGCGCTGATCGACCGGGGCGGCGCCGTCGTGGTGTCCGGGACGGCCGGCGTCGGCAAGACCGCCCTCGCCGTGCACTGGGCGCACCGCGCGACCGAACGCTTCCCCGACGGGCAGCTCTACGTCAACCTGCGCGGATTCGACCCGGCGGCGACGCCGACCGAACCGGCGCGGGCGCTGCACGGCTTCCTGGAGGCGCTCGGCGTTCCGGTGGCCCGGATGCCCCGCGACGTGGACTCGATGGCGAGCTTGTACCGCACGACGGTCGCGGGTAAGCGACTGCTGGTGGTGCTGGACAACGCGCGCGACGCGGAGCAGGTCCGGCCGCTGCTGCCCGGCTCACCGGACTGCCTCGCCGTCGTCACCAGCCGCGACCAGCTCATCCCGCTGGTCGTCACCGAGAGCGCCCAACCGGTGCCCCTCGATTTGCTGAGTCCCGGCGAAGCCCGCGACATGCTGGTCCGCCGGCTCGGGGAGCGGCAGGTCGCCGCCGAACCCGCCGCGGCCGACACCATCGCCGACCGGTGCGCGCGGCTGCCCATCGCCCTGGCCATCGTGGCCGCCAGAGCCGCCACCAACCGGCACTTCTCGTTGGCCGCCGTCGCCGGCGAGCTGGGCGACCTGGACGCCTTCCGCGCGGGTGACGAGGCCACCGACGTACGGGCGGTCTTCTCCTGGTCGTGCCGCACGCTCAGCCCGGCCGCGGCCCGGCTGTTCCGGCTGCTGAGCCTGCATCCCGGACCGGACGTCTCCGCCCCGGCCGTGGCGAGCCTGGCCGGCGTCGACGGGCCGGCGACCGGTCCTCTGCTCACCGAGCTGACCCGGGCGAATCTCTTCACCGAGCACACCTACGGGCGCTACGCGTTCCACGACCTGCTGCGCGCGTACGCCGCCGACCTGGCCGAGGAGGCCGAGCCGCCGGCCGAGCGTCGGGCCGCCATCCACCGGCTGCTCGACCACTGCCTGCACACCGCTCACGCCGCCGACCTGGCGCTGCACCCGCACTTCAGCGCGATCAACCTCCCGCCAACCCGGGCGGGCGTGACGCCGGAACGCCCCAGGAGCCGGTCGGCCGCCGCGGCGTGGTTCGCCACGGAGGTCCCCGTCCTGCTCGCCGCCGTGCCGCTCGCGGCGCGTTCCGGGTTCGAGGGACACGCCTGGCAGCTCGCCTGGACCATGGCCGGCTTTCTGCACCGGCAGGGGCACTGGCAGGACTGGCTCGGCACGCAGCAGATCGCTCTGGCCGCCGCGTCCCGCATCGGGGACCCGGCGGGGCAGGGCCACGCGCACCGCAGCCTCGGTCTCGCCTGCTCCCGCCTGCGACGGTACGACGAGGCCGACGACCACCTGCGGCGCGCACTCGACCTGTTCACCGACGTCGGTGACGACGCCGGACGGGCGCACACCTGCCTGAACCTTGGTCAACTGGCCGAGCGGCAGGGACGGCACGAGCAGGCGCTGCACCATTCCCGGCGGGCGCTGACCCTGTTTCGGGAGGCCGGAAACCGGGCCGGGCAGGGGTACACCCTCAACGCGGTCGGTTGGCAGGAAGCGCTGCTCGGCAACTACCACAGTGCCCTCGAATCGTGCGGTCAGGCGCTGCGGATGCTGCGGGAGGTGGACGACGTCCAGGGACAGGCCGACACCTGGGACAGCCTCGGCCACGCCCACCACCAGCTCGGCGACGACCGGCGGGCCATCGCCTGCTACGAGCACGCCCTCGAACTCTTCACGCAGGTCAACGACCGGTACGCCGAGGCGGGCACGTACGTCAATCTCGGCGGCAGCCACCTGGCGCTCGGCGACGTCCCCGCCACCCGCGCCGCGTGGCGGCGAGCCCTGACCATTCTCGACGAACTCGGCGATGCCGACGCCGACTCGATCCGCGCCGACCTCGACCAGCTCGACGCCACTCGGCTGCGCTGACGTACGCCGCTTTCCGCGCCGTTTCCGGGCCGCTTCAGCGCGGCCCGGCACTCTTCGGACACCAGTCTCCTCCGCATCAGGAATGGAGTGTTCGATGAGTCGTTTGGCACACCGCCTGGCGGTGATCGGGGTGGTCGGCGCGACGGTGCTGGCCATGTCCTCCGCCGCCGTCGCCCAGGCCGACAAGCCGCAGCAGAAGGGCGCCGACTGCGTGGTCCAGCACGTCGACGAGCGCGGCAAGATCCTCCGCACCGAGATCGCCCCCGAGGGCCGGGAGTACGGCCCGTTCCGCTGCGTCGGCGAAAAGTGGACGTTCGCCTGGGCACCTTTCGGCGCGGACGACATGATCACAGCCGCCGAGATCCAGATCGAGCCGTCCGGTGCCGCGTCGGTCCGGCGGTTCACCGGCCCCGCGCTCGGCAACGACCTCACAGTGGGCGAGATCGCCGGCATCGCCCAAGCCGTCAGCGGCAGCCGGGAGGTGTTCGTCGACCGCGCCATCGTGGCCGTCGACGACGGCAAGGAGCGGACCCCGGAGCAGGTCGAGGCGCTGCTGGCCGGCAAGGACGACACCGGGGTACGGGTGCTGGACATCATCGAGAAGCCCGACGCCGCCATGTCGACGAAGGACGTCATCGACGAGGCCGGCGGGACACCCGAGACGACTGTCGTCTACTTCAGCCTCTGGGGCGCGATCAAGTCGGTGTTCGCCTGGATCGTGGACACGATCGGCGAGATCGGCGAGTGGATCGACGACCACTGCGACTGGGGGTCCCCCAACACCACGGGTGACATCGTCACGTGTCGCTGGTAGCCCGTCCCACCCCGCCGACACCATCACGGAAACGAGGACAGCATGACAACTCTGCGGGACATCACCAGGCGCGCCACCATCGTCACGACCGCCCTGATCGTCGGGCTCACGGCTTCGTACGCTCCGTCGCAGGCCGCCGAGGGGGAGGCCCGCACGACGATCACCGACCACCCCGGTGCCCCGGGGACGATGCTTCGGCACCTCGAGGACCTGACCGGCCGGCCCGTCGGCGACCTGGACAAGGTGTTGGCCGTCGACACCGGCGGGCGCAACCTCACCGGCGACCAACTCGCGGCGCTCGCCGCCGGCAACGAGGTCGACGGTGTCAAGGTCGTCGGCACGATCCCGGGCAGCCGGGAGGTGCTCGGCACGACGATGGCCGACCTCGCCGACGGCACGTACGACGGCACTGGCGACGGCGGGACGGCGACATCCCTGCTCTTCGCCTCGTCCACCTCCGGCGGCCGGGAGTGGTGCCTGACCATGTGCGTCGCGTCCGGCAAGTCCGTCTGGGAGTGTCTGCTGTCGCGCCGGACCGGCGAGCTGATCCTCACCCTCGACCTTCCCGGTGGCACCACGATCCGCGAGACGAAGGCGGCCTTCGAGAAGGCGAATGGTGTCGCCGTCGACGGCCCGTCCAGCGTGCAGACGCTCATCGGCGACGGTGAGCCCTCGGCGGACGAGATCAGGACGCTTCTCGACGGCAGGGACATCCCGTCGCTGCGTCGGGTGGCGACAGTGGAGCGACCGGACCCGGATTGGGTGCTGGCCGACATCGCCGAGAAGTCCGGCGTCGTCTACGCGAAGACCAAGGGCCACCTCTTCACCGTCACCCTCCCGATCCTCGGCAAGTTCCTCGTGTTCTGCGTCTCGCAGGACAACGGGAAGACCTGGAAGTGCTCGGCCCGTCCGTGGGGCGGGTTCTGACCGGGCGGGCCGCTGTCGTCTTCGATGGGGCGGATGCGGTGTACCTCAGTGGAACACGGATGCCGCTGAGGTACACCGCTTCCCGGAATCGGATCGATCACGACGCCCGGGGTGCAGGCGGGCCGAGCCGTCCCCGGACGACTCGGCCCGCGTCGGCCTCTAGGATCGACAGCCTTGACGGCGAGGACGGCCTGCGGGAGCGCGTGGTGACGATCGAGGCAGAACGGCCAGCCGACCGGCTCGCCGACATCGCCGAGCGGGCCGAGGCCGTACTCGTGGACTTCGACGGACCGATCTGCCGCCTGTTCGGGAGCAGGGCCGCGCCGCGCGTCGCCGCCGACCTGCGTCAGCTGATTCTCAGCCGGGGCGTCGTCCTGCCCGACGAGCTACGCGACGGAGACGACCCGCTGGCGCTGTTCCGCGCGACAGCCGCGTTCGCGCCCGAGCTGGTCGGCGTCGTCGGTGCGGCGTTAGCATCGGCGGAGGTCGAGGCGGCGGCGTCCGCGGAGACCACGATCGGAGCCTTCGACCTGGTCAGGTCCTGCCTGGCGACTGGGCGAAGCCTCGCCATCGTCAGCAACAATTCCGCCGCCGCCATCGGTGCCTACCTCGGGCGCCGCGACCGGGCCCGCTACTTCGCCGCCGTCGTCGGGCGGGGCGAGCATCCCGATTCGCTGAAGCCCGACCCGACGCCCGTTGTGCGGGCCCTGCGGGCGCTGAAGGTCGCACCCGGTGCCGCTGTGCTGATCGGTGACTCGGCCACCGACGTCGAGGCCGCCCGAGCAGCCGGTGTCGCCTGCATCGGGTACGCCAACAAACCCGGCAAGGCCGAACGCCTCACCGCTGCCGGTGCCGACGCGATCGTGACCGACATGACCGACCTGGCCCGGGTTCTCGCTCGTACGCGCACTCCGGTCAGCCTGCTGCCGTGGGTCGACTCGGGCGGCGGTCCGCTGATCGTCGTGCCGACGACCGCGCTGGGCGAGTGGAAGGGCGCGTCGGACGGCGACGGCTCCTGGGATGACTACGACCGGGCCTGCCGGATCGACGGTTACGTCGGGGTGCTGGAGGTCGGTGCCGACCAGGCACTCGTTCTGGCCGACGAACCGGCCTCCACCACGTACCTTCCCGATCGGCGGATCTTCGTGCGGTGGCTCTACGCCGACTCCGAGGCGGAGGTCGTCCGCCTCGTTCCCCGGGCTTTGGAGATCGCCGACTGGCAGGACGCGGGTACGTGGACCACCAGCGGGCCGGCCGAGTTGTTCGACTCCGGCTACACCGGCGACGGGCTGAAGCACACCACCCACCTCGCGGTGGACCTGGCCCGTGGCACGTACCTGATCCGCACCGCTGTCGTACAGCCGGACAGGAGCACGGCACTGGTGCTGGTTCACCTGGTCGAGCAGACGCAGCCAGCCTGAACGCGCCGACCGGTCGACGGCAGCTCCTCGTACCTCAGTCGTGGGTCAGGAGGTGGCTGCGCGGATCTCCGTCCGGGTCGGGACGATGCGGTGGCGGCGGACCGGGTACAGGATCGGGTGCCCGATGCTCCAGGCGGCGCCCGCGCAGACGAACTCCTTGTACCGGGCCGCCAGCTTCCCGGTGAGCTGGGCCGGCCTGGCCCGGTCGTCGGCGGTCACGTACTGGATGATGCCGTCGCGGCGACCGAGGCTGATGCACTGGTTGAAGTAGCGCAGCGGGGCCTTGGGGAACTTGGCCCGGCCGGTCAGCCGCGCGGCGATGGCGTCGGCGGCCTGCCAGGCCATCGGGACGCCCGAGGCGCAGGACATCCGCAGCGGCTTGCCGCCCGGTCCTTCGGCGATCGCGGCGTCACCCACCGCGTACACCTCGGGGTGTGAGACCGACCGCATGGTGGCGTCGACGATGATCTGACCGGTCTCCGCGACCGCCAGGGTCGTGGCGGCGGCGATGGGGTGCACGGCGAAGCCGGTCGTCCACACCGTCACCTGGGCCGGGATCTCCCGACCGTCGCGGGTGACCGCACCGGCCGCCTCGACCCGGGCGATGTCGGCGTGCTCGTGCACGGTGATGCCGAGCCGGTCACAGACGCCGCGCAGGTGCTGCTGCGCCTTGCCGTTGAGCCAGTCGCCGAGGCCGTCGCGGGTGGCGAGCGCGACGTCGAGGTCCGGCCGGGTCTCCGCGATCTCGGTGACCGCTTCGAGGCCGGTGAGGCCGCCGCCGACGACGAGCACGGTCCCGCCGGCAGCGAGGTGGGCGAGGCGGTCGCGCAACCGCAGCGCCGAGGGCCTGCCGGCGATGTCGTACGCGTGCTCGCCGACCCCGGGCACGCCGTGATCGGCGCTGCCGCTGCCGAGGGCGTAGACGAGCGTGTCGTACGCGATCTCGTCGGTGCCGTTGTCGTCGACGAGCGCGACGGTCCTGCGGTCGGCGTCGACGGCGGTGACCCGCGCCTGCCGAGGCGTGACACCGGTGCCGGCGTAGACCTCGCTCAGTGGGCGTGGTGCGAGGTCCTGTCCGGTGGCGAGTTGGTGCAGGCGGACCCGCTCGACGAAGTCCGCGTCGGCGTTGACGAGGGTGATCTCGGTGTCGTCCGGGTGCAGCCGCTTGGCGAGACGCCCGGCGGCCATGGCTCCGGCGTAACCCGCTCCGAGGACGACGATGCGGTGCTTCATGGTGGCACTCCTGTCTCGGTGATGGTCGCTTCCTGAACCGGACAGCGACGCGATTCCTGACAGGAGCCGGCTATGAGGTGGATCACCAGACGCGGAGGATGGGTTCCTCGTGCTCCGAGGCGGACCACTGCCGGGCGGCGCGGACGAGCTTGTCGGGGTTGACCTGGTTGTGGATGGCCGCGACGCCCTCGGGCGTCACCTCCAGCGACATCACGCCGATGAGCCGGTCGTCGATCACGACCACCACCGCCGGAGCGCCGTTGGCGGTGGCGACGTGCACCGTTGGGCTGCCACCCACCAGGTCCCGTTTGACGTCGGCCGGCTTGAACAGACCACGCAGGAACTTCGCCACCGCCAGTGCGCCGACGATCGGCGCGGACCGGGCCGGGATCTTGCCGCCACCGTCGGCGGTGCTCGTCGCGTCGTCGGTCAGCAACTCCACCAGCCGCTGGATCTCGCCATTGTTGGCCGCCGCGAGGAACTCCGCGACGACCTTGCGGGCGGTGGCCAGGTCGACCTCCGCGCGGGCCCGTTCGGCGGTGACGTGCTGCTTGGCACGCCGGTAGGTCTGCTGGCAGTTCGACTCGGTGATGCCGAGGATCTCGGCGATCTCACCGTGCGGGTAGCCGAAGGCCTCCCGTAGCACGTACACCGCGCGCTCGTTGGGTGACAACCGCTCCAGCAGGGTCAGCACCGCCATCGAGACCGACTCGCGCTGCTCGGCGGTGTCGAGCGGGCCGAGCATCCGGTCCCCACCGAGGATCGGCTCGGGCAGCCACGTGCCCACATAGGTCTCCCGCCTGGCCCGCGCCGAGGTCAGCTGGTTGAGGCAGACGTTGGTGAGGACCTTCGTCAGCCACGCCTCGGGCGTCTCGACGTGTTCCCGGTCCGCGCCCTGCCAGCGGAGAAACGTGTCCTGGACGGCGTCCTCCGCGTCGCTGGCCGAACCCAGCAGGCGGTAGGCGATCGCCTCCAGGCGGGGCCTGGAGTGCTCGAACACCTCGACCTCGTCCGGGCTGAGCGGCATGACTAGACAGTATCCGGGCGGGTCGCGCCGTCGTCCCGGTGCCCGTCCCACCGCTCGCGACATGATCAAGTGATGAAAAGTAGCTGTGAGCGTTGTTCCTGACCTACTTTTCATCACTTGATCAACGGGTCGCACGTCGTCGTGTGATCGTACCCTTGCCGCTGTGACGTCCGATCCGTTGCGCCGCGCCCTCACCGCACCCGCGGACCCGCCGCTACGGCCCCTGCCCGACCAGGTCGTCGCCCTGGTGGAGGTCCTGGACGCACCGCCGCGCCTCGCCGCGCACCTGCGGGCCGTGCACGACGTTGCCGCGCAGCTCACCCGCGGCGGAACGTGGCGACCACGACGGCGGTCAGGCAGATTGCCGCGGCTGCCATGAGCGGCGGGCGGGCACCGAGGTGAACGGCTGCGGAGCCGAGCGGAATCGCCACGACGAGGGGTCCGAACATCGCGGTGTTGGCCGTCGCGGAGACCCGTCCCAGCAGCGCTGACGGCGTGTGGGTCTGCACGGCGGTCACCGCCGCGACCAGGGTCCAGGGCAGCCCGACGCCGGCCACCACCGCCCCGACGACAGTGGCCGGCCACCACGGCAGGCAGCGTGTCAGGCAGCCGACCGCGAACAACGCCGATCCGGCGACACCCACGGCCACGCAACCTCTCGCCGCGATGAGCCGGCCGACGATCAGGCCACCGAGAACGGAACCGGCGCCCTGCGCGCTGGCCAGCACACCCAGGAATGTCGTCGGCAGGCGTAGCTCGGTCACCACGATCGCGTAGATCCCGGCGGTCGTGAAGCCGGACATGGCGATCGACACCGCGGCGAGCGCGACCGCCAGCCGTGTCGCTCGCTGTCGAAAAAGGACCATCAATGCGGTACGTGGGCCGTCGCCGCGCTCGGTGGGCCGGTCGGCGGGCGCACGCTTCAGGCGAAGGAGGGCGTAGAGGGTGGCGACCAGGACCGGCATGGCGGCACTGAGGACGGCGACCGCATGGCCGCCCCGCCACGCGTAGAGGCCGGCCCCGGCCAGGGGAGCGACGAGCTTCATGCCCTCCTGCGCGCTGGAGCGCCACCCGTTGACGTCACCGAGTTCCGCCGGCGCGAGTGCCGACGGCAGCAACGCCGTCTCGCCGGCGTCGATCAGCACGTAGCTGACGCCGTAGGCGCACCCGACGGCGAAGATGAGCCAGGTCTGCCCCGGCCCGCGTACCGCGAGAAGCGTGAGCAGGGCGGCCGCCAGCATGAGGTTGACGGCGATGACCAGTGGCCTTCGGGCCGCCCGGTCGAGCAGACCGCCCAACCACGGGCCGGTGAGCACCGGGGCGTAGACGCAGAGCCCGGCGAGGGCGGCGAGGCCGGCGGAGCCGGTGAGGTCCAGGATCCAGATGCCGGCGACCAGGGACATGGCGCTGCTGCCGAAGCCGGACAGCAGAGAGATCGCCACGAACAGGCCCGCGTTGCGACGCATGAGCACTCCGAGGTGAGTCGAGGTGACTCAATCCTCAAGCCTGAGCGGAGCGCAGGCAATGCTGCTGACCTCCGTCAACGAACCGTTGACAGGGCGGCGTCGATCTTCGTCGCGGCCGTCCGCGCGGGCGCGGGCAGCCGCTCACCCGCTTCGGCGAGATCGGTGGTGAGGTGCAGGGCCAACGCGTGCAGCGAACCCGGGGCCGCGTCCAGGGCGGCGTCCACGGTGCTGCGAACGAGCGCCGCTCGACGGAATCGGCTGTCCCACCGCTGGTCGGCCCCGATCCACCGGGCCAGGTCCGCCACCGCCGCCCGCAGCGCCGCGATCTGCTGAGGCAGCTGGAGGTCGAGCTGCCGCCGCCGCGACCACCGCGCCGCCACCAGCCGTTGTCGACGCTGCTCGGCCGCCTGCCGGCTGCCGAGGCCGAGTGCCGTCGCGATCTGAGCCCAGGTCGCACCGTCGTGGCGTGCCCGGTCGATGAGCTCCAGCTCCTGCTCGTCCAGGCGGGCGCGGGTGGCGCGGACCTCCGCCAGCCGGGCCAGCTCCGACGTCATCCGTCAACGTTACATTGACACTGTCGGAATCTCGGAGGTGATCCTCTTGGGTGCGCGAACCATGAACACGTCCACCGGATCCTCGGTGTCGAGGGTGAAACCGTGCCGCTCGTACAGGCTGCGGGCCGGGCTGCCCCGCAGCACGTTCAGTCGGACGGGCGTGCCGGCGCTGTCGCACCGGCGCAGCAACTCGCGCAGCACTGCCGTGCCGATGCCACTGCCCTGTAGCCGCGGAGCCAGGTAGAAGTGCTCCAGCCAGTGGGCGTCCGCGGCGGGCCGCAGCGCCACGCAGCCGGCGAACGCGCCGTCCACCTCGACGACCCAGGTGTACGCCGGTGCGAAACCGTCCCGCAGGCGCTGCCGCACCCGCTGTTCGTCGTACCGCCCGAGCCGTTCCAGATCGGCCCGCAGTGTCACCGCCCGCAACTCGGCCACCGCCTCGACGTCCGCCGCCGAGGCAGGCCGAAGCTCCCAGTTCGCCATGATCAGCAAGCTATCGCGGCTCGGTGACCTGGTGTTGGCGCAGCCCCGCGACGAGGAGTTCGACCATGCGACGGGCGTCATAGCGGGGTTCGCCGGCGCCGATGCAGAGATTGCCGACACCGCGCAGCAGCTCGAAGGCCGTCACGCCGGGCCGGATCTCGCCAGCCGCGGCAGCCGCGTCGAGCAGTTGGGCGCACACCGGCAGGAGTCGGTCCAGGAAATAGGCGTGCAGCGCCTCGAAGGCCGCGTTGTCGGACTGTAGCGCCTCGGCGAGGCCGTGCTTGGTGACCAGGAAGTCGACGAAGAGATTGATCCACCGGGCGAGGGCGGCGTGCGGTGTGTCGCTCTCCGCCAGCAGCGTCGGGCCGGCCTCCGCGCAGGCCTCGACCTGGTGCCGGTAGACGGCGACGATGAGGTCGGCGCGGGTCGGGAAGTGGCGGTAGATGGTGCCCACACCGACGCCGGCCCGGGTGGCGATGTCGCGTACGGGCACGTCCACGCCCGAGGTGACGAAGGCCGAGGCGGCGGCGGCCAGCAGTGTCGCCTCGTTGCGCCGGGCGTCGGCCCGCTTCCGCGGGGTCGGCCTGCCTGGTTCGCCGTCGATGTCGACCAACGCGCCGTTACCTCCATCAAACAGTGTTCCGTGTCGTGGTTAGCGGAACCTGGTTCCACTTGCCTAGAATGCCAGATCGGGTGGGCCGGTCGCCACCGCGGCGGACGCTGCGCCCATCGGGTGCGGTGCTCGGCACCGCTGGTCACCTAGGATGAGACCCATGAGCGCTGAGGCTGTCGGCATGCACATGCCCGCCGTTGTGACGCTCGAGGACGTGGCGGCGATGAACGCCGCCGATCCGAACGGTCACCGCTACGAGACCAGCCCCGAGGGGGTCCTGTCGGTCATGCCGCCGCCCGATTCGGAACACGCCATGATCGCCAGCCGCCTCTTTGCCTGGCTGATCCTGGCCGGGTGGCCCGCCGAGCAGGTGCTTCAGGCGGTCGGTGTGCGCATCTCCGGGCCGGACGGTGACGGTGGCCGCATCCCCGACGTGAGCGTCTGGCGTAAGCCGCCGTCCCGCAGCGTCTGGGCCACTGTCGCCGACGTCGTACTCGTCGTGGAGATCGTCTCGCCGGGCTCGGAGGCGATGGACTCGGTGACCAAGGTCCGCGAATACGCGTCGGCGGGGATCCCGCAGTACTGGGTCGTCGATCGGGACGGTGCGCAGACGGTAACCCTCCACCGGCTGAGCAGGGACGGCAGCTACGAGACGCGGGCACGGATGCCCCTGGCCTGGCTGCTCCAGACCGCCCCCGCCGACCATCTCGACTGAAAGCCAGCACCGACAAGCCGGGCCTGTCTTGTCGTTCCGGGACGGTGCGGCCGGTGTGGGCGAACGCTGACGCGTACGAGGCGTATGTGGGTCGGTGGAGCCGCCTGGTAGCGGTCGAGTAACCGTCGCCCCCAGCTCTTCCGCGCTCTTGTCGCAATTCGGACAAGACGGTAAAGCCCCTGGTAGAGCACCCTTGGGGCAGGTGGAGGTAGACGGGTGGCGGGCCACATCCCGATCCTCCGGCCCGGCGGGGACAACATCGTCCGCACCGGTGCCGCCCTCACCCAGCCCGGCCTCGAAGCCGTGGCGGTCACGGCACAGCTGCCGTGCCGATCACGCGTACGACAGGCCGTCGCTGTCACCGACACCCCTGCGGGCGCCCGCAGCGGTGCCTCCGCCCATCGGGACAAGGACGTCAGCACCATCGGCAGTCAGGCAGCGCCGTCCGCCGGTCGTGCCCACCGTCCCCGTGCCCCGCCGGCCTTTCGCACTGTGGACCCCGTCGGGGTCCGGCGTCGCTCGACCGCGCGCCGAGGCCCGGCGACCGAGCAAGAAAGGGCCCGACATGGCCGCTCCCACAGCAACCGCAGCCCTGAACGCATCCGTCTTCGCGCCGGGTGACCAGATGCTGTTGACCGTCACCTACTCAGACGCCGACACCAAACCGCTGACCGTCACCATCGTGGTCACCGACGCGCAGGGCAACAGCAGCGCGCCGGTCAAGGTCACGGCGGTCATCGACCCGCTCACAGTGACCGTCACCGACAACTCCGGACGTACCTGGACCCGGGTCTCCGACAACGGCTCCGTGGCCGTGTATCGGTCGGTGGCGTGATGCCCCGGGTCACCGTCCAGGTCCGCGACGCCGCCGGCAACACCGCGACGGCAGCCGCCGACTACAGCCTGAGTCAACCCGTGCTCGGCGGCTACTACCTCTCCGGGGGCGCCGACCCGACCGCCGACATGACCGGCGGCAACTTCCGGTCGCTCACCCAGTACCGCAGCTTCGCCGACGGCTACATCTTCCCCGGCTACAACCGGCCCTGGTTGGTCAACCTGGGTAAGGCTGGTGTGCAGATGAACATGGTCCTGGAGCTGAAGAGTTACGGCGCCCCGAACTATGGCCCGCAGAGCTTCACTGTGGATGGCGTCAGCTACACGGTGCCGGCCCCGTCGATGACCATTCAGCAGCGATCCGGCACCACCTGGCCGAGGGCGTACGGGTACAACCAGGTGATCAAGGGGCAGTGCGACGGGCTGTTCGCCCGCGCCCTGTCGCAGTACCGGTCGCTCGGTTTCGGGGTGAACATCCAACTCGCCTCGGAACTGGACACCGATCACGAGTTCGGCACCACCGAGGACGGGAAGGCGTACACCTGGGCCGAGTCGGACGCTCGCGCGGTGCAGGCGATGAACTACATCCTGACGTGGTTCAAGGCCCGGACCCTGCCCACCGGGACGACCTTCTCGGTCGGGTTGGGCGGCTTCGACCGGGAATGCTTCCAGCGCACCCACCCGGAGGCGCTGATGTCCCGCCTCGACTACCTCCAGTGGAACGTGTACGGCACCAGCGCCAGCCACACCGCGCTGGCCCGGTTTCGGCGCACCAAGGACTGGGCGGTCGCGGATCTCGGCCCGGTGGCGCTGTCCCGACCGGTGATCATCGCGGAGTGGGGCGTCAGGGTCGCCGAGATTCCGAACCAGGCCGCCTGGATCGCCACCGTCCCGCCGGCGATCGCCCAGCTCAACGCCGAGCGAGGACCACGGATCGTGCGCACCAACTACTTCAACTCCGGCTGGGGCACCCTGGTGCCGAAGGCGGTCGGGTTGACCGCGCTCCGCGAGGCGTACGCCAAGCGGCCGTACGTGTGAGTGACACCGGCGGCCCGGTCGGCATCCCGCCGATCGGGCCGACCGGGGAACCCTATGCTCGGATCATGGAACTTCGGATCTTCACCGAGCCCCAGCAGGGTGCCAGCTACGACCAGTTGCTCGCCGTCGCCCGCTGCGCCGAGGACGCCGGCTACGGCGCGTTCTTCCGGTCCGACCACTACCTGAAGATGGGGGACGTGAGCGGCGAGCCCGGCCCCACCGACGCGTGGACCACGCTCGCCGGCCTGGCCCGCGAGACCAGCCGCATCCGGCTCGGCACGCTCATGACCGCCGCCACCTTCCGGCTGCCCGGCCCGCTGGCGATCACGGTCGCGCAGGTCGACCAGATGAGCGGCGGCCGGGTGGAACTGGGCATCGGCACCGGCTGGTACGCCGAGGAGCACAGCGCGTACGGCATCGCGTTCCCGCCGCTGGGCGAGCGGTTCGACCGGCTGGCGGAGCAGCTCGCCGTCATCACCGGGCTCTGGGCCACGCCCCCGGGGGAGCGGTTCGACCACGACGGCCGGTACTACCCGGTCCGGAACTCGCCGGCCCTGCCCAAGCCCGTGCAGCAGCCCCGTCCTCCGATCCTGCTCGGCGGTACGGGCGCGAAGCGCACCCCTCGGCTGGCCGCCCGCTACGCGGACGAGTTCAACCTGCCGTTCGCCTCGGTGCCGGACACCGCCGCGCAGTTCGACCGGGTGCGCGCGGCCTGCGTCGAGATCGGTCGGGACCCGGCCGAGATGGTCTGGTCCAACGCCCTGGTGCTCTGCTGCGGGCGCGACGACGCCGAGGTGGCCCGCCGGGCTGCCGCCATCGGTCGCGATCCGGACGAGCTGCGGGCCAACGGTCTGGCCGGAACGCCCGCCGAGGTGCTGGACACCATCGGCCGGTACGCGGAGATCGGCAGCGAGCGGCTCTACCTTCAGGTGCTCGACCTCAGCGACCTGGAGCACCTGGAGCTGGTCGCCGGCGAGGTGATGGCGAAGCTCTGAGTCGGTCGGGTGGCCGTCCGACGACGCTGCCGGTCAGGCCCGGTGCAGACCCGTCCCGACCGCGCTCGGGTCACCCAGCACGGTGTCCAGCCGCCCGTCGCGGTCACTGTCCACGTAGGTGATATCCGGGATCCCGTCACCGTCCACGTCGATCTGGACGACGTCGGCGACGCCGTCACCGTCGAGGTCGGTGACCACCTCCACCGAGCCGTCCAGGTGACGCGTCACGATCGACTGTGCGCCCGGAGCGCGCGGCGGCGGGCCGGGTGCCGGCACCGGCGTCGGGGCGGGCGCGGGCGCCGGTGTGGGCCGAGGACCGGGCGTTGGCGACGGGTGGCTCGACAACCCGCCGGCCGGCGGCGCGCTGGCCTGCTCGACCTCGGTGCCGGTCGGGTCCAGCTCCTCCTCGGAGGGGAAGACGTCGCCTCGTGCGGCCGGATCACGGTAGCTGCTCATGGGCGTAGGGTTCCCCGACGACGACGAGAACAACCGTGCCCGATCGACCGGTGTCCCTGGTGCCCGGTCTGGCGGAAGATGTCGGGACCGACGCCACGGTCATGAAACGGGGGTCCGAGCGTGGAACTGCGCCGGAATCGGGGGGCCCGTGTGCTCGCCTCGGTGTGCGTACTCGGTGGGGTGCTTCTGTTGGTCTATCCCAGCGACGGCGCCCTGCTACGGACGATCATCGCGGTGGGGGCGATCGCGCTCGGCGCGGTGGCGCTGGTCAGCGCGATGCGGCCGTTCCGGTTCAGGATCCACTCGGAAGGGCTCAGCATCCGGCGTCCCGGCCTGCGCCGGGAGATCCGGTGGGACGAGGTCGACACGCTGGTCCTCGACGAGCCGCCCCGACGCGACGGCTACGCGAAACCGCCGCGACTGTTACTGGTTCCTGTGCAGGGTGTGCCCCGTGAGCTGGTGACGGCGCGCCACCCGTCCGACGGTCGCCCGGCCATCGAGTTGCTCGTCCTCGACCAGGTCCGGGAGCAGCCCGAGCAGGTGTCGGCCGCGTTGACCCGCTATGCCGGCGACCGGTTCGTCGACCTGCTCGCGGTGCGCCGCGCCGCCTTCGAGGCACCGGAGTTCATGATCGGTCTGCGTGGCTACCAGATGGACCGGGTCGACCGGTTGATCCGACGCGGCCAGGACGCGCTGATGTCCGGGGACACGTCAGCCCGGAAGGCGGCCCGCGGGGAGATCGAACGCGCCACCAGGGCCGGTCTGCCGATCGCCCAGCGTGGCTACAACACATCCGAGACGGATACCGTTCTGGGTGCCCTCGTCGCCGCGTTGGCCGACCACCAGAGCACCGATCGGGAGACCGCCACATGACCGCGCAGGGACCGCACACCGCGTCGAGCACTGACGTTCCGCGCCGCAACTGGGCCGGCAACGTGCGGTACGCCGCGACGGCGTTCCACCGCCCCACCTCCGTCGACGAACTGCGCCGGCTCGTCGCCGGCAGCAGCCGGATCCGGGCGGTGGGCAGCGGACACTCCTTCAACCGTCTCGGCGACACCGACGGTGACCTGGTCAGTCTCGCCGGGCTGCCCCCGGTCGTCGAGGTGGACCACGAGCGCGGGCAGGTCACCGTGAGCGGCGCGATGCGCTACGGCGACGTCGCCCGACAACTGCACACCCAGGGGTACGCGCTGGCGAACCTCGCCTCGCTGCCGCACATCTCGGTGGCCGGAGCGGTGGCCACCGCCACCCACGGCTCCGGCCAGACCCACGGCAACCTGGCCAGCGCGGTCGCCGGCCTGGAACTGGTCACCGCCGACGGCGACCTGCTCCGGGTCGACCGCGATACCGACACGTTCGCCGGCATGGTGGTCGGGCTCGGCGCGCTCGGCCTGGTCACCCGGGTCACCCTGGACGTCGTACCGACCTTCGCGCTGCGCCAGTACGTACGCCTCGATCTGGACCGGACGGCGTTGGACGAGGCGCTCGGCTCGGCGTACAGCGTGAGTCTCTTCACCGACTTCCGTACGCCCCGACTGCGCGAGGTGTGGCGCAAGCAGGTCGCCGACGAGCCGCCACCCCCGGCGGACTGGCTGGGCACCACGCCGGCCGACCAGCCCCGGCACCCGGTGCTCGGGATGCCGGCGGAGAACTGCACGCCGCAGCTCGGCGAGCCGGGCCCGTGGCACGAGCGGCTGCCGCACTTCAAGCTCGGCTTCACCCCGAGCAGCGGCGACGAACTGCAGTCCGAGTACCACGTCGCGCGTACGGCGGCGGCGGACGCGCTCGCCGCCCTGGACGACGTGGCGGACCTGATCGCCCCGGTGCTGCTGGTGTCCGAGCTCCGGACGGTGGCGGCCGACGAGCTGTGGCTGAGCCCGAACCACCGGCGGGACAGCTTCGTACTGCACTTCACCTGGGTCGACGACACTGCGGCGGTGCTGCCCGTGGTGGCCGCCGTGGAGGAGCGGCTGGCGCCCTTCGCGCCCCGCCCGCACTGGGGCAAGGTCTTCGTCACCGACCCGGCCGAGTTGGCCGCCCGCTACCCGCGCTACGCCGACTTCGCCGCGCTCCTGGCCGACCTCGACCCGAAGGGCACGTTCCGCACCGCGGCCCTGGACCGCTACTTCCCCCGCTGACCGCCCTGGCCAACCAGGGTGCTGCGTTGGACGGCGCGGCTG
Organism: Micromonospora sp. NPDC047756; assembly: GCF_055587245.1. NCBI lineage: Bacteria > Bacillati > Actinomycetota > Actinomycetes > Micromonosporales > Micromonosporaceae > Micromonospora > Micromonospora sp. NPDC047756. The sequence goes on from NZ_JBVJGQ010000010.1 coordinate 164,416, forward strand.
ATGTCGCTGGGGGAGACGATGCCGGTCAGGTGGCCGTCCTCGGTCACCACCAGGGCGCGGCCGTCGGCGCACTCGGAGAGCCGGGGGAGCAGGTCGTTGAGCTGTTCACCGGGCTGCGCCAGCACCAGATCGTCGGCTCGACAGGCGACCTCGGCCAGCGTGGTCGACGCCCGCCGCTCCGGCGGTACGCCCCGCACCCGGTCGACGGTGACCAGCCCGGTCGGCCGGCCGTCCTCGGTCAGCGGCAACGCCGAATGCCGGTACGCGAACAGGTAGTGGTCGACGAAGTCCGCGACAGTCATCTGCGCCGAGGCGGTCTGCGGCTGCGGGGTCATCACGTCGCCCACCCGGATCCCGCGCAACGCGGTGCCGGTGCGGGCCTGTCGCTCCTCCATGCCGGCCGCGCCGATCAGGAACCAGCCGATCAGCGCCAACCAGAGCCCGCCGAAACCGACGCCGGACAGGAACTGCCACAACCCCAGGCCGATCAGCAGCACGCCCAGCACCCAGCCGGCCCGAGCGGCGACCACCGACGCCCGGGTCCGGTCGCCAGTGGCCTTCCATACCGCGGCGCGCAGCAACCGGCCGCCGTCCAGGGGCGCGGCCGGCAACACGTTGAAGACGGCCAGCAGTACGTTGATCCCCGCCAACCAGGCCACCGCCCCGAACAGCAGCCCGCCCTGCCCGGCCAGCGCCAGCAACGCAGCGATGGCACCGAAGAACGCCCCGATCAGCAGGCTGACCAGCGGGCCGACGCCGGCGATGCGCAACTCCGCGCCCGGGTCACGCGGCTCGCCCCGCAACTCGGCCACGCCGCCGAACAGCCACAGCGTGATGCCGTCGACCTCCAGGCCGTTGCGTTTGGCCACCACCGCGTGCGACACCTCGTGGGCGAGCAGGCCGACGAAGAAGACCACCGCCGCGGCCAGGCCGGCGAGGGCGTACGCCACGGGTGAGCGGTCCGGGTACGAACGCGGGAACTGGTTCGCGGCCAACCCCCACGCGATCAGCGCGAAGATGACCAGCACGCTCCAGTTGACACCGACCGGCACCCCCGCGACCCGGCCAAGCCGGAAACTGGCCCTCATCGCACAGAGGTACCCCGCCAGGACGCCGACATGCGGCACCGCCAGCGTGGTCTTGCCTGATCTTGGAGGCCGAGGGTCAGCGGCGGGGGGTTTCGCTGGCGATGGTCGCCTCGCGGGGCAGGGCCGCCGCGCGCAGCGCCCAGTCCAGCGCGTAGTCGGCGATCGGCTCCCAGCCGGGTTGGCCGACGGTGAAGTGTGACCGGCCGGGGAACTGCTCGTACGCGGTGAGGGCGCGGGACTTCTGGTAGAGCCCGGCGTTGGCGCGGACCACCGACGCCGGCACCACGTGGTCGGCCTCGCCGGCCATCAGCAGTAGCGGGGCCCGGTCGGTGCGCCCGACGTCGACCCGGGCGGGTGAGCGCGGGTCGACGTTGGCGAAGGCGCCCTCGAAGAAGACCCGGCCAGCGCCCGGGACGGCGTAGCGCTGCCAGGCCCGGTCGGACTCCTCGCGGCTCATCGTGTTGCCGAAGGTGTAGGCGAAGTCGTCCTGGCTGAACGGGACGGCCTTGCTGCGGTTGGCGGGGCTGCGCAGGATCGGGAAGCCCGAGCGGAGCTGACTCAGCGGCACCTTGAGCACCCCCTTGATCGCCGCGGGATGCACCCCCACCACTGCCGCGCCGAGACCCCGGTCGGCGAGGACCTGGGCGAACAGGCCGCCGAACGAGTGACCCATGATGATCGGCGGTCGGGGCAGCGCCCGGATGATCTTGTCGTAGTGCGCGACGATGGTGGCCATGCTCTGCTCGGCGATGGGGCCGGGGTCGTCGCGCAACTGCTCCACGGACCGGTCCATGCCGGGCCAGGCGGGGGCGATGACGTGCATGCCGCGTTCGGTGTAGCGCTGGGCCCACCCCTCCCAGCTGCGCGGCGTCATCCAGAGCCCGTGGATCAGCACGATCGTGTCGAGCTGACCCTGCGGCGTGGCACCCATCGTGTCCTCCCGGTGTCGCGGCTTCGGCCCGGCGGTTACCCGCTGCCGCGCCGGGAATGCCTCCGCCGGCTGTCGACTCGGCGGGTCGCGCTCGCGGGCGGATGTGGCAGTGAGCGTGATGACTCAGGGACATCATGATGACTCAGGGACATCACGCTCGTTTCGGTGTTGGCTCGCACGGAGGTCACTCTCCGTGGTGCCGGGCCCCCTGACAAATGTCACGGCCGGAGCGTGACGACCGCTCCGGGCATCGGGGCACGCGCCGCCGGAGCATGACTGGCATGACCAGTACGCATCCGGCTGTCGAGTTGGACGGCCTCACCAAGAGCTTCGGCGCGGTCACCGCTGTCGACGGGTTGAGCCTTCGGGTGCAGCCCGGCGAGGTGGTGGCGTTCCTCGGCCCGAACGGCGCGGGCAAGACCACCACCATCGACATGCTGCTCGGGTTGTCCCGCCCGGACTCGGGCACCGTCCGCGTCCTCGGTGGCACTCCTGACGACGCGGTGGCCCGAGGTCGCGTCGCCGCCGTACTCCAGACCGGTGGTCTGCTCAAGGACCTCACGGTGGGCGAGACGGTGCGGATGACCGCGCACTTCTACCGGCACACCCGCCCGGTGGCGGAGGTGCTGGAGCGGGCCGGTATCACCGACATCGCCGATCGGGTGGTCGGGCGCTGCTCGGGCGGTCAGCAGCAGCGGTTGCGCTTCGCCCTGGCCCTGCTGCCCGACCCGGACCTGATGGTGCTCGACGAGCCGCTGCCGACCTGCCGGGTCCTCGTGGTGACCACCTTCGGTCGGCCCGGCTACCTGCGTCGGGCCATGGAGGCCGGTGCGAGCGGTTTCGTGGTCAAGGACACCCCGGCCCGGCAGCTCGCCGACGCGGTCCGCCGGGTGTACGCCGGCCTGCGGGTGGTCGACCCGACGCTGGCCGCGGAGACGCTGGCCGCCGGGCTCAGCCCGCTGACCGAGCGGGAGACCGAGGTGCTGCGCACGGCCCGGGGCGGTGGCAGCGTCGCCGACCTGGCCAGGGCGTTGCACCTGTCCGAGGGGACGGTACGCAACCACCTGTCGGCGGCGATCGGCAAGACCGGTGCCCGTAACCGGGCCGACGCGATCCGGGTCGCCGAGCAGAATGGCTGGCTGCTCGGCGAGTGACCGTGCGCGCCGGGGCTCAGGCGGTCGGCGGTGGGGCGGCCAGTTGGTCGACGACGACGACGCTGCTGCCAGGGCGGACCTCGGCGAGCAGTTCCCGCTGACCGCTGCGGGTCAGCCGGATGCAGCCGTTGGTGGTGTTCTCGCCCAGCTCGTCGTCGTTGTGCCAGGTGTGCACCCCGATGTGCGCGCCGCGCAGCCCGGACGGCACCGACTCGGGGTCGTCGGGCACCGACCCGAGGGCGTAGATGTCCACCCCGCCGTAGACCTCCTCCGGCGGTGGGGTGCGGCCCAGGATGAAGGTCCGCCCCAGCGGGGTCTCCTGGCCGGACTGGCCGAGGCTGACCTCCCAGGAGCGCACCGCCTTGCCGGCCCGGTACCAGGTGAGCCGGTGGACCTTGCGTTCCACCACGATCTGGTCGCGCAGCGGCACCGTCTCGAAGCCGCCGGGCGGCAGCCAGGCGAGTCGGCGGTTGGCCGAGGGCAGCAGGACGGCCGTCCAGCCGGCGCGTCGCTGGGCGATCGGCATGGTCAGCTCGACGCCGCGGATGGTCGGTTCGAGGAAGGCGCGCGGTCGACCGCCGGGTGCGTCGTACGCGGCGATCCGTCTGGTCGGGTGCGCGCCGTCGGCCAGCGGTGTGACGTCCATGGTGGCCGGGTCGGCCGGGAACCCCCCGGGTGCGGGGTCGTAGTCGACCACCGGCAGCCCGTCCGGGGCGGGCGCGGCCGGGGGGATCGACTCCTCCGGGCTCTGCTCCACACTGCTCGGCGTCGGGTCGGCCACCGCCACGTCGCGGTCGTCGGGGGCCGTCGAGCTCGGGGTGAGGGCCTGGCCGACCAGCAGCGCGGTCACCAGCAGCGCGGGTACGCCGATCGCGGCGGCCACCCAGACGCCGCGACGGCGGTACGGAGTGTTTCGGTCAAACGGCACGAAACCACTCTATGGTGGCGGATGCTTCGGGGCCCCCGGTTCGGCGAGACCCGCCGTCCGAAGGCCCCGATCGCGTCAGACCCGTGCGCCGATGTGGATGGCCACCGCGTCGTGCGCCGGCACGTTCGCCGCGAACCAGCCGTTACCGTCCACCGTGATCACCGGACCGCTGCACGTCCCACCCGCGTAGGTGCCGTGGATGACGTCGCAGTACCGACCGGCGGGCAACCCCGTGTAGTAGGAGCGGCCGTTCATCGCGGCGTCCTCGTCGTTGACGGTGAGGAAGCCCTTGCCGCTGCGGCTGAACGCGATGTGGTTGTTGCCGTTGTCGTACCAGTTGGCCACTCCCGCGCCCTCGGTGGCGTTGCGGAAGCCGACCATGTTGGCGATCACCGGCCAGCGGTGTTCGCACTCCCAGCCGGAGTAACAGGTGGCGTTGAGCGTCTTGTTGGCGCCGTCCGACGGGGGGCCGGCATCCCGGTTGCTGAAGGTGTAGCTGGACATGACGGTCGGAGAGCCGTACGGCCAGGCCAGCATGAAGGCGTTCGCCAGCGCGTAGATGCCCCGGTCGCGGTAGGTCAGCACCCCACCGGAGTCGCGCTGGGTGTCGTGGTTGTCCACGAACACCGAGGCCGGGCCGGTGGGCAGGTGCCCCCAGCCCTCGCCGAAGTTGCGCAGGTACGCCAACCGCTCGGAGCGGAACACCCGGGCCAGGTCCTTGCCGTAGCGGAACTCGTGCACGTCGCCGTTGCCGGTGTACTCGCTCGGCTGGACCGGCTCGCCGGCACCGTGGATGACCTCCTGCACGATGTACGCGGAGCGGGACAGCTTGCTCCTGATGGCGGCGATGTCGGCGGCCGGCATGTGCTTGCTGGCGTCCAGCCGGAAGCCGTCGACGCCGAGCGAGAGCAGGTCGTTGAGGTACGAGGCGATCTTCGTACGGACGTAGTCCGACTCGGTCTTCAGGTCGGAGAGGTTGACCAGTTCACAGTTCTGCACCTCGTACCGGTCGTTGTAGTTGGCGATGTCGTCGCCGCCGTTGCGCCCGCAGTGGTGGAAGTCCTGGGTCTGGTAGATGCCCGGATAGTCGTAGTGCGAGTAGGACGACCCGGCCCAGCCGGTGCCGCCGTTGGCCTGACCGGACATGTGGTTGATCACGGCGTCGACGATCACCTTGACCCCGGCCGCGTGGCAGGTGTTCACCATCGACTGGAACTGGGCCCGGGTGCCCTTGCGGGACTCGATCCGGTAGCTGACCGGCTGGTACGCCATGTACCACTCGTTGCCCCGTACGTGCTCCTGCGGGGGCGAGACCTGCACGTAGCCGTAGCCCTTGGGGCCGAGGGTGCTCTGGCACTCGCTGGCCACCGAGGGCCAGTTCCACTCGAAGAGCTGGACGATGACCTTCTTGCCGCCGGACGGGGCGGCGACGGCCGGGGGTGCCGTCACGGCGGTGGGGACGAGCAGGCTGGCGATCAGGCCGAGGGCGAGGAGCGCCGAGCCGCGCCGACGTCGGTGCATGGGGACTCCTGACGGGAGCGGGGGTGGTGGTGCGGTGGGGAGGTCCGACTTGCCAAGATCTTGCAAACCTGACTGAAAATTGCTGAAAGGTTACAAGCGTGTTGCGACGACTGTCAATGCATGGGTATTCGTCACTGTCCTGATCGGTCGAAGGAGGCGGGGGGAACGCACGACCGCGCCCCTCGGTTCGATGTCGGCCCAGAAATTTCTTCCCCAGGTGATCCGCGCGCCCCGCCGGTCCGTACTGGATGGGGGAGCAGGGGTCGGCCGGTGGTACGCCGCCGCGAGACGATCGAGGAGCAGATGGCCCGGGCACAGCAGGACATGAAGGCGGCGAAGGTCCGGACCAGCGCCAGCAGTCGGGGGGTGCGCGCCCCGTCACGGTCGGGGGTCGCCCTGCTGATCGCGTCGGCTCTCGCCGCGCTCTGGGCGGCGATCATGCTGACCGGCGTCGGTCAGTCGGCGTACGCGTACGGCTTCTTCTTCACCGAGTTCTTCGCCGGGGTCATCTCCCTGGTGTCGTTGAGTCTCACCGTGATGCTCGGTCTGCTCGCCACCGATCGGCTGGTGCTGCGCATCCCGCACCGGGTGCTGATGCAGTCGGCGCACCGGGCCACCGGCGTGCTGGGCGTGGCCGGGCTCGGCTTCCACGTTCTCACCAAGATCGCTACCGGGCGGGCGGCGCCGACCGACGCGCTGGTCCCGTTCGTCGGCGGCCGGGGGCTCTACATCGGGCTCGGCACTGTGGCGGCGCTGCTGATGGTCAGCGTGATCTGGACCGGCATCATCCGCGCCCGCTTCGCCGGCGTCGGTCCGAAGTGGGTGTGGCGGGCCATGCACTCCGTCGCGTACCTGGCCTGGCCCTTCGCCATCGTGCACGGCCTCAACGCGGGTCGGGCCGCGGCGCCCTGGGTGATGTTCAGCTACCTGGCCTGCGTTCTGCTGGTGGTGCTGGCCCTGCTGGTCCGGTTCTCGGTCAGCATCGGTCGGCGCAGCCGCGAGCAGCACCAGGCAGCGGTGCGCAACGCGGTGATGGCCGGCCGGGCCGAGGAGGCGAAGACCGCCAGGTCGCTGCTGGCCGGGTTGGGCCGACGCCCGAAGGCCCCCGAGAAGCGTCCCGCCTGGGCGGACACCACCACCGCCACCTGGGCCGCGCCGGCCGCGCGCCGCGACCCGGAACGGTTCACCGTCCCGGTGGTGCCCGAGCCCGGTTCCCTGGTCGAGCCGGCCCGGCCGAGCCGCCGTCGGCGGGAGGAGGAGCCGGCCGCCCGCGCCGAGACCGAACGCTCCTCGCGCGGCCGACGTGCCGAGGAGGAGTCGACGACCCGCCGGTCGGCCCGCCGGAGCGTGGAGGAGACCGACACCCGTCGACGCGACGAGGAGGAGGTCGAGCCGGTGACCCGGCGGCGCGCCTCGCGTACCCGCGACGAGGCCGTGCCGACCGGACGGCGTCGCGCCGAGGAGCCGGCCGCCGAGCGGTCCCGTCGCCGGTCCCGCAGCGAGGACGACGGCAGCCGTTACTCGTCGCCGCCGCTGCCGGCCCTCGACGAGCCCGAGGAGCCCTGGGACAGCCCGCGCCGCTGGCAGGCCGACGAGCCGATCTCCGCCGGCCCGGTCTCCAGCAGCCCGATCTCGTCGGCGCCGCGCAGCGGCAGCGGCCGGCACAGCGCCGACGACGACCTGCCCGAGGAGCCGGACTACTGGCGTCCGCCGGCCCGGTACATGCCGGACGAGGTGGCGCCGCCCGTCGACGACACCCCGACCCTCGTCGACCTGGCGTCCCGCCGCGCCAAGCGGGCCGCCGGCGAGGGCAAGTCCAAGCGCCGCAAGGCCAGCGCCGACGCGGTGGACGGGGCGTACTGGGCCGGGCTGCGGGGTGAGGCGAAGTGATGCGGACCGCCGTGCCGCCTGTCGCCTGTGTGGGCGAGCCCCGGCTCACCGCCGGCTTCGCCGAGTACGGCCGACTCGACCTGCGCGCGCACGAGGAGGTGCACGGACCGATCGGCCCGATGGAGCCCGCGCAGCTGCTCCAGCTCGCCGAGGGCATGCAGCTCAAGGGCAAGGGCGGGGCGGGGTTCCCGTTCGCCCGCAAGATGCGCGCCGTGCTGGAGTCCTGCGAGCGGCAGGACCTCGCCGCCGTGGTGGTGGTCAACGCCACCGAGGGGGAGCCGGCCAGCTGGAAGGACAAGGTGCTGCTGACCCGCGCCCCGCACCTGATCCTGGACGGGGCGGCGCTGGCCGCGTACGCGCTGGACGCCGACGAGATCGTGATCGGCGTGGCGGACGACGGGGTCGGCCGGGACTCACTGATGGACGCGCTCGACGAGCGCCGGATGCCGGTGCAGACGACGATCGTCACAGTGCCGCACCGGTTCATCTCCGGCGAGGGCGGCGCACTCGTCAACGGCATCAACGGGCTGCCGCACATCCCGCCGGGCACCAAGAAACGCTCCAGTGACTCCGGGGTCAGTGGCCTGCCCACCCTGCTGTCCAACGCCGAGACGTTCGCCCAGCTCGCCATCGGCGCCCGACTGGGCCCGTACGAGTACGCGGCGCTCGGCACCGACGACGAGCCGGGCACCGTGCTGCTCACGGTCACCGGCGCGGCGGGCCGACCGGCCGTGGTGGAGTGCACCGCCGGCATGCCGCTGCGCGACGTGCTCGACCTGTGCGAGGTGCCGGACGTCCAGGGCATTCTGATGGGTGGCTACCACGGCAAGTGGATCACCCCGGAGGCGGCGGAGAAGGCCGAGGTTTCCCGCAAGGGCCTGGCCGCTGTCGGCGGCACCCTGGGCGCGGGCATCATCGTCCCGCTCGGCGTCGACACCTGCCCGCTCGGTGAGGCCGCCCAGGTGGTGCGCTACCTGGCCGGTGAGTCCGCCGGCCAGTGCGGGCCGTGCAAGATGGGCCTGCCGGATCTGGCCCGAGCGGTGGACCTGGCCGTGGCCGGCAGCCAACCGGCGGACGTGGTGCGCGCCGCCGCCGGTGAGGTGAAGGGCCGGGGCGCATGCAGTCACCCCGATGGCACCGCCCGGTTTGCGCTCTCCGCGATCGAGGTCTTCGTCGAGGATTTGCGGCTGCACAGCACCGGCGACGGCTGTGGCCGACGGGTCAAGGGCATGATGGGGCTGCCGGGCGCACCCGACGCGAACCCGCAGAAGCTCACCCTGGACTGGTCCCGCTGCGACGGGCACGGCCTCTGCGCGCACGTCGTACCGGACTTCATCCGGCTCGACGCGAACGGATATCCGGCCTTCCCGGCCACCCCCGTGCCGACCTGGCTGCGCGAGGGCGCGCTGAAGGCGGTCAAGGTCTGCCCGGAGTTGGCTCTCCGGCTCGCCAAGGCCGAATAGCCAAGCGTCAGGCCCAGCAGGGGTCCCTTCCGGACCGGAACGGAGAAGCGGATGCGGATCAGCAGGGCGTGGAGAAGAGCCGGGCAGTGCCGCCGGGTCGCCGCCGCCGGGGCGCTGGTACTGGCCCTGTTCGGTGTCGCCGCCTGTACCGGCACCGCGCCGGGTGGGCCCGCCGCCGCCGGATCGGCCCCGGCCTCGACCGGTGCGCCGTCCACCTCGACCGGTGCGTCATCCGCACCGACCGGGGTAGCGCCCACGCCGACCGGTGCGCCGTCGGCCGCTGCGGCGCGGGTCCCGGACGTGCTGCGCTTCACCGGGACCACGCTCGGTGGGGCGGCGTTCGACGCGGCACGGCTCGCCGGCAAGCCGGTGGTGCTGTGGTTCTGGGCGCCCTGGTGCGCCACCTGCGCCAGTCAGGCCTGGACGGTGGCCGAGATCGAACCCCGATACCGGGACACCGTGCCGATCGTCGGCGTCGCCGGGCTGGGCGAGCGGAAAGCCATGAAGGAGTTCGTCACCGAGTTCGACCTCGGCGGGACGCCGCAGATCGAGGACGCCAAGGGCGCGCTCTGGAAGCGGTTCAAGGTGACCGAGCAGAGCATCTTCGTGATCATCGACCGGAACGGCGCCGTCGTGCACCACGGCTTCCTGGACGGTGAGGCGCTCACCGCCAAGGTCGCCGCACTGGCCGGGGCGTGACCGCCACTCTGCTGCTCGCGCTGACCGCCGGCATGCTCGGCGCTGTCAACCCGTGCGGCTTCGCGTTGCTGCCCGCGTACCTCTCGCTGTTGGTCGCCGGGACGTCGGACACCCGCGGCGCGGTCGGCCGCGCGCTCACCGCGGCGGCCGGGCTGACAGTGGGGTACGTGCTGGTGTTCGGCGCGTTCGGCCTGGCGCTGGCACCGCTGGCCGGCTGGTTGCGGCCTCGGCTGCCGTGGCTGACCGTGGCGCTCGGCGTGCTGCTGGTGGTGGCCGGCTGCTGGTTGCTGGCCGGTCGGCGGCTGCCCGCCCCCGGCTGGTCGGCCCGGGCGCCTCGGCTGACCCGCTCCTGGCCGTCGATGGTGCTGTTCGGCGCCGCGTACGCGCTGGCGTCGCTCGGCTGCGCCATCGCACCGTTCCTGGCCATCGTGGTGACCAGCCTCCAGGCCGGCTCGACCGGTCAGGGGTTGGCGCTGTTCGGCGCGTACGCCCTCGGGATGGGTCTGGTGGTCGCGGTCGCCGCGCTCGGGGTGGCGCTGGTGCGCGACGGCCTGGTGGCCCGGCTGCGCGTCGCCGGCGCGCTGGTGCCTCGCCTCAGTGGCCTGGTGCTGCTGGTCACCGGCTGCTACGTCGGCTGGTACGGCTGGTACGAGTTGCGCCTCGCCGCCGGCCGCCGCGACGCGCTGCACGACCCGGTCATCCGGGTGGCCGCCCAGGTCCAGCGAGCCCTGGCCGACGCCCTGGATCTGATCGGCCCGGTGGTGCTGCTGGCCGCCCTGGCCCTCCTGCTCCTGACCGCGCTCCTGGCGAAGCGCCGCCCGACCCCAGCCCTCGTCGATCATGAAGTTATTGCCCCGACACGCCGAGGCGGGGAGCAACAACTTCATGATCAACGATGAGGGCGCGGTGGGGGCCTGAGGTAACGCGTTGGTCTTGACATCGGGAAACGATCATCGGAGGCTGGGCTGACAACGTTGTCACACCGAAGGACCGCCATGCGTATATCCGAATTCGAGTTGAGCAGGCGGCGGCTCCTCATCCTTGGCGGCGCCGTCGGCGCGGGACTCGCCATCGCCCGACCCGCCGCCGCCCAGGCCGCGCCAACCACCGCCACGTCACCGGCCGTTGCCACCGGCCCGGTTGCCAGCACCTACCACGCGCTGCTGCTGGCCCACACCCGATGGGCCGAGGAGCAGTGGGATCCGGCGATCAACGCGTACCGCCTCGCGGACTTCCGGTTCGCGGTCGTCCTCGGTAACGCGGTCCTGCTCATCTCGCCCGGGTACGACCCGGCGGCAGCAGGCATCGACCGGGACACCCTGCACGCCCGTACCGTCGCCACCATCCGCCGGTTCGCGGCCACCAACCGGCTCGCCGGCGGCACCGAGTGGGGCCGGCAGCTGTTCTGGGACAGCACCTTCGAGCTGTACTTCGTCCTGGCCGCCCGACTGCTCTGGTCCGAACTGGACGTGGTGACCCGCAACAACGTCGACCGCATCGCCCGTGGGCAGGCCGCGTACGCCCACTCTCTCGGCACCGGTAACGACCCGCTCAGTGGCGCTTGGACACCGAACGGCCTCACCGGTGGCTGGGTCGGTGACACCAAGCTCGAGGAGATGGGGGTCTACGCCCAGGCGATCGCGCCCGGCCTGGCCTGGGCGACGGACGACCCCGCCGCCGCGGCGTGGCGCGAGCGATTCTCGATGTGGACGCTCAACGCGAGTGGACTGCCGGCAGCCGACCGGGCCAACCCCGCCCTCGTCGACGGTCGGGCGGTCGCCGACTGGAACACCGCCCACAACATCCACGACACGTTCCTCGTCGAGAACCACGGCTCCTTCGGCCCGCACTACCAGGAGGAACTGTGGCGCACCGCGGGTCGGACCGCGGCGCACTTCCTGACCGCCGGCCAACCGCTCCCCGAGGCACTGTCCCGGCAGCCCAACGGCGACCAACTGTGGCGGACCATGCGGCTGCTGGCCAGCGATGCCGGCGAGCCCTTCATGCCGATGGTCGCGGACCGCTACCACCTGTACGGCCGTGACGTCCTGCCGCTCGCCTTCCTCGCGCAGGTCCAGGGCGACCGGCATGCCGCCCGGGCCGAGGCGGACCTCGCCGAGCGGCTGATGCCCTACCTGAACTACCCGCCCGAGAATCGGCTCACCAAGTTCAGCGGCGAGCCGAAGTACGAGCCCGAAGCCCGGGCCGAGATCGCCATCAGTTACCTCTTCCATGCCTGGCGAGCAGCCAACGGCGGCGTGGTCCAGCCGGTCACCAGCACCACGTTCTTCGCGGCGGCGGCGGGCACCCGGGACTTCGGGTCGCAGGCCGGGCTGACCGCCCAACAGAGTGCGGCCGCCTTCGCCGCCGCGGTCAGCAAGACCGGATTCGTCTCGTTCCAGTGGGCCCCCGCCCACGACAACTGGTTGTTCGACACCCGGGCCGCCTCGCTGCTGCCGAGGCAGTCCGCGCCGGTCCTCGGCCGCACCTCCGCCGCGTACACCGTGGCCCGCGACGGCCTCGACGCCACCGCGACAGTGCTCCGCGTCGCCGGCGGCACCGCCGGATACGCCACGCTGCCCACCGGAACGGTCGTGTACGCCACCACCGGCACCGGTGCCGACGAGGGCACGTTCACCCTGTTCAACCTGGACATGCCCGGCGTACCCGGGCTCACCGGCACCCGTACCTTCACCGGCGAACAGGGGTCCGTCGCCCTGGCCGGACAGTCGGGCGTCGGCGACGGCGGAACCGACCAGATCAGCTTCGCGCCTCGTTCCGCCCGGTACGTGCGCATGCTCGGTCGAACCCCCTCCACCCAGTACGGCTACTCGCTGTTCGCCTTCGCCGTGCTCGACGCCGGCGGGGTCGACCGCGCCATCGGCCGGCCCGCGACGGCCTCGTCCGCCGACCCCGCCTACCCGGCGGCGCGCGCGACCGACGGCAACCCCTCCACCCGCTGGGCGGTCGCCCGCGACGAACGCGCCCGCGCGGACAGTTGGCTCGCCGTCGACCTCGGCGAGTCCGTCGACATCAACGGCGTACGCCTGGACTGGGAGGCCGCGTACGGCAGCCGCTACGTCATCCAGACCTCGCTCGACGGCACCGACTGGAGCGACGCGGCGGTGGTGCCGGACAGCCCGACCGTCGCCGGCTCCTGGCTGGACGTCGACGGGCGAGCGGGTCTGGTGGTCCACAACGCCCAGAACCCGATCACCGTGACCGCCACCACCGTCACCCTGTCCAGCGGACCGGCCACCGGCAGCACTCGGTTGATCATCGAGGGGTACGCGGGCGCCAGCAGGTCGGCCCTGGCCGCCGCGGCGTCCCGGACCCTGCCCAGCGGCGGTCCGGAGGCGTTGCGGGTGAGTGACGCGGACGGTTACCTGAGCCTGTTCAACCTGTCCGGCGACGACGTCACGGCGGCTTCCGTCACGCTTGCGCAGCACGCCACGCTGCGGTTGTACCGCGGAAGCCAGGTCACCGGATCGGGGACCAGCACCTACCAGGTCGACCTTGCCGCCGCGACCGCACGCGTGGAGCCGCCCCGGTTCATCGTGACCTCGGCGCAGCCGGGGAAGACGGTTCCCGCCGGTACCCGGTTCGACGTCACCGACTCGCACCACCTCCGAGTCACCGCGCCGGCCGGGCAGATCGTGAAGGTGCAGATCGAGTCCGCGGCCGGCGGCGCCCGACAGCGGGTGACGGTACCCGCCGGACACCGCAAGGACGTCGCGTTCGCGGGTGGGACGGTGACGCCGACCAGTGACCTGGCCCGGTCCCGGACGACCTACCCGACGTCACCGCTTCCGGCCGGCATGACCGACCCGTCGGCCGCCGTCGACGGCGACCCGGGGACGGCCTGGCAACCCGGCCCGAACGGGCGGATGGTGGTCGATCTCGGATCGCTGGAGGACCTGGCCTCGGTCCGACTGACCTGGACTCCCGGTCGGCGGCGGCCGGTCACCGTCGCCACCTCGGCCGACGGGCTCGGCTACGTGACGGTCGCCTCGGTGCCGAAGCCGAAACCCGAGACCACCGTCGCGATCGGATCCTCCGCGCGGTACCTGGCGGTCGCGGTCGCCGAATGGCAACCCGGTGACGCCCGGCTGACCTCCGTGGAGGCGTTCGGCGTCTGAACCGTCGAAATCGACCACGGCGGGGCTGGTGCGAACGCACCGGCCCCGCCCCGTCGACACACCCGCGATCTTGCACTTTCTGTCGCCCCAAAAGACGCGGATCGGGGCATCGAGACGACAGAAAGTGCAAGATCGGCGGGGTGAGTGGGTCTAGCGCGGGGTCAGACGGTCGGTGCCCAGGCGGTCCTGGAGGACCTTGGGGATCAGGACGCTGCCGTCGGCCTGCTGATTCTGCTCCAGGATGGCCGGGAAGAGCCGGCTGGTGGCCAGCGCCGACCCGTTGAGGGTGTGCACGAAACGGGTCTGCTTGCCGCCCGGCTCGCGGTAACGGATGGCCGCCCGACGCGCCTGGTAGTCGCCGGCCCAGGAGACCGACGACACCTCCTTGTACTTGCCGGTGCTCGGCATCCACACCTCGATGTCGAGGGTCTTCTTCATCGAGGCGCTGGCGTCACCGGCCGAGAGCAGCGTGCGCTGGTAGTGCAGGCCCAGCCCCTCGACCAGGCTCTCGGCGTGGGCGAGCATCTCCTCCAGCGCCGCGTCGGCCTGCTCCGGCAGGGTGAACTGGAAGATCTCCACCTTGTTGAACTGGTGGCCACGCACCGTGCCGCGCTCGTCCGAGTGCGAGCCGGCCGACTCCCGCCGGTAGCACGGGGTGTACGCGAACGCCTTCAGCGGCAGCTTCGGGGTTTCCAGGATCTCGTCCTGGTACGCGCCGAGGATCGCCGTCTCCGACGTGGGCAGCAGGAACTGGCCGCGCGGGGCGGACGCCGAGTCCAGGTGGTAGACGTCGTCGTAGAACTTGGGGAACTGCCCGGCGGCGAAGCCGGCCGAATCCAGCAGCAGGTGCGGCGGGAGCAGGAACTCGTAGCCAGCCCTGATGTGCTGGTCGACGAAGTAGTTGAGCAGCGCCCACTCCAACCGGGCGCCGATGCCGGTGTAGATCCAGAAACCGGACCCACCGAGCTTGACCCCGCGCTCGTAGTCGACCAGGCCCAACGCGCGGCTCAGCTCCACGTGGTCGCGGACCTTATCGATCACCGGCGGCTCGCCGAAGGTCTTGACCACCCGGTTGGCTTCCTTGCCGCCGGCCACCACGTCGTCGCTGGGCAGGTTGGGCAGCTCGCTCATCGCGTCGCGCAGCCGGGCCTGCACCTCGTCCAGCTGGGACTCCAGCTCGGCGAGCTGCTTACGCTCCGCCTCCGGCGCGACGGCCTGCGGCTCCTCGCCGGCCCGCTTTGCCTGCGCGTACGCCCGGGCCTCGGCCTTGCGGCGCTGCCGCTCGGCGTCGATCTCCGTGATCAGGGCGCGGCGTTCCTGGTCGAGCCGCTGGATCTCGTCCAGGGATCGGGTGACCTCGGCGGGATCCAGACGCTTCGCCAACGCGGTCGCCACCGCCTCGCGATCCTTCCGGATCAACTCCATGTCGAGCATGCTGCTCCGTACGCCTCCGTCCGGGGTTCACTGGTGAACCATCAGATGCTACCGTCGCGGCCCTCTCGGCCCGGGACGGGGAGGTTCTCCAGCCGGATCGGCATCAGCACCGAGTAGGTGTCGGCGTCGTCGGGTCGGCGTACGGCCAGCGGGGCGATCGGCCCGTCGAGCTCCAGCACCAGTTGCGCCCCGCCGGCCGCGTTCAGCGCGTCCAGCAGGTAACCACCGTCCACCCCGACGCGCAGCGCGTCGGTGCCCAGGTCGGCGGCGGGGAGCAACCGCAGCCCGCCGTGCTCGTCGACGCCGAGCACGGTGACCGCCCGGGTCGTGCCGTCGTGGTCGAGGGCGACGGTGGGTGCCCCCGGGTCGGCCAGCGCGGCGCGCAGCGCGGCCACGTCCACCGGGATCCGGCGCGCGGTCGGCCGCTCACCGACGGACTTCCGCAACAGCCGGTGGTAGTCCGGGAAGTCGTACGGCAGGGCGGCGGCGCTCAGGGTGTGGTCGGCCACCCGCACCCGCAGATCCGTGCCCGCCACCGTCAGCCGCACCGGCCAGGTGTCGTCGGTGTCGAGCAGCGGGCGGAGCTCGTCGACGAGAGCCACCGGCAGGAACACCCGCACCGGCGGTCCGTCGACGTCGGCCCCGGCCCGAGCCAGCGCCAGCCGGTACCGGTCGGTGGCGACGAGCCGGACGCCGGCGGACTCCACGTCGAACAGCACCCCGGCCAGCATCGGCAGCTCCGGGTCGACGCCGACGGCGAAGCGCACCGCGTCGAGCGCGGCGGCCAGGGCGGCGGGAGTGACCAGGAGTGTGGTGGCGGTCGGCGGGGTCGGGTCCACCAGGGCGCGGAGCCGGTCGACCTCGCGGCGGGCGTCGCTGAGCCCGTCGACCAGTCGGCGCAGGTGCGCGTCGAGCAGGTGGTGCACCACTGCCGGCTCGGCGCGTACCGCGGCGGCGATCTCCGGCACCGGCATGCCGATCCGACGCAGCCCGGCCACCAGCCGGGCCGGGGCGATCTGCCCCTCGGCGTACCAGCGGTAGCCGGTCACCGGGTCGACCAGGGTCGGCTCCAGCACCCCCGCCGAGTCGTAGAATCGCAGCGCGCTGACGGTCAGGCCGCTGGCGCGGGCCAGCTCGCCGATGCTGTGCAGGTCACTCACGCTGGGCATCCTGCCCCCTCGACCCGGTTGAGGGTCAAGCCGCCGCCTCCCGCGTCTCCTGCTTGAGCACCCGGAAGGTGAGGCCGGCCCGGACGAGCCGGTCGAGCAGCGCGTCACCCATCGCGGCGACCGGGGTGAGCTGGCCGGCGGTCGACGGCAGCTCGTCGAGCGCCAGGCACAGCGCCGACTCGGCGAGCATCTTCGCCGTCTCGTCGTAGCCGGGATCGCCCCCGGCGACCTCGGTGACCACCCGCCGCCCGCCGCCGGTGCCGACGAACCGGACCCGGAACCAGGACGACGCCCGCTGCTGCGCCGTGGGCCCCTGCCCGGACGCGAGCCGGCCGAGCAGCCAGCGTCGGCTGGGCGGCAGCTTCACCAGCCCCATCAACGCGCCGAGCCCGGCCGCGCCGACCAGCACGGTGGGCAGCCGCTTCACTGCGGCGAAGTGCCGGTAGCGGAAGTCCGGGCCGTACTCCGGGCGGGCCGCAGCCGAGCGGCGCACCACCTGCGGGTCGATGGTCCGCAGCGGCACGGTCCAGATGCCCAGCTCCGCCGAGCGGGCCAGCCGGCCGGGCACCGCCCGGACCCGCCGGTCGGTGGGGCGCGGCTCGACCGCCCGACGGTCTCGGGCCGCCTGGCTGGCCTGCCCGGTACGGGAGAACGCGGTGAGCGCCGAGTGGTAGGTGCCGGCCGAGAACCGACCGCCGGCGCGCACGTACCCGTCCACCGTGATCGGGACGTCGGCGGGCAGCTGCTTGACGGTGAACCAAACCCCCAGATCGTGCGGGACGGAGTCGAAGCCGCAGGCGTGCACCAGCCGCGCGCCGGTGCGGGCCGCCTCGGCGTGGTGCCGCACGTACATCAGGTCGACGAACTCCGGCTCGCCGGTGATGTCCAGGTAGTCGGTGCCGGCCCGGGCGCAGGCCCCGACCAGCGGCTCCCCGTGGTGGATGTACGGGCCGACAGTGCTGACCACCACCCGGGCGCTCTCCGCCACCGCCCGCAGGGACTCGGCGTCGGTCACGTCGGCGGTGAGCAACGGCAGGTCGGCCAGGCCCGGGTCGATCGCGGCGAGCCGCTCCCGGACGGCGGCGAGGCGCTGCGGGTTGCGCCCGGCCAACGCCCAGCGCAACTCGGCCGGCGCGTTCCGGGCCAGGTACTCGGCGGTCAGGCCGCCGGTGAACCCGGTCGCTCCGAACAGCACCACGTCGTACGTTCGCTCGCCAGTCATCCTCAGAGTCTGCCATTCGTGATCGCCGATCAGCGATCACGAGGAGGCGGTCACGGGGTGAACACGGCGCGCACGCAGCCGTCGGCCCGGTCCCGGAACAGCGCGTACCCCTCGGGGCCCTGCGCCAACGGCAGCCGGTGGGTGGCCAGGTGTTCGGTCCGCAGCTCGTCGCGGGCCATCCGGTCCAGCAGCATCGGCACGTCCCGCAGATCCGGCCGGCTGGCGCCGCGCAGCGTGAGTCGCCGCTCGGTCAGCGCGCCCAGCGGGAACGCGTCGACGAACCCGCCCGTCGCGCCGAGCACCACCACCACACCGCTCTTGCGGCACGCGTGCACGGCCTCCCGCAGCGCGTCCGGTCGGTCGGCGTGCGGGCCACCGAACCTCTCGGCCCTCGACCGGGCCGGCGGCGTGCCGACCGCCACCACGCACACGTCCGGCCCGCGCCCACCGCTTCGGTCGCGCAGCTCAGCCGCCACGTCGGTGTGGCGGTAGTCCAGCGGTTCGGCGTCGTAGTGCCGCTCGGCCATCCGCAACCGCTGCTCGTGCCGGTCCACCACCAGCACCCGGGCGGCTCCGCGCAGCACCGCCGCCCCGGCGGTCAACTGACCCACCGCCCCGGCACCCCAGATCGCCACCACGTCGCCGGGACGCACCGCGCCCAACTCGGCGGCGAGCCACCCGGTCGGCGCCACGTCCGCGGCGAACACCGCCCGGTCGTCGGCGACGGCGTCCGGCACCCCGAAGGCGCTCACATCGGCGTACGGCACCCGCACGTACTCGGCGTGGCCGCCCGCGAAACCGCCCGCCGCGCGGGGCCGGCCGAAACAGCCGACGTCGGAGCGGACCCAGTCGGGGTCGGCGCTGGGCAGGTCGGCGTGGGCGTTGTCGCAGCAGGAGTGCAGGCCCTGACGGCAGTACCAGCAGCCGCCGCAGGCCACACTCGCGCCGACGACCACCCGGTCGCCGGCGCGGTGTCGGCGGACCCCGGGGCCGACCTCCACCACCTCGCCCAGGAACTCCGCACCGAGCACGTCGCCCGGCCGCAGCAGCGGGTGCCCGCCGGCCAGCAGCGGCAGATCACCGCCGCAGGTGGCGCTGCGGCGAACCCGGACGATGACGTCCCGCTCGTTGCGCAGCTCCGGGTCGGGGACCTCGCGTACGGCCAGCTCGCCGGCGGCCACCCAACACAGCGCTCTCATCCGGGGACCTCGGGGCGGTCCAGCGCCGAGCGGTCCGCGCGGAGCACCTCACCGGCCTCCACCCGTTGCTTGATCTGGCGCAGGGTCCTGCGGACCAGCAGAGCCGGGTCGTCGCCGATGAGGTGCGCGGCCAGCCCGGTGGGCGGCGTGACGCCGGCCCGCGGTCGGGCGGCCAGCTCGGTGCCCCGGTCGCCGGGCGCCGGGCGCACCCGCACCTCGACCGCCCCGTCCAGGCGGCGCAGCGGCTCCGGCAGGCGGCCGTCGGGCAGCACCTGCTCCGGCGGCCGGTCGACGGTCACCACCTCCCACCGGGCCGGCGCGGCGGCGTCACCGTCCGCGCCGTGCCGGCCACGTGCCGCGGGGTCACCGCCCGCGCCGGGGCGGCCACCCCGACGGGGTACGCGCAGCAGCCGCGCCGCCCCGGCCAGCGCCGCCGCACCGAGGGCTGGTCCCGCCCGCGCCAGCCGTCCCATCGGTACCACCCGTCCTCCCGGTTCACGTCCCCCGATCGTCGGTCGCATCCGGGTGAAGCGCGCTCGCCCGGAAGGGGTGAACCGGCTCGTGCCGGGTAACCGCTCGCCGACCGGGGGCGGAGCGCGTGGTGGGGGTGGGGCCGGGTGCCGGAACAGGATCACGTACGGGTCGAACCGGCATCGGGGCCACCGCTGTTGGCGTCCCGGCTGACGCCGGCCGTGCCGCCGGAGCCGGTGGTCGCCCGGCCCCGCCTGCTGCGCCGGTTGGACGAGGGCAGCGCGGGACCGGTCACCCTGGTGGCCGCTCCCGCCGGTTGGGGCAAGACCACCCTGCTGGCGTCCTGGATGCGGCTGGGCGGTGCGCCGCCCGACGTGGAGCCGGGCGCGATGGTGCCGGACTCCGGTGATCTGTCGGTCTCATCGGCTGACATGCCGGTCTCGGCGTGGATGTCGGTGGAGGCCGGCGACGACTCCGACCGGCTCTGGGCGTACCTCGCCGCGGCGCTGCGTTCGGCGACCGGGGCGACGGAGGGTGGCCCGGTGCCCGACCGGCCGCCGCGCCCCGACCAACTGGAGGCGCTGGCCGCCATGCTCGCCGCCGCCGACCGGCCGGTACTGCTGATCCTGGACGACCTGCACCGGGTCGCCGACCCGGCGGCGTTGACCGGCCTGGAGTTCCTGCTGCGTCATGCCGGGCGGCGGCTCCGTCTGGTGATCGGCGCGCGGGCCGGACTGCACCTGCCGCTGCACCGGCTCCGTCTCGCCGGCGAGCTGACCGAGATCGGCCCGGACGAGCTGGCGTTCACCGACGACGAGGTGGCCGACCTGCTCACCGCTCACGCCGCCGCGCTGCCGGCGACCGCGGTGCGCCGGCTACGGGAGCGCACCGGAGGCTGGCCGGCCGCGCTGCGCATCGCCGCCCTCGCGGTACGCGGACAGCCCGACCCGGAGCGCTGGGTGGGGCAGGTCGGCGGAGACCACCCGGAGATCGCCGGCTACCTGCGTGAGGAGGTGCTGGCGACGCTCGACCCGGCCGAGGGGGAGATGCTGCGCCGTACCGCCGTCGTCGACTCCGTCTGCGCCGACCTGGCCGAGGCGCTGACCGGCCGCGCCGATGCCGGGCAGGTGCTGGCCGACCTGGCCGGGACCGGTGGTCTGCTGCACCGCGAGGACACCCGTCCGCCCTGGTACCGGTACGACTCCCTGCTGGCCGACCTGCTCCGCGCCGACCTCGCCCGGTTGCCCGCCGACGAGCTACGCGACCTGCACGTCCGAGCCGCCGACTGGTACGCGGGTGACGGGCGTCCCGCCGACGCGCTGCGGCACGCCCTGGCCGCCGGCCGCTGGGACCTGGCCGGTGACCTGTTCGTCGCGCACTGGCCGGAGCTGACCCGCTTCGACCGGGACCCGGTGCAGGCCCCGGCGCCCACCCCGCCGTCGGCGGAGGTGATCCGGGCCGACCCGGAGGTGGCGCTGGCCTGCGCCGCCGAGCGCGCGTACGCCGGTGACCTGCCGGCCGCCACCGCTCACCTGCGCGCCGCCGCCGGGCACGCCGCGGGTCTGCCGGTGCCGCGACGGGACCGGTTCCTGCGGTTGGTCACCGCGCTGGAGCTGACAGTGGCCCGGCTCGCCGGCGACCGCGCCGAGGTCCGGGCCGCCGCCGCCCGCCTGCTGCGCACCCGCCCGGCGGAGGCGACGCCGACCCGGCCGCCGACGGGGGTTTCGAGTTCCGCCCCGACGGCCGGTGGCGGCGGCGCCGCCGACGACCTGGACCTGCGGGCGTTCACCGGCACCGCGCTGGGGCTGGTCGAGGTGGCCGACGGGGCGCTGCCCACCGCCCGGTTCGTGCGGGCCCGGGCGGCCGCGCGGGAAGCCGGCCGGCCCCGCACCGAGCTGGTCGCCGCGAGCCGCGCCGCACTGCTGCTCGCGGTGCGCGGCGAGCTGCGGGCCGCCGAGCAGGCGGCCAGGGACGCGCTCGCCATGCCGCCCTGTCGGGGCTGGTCCTGTCGGCTCGACTGCGGTCACGCGTACCTGGCTCTCGCCGTGGTGGCGCTGCTGCGCGACCAGCCCGAGGAGGCCACCGCGAACCTCGCCCTCGCCGTCGGGGCGCTCGACGTCACGCCCGGCTGGGCCGGCGACCCGGCCCTGGGCGGGGACTGGCTGACCGCCGCCGGCGACGAGCCGGTGGCGGCGGCGGTGGCCGCGCTGTGCCAGGCGCAGCTACGCCGCGACTCGGGCGACCCGGCGACCGGCCAACGACTGCTCGCCCAGGCCCGGGACGCGCTGGCCGACCGGCCGTCCGCCGACGAGCTGACCGGCCTGCTGCGGGCCGCCGAGGCCGAACTGCGGGCCGCGCGGGGCGACCTGGACTCGGCCCGCGACCTGCTGGCCGACGCCACCGACGAGGGGGCCGACCCGGTGCTCGCCGTGACGTTGGCGAAGGTGCAGCTGCGAGCCGGTGACGCCGCCATCGCCGAGCGGACCCTGCCGGACTGGCAGGCGCCGTCCGCCACGGCCTGGCCGCTACCGGTACGCCTGGACGCCGGTCTGCTCGACGCGGTGCTGGCCCAGCGCGCCGGGGACGGGCGTCGGGCGGGTCGGATCCTGGAGCAGACGCTGGGCCTGGCCGGCCCGCAGGGCTGCCGCAGGGTCTTCACCCGTGCCGAACCACCGGTGCGGGACCTGCTGGCCGCGCACCTGGATGCGGGCACCGCGCACTTCACGCTGGTCAGTGACCTGGTGCGGGGCGCGGGACAGGGTGCCGTCGAGCCGACCGCCGGGCCGAGGGGCGCGCTCGACGAGCCGCTCACCGAACGGGAGCTGACCATCCTGCGCTACCTGCAGAGCATCCTGTCCAACGTGGAGATCGCCAGCGAGTTGTCCCTCTCGGTCAACACCGTCAAGACCCACGTCCGCAACATCTACCGCAAACTCGACGCGACCCGCCGGCGCGAGGCGGTCCGGCGGGCGCGCGAGTTGCGTCTGATCTGAGCGGGTCAGGCGTTGGCGGCGGCATCCGCTGCCGTCAGCAGGTCGGCCAGGTCGTACCCGCCGTCGTACCGGATGCCGTTGACGAACAGCGTCGGGGTGCCGTTCACCCCGCTGCGGATGCCCCCCACGAAGTCCCGACGCACCCGGTCCGCGTGCGCACGGTTCTCCACCTCGGCGTTCAACTCGTCCGGCGGCAGGCCGACCTGCTCGACGCCGAGCGAGAGGTGCACCGGGTCGAGCTGGTCCTGATGCTCGTAGAGCCAGTCGTGCATCTCCCAGAACCGACCCCGGACCCCGGCGGCCTCGGCCGTCTCGGCGGCCCGTTCGGCGTACGGGTGCACGTTGGCGATCGGGAAATAGCGGTAGACCAGCCGTACGGTGTCGGCCCGCTGCCGCAGCAACTCGTGCAGGTTCGGGTACGCGGCACCGCAGAACTGGCACTGGAAGTCGCCGTACTCGACGATGGTGACCGCCGCGTCGGCCGGCCCCCGGATGTGGTCGTCGGTGGTCACCGGGTCTCGAAGTCGGGCGGTGACCTGCAGTGGCGTGCTCATCGGGCCATCACCTTCCGATCGGCGGCGAGTTGGTCCAGCGCGTCGAAGATGCCGTCGGCGCCGGGGTTGACGTCGGGCGGCGACAGGTAGCTCCAGGCCACCTTCCCCGTCGGGTCCAGCACCACCAGCGCGCGGGCCGCCTCGCCGTTGGGCATGTACGCGCCGTAGCTGCGGGCCACCTCGCCCTTGGGCTCGAAGTCGGCCAGCAGGGGGAACTCGATGCCCCGGCTCTCCGCGAACGCCCGGTGTGACCAGATGCTGTCCACCGACACGCCGAGCACCACCGCCTGGTACTGGGCGAAGACGGGTGCCGCCGACTGGTAGAGCGACATCTGGTCACCGCAGACCGGGCTCCAGTCGGCGGGGTAGAAGGCGAGCACGACCGGCCGGCCACGGAACTGCTCAGGCCCCAGCAGGGCCCCGTCCGGGGTGGCCGGCAGGGTGAAACCGGGCGCAGTGCGTCCCGATTGGATCAGCCCGTTCGGATCACTCATGCCACCAGCCTGCTCCCGGGGTGGGTGAGACGGGCTCACCCACCCCGGGTGGTTCCGCGCCCGCCCCGCGCCCGCCCAGTGGGACGCCGGCGCCCGCTCAGCGCAGCACCGGGGCGACCGCGATGTGGTTCTGCACCTCCCGGATGCCCGGCGCGGACCAGGCCACCTGCTCGACCTCGGCCCGTTCGGGCATCGAGTGCACCAGGCCGGCGAGGATGGCGGTGTCGCCGTGCACCCGGACGCTGATCCGTTCGGCCTCGGTCGCTCCGGCCCGGGCGAGAGCGTCGACGATCCGGTCGGCCAGGTTGCCGGCGTCCGGCGCGCTGGCCGGTCGGACCGTGATGCCGTTGCTCACCCCGCGTACGCCGGTCAGCCGGGCCACCGCGCGTTCGGCCGCCCGGCGTTGGTACTCCCACTCGACGTCGCCGTGCAGCGTCACCCAGCCGGCGGAGACGGTGACCTGGAGCTTCTCGATTGGTACGAACGCGTCCCACTCCAGCCCGCGGCTGGCCGCGGCAGCCAGGTCGCTGTCGGAGCGCTCGGTGCCGTTGGTGAGCTGCACGGCCACGTCGTTCGCGACCGCCCGGACCGAGGCGACCCGGTGGGTGGCTCGTTCGGCGGCCCACTTCTTGGCGTAGCTGTCCACCCGGCCGGTCAGGGTGACGACGCCCTCGGCGACGGTGACCCCGATCTCGTGCGGCTGCACCCGTGGTTCCCAGGTCAGCTCGTCGAGCACGGCGGACTGGATGTCCTGGTCGGTGCGGTTGATCTCCGCGATGGCCATCTGTCCCTCCTCCGCTGTCGCGATGGCGGACCGGGTGCTGGCCGCGGTCGGAGGTCCGCCGTGCTGCGATCCTGCCGCCGCCCCGGGTGAGCCGCCCTCGCCCGGACCGGGTGACGAAGGGGCCCGACCTGGGCGACGCGGGTGGGGAAGAGGGGGCAAACATCGATGGTGGGAGCGCTTCCAAAGCGAGCCGCTTTCGGTTACGGTTAGTCGCGTTCCTCGATTGCGGGAGCCGTCGCGTCGGGTGGTGGAGCCAGGGCAGCTCTACCCGTCCCGTCGTCGTGCTCGTCCCCCGGGCCACGGCGGCAGCCAGGTGATCGACCCCGTCCCCCGGGGCCCGATCCCGAGAGGAACCGCCCTTGCGTAGATCACTTCGGCGTTTGCCACCGGCGCCGACGTCCACTTTGTCCTGCCACTCACCGACAGCGTGCGAACACCGCGCCGACAACCACCCAGAACCGCAGTCGCCATGGGCGCGAGCCACTGAGCAGGTGATCCGGACGGGACCCGGATCGCCAACCATGCACCGGTCCGCCGGGCCGCCTGAGGGGTCCGGCACCCGGCGGACCGGTCCCACCCGGAGCGGGCAGATGACGGCAGGCCCCGCCCGACCGGGGTCGAGCGGGGCCGATGGTGCTGCTGTCGATCAGATGGCGGGGGAGTTGGGGCGGTCGACGTCGACGAACTCCACGTCGTCGACCGTGTCGTCCCGGCTGCCAGCGGCGCGCGCGGCGGAGCCGACGGCCCAGCCGACCGCCGCGCCGACGAGCGCGGCGCCGATCAGGAGCGTCCAGGGCAGTGCCGGCTGTCGGCCGGCGAGCGCGTCGAAGGCCAGCGAGGCGCGGCGTCGCGCCTCCTCGGCGGCGGAGCCCACCAGGTCGCCCGCCCCGTCGGCGAGGTCGCTGCTGTTCTGGCGGGCCGATCGGGCGGTGTCCCGCACACTGTCACCGGCATAGCTGACCGCCGAGAGCAGGTGCTCCCATGCCTGGTCCGCGATCCGCTCCGGCTTGCTGCGGCGGTCCAGCAGGTTGGTTCCGAACATCGTGGTTACCTCCTCAGGTGCCGAAGCCGCCGGCCACTTCGGACTTCGGCGTCTTTCCAGCGCGTCACGGTGTCGCCTACCCCGCAGTGCCCCGCGTCAGCCGAACGCAAACCCCGAGCCGTGCGCGCAACCGGTGGCTCGGAGCGCCGCGACGTGGCACGTCACCGGATCAGCGCACCGCTGACACGGCGGTACCTCGGGCGAAGTCGTCGTCATCGTCGTCATCGTCGCCGCCGCCGCCGAAACCGCAGGCCAGGACGAGGGCGAGCAGAACACCGAGGCCGGCGAGCCCGGCAAGTCGCTTGATCATCGAAGATCCTCTCCGTCGCGATGGTCTCCCGGCTGATGCTAGGGCGCGCCGGCAACCGGCGGCGCGGGTCGCGCCGGTCGATGGTGGGCGACACGCCGACGGCACACGGGCGGGCGTACGTCACGGGCCGGTTGTCGGGCGCGCCGGCCCCGGACCGCTACCCTGGTTCGGCGGCGGGCCGGTCACGACTGCTCGCCGATGGTCAGATAACGAAAAGTCTTGAGTAATCAGATACTGAAAAGTACGGATATGGGCGGCTTTGTGGGCCCGGATCCGCGAATTGCTCATCCCGAGGGGTGGCGACCGAGGCCGTCGGAGGAATACTCTCGGTCGCGGCCCGCGTACTGATGAGGCGCCCGGGGGACGGGCGGGTGGAGGTGCTCGCGTGAGCCTGTCGATCGTGCAGTCGGTTCTGTCCGGTGGTGTCGTGGAGATCGCCCCACGGGGTGAGATCGACGTCGACACAGCGTACGAGGTGCGCGAAGCGATCGCGGAGGTGCTGGCCAAGAGCCGCCCGCTGCGCATCGAACTCAACATGAGGTTGGTCACCTTCATCGACTCGGTCGGCATCAGCGCCATGGTTGCCGGCTTCCAGACAGCCGAGGTCAGCGACGTCAAGCTGGTGGTGACCCAGCCCAGCCGGTTCGTGCACCGGCAGCTCTGGGTGACCGGCCTGCTCGGCCTCTTCGGTGCCCCGGAGCCCTACTTCGCCGGCGCTGCCACCCCCGAGGTGCTGCCCGGCGCCTGAGCGCGTCGGGTCCCCCCGTCAGGGCTGCTCGTCCAGGCCGGTCAGGTCGATGTCGGTCGCCTCGATGACCGCTCGGATGGCCGTCACCGACGCGTACCCGGCGGCCAGCAACGCCACGTCCGTGCCCGGCTGTGCGGCCTGGCCCGGCTCCTCCAGCGAGGTACGGACGAACCCGTGCCCGGATTCGGCCACCGTCATCTGCACCTGACCGAAGCTGGCCAGGGTGGCGCGCCGCACCCCACGCAGCTGCCCGTGCGGCAGGTCGGGGGTGTTCACGTTGAGCACGCTCTCCAGGGGCGCGGAGGTCAGGCGGGGGAGCAGGTCCAGGGCGACCCGCGCGGCGGTGCCCCAGTGCCGCTCGGCGTCGCGTACCCGCGCTGCGGCGTCCACCGCGGCGCCGCCGCTCGCGGCCGTCGCCTCGCCTGCGGAGAGCACGTCCAGGGAGACCGCCATCGCCCGGCAGCCGTTGCTGGCGGCGGTGAACGCCGCACCCACGGTCCCGGAGTGCAGCACCGCCCGACCGGCGTTGGCGCCCCGGTTGACGCCGGAGAGCACCACCGACGGCGGTGGCCCGAACGCCCCGTGCAGGGCGATCAGCGTGATGAAACCCGGGGACCCGGCGACCCCGTACGCCGGCACCCCCGCCAGGTCCGGCAGCGGGTGGTCGTTCACGACCACCCGCCCGTCGCGCTCCATGGCGCTCATCGCGGCGCTGGTGCCGCTCGCCTCCTCCATCGGCGCGGCCACGACCACGTCCAGGCCCCGCTGCCGGGCTGCCCAGGCCAGCGCCTGGATGCCCGGCGCGGCGACCCCGTCGTCGTTGGTGATCAGCACCCGCAGGGTCATCGTTCGACCACCCGGCCGGCCAACTCGTCCGGGGTGGTCCGCTCCTGTTGCCGGCTGTCCGCCGGCACCAGCCGGACGCGGTCCACCAGGCCGGTGATCGAGTCCAGCCGCCCGGTGCCCAGGCCGTGCCGGGTCACGTTCAGCGCGCCAGCGGCGGCACCGGTGCGGATGGCGGTTCGAATGTCTCCGCCTTGGGCCACCACGGCGGCCACTCCGGCCGTCATCGAGTCGCCCGCGCCGCGTGGGTCGGCGGCCTCCAGCCGGGGCATCTCGACCTGGAACAGCTCCCCGTCGATGAGCGCCAACGCCGGCTGGTCGGCGCGACTCACCACCACCGTCTCGGCGCCGCCCGCGTGCAACTCGTACATGGTCCGGGTCAGCTCGTCGGTGTCGTCACTGCGGGCGCGGCCGTCGCGGATCAACTCCTCGTGACTGACCTTGAGGAAGAACACCCCGCTCTCCAGCACCGAAGCGAGGTGATCGCCGGAGAGATCGACCACCACCCGAGAACCGTTCGCGCCGAGGTCGGCGGCGAAGCGTCGGTACAGATCGGCTGGCACGAGCCACGGCTCGTTCGGCCCACTGAGGATGCTCACCGAGGCCCGCAGGCCCTCGCCGAGGGCGAGGTTGTACAGCTCGTCGATCTCGTGCCGGCTTAGCGGCTGCCCGGGCACGTCGGCGATCTCCCGCCGGGAGCCGTCGCGGCGATCGTGCACGTACCCGCCGCTGCCGGAGTCACGGACCACCACCTTGAGGTCCACGCCCTCGCTGACCAGCAGCGGCTCCAGCACCTGGCCGATCTCACCGCCGAGGGCGGCGCAGAGCACCACGTCGACTCCGAGGGAGAGCACCATCCGCGCCTGCCACACGCCCTGCCCACCCGGGTGCAGGTGCAGCTCGGGATGGTCGTTCGGCTGGTCCACCATCACCGTCAGCTGTGGGGTGGGCGCGAAGACCATCACGTGCCCACTCATCGGTCGTCGCCGTTCACGCTGGTCGCCTTCCGGCACCTTCGGGAGATTTCGCACTAACCGACCTTAATGGCGTAGGTAGTGGCAGGTTGTCGCATCGGCTCGGTCCGGCGCGGCGCTGCGGGTTCGTGGGGCGTTGCCAGCAAGACATCGGTACGGGACGATCGGGCGACCAACGACGGCGGGAGACGGTGTGCGCAGCAGCGATACCTTCAGCTACACCGTCCAGGCCCGGTGCTCACCCGCCGAGGCGGCAGCCTTGCTCAGCGACCTGACCCGACAGGGCGAGCTGCACCCGCTGATCGTCCGGGTCCGCCGGGTGCCGCCGCGGCCCGGCGCCCAGGCCAGCTACACGATCAACGACCGGTTGGCGGCCGGGCCGCTGCGCTTCCGGACCACCTACCACGCCGACGTACTGATCAATGAGGCCGACGAGATCGTCATGGTGGCCCGCCAGTGGCCGGCCACCACGGTGCGAAACCACACCCGACTACGCGCCGAGCCGGACGGTCTGACCCGCATCGACGTCGAGATCACTCTGACCGCGCCGACGCCCCTGTTCCGTTACGCGTTCCGCCAGGCCCAGGCCGCGCACCTCGCCCTCGCCACCCGGCTGGGCGCCGCCCTGGACCGCACCAACAACGCCCCACCCCCCTGACCCACCCCGCTACCGCCCCCGACACGCCCCTGGCACCCCCGGCGCGCCGGCGACGCCCCCGGGCACCCGGCGCCCCTGGTGCCCGGCGCGCCCGTCGACGCCCCTGGCGCGCCGATCAGCGCCCCGGCACGCAGGCGGCGCCCCCGCTGCCGCCCCTGGTGCCCGGCGCGCCCGGGTGCGCGGCGCCCCTGGTGCCCGGCGTGCCCGTCGACGCCCCTGCCGCGTCGATCTTGCAGTTTCGGCTGTCGATATCAGTGGGGATGGGCCCTTATGTCGGTGCAGGAAGTGCAAGATCGCGGGGGGCGCTGAGCGCTGGCGGGGCGCGGGGCGCGCGGGGGCGCGGGGCGCTGCGTGCGGGACGGGCGGAGGTGCGGAGGTGCGGAGGTGCGGAGGTGCGGGGGCGCGGACGTGCGGGGCGCGCGGTGGTGCGGAGCGCGCGGGGCGCGCGGAGCGCGCGGTGGTGCGGGGGCGCGGGG
Source organism: Micromonospora sp. NPDC047756 (assembly GCF_055587245.1). NCBI lineage: Bacteria > Bacillati > Actinomycetota > Actinomycetes > Micromonosporales > Micromonosporaceae > Micromonospora > Micromonospora sp. NPDC047756. The sequence continues at coordinate 193,600 of NZ_JBVJGQ010000010.1, forward strand.
GCGTGCGGGTGTGCGGGACGCTCGGGGCATGCGGGGCCTTGGGTGTCTTAGATGCTGGTTGGGGCGCTGGTGCGGGTCGGGCGGGTGGTGGGGCGTCGGCCCCACGGCTTGTAGGTGGACAGCACTGTCGCAATGATCATCAGGCTGGTCGACACCGCCGGCGCGATGACCAGGTCGGCGCGATCGCGGGCGGGTAGGGCGGCGCCGACCGCCCCGGCGTGACGCAGGTTCGGGGTGAGCAGGAACAGCACCAGCCCGACCATCACCGTGGTGAGCACGAGCTTGACCAGCACCCAGCGGTGGCGCAGCAGACCCCATGGGGTGAGCAGCGAGCTGGCGACTCCGATCAGCCAGACCAGGACGCTCAGCGGCGCGAACAGCACCGTGCCGACGAGGGCAGTGACCGGGTAGACCACTGCCGGGTCGGCGCCCCGCTGCACGGCGACGCCGAGGGTGAGCAGCACCAGGTCGGCGCCGAGCCAGCCGAGCGACGTGACGAGGTGCAGGGTGAGCAGCGCCTTGCGGGTGGTGGGTCGGATCCGAGGCATACCGCGATGCTGCTCGCCGGCCACCGCCGGGTCGTCCGACGAGCGACGACATCAGGGGTACGCCCGCTGACGTAGCCCGGCCCGGACACACGCGATGCCTGTGAGCCAGCCGGTGGCTCACAGGCATCGCGACGCGCGGGTCAGTAGACCGACAGGTGTACGTGGTTGGTGTGGTCGGTCGACGGGGTGCCGTGCGCCCCGCTGTACGACTTCCACCCGCTGCTGGGCAGCCAGATCTGCCTGTACCAGATCACGTAGAGCACGGCGAGCCGGTCCGCGTTGCGGATGAAGTACGCGGCCAGGTTGTTGCCGTACGTCTTGTCGCCGCCGGTGGCGTTGCCGCCGAACCCGTTCTTCTGCGCCGCGAAGTCGCAGGCCCGGCCCTTCGGGTGTTCACCCGAGCCGCTGGGGCGGTGGCACGAGACGTACCGGGTGAATCCTGCGGCCTTGGCCTGGTTGAGCGCGTGCAGGGTGCGCGGGGTGATGCAGCCGTTGGCGGGAGTGGGGTCGTTGACGCTGCACGACTCGGAGGGCCAGGAGCCGTCGGAGTTGCGCGGTGCGGCCTTCGCGTTGGCGTTGGAGGTGCCCCGGTTGGAGCCGCCGTCCGCGGTGGTCTGCGGCTTGGGTGTGGTGGCCACGGTCAGGGCCCGTTCGGCCTGATCCTTGCGCTTGGCCATCACCGCGACCTGCTTGCGTTGTTCGTTGATCTCGCCGTCCAGGGCGATCCGGGTGCGGTTGGCCTTGTCCTTGCTGTCGAGCAGGTCGCGTAGCACCCGGTCCTCGTTGGCCGCCACCGCGTCCAGCGCGGCTGCCCGGTCCATGAAGCCTTCGGGGGTGCTGCTGTTGAGCAGCGCCGACATCGCACCGAGCCGGCCGGTGCGGTAGGCGACCTCGGCGATCTCGCCGACCTTGCCGTTGCGCTGGTCGATCTCGACCTCGATGGTCTTCAACTGGGTGCCGAGCTGCTTCTGCCGCTGCACCGAGGTGTCCAGGGCGCGCTTCGCGTCCAGGTAGCCCTTGCTGGCCGCTTCAAGCTGGGCCCGCAACGCCGGGGTGCCGCCCTCCTCGTCGGAGTCGGGTGCGGCGGCCCGCAGGCCGGTCGGGGGAGCGGCCGAGGCGGTGCCGGCCGGGAGCGCGACGCCGAGGGCGAACATCGCGACGATCAGGGCCGCCAGTCGGGCGGCGGGTGGTCGTGCTGGTGCCACTGCGCATGTCCTTCCGTCAGCCGCCGACCGGGTTAGCTGACGGGTTCGGGACGGAAGATCCCTACCGCTGACGCGGATGCACCCCAGGAACGTGGTTCCCCGGTTCGCCCGGTTGGGCGATTAGGCGGCGACCGCCACCGGCGCCGGGAGGCGCCTTCTGGTGGTGGCCGGGACCGAGCCTACCGGTGCGGGTGGGACCGCTGCAGCCAATGTGACGGACGGTGCGTGCGTCACCACGGAAAACTGCGAACCGGTCACCATTCGATGGAGCCGCAGGCCCCGGAGGCGGCGCCGGGCTCGATCTGCAACGTCGCGTGCTCGATGCGGAAGTCGTCGTGCAGGGCCGTGCGTGCCGCGGTGAGCACCGCGCCGACCTCCGCGCCCGGTGCCATGGTCAGGTGGGCGGAGGCCACCTCCATGCCCGAGGTGAGCGTCCAGACGTGCAGGTCGTGCACCTCGACGACCCCGGGGACGGCGGCGAGCCGGTCGTGCACGGCGGTCACCTGGAGGTGCTCCGGGGCGGCCTGCACCAGGATGCGGATGGCGGCGCGGGCCAGCCGCCAGGTGCGCGGCAGGATGAACACGCCGATGGCGACCGCGACCAGGGGGTCGGCCCACCACCAGTCGGTGACGGTGATCAGCAGCGCCGCGCCGATGACGCCGACCGAGCCGAGCAGGTCACCGAGCACTTCCAGGTAGGCGCCCTGGAGGTTGATGCTCTCCCGGGCCCCGGCGCGCAGCAGCGCGAAGGCGGCGATGTTCGCCAGCAGGCCGAGTACGGCAACCGCGAGCATCGGGCCGGCGATGACCTGGTGCGGGTCACCGAAGCGGCGGATCGCCTCGATCACCACGTAGATCGCGACGCCGGAGAGCAGGACGGCGTTGGCCAGCGCGGCGAGCACCTCGAGCCGGTAGAGCCCGAAGGTGCGCTGCGGGTCACCGGTGGCTCGTCGGGTCGCCGTGATGGCGGCGAGCGCCATCCCGATGCCGAGCACGTCGGTGAACATGTGCCCGGCGTCGGAGAGCAGGGCGAGCGAGCCGGTGTGGAGTGCGACCACCGCTTCGACCACCATCAGGGTGGCCAGCAACCCGAACGCCGCCCAGAGGCGACCCCGGTGCTGGTGTGCGGCATTGGCGACGGACCCATGGTGGTGGTCATGCCCTGCGCCCACGAGAACCACCTTCCGCCGCTGGTCGGGACCCGGTCAAATGTATGCTCACATCGCTATGTGTGCAAGTGTACGGGTAGAGCGTCCCGGCGGTGGCAGTCCGCACACGTCAGCCGGTCGGGTCGATGGTGGTGAGCCGCTGGGTGGCCCGGGAGAGCGCCACGTACAGGGTGCGTACCCCGGCGCCCGGATCGGCCCGGATCTCGCTCGGGGCGACCAGCACGACCCCGTCGTACTCCATGCCCTTGGCTTCCAGGCTGGTGACCACCTGCAACCTGGGCGCGCCGAGCGCGCCCAGCCAACCGGCCACCTCGTCCCGGCGGGGGACCGGCGTGATCACACCGACCGTGCCCTCCACCTCGGCCAGCAGGCCGGCGGCGGCCTCCACTGTCGCGGTCTCCAACCCCGTCGCGGGCACCACCAGCTCCACCGGCTCGACCCCGGTGGAGCGGACGGCGGTCGGCAGCGGCAGGTCCGGGTAGAGCCGCCGGATCTCCGCCGCCGCCACCGCGAAGATCTCCGCCGAGTTGCGGTAGTTGGTGGTGAGCGTGAAGTCGTGTCGCTTACGCCGGCCCAGCGCCTGGTCGCGGGCCCGGGTCAGCTCCTCCGGATCGCCGGTCCACGCGGTCTGCGCGGGGTCGCCCACCACGGTCCAGGAGGCCAGTCGGCCCCGCCGACCGATCATCCGCCACTGCATCGGCGAGACGTCCTGCGCCTCGTCCACCACCACGTGCGCGTAGTCCCGGTAGTCCGCCGGGCGTTCCCGGGCCGCCGCGCGGGCGGCCCGTTGTCGTTCACCGAGGGTGCTCAGCTCACGGACGCCGCCGGCGAGCTGAAACGGGTCGCGTCGCGCGCGGGCCGGCTGCGCGGGCTTGCCGAGCAGCGCGTCCAACTCGTCCAGCAGCGCGACGTCGGCCATGGTCAGCCCGGCCGAGTCCAGGTCCCGGTACGCGGCGTTGAGCAGCCGGATCTCCGCCGAGGAGAGAATCCCCCCGGCGTACCGGCGCAGCCGGTCCGGCTGCGCCAGCCAGCCGAGCACGTGCCGGGGGTGCAGTCGAGGCCACCACGCCTTGAGGAACTCCCGGAACTCCGACCGCTCGGCGATCTCCGCCTCGAAGGCCGGTTGCTCCGGCAGCCGACCGCTGCTCAGCTCACGGGCCTGCGCCCAGAGCGCGGCGAACACCCCGTCGAAACCGGCCCGGCGCACCTCGTTGCGCCGTGCGCCGCGGTGCAGCGCGCGCTCCCGGATCCGGTCCAACGCGACCCGGTCCAACCGCAGCAGCGTGCCCCGGTAGAGCAGTCGCAGCTCACCCGGGCCGCCCGGCACCGCGTCGCGAGCCGCCCGCTCCAGCACCCGGCGCATCCGCAGCGAGCCCTTCACCGCCGCCACCTCGGGCGGGTCGGGGCGGGTGGCTGTCATCCCCGGGAAGAGGGTGCCCAGCGAGTGCAGGGTCGCGGTGTCCTCACCGAGCGACGGCAGCACGGAGCCGATGTACTCGACGAAGACCGACGACGGCCCGACCACCAGGATGCCGCCGCCGGCGTAGCGGCTGCGGTCGGAGTAGAGCAGGAACGCGGCCCGGTGCAGGGCCACAGCGGTCTTCCCGGTGCCGGGGCCGCCCGCGACGATCGTCACCCCGGAACCGGGCGAGCGGATCGCCTCGTCCTGCTCCCGCTGGATGGTCGCCACGATGTCGCGCATGCCCCGGCCGGTGGCCTTGGACAGGGTGGCCAGCAACGCGCCGTCACCGACGACGGTCATCCCCTCCGGGGCGGCCGTCGGGTCCAGCAGGTCGTCCTCGATCCGGGTGACCCGCTCGGCGCGGGACTGGATGGTGCGCCGCCGCACCACATCCAGCGGCTGCGCCGGGGTGGCCTGGTAGAAGGCGGCGGCGGCCGGTGCGCGCCAGTCGACGACGAGCGTGACGGCGTTCTCGTCGCGGATCCCCAGTCGCCCGACGTGCAGCACCTGACGGTCGCGCAGGTCCAGTCGACCGAAGACCAGCCCCTCGTGCTCGGCGTCCAGGGTGTGCCGCCGCTGCGCGGCGTGGAAGACCATGGCGTCGCGCTCGACCAGGGCGCCGTGCGTGCCCACCCGGGCCATCCGGTAGCCGTCGCGCTCGGCGCGGACGGCCGACTGCCGCAGCTCGGCCAGTCGGGCGTACACCCGGTCCAGGTGTCGTTGCTCGACGGCGATCTCCTGCTTCAGGCCGGTCTGGTCGGTCAACGCACGCTCCTTCAGAGATCGCCGGCAGGCGGCGGAAACCGCGCGGGCCAACCGCAGAAGGGTACGGCCCCGGACCCGACCCGCCGCGCCCGAGGTGCGCGAACGTGCTCAGGCACCCGTCCCGGCGGGGGCCGCGCCGAGGTGTGCCGGCGGCGACGCGCCACGGTGTGCCGGCGGCGACGCGCCACGGTGTGCCGGCGGCGATTCGGCGATCGCCCGTCGTACGACGCCGGTGAGCGCGGCGTTCACCTCGTCCGGGCGTTCCATCATCAGCATGTGCCCGGCACCTGGGCAGACGGTCAGCTCGGTGGCCGGCAGAGCCGCCGCGATCGACTCGGCGCACGGCGGTGGGGTCAGCCGGTCCCGGTCGCCGACCAGGGCGGCGGCCGGCAGGTGGGCCAGCGCGGCGAGGGTGTCCAGGCGGTGCTGGGTGCCGATGGAGGCGCGGAACCCGCCGATCGAACGCAGCGAGGCCCGGGCCACCGCCGACGTCACCAGACGGATGTCGGCCGGCTCGCAGCGGTCACCGAAGAGCATCCACCGGATGCTCGGTTGCAGCGCGTTCAACAGTGCCCGGGGGGCACGCCACGAGCCACACCGGGCCAGCACACCGGCACCGGTCGTCTCGGCCAGCCGGATCAACCGGGCGATCCGCGGCGAGAGCCCGTAGACGGTGTGCGTGTGCCCCTCGGCGGTGGTCGAGACGAAGACCAGGCCGGCGGTACGGGCGGCGAAGTGCGCGGGGTGGCGGTGGGCGTACTCCATGATCGTCATGCCGCCCATCGAGTGCCCGACCAGCACCACCGGGCCGGTCGGCGCGACCGCGTCGATGACCGCGGCCAGGTCGTCACCCAACTGGGCCAGGGTGGCCGTGGGCAGCGCCATGCAACTGGACCGGCCGTGTCCCCGCGCGTCGTAGGCGACCACCCGCACCGCACCGCCGAACTGCGGCGCGGTGAGCGCCTCGACCTGTCGGTGCCAGGCGCGCCCGTCCAGCGTCCAACCGTGCAGCAGGATGACGGTGACCTGGGCGTCCGTCGGACCCGTCGCCTCGACGTTGAGCCGTACGTCGTCCGGCAGGCCGACCTCGAACCGCTCCGGCATCGCCACCTCCCCAGGGCCGCCCAGTACCACCAGCACCTCCGATACCCGGCGGTAACACCGGCTACCCGCCATGACACCACGCCAATCGCGCAGTGGCGAACATTCCCGACCTCGCCCGTACCGGACGGCGGCGGGCCAAGCTGGACGGCATGGGGTCGTCGGGAGCGCCCATGGGAGCGACGTCGGGGCAGGGGTGGCAGGCCGGCGGTACGCCCCGCGCCGCCCTTGCCGACCTGCTGGCCGGCAATCGGCGGTTCGTCAGCGGTCAGCCGGTGCACGGACACGACGTCACGGCCGCCGCCGCGGCCTCCGGCGACCAGCAGCCGTACGCGGTGGTGCTGGGCTGCATCGACTCCCGGGTGCCGCTGGAGGCGATCTTCGACCAGACCTTCGGCGCGATCTGCGTGATCCGTACCGGGGGGCATGTGCTCGATCGCGCGGTCTGCGGTTCCATCGAGTACGTGGTCGGCCAGCTCGGCGTACCGCTGGTGATGGTCCTCGGCCACGAGCGGTGTGGCGCGGTGCAGGCCACGGTGGAGGCGCTGCGCATCGGCCGGCGTCCCGGCGGGTCGCTGGCGCACCTGGTGGACGAGATCGCGCCGGCGGTGACCGAGGCGGGGATCGACGACCCGGCGGTGCTGCCGCTGGCGATCCGCCGGCACGTCCGGCGCACGGTGCACACCCTGCGCCGGGACGACTTGCTGACCGGGCCGGTTTCCGCCGGCCGGGTGGCTGTGGTCGGCGGCCTCTACGACCTGGCCACCGGCGAGGTCGCCCTCCTCGACCCAGGCTGACCTGCCCCGGCCCGAGGATCGTCCCGCCGCCGCTCGCGTCGATCATGGAGTTGTGGTGGGTGACAGACCAGCCTGAATGACGTCAATCCGGGCACCACAACTCCATGATCGACCAAGTTGGTCCTCGCGCACGCGAAACCGCCCGCCGGGAACTCCCGGCGGGCGGTTTCGGTGGTGCGTGGGGGAGGGCTCAGCCCTCGAAGACGCCGGCCGCGACCAGGCGCTTCTCGGTGGCCTCCCAGCCGTCACCCGGGTGGGTGGCAGCCAGGTTGTTGATCTCCGCCCGGATCTTGGCGGCGTGGCCGGCGGCGGCCAGAACGCGGATCTCCTCGACGAAGGCGTCGGAGTCCGTGCGCAGGTGCGCGGTCTTGCCGTTGGTCAGGTTCCGCACGTAGGCGTGCTTGCCGCCGTTGAGCGGGATGAGGTACTTGAACTCGCCCAGCACGCTGAGGGCGCCACCCTGGCCAGCCTGGCCGGCCCGGACTGACGCGCGCGCGGTCTTAGAGGTGTTGCTCGCCACGGAGGTACTCCTTGCAAGACGTACGGGAGGACTAGACGTCCGGGGGCTGTGTGCGGGTCGTACGTGACTCGACCCGCGAAGGTGTAACGCGGCATAAGCCGCCGGTGGAACTGTACAGGACCACGACATCATGCTGGTCGTCGCGGTGTCCTGAGAGGCAACGGCGGCCACCCGTCCGGCTATTCCACCCGGCGTTTTTTCCGATTCCCTGGCGCACCACGCGTCACAGGAGTCATCATGTGTTGCAGCAGCCACCTGGGTGGACGAGGTCGTAGGGGAAGACGCACCTCGCTCTCCGGGAGGTCACCGTGCCAACGCGTGGCGTCGTATACGTCCACTCGACCCCGCTCGCCGTGTGCTCACACGTCGAGTGGGCGATCGCGCGCGTCCTAGCCGCGCCGGTCAACCTGCAGTGGACGGCTCAGCCCGTCGACCCCGGCGCACGCCGGGCCGAGTGCGGGTGGACCGGTCGTCCGGGGACGGGCGCCGAGCTGGCCGCTGCCCTACGGCAGTGGCCCATGATCCGTTTCGAGGTCACCGAGGAGCCGAGTCCCGGCGTCGACGGTGAGCGCTTCATGTACGTGCCAGCCCGTGGCCTGTTCCGGGCGACGGTGGGCGTGGCCGGCGACATCCAACTCGGCGAGGACCGGCTCCGGACGCTGATGGCGGCCTCCCGGGCCCCCGAGGCCCTGGCGCACGCCCTCGACAAGGCGCTCGGCACGGCATGGGACGCTGACCTGGAGCCCTACCGGTACGCCGGCGACGGTGCTCCGGTGACCTTGCTCACTCGGGTCGGCTGACCTGGCCGGCGGGCCGCTGGCCGTACGCTGTCGCGCCGGTGACGACCGGTAAGGTCAAGTTGCCCCGATAAGGGAGAAGCTGGTGGGATGGGCGGCGTGTCGAATCGCCCGTGGCGCGCCAGTGTCGCTGTCGCCGCCCTGACCGCCCTGCTCGTCTCCGGCTGCTCAGGTGACTCGGAGCGCCCCACGCCGACGCCCAGCCCGATCGGGACGTCCGCGGCTCCGAGCGTTCCGCCCGCGCCGCCGGCCAGCGACCCCGCCGGCCGCGCCGCCGCGCTGGTGGCGACGCTGTCCGACGAGGACCTGGTCGGCCAGGTACTGATGCCGTACGCCTACGGCGACTCGGCGACGAAGGTCTCCGCCGGATCGGCGGCCGGTAACCAGGCCCTCGCCGGGGTGGACACCCCCGCCGAGATGATCGCCAAGTACCGGCTGGGTGGCCTGATCCTGGTCGGCTTCAGCGCCGACGACCCGACCAAGGGCAACCAGGAGACCACGAACGTCGACAACCCCGATCAGGTGCACGAGCTCACCACCGGGCTGCGTACCGCCGCCGGTCGGCTCGCCGCCGGTTCGGCGCCGCTGCTCGTCGGCACCGACCAGGAGTACGGGGTCGTCACCCGCGTGACCGACGGCGTCACGGTGCTGCCCAGCGCCCTCGCGGCCGGCGCGGCCGGTGACCCGAAGCTCACCGAGGCCGCCTGGCGGGCCGCCGGCGCCGAGTTGGCCGCGATGGGCATCAACATCGACTTCGCGCCGGTGGCCGACGTGCTGGCCACCCGCAGCACCGTGATCGGCTCCCGGTCCTACGGCTCCGACCCGAAGCGGACCGCCGCGCAGGTGGGCGGCGCGGTCCGCGGCCTCCAGGCTGTCGGGGTCGCGGCCACCCTGAAGCACTTCCCCGGGCACGGCCACAGCGCCGACGACTCGCACAAGGACCTTCCGGTGCTGACCCAGTCCGCCGCGGCGTTGCAGAGCGGCGCGTGGCCGCCGTTCATCGCCGGGATGGACGCGGGCGCGATGGCCGTGATGTCCGGTCACCTGGACGCGCGCGCGATCGACCCGGGAACCCCGGCGACGTTCTCGCACAAGCTGCTCACCGACGTCCTGCGCGGCCAACTCGGCTTCAAGGGCGTGGTGATCACCGACGGGATGAACATGCCGCCCGCGATGCGCTGGGCTCCCGGCGAGGCGGCGGTCCGGGCGCTCAACGCCGGTAACGACCTCATCCTGATGACCCCGAACGTCGGCCAGGCGTACGACGGGCTGCTCGCCGCGCTGCGCGGGGGGTCGCTGCCCCGGACCCGGCTGGTCGAGGCGGTCACCCGGGTGCTGACGATGAAGTTCCAGCTCGCCGAGCTGCCGGCGGCGCAGATGTCCACGCTCAACACCCCGGCACACCGGGCGGCGGCCGACGCGCTGGCCGCTGCCGCCGTCACCGTGCTGCGTGGCGCCTGCGGCGGAGCGGTACGCGGGCCGGTCACCGTCACCTCGTCCGGCGGTCGGGACGGCACCCGGGCCACCCTCACCGCCGCGTTGACCGCCGCCGGTGTGCAGGTCAAGCCCAGCGGCGGCACTGTCGTGCACCTGGTGGGCTACGGCGACGGCAAGAGCGACCTGCGCCCCGACGCGGCCGTCACGGTCGCCATGGACACCCCGTACGTGCTGGCCGACGCGAAGTCGCCGACGCTGCTGGCGACGTACTCCTCCAGCCGGGCATCGATGACCGCCCTGGCCGCCGTGCTCGCCGGCAAGGCCCGGCCGGGCGGCCAGTCCCCGGTCGCGGTACCCGGCCTGCCCGCCACGACCTGCGCCAAGAGCTGACCGCGCCGGGCTGGCCTCAGCCGGCGGCCGCGAGCCCGCCAACCGCGAGCCGGTACGCCGGCAGCACGTCGGTCCGTTCGGTGATCAGGCCCTCGTTGACCGCGAAGACCAGCGTCTGCCCCGCCGACTGAACGGCCAGCGCCCAGTTCCGCGCCTCCTCCTCGACCAGCGGGTTGGTGGCGACCCAGGTCATCTCGGTGGCGTCCAGGCCGCCGGCGCGGAGGTCGCGGAACTGCTGGCCGGTGACCGTCTCGCCGGCTCCGGTGGCGAAGCTCTCCAGCGCGGCGCGCGGGGCGGCGGTCGGCGTGTCCGTCGCCCAGATGCGCAGGAACCCGCCGCCGGCTGGCCGGCCGTCCACCTCGCACCGCACGGTGGTGCCGCCGCGTTTGGTGAGCGCCTCGCCGACCAGCTCGGCCAGCTCACCCTTGGGCGGTTCGACAGCCTTCGCCGTCCACCCGTCGGCCAGCGGAAACGTCACCGGTACCGGGCAGGGGGAGCCCGTGCCACCGGTCGTGCCGCCGGACGTCGCCGGGGTCGTCTCGTCGTACCAGGGCTCGCCCGTGGCCGGTGGGGCCGGATCGCCGGCCGCAGGCCCGGCGGCGTCGTCGCCGCAGCCGGCCAGCAGGCCGAGGATGAGCGCCGCCGACACGGCTAGGCGAGTACGAGCGTCCATGGTGGTGATCCCCGTCAGTCGATCTTCAGTCGGCCCATCTAAGCCGCGCGGTCCCTCGACGTCAATCGGGGATCGAGTGCCCGCGACGAAATTTGGTCGCCTCCCCGCCGGTCGATCTGACAGCCTCACCCCATGGGAGCGGCAGCAGGATTCCGTCATGTGCGACGGGCGGACGGCACTGTGGTGATCACTCACCACGGCCGGGTCGCCGGCACGCTGCGCGGTGCTCGGGCCGCCGAGTTCCTGGCCGAGGTCGACGACGACCCGCAGCTGGTGATGGCCCGCTGGACCGGCAACTACCGCCACGGCAACGAGCGCGCCGCGAAACAGCACCCCCGCAACCGGGGCTGAAACGACGACAGGGCCCCTCCTCTCGACGAGGAGGGGCCCTGTCGCGGGTTCTCAGGGGCGGGCGAAGACCAGAGCGACGTTGTGGCCGCCGAAGCCGAACGCGTTGTTCAACGCGGCCGGGATCTCCATGTGGCGGGCCTTGTGCGCGGCGACGTCCAGGGTGAGGCCTGGCTCCGGGTCGTCGAGGTTGATCGTCGGAGGGACGACGCTGTCGCGGATCGCCAGGATGGTGGCGATCGACTCCAGCGCGCCGGCCGCACCGAGCAGGTGACCGGTCATCGACTTCGTCGCGGACAGCACCGGGTGGTCGCCGAGCGCCTTGTGCAACCCCCCGATCTCCAACATGTCCCCGACCGGGGTCGAGGTCGCGTGCGCGTTGACGTGCACGATGTCCCGCTTCGCCACGTCCGCGTCGGCGATCGCCTTGGCGATGGCCCGGATCGCGCCCTCGCCCTCGGCGTGCGGCTGCACGATGTCGTACGCGTCGGAGGTGATGCCGGCGCCGGCGAGGCGGGCGTACACCCGGGCGCCCCGCGCCGCGGCGTGCTCGGCCCGCTCCAGCACCACGATGCCGGCGCCCTCGCCGAGGACGAAGCCGTCCCGGCCCCGGTCCCACGGGCGGGAGGCCCGCTCCGGGTCGTCGTTGCGGGTCGACATGGCCCGCATCGAGCTGAACCCGGCGATGGGCAGGGGGTGGATGACCGCCTCGGTGCCGCCAGCCACCACCACGTCGGCCCGGCCGGCGCGGATGATGTCCAGACCGAGGGCGATCGCCTCGGCGCCGGTGGCGCACGCGCTGGCCACCGAGTGCACGCCGGCCTTCGCGCCCAGCTCCAGCCCGACCCAGGCGGCCGGACCGTTCGGCATCAGCATCGGGATGGTGTGCGGGGAGACCCGCCGTGGCCCGGATGCCTCCAGGATGTCGTCCTGGGCGAGCAGCGTGGTGGCACCGCCGATGCCGGAGCCGACGCTGACGGCCAGCCGCTCCCCGTCGAGGTCGGAGCCGGCGAGGCCGGCGTCCGCCCAGGCCTGTTGCGCCGCGATGATCGCGATCGCCTCGGAACGGTCCAGGCGGCGCAGGCGGACCCGGTCCAGCACCTCGGACGGCTCCACGGCCAGCTGGGCGGCGATCCGGACCGGCAGTTGCTCGGCCCACTCCTGGGTGAGGGCACTCACCCCGGAGCGGCCGGCGAGCATTGCGTCCCAGGTCGACGCGACGTCCCCGCCAAGCGGGGTCGTCGCGCCGAGCCCGGTGACGACGACGTCTGGACGACTCATGATCAGGACTGCGCCGCGATGTAGCTGACGGCGTCGCCGACGGTCTTGAGGTTCTGCACCTCGTTGTCCGGGATCTTGACGCCGAACTTCTCCTCGGCCGCGACCACGACCTCAACCATGGAGAGCGAGTCGACGTCGAGGTCGTCGGTGAAGGACTTCCCCTCGGCCACGTCGTCCGGGTTCACCCCGGCAACCTCTTCGAGGATCTCGGCGAGGCCGGTGGTGATCTCGTCACGGGTCATTGCGGTTGGTTCCTTTCATCGGGGTTCTTCGGCGGCCGGCGTCGCCGACCGCCAATCCTGGACGCGTACGCGCCCGAGGGGGTCATCAGGGGCAGCGGACGACCTGACCGGCGTAGGTCAGGCCACCGCCGAAGCCGAACAGCAGCACCGGTGCGCCCGAGGGCACCTCCCGGCGCTCGACCAGCTTGGACAGCGCCAGCGGCACGCTCGCCGCAGAGGTGTTGCCGGACTCGACGATGTCCTTGGCGATGATCGCGTCGGGGATGTTGAGCCGCTTGGCGATGCCGTCGATGATCCGGGCGTTGGCCTGGTGCGGCACGAACGCGGCCAGCTCCGACGGGTCGACCCCGGCCCGCTCGCAGGCCTGTAGCGCGAGCGGCGCGATGGCGGTGGTGGCCCAGCGGAACACCGCCTGCCCCTCCTGCTGGATGTACGGGCGCCAGCCCTCGATGCGGACGGCGTCGCTCTTGTCCGGCACCGAACCCCAGACGACCGGGCCGATCCCGGTCGGCTCGTCGTCGGCGGTGGCCGAGACCACCGCGGCACCGGCCCCGTCGGCGAAGATGATGCAGGTGGAGCGGTCGGTCCAGTCGGTGAAGTCGGACAGCTTCTCCGCGCCGATGACGATCGCGTTGCGCGACGCCCCGGCCCGGATGGCGTGGTCGACGGTGCCCAGCGCGTACGCGAAGCCCGAGCAGGCGGTGTTGAGGTCGAATGCGCCCGGCGCGGTGATGCCCAGCTTGCCGGCGACCCGGCAGGCCACGTTGGGGCTGCGGTCGATGGAGGAGCAGGTGGCGACCACGACCAGGTCGATGTCGGCGGCGCTCAGGCCCGAGTTGGCCAGTGCCTTGCCGGCAGCCGCAGCAGCCATGTCGGCGACCGTCTCACTGTCGGCGATGCGCCGGCTGACGATGCCGACCCGGTCGCGGATCCACTCGTCGTTGGTGTCGACGAGCTGGGCGATGTCGTCGTTGGTCACGACCCGGGAGGGCTGGTAGTGCCCCATCGAGACGATGCGACTGCCAGTCATGAACGGCCTCCGATACGGGCGATCAGGTCCCGTGCGGCCGGCAGGTCGTCCGGGGTGTTGAGGGTGACGATCTCCGGGGCGGCGTCGCCCTTGAGTTCCCGCTTGACCAGGCCGGCGAGGGTGCCGGCCGGGGGTAGTTCGATCACGCCGGTGACCCCGAGGTCGGCCAGCGTGCGCATGCACAGGTCCCAGCGCACCGGTGCGGTGACCTGACGGACGAGGCGCTGCACCATGGCCGCGCCGTTGTCGACAGCGGTGCCGTCGAGGTTCGACAGCAGGGTGCGGGCCGGGTCGGCAGGGATGATTCCGGCGGCCTCCGCGGCGAGCGCGGTCTCCGCCGGAGCCATGTACGGGGTGTGGAAGGCGCCGGCCACCTGGAGTCGGATGATCCGGGTCCGGGCGGGCGGCGCGGCGGCGAGTTTGTCGAGCCCGTCCAGGGCGCCAGCGGCGACGATCTGCCCGGCGCCGTTGCGGTTGGCCGGGTAGAGCCCGTTCGCCTCGATCGCGGCGATCACCTCGTCGGGATCACCACCGAGCACCGCGGCCATTCCGGTCGGCTCCAGCGCACACGCGGCGGCCATCTCCCGGCCGCGAACGCCGGCCAGGGTGATCGCGGCATCGGCCGACAGCACACCGGCCAGGGCGGCGGCACCCAGCTCGCCGACACTGTGGCCGGCGGTGACGGCGACGCCGTCCAGCGGCAGGTGCTCGGCCGCCAGCAACGCCGCGGCGACCAGCAACGGCTGGGTGCGGGCGGTGTCCTTGATCTCGTCGGCGTCGGCGTTGGTGCCCAGGTGCAGCAGGTCCACCCCGGCCAACGCCGACCAGTCGCGCAGTCGCGCCTCAGTGCCGGTCAGGTCGAGCCAGGGGGTCAGGAAGCCGGGTTTCTGAGAACCCTGGCCGGGACTAAGTACGGCGAGCACGTCTATGACTCTCCCGGATAATGGCGGGTAACGCGGTGCCGCCTTCCACCAAACCACACTAGGACCTTTAGTGGTTTCCTACAAAGATCGGCGGGGATCATCCTCGGTTTGGGACGATTTCCGGGTAGCCGGGGTCATTGTCTGAGTCGGGACCGCCGAGACCAGCGGGGCGACCGGGTCCAACCGACCCACGGTCAGCGCCACCTGAAGGGCGAACGCGTCGCGCGGCGACAGTGGCGAGAACCCGGTCACCTCGGCGATCCGGCGCAACCGGTAACGCACCGTGTTCGGGTGCACGAACAGTGCCCGGGCCGCGCTCTCCAAGGTGCCACCGGCGGCCAGGAAGGCGTCCAGGGTGGCCAGCAGCTCCCCACCGGCGCGCACCAGCGTCGCGTACACATCGTGACGCAGCCGCCGACGGGCCTCGGTGTCGCCGGCGAGGGCCCGCTCCGGCAGCAGGTCCGCGGCCGGCACCGGCCGGGGCGCGCTCGGCCAGGCCGGTGCGGCCCGAAAGCCGGACAGCGCGGCCCGTGCCGACTCGGTCGCCTCGTCCAGGCTCGGCACGGCGGGACCGACCACCACCGGGCCGTCCCCGAACGCGCTCAGCAGCTTCGCGGTGGCGGTCAGCGGGTCGGGTGCGCCGCCCAGCACGATCACCAGCCGGTCGCCGTGGACGCCGCCGATCACCTCCACGCCGATCCGGCGGGCCTGCCGGTAGACCACGTGCAGCACCGCGGAGACCTCGCCCCCGGGCGACCGACCGACCGCCACCGCCACCGGCGGCGCGTCCGCCCAGCCGAGCGCGGCGGCCCGGCTGGCCAGGACGTCCGGCGAGTCACCGCGCAACAGCGCGTCGACCAGCAGCGCCTGCAACCGGGCGTCCCAGGCGCCGCGCGACTCGGCGGCCCGCGCGTACACCCGGGCGGCGGAGAACGCGATCTCCCGGGAGAAACGCAGCACCGCCTCGCGTAGCTGCTGCTCCTCACCCTCGGCGGCCAGGTGCGACACCTGCTCCTCGACCACGTCGATCGTCACCTTGATCAACGCCACGGTCTGTTGGAGGGTGATCGAGCGGGCCAGCGCCTGCGGGGCGGCGGCGAAGACCTCGTCCGAGACCTCCTGGGTGCTGTCCGCCGTGCCGCCACCCTCGCGCAGCCACTGCACCAGCGACCTCGCGCCCGCCTGCGCCACCAGCATCACCCAGGAACGCTGGTCGGCCGGCAGCGCCCGGAACCAGGGCAGCGTCTCATCCATCCGGGCCACGCTGGAGGTGGCCAACGCCCCCGCCGATCGTTCGATCCGGCGCAGCGTGGCCGACAGTTCCCCACCGCCCGGCGTGCTCACCGCCCTAGCCTGACACGTCGTGAGCAGGCCAACCACGCCGGCACCGGTCCGCCACGTGCCCAGCGGGCCCGTCTCACGACCGCGGGGGAGCGGGCAGGCCCACCTCCTGGGCCAGGATGGCGGCCTGCACGCGGCTGCGGAGGTCCAGCTTCGCCAGGATGCGGCTCACATGGGTCTTCGTGGTGCTCTCCGCCAGCACCAGTCGATCGGCGATCTGCTGGTTGGACAGGCCCAACCCGAGGCAGGCCAGCACGTCACGCTCACGCGGGGTGAGGGTGGCCAGCGCGGCCCGCGCGTCCGCCGACGCACCCGGCGCGGTGGCCGCGAAGGCGGTGATCAACCGACGGGTCACAGTGGGCGCGATGAAGCCGTCGCCCCGGGCCACCGTCCGCACCGCGCTCACCAGGCCGGCGGCGTCGGTGTCCTTGAGCAGGAACCCGGCCGCCCCGGCCCGCAACGCCCCGAAGACGTACTCGTCCAGGTCGAAGGTGGTGAGCACCAGCACGTCGGCCAGCCCGTCGCTGACGATCGCCCGGGTCGCGGAGATCCCGTCCCGGTGCGGCATCCGCACGTCCAGCACCGCCACGTCGGGGCGCAACTCCCGGCACAGGCTCACCGCGGCGTTGCCGTCGGCCGCCTCGCCGACCACCTCGAGCCCCGCTGAGCTGTTCAGAATCAGGGCCAGTCCGGCCCGTACCGCCGGCTGGTCGTCGGCGAGCACCACCCGTACCGTCGCCGGGCCCGTGTCGTCCGACGGCCGCGCCGGCCCGGTCACCCGCCCTCCCCGGTGGGCAGGGCCGCCCGCACCTGCCAACGGCCGTCGTGCGGCCCGGCGGTGAACCGGCCGGCCAGCAACGTGGCCCGCTCCCGCATGCCGATCAGCCCGGCCCCGGCGCCCGGCAGCCCGGCCCCGCCCCGACGCACCGGGTTCTCCACAGTCAGCACCACCTCGGCCGGCCGGTACGCGATCGTCAGCTCCGCCTCACCCGTACCGTGCTTGAGCGCGTTCGTCAGCGACTCCTGCACGATCCGGTACGCGGCCAGGTCCACCCCCACCGGCAACGCGCCCGGCGTGCCGTCGGTCCGGACCCGCACCGCGAGGCCGGCAGCCCGGACCCGCTCGACCAGCTCGTCCGCCTCGGCCAGCCGCGCGGTGACCACCTCCGGCGCGGCCGGGTCGGCGCTGGTCCCGGGCTCGCGCAGCACCTCGATCATCTGACGCATCTCGGCGAGGCCCTGCACGCTGCTCTCCCGGATCACCCGCAGGGCCGACTCCACCTGACCGCGATCCAACCCGGGGACGGAGAGCACCGCGGTGGCGTGGATGGCCACCGCGCTGAGATGGTTCGCGACCACGTCGTGCAGCTCCCGGGCCATCCGGGCCCGTTCCGCGCTGACCGCCTGCCGGCGGTCCAACTCGACCAGCCGGGCGGTCTGCTCGGCCCGCGCCCGCTCGGCGGCGGCCTGATCGCGGTACTGCCGCACGCTGATGCCGGTCAGGACCGGCAGCAGGCCGACGAGCACCACCAGCACGCCGATCGCAACCCCGCTCCACTCGTCGGTGAGGATCACGCCGACGACCGCACCGACCACGCTCAGCCCGATGGTCGCCCGCAGCAGCCACCGCCACAGCCGTGGCGGGCCGTAGACACAGGCGTCGTAGAGGACCTGCGTGTAGATCAGGATCGCGCCCAGCGAGCCCCCGAGCGCGATGTCCACCACCACTGCCATGGTGCCGACGGCGAGGCTGGCACGCGGGGCGACGAGGCGCAGGCCCACCGCGACGCACATCGCCAGCAGCGATGGCAGGAACAGGACCGCGGGCACGTCCGGGTGGGGACGGATCTGCGGTTGCCAACCCAGGGTCCACAGCACCAGCCCACCGGCCAGCGACGCCCCGGCCAGCGCCAGGTCCCGGCCGCGGGTGCCGGAGCCGAGCCACGGTGGCGGACGCATCCCCCGATCCCACCACAGCCGCACCGGGTCGGAGTCCGACCGGGGGAGGAGACCGCCGCCTGCGACATGCGCCGAAAGGGGTACGCGGGCCGCGCCTCGCCGCGCCCTCTGCGTCATCGACCGGGCCGAGGGCGGGGCGCAGGCGCTCGTTCATCACGGCGTGACACTGCGGGCGCTCTTCGCCCGCGCCGACCTGGAGGCTCACCGCGCCCGCCGACCGCCGGTCCGCCGCGGCGCCGAACCCCGCGGTGAACGACACGAAAAGAAGCTGTGAACTGCGTAACCGGCTCCCGCGCTCAGCGGCGTCGGCGGGGACCGGCCGGGTCAGGACCCCGGGTACGCTGCGCGCGGCCCGTCGGTCCCGGCCAGTACGGTGACAGGGCACCTCGGGGAGCATTCGAGGGTGAGGCGAGCGTGAGGAGACCGGGGATGGCGCACGGGGAGGCCGAGCACGGCTGCGCCCAGGGTGAGCCCTGCCGGCCGGGGCACCACGACCCGCAGGCGGCTGGCAAGCCCCGCCGGCCGGTCGGCGGTGCGCCATCGTACCCGGTGGAGCCGCTGCCGGGGCGCATCGACGACGAGCCCGTGCTGCCGCGCCAGCGTTCAGCCGAGCCCGACTCGGACGTTCCCGCTGGTTGCCTCAGTGAACTTTCCGGCTGGGCCGGGGCACACCGGCACGGAGCGGTCCGGCCGCGTCCACGAGCCACCCGCCGGGAGCGCCCACCGCGCCGCTGGTGCTGAACACCGCGTTCGGGTGCCCGGTCGGCCGACGCACCCACTGACCAGCGAGTGCGTCGGACCGTCGCGGGTTGGGGCCAGGGGCGTGAGGCCGGGCTGCTCGGCCTGCCCGATCAGGCTCAGTGCGTGCGCCTGCTCAGCGGGTGCGCCTGCGGATCAGCAGGGCGATCCCGGCGAGGCCGACGGTGATGGTCAGCATCACGCCGACGTTGAGCAGCAGCAGGCGCTGCAGGTCGCCGAGCGCCTCGTCGAGGTCCTTCGCCGGGTCGAGCGTGTCCTCCGGGAGGACACGCTCGCCGCCGCCCGCGCCGCCACTGACCGTGTCGAACTGCCGCTCCAGCGGAACACCGGCGGTGCGCAGGGTCTCGGACATGCTGAGCCGACCCAGGAACCAGCCGGCGCTGGTCTTACGGCCGTCCGGCTGCTTCGCCGGCCGGAAGACGCGAGGGCCGCCGATCGCCTTGGGATAGAGGTCATAGGTCTGCTTCGGCGTCTCGCCGGCGAGCACCACGACGGTGTATTTCGGACCGAGGTTGGCTGCCTTCGGACCGGTCGGCATGCCGGTGCGCGCGAGGAAGTTGACCTGGTCGATGACCGCGCCCACGAGGGCGGGATCGTTCTCCGCGCGCAACCGCAGCGGTGCGGACAGCCCCGTGCCGGTGATGTCCACTCCGGCGGGTGCTGGCTTCGGCGCAGCAGTGGCCGAGCCGGCGGTGCCGAGCGACAGCAGTGCCACCGCCAGCGTGCCCGCCAACACGGCGGCCAACCGCCTCATGTGTCGGAGCATCCCGCCTCCTCGCCCCGTTCGATGGATGGCTTCGTGGTGACGTCCGGACCGATCTGCCGGCGCGGCATCGACCGGGATGGTCGCGTCCACTCCTACAGACTCCGTAGAACGTCGATGAGTTGCAGCTTTTGGAACAGTAATTGGAACTATCTGCGATCTCTGCTCGACTAATGAGGAGCCGTTTGATCAGCGGGCGGATCGTACCCTTACGGAGGGGTTCATGGGGGGCAGGGTTACACGTACGGTGCGGGTCGTGCCAGTGGTGCTCGGCGTGGCGTTCGGTGTGTCGTTTCTGGTGCCGGCGACTCCGGCCGCCGCCCACAACCAGCTGACCGGCAGCAACCCGCGCGACGGCGCCCGCGTGGCGTCGGCACCCGCCCGGGTCGAGCTGCGGTTCCTCGCCAAGCCGTCGCCGACTACGACGAAGATCACAATAACCGGACCGGACAATGTGGTCGCTGGCGGGACTCCCGCCTTCGACGGCAGTCGGGTGCGGGTGCCGTTCAAGCCGGCCGCGGCCGGGCTCTACATCGTCGGCTACCAGCTCGCGTCGTCCGATGGGCACCCGGTGAAGGGCGAGGTGCGGTTCACCCTCACCACCGGCACCGCAGCCGACCCCACTGCCTCGCCGTCGGCCAGCGCCGGAACCAACCCGGCGAGCTCGCCCTCGGCCGGAGCGTCGGCTGTCGGCGTACCCTCCGCAGCCTCGCCGTCGGCGGCGCCCGGCAGCTCGACGGCCTCACCGGTGCCGGCCGCCTCGGAGCAGTCCGACTCCGGCGGTCGCTGGTGGATCTGGGCCCTCGGCGGCCTGCTGCTGCTCGCCGCACTAGCGGCCGGCCTGTTCCTCCGCCGCCGCCGCCGAGCCACCCCCTAGTCGATCACCTGATTGCCCGGTCCGTCCCAACCCAACCGGGCATCACCACCCCCCCCCGCCACCACCCCCCGCCGCCGCCGACCCGGCCCTACTCCGCGATCTTGCACTTTCTGTCCCGACACAAGGGACATCCCGCCTATGTCGACAACCGAAACTGCAAGATCGACGCGGGGGAAGCGGGGGCGGGGCGGGGTGGGGGCGGGGCGGGGTGGGGGTTAGGGCAGGCGTAGGCGGGCGGCTCGGATTCTGGTCAGGGTGCGCTCGCGGCCGAGCACCTCCAGCGACTCGAAGAGCGGCAGACCCACGGTGCGGCCGGTGACGGCGACCCGTACCGGCGCCTGCGTCTTGCCGAGCTTGAGACCCCGCTCGGCGCCGACCGCCTCCAGCGTCGACTTCAACGACTCGGCGTCCCAGGACTCCAGCGCCTCGAACGCCGCGACTGCGTCGTCGAGCAGCTCGGCCGAGCCGTCCTTCATCGTCTTGGTCCAGGCGGCCTCGTCGATCAGCGGTGAGGCCAGGAAGAGGAAGTCGACGTTCGGCACGATCTCGCTGAGCACCGCGATCCGCGTCTGGGCCAGCGGCGCCACGGCGGCGAACGCGTCGGCGTCGAACTCCTCCGGCTGCCACGGCGGCGGGGCGATGGTGCCGGTGCCGGTCAGCCAGGGCTGGCAGGCGTCGATGAACTCGGTCACCGGCAGCGCGCGAATGTACTCGCCGTTGAACGCGCGCAGCTTCTTCTCGTCGAAGAACGCCGAGGAGAGGTTGACCTCGTCCAGCCGGAACTCGTCCTCGATGACCGACCAGGGAACGATCTCCCGGTCGCCGGAGGGGGCCCAGCCGAGCAGCATCAGGTAGTTGCGCATCGCGCCGGCCAGGTAACCCTCGTCGCGGTACGCCTCCAGGGCGACCTTGTCCCGGCGCTTGGAGAGCTTCTGCCGCTTCTCGTTGACCACCACCGGCACGTGTGCCCAGATCGGCGGCTTGACCCCGAGGGCTTCCCAGAGCAACTGCTGCTTCGGGGTGTTGGGCAGGTGCTCCTCGGCCCGGATCACGTGGGTGATCCCCATCGTCATGTCGTCGACGACGTTGGCCAGCAGGAAGACCGGCGAGCCGTCGCCCCGGGCGATGACGAAGTCCTCGATGAGCTTGTTCTCGAACGTGGGCTCACCCCGGATCAGGTCGACCACCACTGTCGCGCCCTCGTCGGGCGTACGGAAGCGCAGGGCGTGCCCGGGGCCGGGGCCGAGGTTACGGTCGCGGTGGTAGCCGTCGTAGCCCTGGTACTGCGAGCCGGTGCGGGCCTGCACGTCCTCGCGGGTGCAGTCGCAGTAGTACGCGCGGCCCGACTCGTACAGGCGCTCGGCGGCGGCCCGGTGCTCGCCCGCGTTCGCGGACTGGAAGTACGGGCCCTCGTAGCTGCCCCGGGAGATCCCGATCCAGTCCAGCGCGGAGAGGATGCCCTCGGTCCACTCGGGCTTGTTGCGCGCCGCGTCGGTGTCCTCGATACGCAGCACGAACACGCCGCCCTGCTGCTTGGCGTAGATCCAGTTCTGCAGCGCCGAGCGGGCGCCGCCGACGTGGAACATACCGGTCGGGGAGGGGGCGAAGCGCACACGTACTGTCACGTCCCCCAGCCTACGGCGGCCCGCGACTGCATTCCGCCACCGCCCCCCAGGCGGGCTCAGGGGACCGAGCGGATCTTGACGACCAACGCGCTGCCGAGCAGGGTGACCACGGCGGTGACCGCGTAGAGCGTGGGATAGCCGCCCAGGTACACCACGAGCGGGGCGGAGAGCGCCGGGCCGAGCACCTGCGGCGCCGAGTTGGCGATGTTGATGACACCCAGGTCCTTGGCCCGGTCGGTGGCCCGGGGCAGCACCTGGGTGATCAACGCGGCGTCCACCGAGAGGTAGACCCCGTAGCCGGCGCCGAGCAGCAGCGCCGCGACGATCGCCATCGGCCACACCGGCGCGACCGCGAGCAGCAGCGCCGCCACCGCCATGATCAGCCCGGAGACGATCACGTAGATCTTGCGGCGGCCGGAACGGTCGGACAGCCGGCCGGCGACCACGGCGGTCAGCATCATCCCGAGCGTGTAGAGCAGGATCAGCACCAGCAGGCCGCCCTCGGGGTCGGGGTGGCGCACCCCGTCACTGAGGAAGTACAGCAGGTAGAGGGTGCCCAGGGCGTTGCCCAACTGGACCAGGAACCGGGTGATCCAGGCCCAGGCGAAATCCGGGTGCCGGCGGGGGCTGATCCACATCGAGGCCAGCAGCGCCCGCGTCCGGATCGCCGGCCGATGGGTACGCGGCAGCGGTTCGTCGGGCGTGAGCAGCGCGAACGGCAGCGACAGCAGCAGGACGGCCACGGCGATGGCCAGGTAGCCGGCGGCGTTGCCGGTGACCACGGCGGTGACCAGCACCGCGCCGAGCACCAAACCGAGCGCCTGCGGGATGCCGACCCACCCCGAGACGCCGCCGCGCTGGCGCACCGGGACCCGGTCGGGGATGGCGGCGGTGAGGCTGGCCAGCATCGCGTTGAAGCAGACCTGCGCGGCCACCCAGCCGAGGGCGACGCCGAGGATGGTCCGTTGCTGGGCCAGCAGCACCAGCGCGGCCGCGCCGAGCACGGCCCCGCCCGCCGTCCAGACGTGCCGACGGCCGAGTTCGCGGCCGGCGATGCGCAGGCAGGTCCGGTCGGAGAACGCGCCCGCGAGAGGGTTGGCCAGCACCGCGGCCAGCGCGCCGAGGCCGGTGACCACGGCCAGCATGTTCTCCTTCTCGCCGGGCGCGATCTGCTCGATCTGCTGCGGTAGCAGCACCTGGATGGGCGTGAAGAACGCCATCCAGACGCCGAGGTTGGCCGCGAAGATCAAGCCGATCCAGCTCCGCCGCACCGGCACCGTCGGCTCGGCCAGCGCCGCCGGCAGCGACGCCGGCGTCGGGTCGAGGGTGGTCACCGCGCGGACCCCGGCCGGCTGGCCGCGATGACGTCCCGCAACCAGGTGTACGACGACTTCGGCGTACGGGTCTGGGTGGGGTAGTCGACGTGCACCAGCCCGAAGCGCTTGGTGAACCCCTCGGCCCACTCCCAGTTGTCCAGCAGCGACCAGACGAAGTACCCGCGGACGTCCACCCCGTCGTCGATGGCGGCCCGGACCGCCCGCAGGTGCCCGTCGAGGTACGCGATCCGCTCCGGGTCGGCCACCTGCCCGTCGGCGTCGGGCTCGTCGTCGTACGCGCAGCCGCTCTCGGTGATCTCGATGGGCGGCAGCGCGTCGCCGTAGGTGTGGCGGAGCCAGCCGAGCAGTTCGCGCAGCCCGTCGGGGTCGACCGGCCAGTCGAAGGCGGTACGGGGGTAGCCGTCCAGCGGCACGAGGTCGAACGGCAGGGGTGAACCCTCCTCGGCCGCCCGTACCCCGGTGGGGTTGTAGTAGTTGACCCCGAGCACGTCGATCGGCGTCGCGATCGTGTCGAGGTCGCCGGGGTGGATGACGCTCGGGTCGAAGCCGGGCAGCTCCGGGTAGCCAAGGCCGAGCAGCGGGTCGGTGAAGAGCCGGTTGTGCAGCGCCTCGTACGCGGCCCCGGCGGCCCGGTCGGCGTCGCGGTCGCCGAGCACCCGCACCGGCGAGTAGTTGTTGGCGATCGCCACCGGGCTGGCGCTGTGGGACCGCAGCGCGGCGACCGCGAGCCCGTGCCCGAGCAGTTGGTGGTGGGCGACCGGAAAGGCGTCGAACAGCAGCATCCGGCCGGGCGCGTGCACACCCATGCCGTAGCCGAGGCTCATGTGGATGAACGGCTCGTTGAGGGTGATCCAGAGCCGGACCCGGTCGCCGAGGCGGGCGGCGGTCTTGTCGGCGTACTCGGCGAACCGGGCGGCGGTGTCCCGGTGCATCCAGCCGCCGGCGTCTTCGAGGGGCTGCGGCAGGTCCCAGTGGTAGAGGGTGGCCACCGGGTCGACGCCGGCGGCCAGCAACTCGTCCACCAGACGGTCGTAGAAGTCCAGGCCGACCGGGTTGGCCGGGCCGCCGCCGGTGGGCTGGATCCGGGGCCAGGCGATGGAGAACCGGTACGCGGAGACGCCCAGCCCCGCCAGCAGCGCCACGTCCTCGGTGTGTCGGTGGTAGTGGTCGCAGGCCACCTCGCCGCTGCTGCCGTCGCTGATCCGCCCGGTGGAGCGCGCGAAGGTGTCCCAGATGGACGGACCCCGTCCGTCGGCGGTGGTGGCCCCCTCGATCTGGTGGGCCGATGTGGAGACGCCCCAGCGGAAGCCGGTGGGGAACTGGGGCATCGGTGCGGTCGACATGCGCCCTCCCGGTCAACGTGAAACGTGTTCGGGACTTTAAAGCGCTCTCGATGAATGCGCCATAGGCCGCCCTGGCGTAATCCGCAATGGTTGATCGGCGTGTCTTTTTCCGAACCCGTCCGGGTAAGTCCGATTTAGCGCATAGAGTGCCGATATCGTGGGATGTCCTCACCGGAGGAAAGACGGAAATGATCCTCGTGGAACGCAGTGCGCACGTGGCGGCGCCAATTGAAGTGGTCTGGGATGTCGTGCAGCGGGCCGAGCAGTTGCCGGCCTGGCTGGCCGGGGTCCGAGCGGCCGAAGTGCTCTCGGGAGAGGGCTTCGGGCGGCGACAGCTCGTCCAGGCGGGGCGCGGCTCGGCGCATGAGGCCGAGGTGATCGCCTATCAGGAGCCGACGCTGATCGGCTGGCGGGAGCGGGCCAAGGGTGCTGGATCTCGGGCGGAGGCGCGCACCGAGATCTACGTCCAGCTCACCGGAGACGAGGAGGAGGGCGGGACCATCGTGCGCCTCATCGTGGTCCGCTGGCCGGCCGGCCCGGTCAAGGCGGCCATGCTCCGCCTCGGACTGCGTCGGGTCGGCGCCGACCTGGAGGACTCGCTGGCCCGGCTCACCGACCTGGCCGCCGTCGGCTGACGAGCGCCCATCCTCCCGGCGTCACCCGCGACGGCGGTGGTCCGGATTCCCACCAGGGCCCCCGGACCACCGCCGCCCCGCCCGCGCTCCGTCGATCATGGACTTGTGGTGCCTGGTTCGAGGGGAAGTGGCCGGTTCGTCCCCCACCACAACTGCATGATCGACCAGGTCGGGGGGTGGGTCGGAACCGCAGAGGGGCCCGGCGCGGATGCGCCGGGCCCCTCTGCGGTTCTGCTGGTTCTTAGCTGTCGCCGCCGGTCTCGCCGACCGGGGCGGCGTTGACGTCGTCGATCGCGTACTTCTTGGCGGCCTCGGCCGGCACCGTGGCCGGCACCGCGCCGCTGCGGGCGAGCTGCCGCAGCGTGGCCACCACGATCGACTCCGCGTCGACGTGGAAGTGCCGGCGCAGCGCGTGCCGGGTGTCCGACATGCCGAACCCGTCGGTGCCGAGCGACGTGTAGTCGCCGGGTACCCAGCGGGCGATCAGATCCGGTACCGCACGCATGAAGTCGCTGACCGCGACCTTCGGCCCGTCCGCCTCGGCCAGCTTCTGCTGGATGTACGGAACCTTCGCCTCGGCGCCCGGGTTGAGCAGGTTGTACTCCTCGGTCTCCACCGCGTCGCGGCGCAGCTCGGTCCACGAGGTCACCGACCAGACGTCGGCACCCACCCCCCAGTCCTGGGCGAGCAGCTGCTGGGCCTTGAGCGCCCACTGCATCCCGGTGCCCGACGCCAGCAGGTTGGCCTTCGGGCCGTCGACCTGAGGTGCCGGCGCGTAGCGGTAGATGCCCTTGAGCAGGCCCTCCACGTCCACGTCGGCCGGCTCAGCCGGCTGCAGCGTCGGCTCGTTGTAGACCGTCAGGTAGTAGAAGACGTTCTCCTGGGCCTCCCCGTACATCCGGTGCAGACCCTGCTCCAGGATGTGCGCGATCTCGTACGCGAACGCCGGGTCGTACGCCACCACCGCCGGGTTGGTGGCGGCGATCAGCAGCGAGTGCCCGTCCTCGTGCTGAAGGCCCTCACCGTTGAGCGTGGTCCGACCCGCCGTGGCACCGAGCAGGAAGCCCCGCGCCATCTGGTCGGCCGCTGCCCACAGCCCGTCGGCGGTCCGCTGGAACCCGAACATCGAGTAGAAGATGTACATCGGGATCATCGGCTCGTCGTGCGTGGCGTACGCCGAGCCGGCCGCGGTGAACGAGGCCACCGAACCGGCCTCGTTGATCCCCTCGTGCAGGATCTGCCCGGAGGTCGACTCCTTGTACGACAGGAACAGCTCGCGGTCGACCGAGGTGTAGCGCTGGCCGTGCGGCGAGTAGATCTTCGCGGTCGGGAAGATCGAGTCGAGACCGAAGGTGCGGGCCTCGTCCGGGATGATCGGCACCCAACGCTTGCCGAACTCCTTGTCCTTCATCACGTCCTTGAGCAGACGGACGAAGGCCTGCGTGGTGGCCACCTTCTGCTTGCCCGAGCCGCGCTTGATGTCGGCGAACCGCTCCGGGCCCGGGATGGCCAGCCGCTTCGTGCTGGTCCGCCGGGACGGCAGGTACCCGCCGAGCTGCTCGCGCCGCTCCTTCAGGTACGCCATCTCGTCGGACTTCTCGCCCGGGTGGAAGTACGGCGGCAGGTAGGGGTTGTCCTCCAGCGCCGAGTCCGGGATGTCCAGGTAGAGCCGGTCGCGGAAGGTCTTCAAGTCCTCCAGCGTCAGCTTCTTCATCTGGTGGGTCGCGTTGCGGCCCTCGAAGTGCGAGCCGAGGGTCCAGCCCTTGATCGTCTTCGCCAGGATGACGGTGGGCTGACCGGTGTGCTCGGTGGCCGCCTTGTAGGCCGCGTAGAGCTTGCGGTAGTCGTGCCCGCCCCGCTTGAGGTTCCAGATCTCGTCGTCGCTGAGCGGCTCGACCATCTTGCGGGTCCGTGCGTCACGGCCGAAGAAGTGCTCCCGCACGTACGCGCCGGACTCCGCCTTGTAGGTCTGGTAGTCGCCGTCGGTCGTGGTGTTCATCAGGTTGACCAACGCGCCGTCGGTGTCCGCGGCCAGCAGCGGGTCCCACTCACGACCCCAGACGACCTTGATCACGTTCCAGCCGGCACCCCGGAAGAACGCCTCCAGCTCCTGCATGACCTTGCCGTTGCCCCGGACCGGGCCGTCCAGCCGCTGCAGGTTGCAGTTGATCACGAAGGTGAGGTTGTCCAGCTCCTCGCGGGCGGCGACGCCGATGGCGCCGAGCGTCTCCGGCTCGTCCATCTCGCCGTCGCCGAGGAACGCCCAGACATGCTGCTGGGAGGTGTCCTTGATGCCGCGGTGCTGCAGGTACCGGTTGAACCGGGCCTGGTAGATCGCGTTCAGACCGCCGAGACCCATCGAGACGGTGGGGAACTCCCAGAAGTCCTGCATCAGCCGGGGGTGCGGGTACGAGGGCAGCCCACCACCGGGGTGCGACAGCTCCTGGCGGAACCCGTCGAGCTGGTGCTCGCTGAGCCGCCCCTCCAGGAACGCCCGCGCGTACATGCCGGGGGAGGCGTGGCCCTGGTAGAAGATCTGGTCGCCGCCGCCCGGATGGTTCTTGCCCCGGAAGAAGTGGTTGAAGCCCACCTCGTAGAGCGACGCCGAGCTGGCGAAGGTGGAGATGTGCCCGCCGACGCCGATCTCCGGGCGCTGAGCCCGGTGCACCAGCATGGCGGCGTTCCACCGGACGTAGGCCCGGATCCTCCGCTCGACGTGCTCGTCACCCGGGAACCAGGGCTCGCGCTCCGACGGGATGGTGTTGATGTAATCGGTGGTGGTCAGGGGCGGAACCCCGACCTGGCGCTCACGGGCCCGCTCCAGCAGGCGCAGCATGACGTAGCGGGCGCGTTTGGCGCCGCGTTCGTCGATGACACCGTCAAGCGACTCGACCCATTCGCTTGTCTCTTCAGGGTCGATGTCCGGAAGCTGGCTCGGTAGGCCGTCGCTGATCACCGGGCGCTTGCGTTCCGTAGCCACAGGCGTTCCCTCGGTTGTGTGTGGGATAGGTCTCTAGCGCCATCCTGCCCCCTGGTGGCACCCCTCGTCACGTCTAGGTGCCCCGGACGCGATGCTGAACACAGGTACCCGCCGGTAACTTAGCGCGACGACGCGGCGAAACCTGAGCGGTTTGACCGCCCGTCCTACCGTTGCCGCCATGAACGGACGCCGTGTCGCGGTCGCCGCGAGCATGATCGTTGTCGGGGTGGTTGGCCTGGTCATCGGCGCGGTCGCCCTCGCCTCCGGCAACCTGCCGATGGTCGGACTGGTGGCCCTCGGCGCCCTGGTGGCCGTGCTCGGCGCGGGCCTGCTGCGCGACGCGAGCCGAGCGGCCCGTCCGAGCGGCCAGGCCAGCGGCCGTCGCCGTCGTCCGGACCCGGGTGGCGGTGGGTACGGCTACCACCCGATGCCCGCCGGGGACGCCGGGAGCGGACACGTCGGCCGCCAGCGCGACGGCGACCACGACAACTCCGACGGTACGGAGTCGGCCGACAGCGGCGACTCCGGGGGAGGCTGGTCCGGCTGGGGCTGGTCCAGCGGTGACTCCGGCGGCGGCTGGTCCGGCAGTGACTCCGGCGGTGGCTGGTCCGGTGGCGGCGACTCCGGCGGCGGTGGCGGCAACTCCTGAGCTCACCCTGCGGCAGAATGCGACGCATGCGCAGCGACGTGATCACCGTCCAGACCGGGTCCCGGCCGACCGTGCGGGACATCACCGCGGAGGCCCAGCAGTTCGTCTCGGGCGAGGGCGACGGCCTGCTGCACGTCTTCGTGCCGCACGCCACCGCCGGCCTGGCGATCATCGAGACCGGGTCCGGGTCCGACGACGACCTGCTCAGCGCCCTGGACGACCTGCTCCCCACCGAGGACCGCTGGCGGCATCGACACGGCTCACCCGGCCACGGCCGCGACCACGTGCTGCCGGCGTTCGTCCCGCCGTACGCCACGCTGCCCGTGCTCGGCGGTCGCCTGGCGCTCGGCACCTGGCAGTCGATCTGCCTCGTCGACACCAACGGCGACAACCCAACCCGCCAAGTCCGCTTCTCCTTCCTCCCCGCCTAACCCACCCCCACGCCCCACCCCCACGCCCCACCCCCACGCCCCACGCCCCACCCCCACGCCCCGCCCCCACGCCGAATCTCGTCGATCTTGCACTTTCTGTCCCGACATAAGGTGCATCCCACTCGTAGAGGCAACCGAAACTGCAAGATCGGCGCGGAGGGGGCGCGGGCGCGCGGGGAGGGGCGCAGGGTGGGCGCGCGGGGAGGGGCGCGCGGGGGTGGGTTGGCGGGGGTGCTTTGTACTATGTGGTCGTGACGGGGCAGGGCGGGTCCGTGGTGGGCGGGCGGGCGGATCGGGCTGGTCTCGCCGGTGACGTGCTGCGCCGGATGGCCCACGTCAGCGACGCACTACGACACCGGCAGGGCAGCGCGTTCGCCGAGGTGGGGCTCACACCGGCGGCGGCCCGCGCGCTGCGGGAGCTGGACCCTGATCATCCACTGCCGGCCCGGGATCTCGCCGGTCAGTTGGGTTGTGACCGGTCGAACGTGACGGTGCTGGTCGACAAGCTGGAGCAGGCCGGGCTGGTCGAGCGCCGCACCGACCCGGCGGATCGGCGGCAGAAGACGCTGCTGGTGACCGAGGAGGGCCGCGTCGTGCGGGCCCGGGTGATCGAGGTGATGTCCGACTCCCGACTCCTGTCCGGGCTGAGCGACGGGGAGCTGCGTACCCTTCGTGACCTGGTCTGGAAGGTGTCCGACGGCGGCTTCGCGGAGCCCTGCGGGCCACAGTGAGCGTGACCCTTCCGGCCGTGTCCCACTGGGCGAGCGGAGCTTCCGTCGGTAATGCTGTCCGACGTGACCACCCCGCAAGATCTCGACGACCGGTTCCGGGAGACGCTGGCGGCGCTGCCGGCCGCCGAGCGGCGGCGTGACCCCGCCGACCCGGTCACCGACGACGCCCCGCTGACCGGCGGGCAGGTGTTGGACCTGTTCGACGCGCAGGTGACCAGCCGGCAGCTCGACCTGGCCGGCCGCTGGTTGCGCAGCTTCGGGGAGGGTTTCTACACGCTCGGCTCCGCCGGGCACGAGGGCAACGCCGCGGTCGCCGCCGCGCTGCGTCCCACCGATCCGGCGCTGCTGCACTACCGCTCGGGTGCCTTCTACTGCCTCCGGGCCGCCCAGGCCGCTGCCGACCCGGCCCTGGCTCCGGCGGACCCCACCCGGGCCACCGTGGACCCCTCCGGGGCCACTGCGGACCCCTCCCGGGCCGCCGCTGACCAGGCGTCGGCCGCTGGCCTGGGCCGAACCGTCGACTCCGACCAGGCGTCGGCCGTTGGCCTGGGCCGAACCGTCGACTCCGACCAGGCCTCGGCCGCCGGCCGGGGCCGAACTGTCGACTCCGAGCGGTCCGCCCCGGCGGAAACTGTCGACTCCAGACCGTCAACCGGCACTCAGCCGACCGTCGACGACGCACCGACCCGTGATCCCGACGCCGAGCCGCGGCTGTCCGGATCGGAGCCGGCCGGGACCGGACAGGCCCCGGCCGCCAACGGGTTCGCGGCGTACGCCGACGCGGCCCGGGACGTGCTGCGCGGAATGGTCGCGTCCAGCCTCGAACCGGTCGCCGGGGGACGGCACAAGGTGTTCGGGCGAGCCGACCTGGCCGTCGTGCCGACCACCTCGACCATCGCCTCGCACCTGCCCCGCGCGGTCGGGATGGGACTGGCAGTGGAGCGGCTGCGCCGGCTCGACAGCGCCGGGCGGCGTACCGGTGCCGGGATGCGGGTCGGCAGCGGCGCGGGCGCCACGCACGCCCCCTGGCCACCGGACGCCATCGTGGTCTGCTCCTTCGGCGACGCCTCGGTCAACCACGCCAGCGCCACCGCCGCCTTCAACACCGCCGGGTGGTACGACCACGCGGGGCTGCGGATTCCGGTGCTCTTCGTCTGCGAGGACAACGGGCTGGGCATCAGCGTCCGCTCGCCGGAGGGCTGGGTCGAGGCGACCCTGCGGGCCAAGCCGGGCATCCGCTACTTCAGCGCGGACGGAGCCGACCCGGTGCGGACGTACGAGGTGGCGGCGGAGGCCGCGGCCTGGGTACGCCGCAACCGGCGGCCGGCCGTGCTGCACCTGCGCACCGTCCGGCTGATGGGGCACGCCGGGGCGGACGCGGAGTCGGCGTACCGGGGCCCGGCCGAGCTGGCCGCGGACCTGGACCGGGATCCGGTGGCCGCCACCGCGCGGCTGCTGGTCGACGCCGGCGTGGCGACCGGCGAGGAGCTGCTGGCCCGGTACGACGAGACCGGCTGGCAGGTACGCCGGCTGGCTGAGGAGGTGCTGGGCGAGCCGAAGCTGGCCTCCGCGGCCGACGTGGTGTCGGCGCTGGCCCCACGTCGTCCGGTGCGGGTGGCGCGGGCGGTGGCCGACGCTGCGGCGCGCGCCAGTGGGCCGCAGGCGGGCGCTCGCGCGGAGGCGTTCGGCGGCAAGCCGCCGGAGCTGGCCGGACCGATGACCCTGGCGCAGAGCATCAACGCCGCGCTCGCCGACGGGATGCTCGACCACCCGCAGATGGCGATCTTCGGTGAGGACGTGGCCGCCAAGGGCGGCGTGTACGGGGTGACGAAGGGGCTGCGCGACCGGTTCGGGGCGGCCCGGGTCTTCGACACCCTGCTCGACGAGACGTCGGTGCTCGGGCTGGGCCTCGGTGCCGGGCTGGCCGGGATGCTGCCGGTGCCGGAGATCCAGTACCTGGCGTACCTGCACAACGCCGAGGACCAGCTGCGCGGTGAGGCGGCCACCATGCGGTTCTTCTCGCAGGGGGCGTTCCGTAACCCGATGGTGGTGCGGGTGGCGGGTCTGGCGTACCAGGAGGGGTTCGGCGGGCACTTCCACAACGACAACTCGGTGGCCGTACTCCGGGATGTGCCCGGTCTGGTGGTCGCGGTGCCGGCGCGGCCGGACGATGCCGCGCCCATGCTGCGGACCTGCCTGGCGAGCGCGGCGGTGGACGGCAGCGTCTGCGTATTCCTGGAGCCGATCGCGCTCTACCACACCCGCGATCTGTACGCGGAAGGTGATGGTGAGTGGTTGGCCGGCTATCCGGAGCCGGGCGAATGGGTGGCCGGGCACGTGCCGATCGGGCGGGCCCGGGTCTATCAGGTCGGCTCGGCCGACGACCTCACCATCATCACCTTCGGTAACGGGGTGCGGATGTCGCTGCGGGCCGCGGCCGTCCTCGCCGAGGAGGGGGTGGGCACCCGGGTGGTGGATCTGCGCTGGCTGGCTCCGCTGCCGGTGGCCGACATCATCCGGGAGTCCTCGGCGACCGGCCGGGTGCTGGTGGTGGACGAGACGCGCCGCTCCGGCGGGGTCGGCGAGGGCGTGATCGCCGCGCTGGTCGACGCCGGATATGTCGGAGCCGCGCGTCGAGTGGCGGGAGTTGACTCGTTTGTACCATTAGGTCCGGCAGCACGTCACGTACTGGTCTCCGCTGACGCCATTACCGACGGTGCCCGTACGCTGCTGGCACGGTAAATTCCGTTCCACCCGGTGCGCCACTTGCGCGCAGCCCAACAACTGTGTGGACTTTGCCTGACGGCGTCGCACCGACGCCGCGAGCAGGGACGAGATGAGGAGGCACGCGACAGTGAGCGCGACCGCTGGTCAGGCCGCCGACGGGGTACGCAGCCTGGCGGACCGGTTCGGGATCGAACCGGGGATGGTCGTCATGGAGATGGGGTACGACGACGACGTCGACCAGGATCTCCGAGACGCCCTGACCGACCGCTGTGGAGATCTGGTCGACGAGGACACCGACGAGGTGGTCGACGCGGTGCTGGTCTGGTACCGGGACGGCGACGGTGACCTTTTCGAGCTGCTCGTCGATGCCCTCGGCCCGCTGGCCGACAACGGCGTCGTGTGGCTGCTCACCCCGAAGGCGGGGCGTGAGGGGCACGTCGAGCCGAGCGAGGTCGCGGAGTCCGCGCCCACCGCCGGCCTCCAGCAGACCTCGACCGTCAACGCCGGCCGGGACTGGAGCGGCGCGCGTCTGGTGCTGCGTCGAGGTGCCAAGGCCAAGAAGTAGCCAGCGCCGCTCCGCTCGCCCGACGGTCCGCCCACCGTCGGGTGGCCGGCTGGTGCCGTCCCCCGCCCCGACGCCGTCGCTGGCGTGGCCGAGCAGCGAGGAGAGTTCGTATGCCCATCGAGGTTGGTGCCGAAGCACCCGACTTCGTGCTCAAGGACCAGAACAACCAGGAGGTCCGCCTCTCGGACTTCCGGGGCAGGCGCGTCGTGCTGCTGGTGTTCTACCCGCTCGCCTTCACCGGCACCTGTCAGGGCGAGTTGAGCGAGGTGCGCGACAACCTCGGCGAGTACGTGAACGACGACGTCCAGGTACTGACCGTCAGCGTCGACTCGGCCTACAGTCACAAGATCTGGGCCGACCGTGAGGGCTACCAGTTCCCGATGTTGGCCGACTTCTGGCCGCACGGCGCCGTCGCTCAGGCGTACGGGGTCTTCAACGACGTGGCCGGCTTCGCCAACCGGGGCACCTTCGTCATCGACAAGACCGGAGTGGTCCGCTTCGCCGAGATGAACGGCCCGGGCGAGGCCCGCGACCAGCAGGGCTGGCGCAAGGCCATCGCCGAGACGACCACCTGACCGGGGTACGCCGTGCGCCCGGGTCGGTGGCGGGCAGGTAAGCTTGCCAGCCACCGGCCCGCCACACGGGCGATCCGGGCGCGTAGCTCAGTGGGAGAGCACCCGCCTTACAAGCGGGGGGTCGCAGGTTCGAAACCTGCCGCGCCCACCCTTCACCATCTGCCGAAAGCCAGCCGCGTCGAAGCAGCGCCGGCTCGCCTTCAACGGCGAAGATGTCGCACTGCTGCGTCTAGTGGGACGGCAGGAAGAGGCCCGACCTGCCGGTGGTGCTCGCACCTGGTCATGCGCCGGGACGCAGCATCCTGATCAGGGCGGTACGCAGCGCCTCGGTGGCCTCGGCCGGAGACATGCGGCCGGCGTCGACCTCCTCGCCCGCGGCATGGCCGAGTTTGATGGTGATCGTAGCCAACCAGCCGGCTGGCAGTTCCTTGTCGAACTCGCCGCTCGTCTGACCGCGCCGAATCACGCGATTGATCCGTTCGGCGACCGGTGCGTGGCGTTCTTCGTCGACGTTCGGGCTCACCGGAAGTGACGCGATCTGCTGGATGAGCGCCGGATAGCGTCCGGCGGTCTGGGCGCCGGCTTCGAGGACGCGGATCAGCGCCTCCGTGGCGGATCCGTTGTCGGGGTCGGCGGCGTCCATCGCGGCGACGGCCTCGTCGGTGATCCGTCGTACGACGGCCGCCATCAGCTGCTCACGGGACGGGAAGTGGGCGTAGACGGTTTGCCGGGTCACGCCAGCGGCGCTGGCGATGGCGTCGAGGCTCGCGTCGGGCTGCGCGTCGAGTAGTCGGACTGCCGCGTCGAGGATCGCGCTGCTGTTGCGGCGCGCGTCGGCACGTCGGTGGCGGTCTGCTGAGCCGGTCATCTCTTACGCCTTGTCAAAGTTGTTGGCGGGCGATAATTTACAAGCTGTAAAGATTCATACCTCGCGGGCTGATCGGTGGGTGGCATGAACGGTCTTGAGGGCGTCAATCCGAAAGAGTTCATCGAAAACTTCTTCACCTCTTTCATGGACGACCTGGTTCGCGGCGACGAGGATCCGGCGATGGTCGTCGACCGTTACCACACGCCCGACATTGTGCAGTTCGCCGACGGCAACCTGATGGACCGCACCAAGCTCATCGCGCACAGCCGCCCGGCGCGGAAGCATCAGACCGACGCCCGGTGGGAGGTACATGAGGCGATAGCAGATGGCAATCGGATCGCCGCCCGCTACACGCTGCACTTCCAGACCTCGAAGCGGGCAGGCAGTGTGGAGGTTTACTTCTTCGGGCAGTTCGCAGTCGACGGGCGAATGCGTCGGGCGCACATGCTCACCCGTTCGGTTCCCGTCGAGGCCGGCAGCCACGGGCGGGTGGCGATGTGAGCGTCCAGACCTATCGCGTCGTCGGCATGGCCTGCGGGCACTGCGCAGGCTTCGTCACCGACGAGATCGAGCGAATCCCCGGCGTGACCGCCGTGGTGGTGGATGTCGAAAACGACACCGTCACGGTGAACAGTGCCCGCGTCCTCGACATCGTCGACGTGCGGGCCGCGGTCGAGGAGGCGGGCTACGAACTGCCCTGACGCCTGAAGGCTGACGCGCCGCGTCGCGGCCGTGCAACACATCCCCTCGGGGCGCCGTGACTCGTTAACCTCGAACTCCAGTCGGTGGACGGGCTTACCGGCGAGGACCCGCCGCGCTGATCACCGGAACCTGTCCACGGCGTCACGACGCCTGGCGGGTCGGTCCTCACCCGAGGCGGCCGGTCGGGCCGTACGGCATCGGTGGCGCTTGATGCTTATCATCGCCGCATGCCAACACGTGAACGTCGGCCGGTGGGTGACTGGGCGGGAATCGCCGGGGCAGTCTTCACCGCCTTGTCCGCCGGGATCGCCGTCGGAGCCTGGCTGTTCCCGCGAACGCCGGCACCACCAGGCTCCGACTCCGCGCAGGGTGCCGGAGCTGAGACCGCCGAGTCGGGCGTCAACCTGGAGGCGCTCTGGCTGTACTTCGCCTTCCTGGCGCTCATCGGAATCGCGTACCTGCTGTTTCACCGCACCGGCCGACCTGAGCCGGCCGCGCTGTGGATGGTCACGGCTGGCATCGCATACGAGATCGCGTTCTGGGACCTGATGAGCGTCGGAGGCCGGGTCGCATCGATCGCGGCTGTCGTCCTCATCTTTCTCAGCCCCGTCACGGCAGCGGACATGGCAGAGCGCGAAGCGCGCGAGGCGCAGGCCCGCCAGGAGCAGTCCGACCAGGCATCTGGAGACGCGCTGTCCCCGCCGAACTAGGAGCCTTGCCACGCCGCCCGGATGTCTCAGCTGGTGAAGCCGCCGTCCACGTTGACCACGGCACCTGTCACGTAACTGGCCTCGGGGCTGGCCAGGTGCGCGACGGTGGCCGCGATGTCGGCGGGGCGTGCGTACCGGCCGACGGCGGTGAAGCCGCTGATAGCCGCCGCGTTCGGTCCGTCCGCCGGGTTGGCGTCGGTGTCCGTCGGCCCGGGGTTGACCAGGTTGACGGTGATGGCCCGTGGGCCCAGTTCACGGGCCAGGCCGCGGGTCAGCCCGACCAGGGCGGTCTTGCTCATCGCGTAGAGCGTCAGCCCGGGAAAGACGGCCCGCTCACCGACGTTGCTGCCGATGCTGATGATCCGTCCGCCGTCACCCAGGTGCCGCAGGGCCGCCCGCGCGGCGACGTACGGTGCCCTGATGTTGACCGCGATGGTCTGCTCCACCTCTGCCGAGCCGAGCTCGTCCAGGGCGCCGACCTGGAACACCGCGGCGTTGTTCACCAGGATGTCCAACCGGCCCAGTTCGCCGGCCGCCCGGTCGACGGCGCTCCGTACGGCAGCCGGGTCGGCGCCGTCCGCCTGGATCGCCAGCGCTCTGCGGCCCAGCGCCTCGATCTGCTTCACCACGATGGCGGCCCGCACGGCGTCCTGCCGGTAGGTGAGCGCCACGTCGGCCCCGTCCTGTGCCAGGCGCAGTGCGATGCCGGCTCCGATGCCTCGGGAGCCGCCGGTCACCAGGGCGACCCTGTCGTTGAGTGTCGTCGTCATGCACACGATCATCTGGCCGCGCCGACCGTGCGTCTGGCGGGCATCGGACGTCTCGCTCCGAACGCCAGGTCCGATACCCGCGATCCTCGACGGCCTGCCAACCCGGTGGGTCACCATGATCCGCGCACCTTCACGGATGCTGCTGCCTCACCAGGCGACGAGGCAGCAGGATCACCGAAGTTGCGCGGATCTTGCGAGGTGGGGGAGGGTGGGGCTAGCGATCGGGGAGCGTGGCGGTGGAACTGGCGGGCATTGGCGCGGTGCTGTTCGACATGGACGGCACCCTGGTCGACTCGGACGCCGCCGTTGAGCGGGCCTGGGAGCGGTGGGCGGCCGAGTACGCCGTCGACCCGGCCACGGCGCTGGCGATCGCGCACGGCAGCCCGGCCGACCGGACCGTCCGCCGGCTGCTGCCCACGCTCGACGACAGCGCGGTCGCCGCCGCCGCGGCACGACAGCTCGCGTTGCAGTACGACGACCTGTCCGACGTGACGGCCACCCCCGGGGCGCACGAGCTCTTGAACGCGCTGGCCCGGCTGGGGTTGCCCTGGGCGGTGGTGACCAGCGCCGACGCGCGGCTCGCCGAGGCCCGGCTCGGTGCCGCCGGCATCAAGGCGCCGGTGCTCGTCACGGTGGAGGACGTCAGCGTCGGCAAGCCGGACCCGGAGGGCTACCTGCGGGGCGCGGCGCTGCTGGGCGTACCCGTAAGGCGGTGCCTGGTCGTCGAGGACGCCGAGGTCGGCCTGCGGGCCGGTCGGGCTGCCGGGGCGATGACCGCCGCGCTGAAGGGCCTCGACGGCGACCTGCGTCTGCGCGACCTGGCCCAACTGGCGCACCACCTGGATTCGACGCCCTGACCACTGTCAACCAACGCGCCGTCGCGTCAGGCGGACCGCGGTCAGGGCGATCAACAGCAGGGTGACGCCGAAGAGCAGGGCGTTGAGGGCCACGGTGGGGTACCCGAGTCGGGGTACGTCGAGGAACGGGTAGAGGTAGCGGCCCTCGGCCCCGTGCAAGGCGCCCCGGACCAGGATCACCGTCAGCCACAGCAGCGGGTAGCCGAGCAGGCTGACCGCGTACGCCGGACGCAGCGCGGCCCGGGGTCGGTGGTTGAGCCACTGCGCGGCGGCCAGCGGCGGCACCACGGCGTGCAGCAGCAGGTTGCCGGCGTCGGAGACCAGTCCCCGCGCCTCGGGGTTCGCCACCATCGCGTAGCCGCTCCACGGGTTGGCCAGGACGAGGACGAAGACCACCGCGGTGCCGACGAGGTAGACGGTGAGCGCGGTACGCACCCGGTCGCCGCACCCCGCCAGCAACACCACCAGGTAGGCGAGGTCGACCTGCACCGTGAAGTAGAAGAGCAGCTCGACGGGCTTCTCGCGGGCGGCGATTCCGGCGAGGGTCAGCCCGACGGCGAGCACCAGCGCGGTGCTCACCCGCAGGACCCGGTCGGCCACCGGCGGACGCTACCACCGCCGCATCGATGAACGCCACGACGAGCGGTCGCGCCTGGTCTGCGGGGCCGGGTCGGCTGGTCGCGGCGACCCCGTGTCACCTCGTCGCGCCTCGGGGGTGGCAGCGCCTTCCGCCGGGCCGCCGGGTGTCAGCGACGCGTACAGCGTGACGAGCTCGGCCAGATAGCGCTCCGCGGACCAGTCCGTCGCCGCCGCCCGGCCGTTCCGGATCACGGCCTCGCGCACCTCCCGCTCGGTCAGCAGCCGGGTGAGCAACGCCCCGAACGCCGCCGGACTGGGCTCGGCGACCGGTCGGGCGGTGCCGGTGCCCGGCCGCTCGGCGAGCTGAGCGTCCACGATGGCCACCGGTAGTCCGTACGCCTCGGCCTCGGCGAGCACCAGGCCCTGCGTGTCGGTGGTGGAGGCGAACGCGAGCACGTCCGCCGCCCGGTAGTAGGCGCCGACCCGGTGCCGTGGCACCGGACGGAGCAGATGCAGCGAGCCGGTGACGCCGTACCGGCGGGCCATCCGGCGGACCGCGAGCCGGTGCCGGCGGGCCCCGAGCAGCACCAGCCGGGCGGCCGGCAGCTCGCGGCGGACCCGGGCGAACGCGGCCAGCAGCAGCTCAGGGTTCTTCTCCGGCGTGGCCCGTCCGACAGCGAGCAGCACCGGCGCATCCGCCGGGATGCCCAGTCGGGCCCGCAGCCGCCGCCGGTCGTCGGCGTCGGCGTGCGGCGCGGCGGCCGGGGTCGGCAGGACCAGGATCGGGGTACGCCCCGCCATCGCTCGCATAGTCGCCGCGGTCTTCGTCGAAGGGGCGATCAGGACGGTGCTGTGGGCCAGCAGGGTTCGCCCGAGCGCCGCCAGTCGGGCCTGTCGACCCGGTCCGGGACGGGCGAGCGCCCACAGATCGCCCGCCCGCCAGCGCAGGCCCAGCCGCAGGCCGGCGTAGGCGGCCCCGATCGGGACCTCCGGGTAGTGCGCGGCGTACGCGACGAGGTCGGTGTGCCAGGTCAGCACGGTCGGCACCCGACGGGTGGCGGCCCACCGCAGGCCGGCGACGCCGAGCGGGCCGGTGGTGTGCACGTGCAGCACGTCGACCGGTGCGCTGGGCGGCCGGGGCAGCGCCAACCGGTACGGCCGGGTCGGCACCGACAGCGAGGGCACCTCGCCGGGTCGGCGGCGCCACCGCCACAGTGGGCCGGGGCAGTGCAACGCGACCCGGTGCCCGGCGGCGCGCAGCAGCGCGACAGTGGTGCCGACCGAGGTGGCCACCCCCTCCGGGTTGGTGAGGTGGCTGTCGCTGACGTGGGCGATCCGCACGCTGCCATCGTCGCCGGCCCGCGCACCCCCCGGCCGTGCCGTCCGCGCCGGGCGGCGAAACAGTTGGCGTGGCCGGGCCGGTTCTGCTGCACTACCGGCTCGCGACGACGAAGGGGAGACGCGGTGGAGTTGACGTTGACGCCGATGACGGCACAGGAGTTGGACCGGCTGCTCGGAGCACTGCAACAGGGGTACGCCGACGACCTGGTGGCGCACCGGGGGATGACCCCGCAGGCGGCCCTCGACCGGTCGGTCAGCCAGATCCGGGAGTCGCTGCCGGCGGGCGCGGCCACCGAGGGGGCCCTGCTGCGGGTGGGCCGGGTCGGCGACACCGAGGTCGGCTGGATCTGGGTGACCCTGCCGACGGCAGCCGCCCCGGACCAGGCCTGGATCCACAACATCGAGGTGCACGAGGAACACCGGGGACGCGGGTACGCGCGCCGGATGATCCAGCTCATCGAGGCCGAACTCACCCAACACGGTGTGCCCGAGCTGGGTCTGAACGTCTTCGGTACGAACTCCGTGGCGATCGGCCTCTACCGCAGCCTGGGCTTCGAGGTCACCTCGCAGCAGATGGCGAAACGCCTCACCCCGGGGACCTGAGCCGGCGACCCCGGGGGACGGGTCCCTTCGGCAGGACTGTTCACCCGCCCAGCGGGAAACCGGCGCGGACCGCACCTGGGGAGGAGCGACGGATGACGCACGGCGCCGGACTGACCATCGGTGTGCTCGGCTCGTACGGTGGGCGAAACCTCGGCGACGAGGCGATCCTCACCGGCCTGCTCACCGATCTGCGTACGCAGGAACCGAACGCCCGGATCATCGTCTTCTCGCGGAACCCGGCGCACACCCGGGCCGCCCACCCCGATGTCGAGGCGGTGCCCTGGGAGGGCGTGAGCCGCACCGACTCCGCTCTGGTCCTGGCCCAGCTCGACCTGCTCATCCTGGGCGGCGGCGGCATCCTGTACGACCGGGAGGCCCGCCGCTACCTGCGGGTGGTCCGGGTGGCCCAGGAACGCGGCCTGCCGCTGATCACGTACGCGGTGGGGGTCGGGCCGCTCAGCGAGGGGGTGGACACCGGCATGGTCCGGGAGACGCTCTCCAGCGCCACCCAGGTGACCGTCCGGGATCAGGAGTCCCGGATGGTGCTGGAGGAGGCCGGCCTGCTCAACCCGATCACGGTCACCGCGGACCCGGCGTTCCTCCTGCAACCGGAGGAGTTCCCGACCCACCTGTTGGCCGAGGAGGGGGTGCCGGTCGGCAAGCGCCTCGTCGGGATCAGCGTGCGGGAGCCGGGCCGGGCCGCCGAACGCCTCGACGTGGACGGCTACCACCGGCTGCTGGCCCAGATCGGTGACTTCCTGGTGCACCGGATCGACGCGTACGTGCTGTTCGTGCCGATGGAGCGCGACGACATCCGGCACTCCCACGGCGTGCTGTCGCACATGGTCGCCGCCGATCGGGGGCGGATCCTGCACGGCACCTACTCACCGCAGCAGGTGCTGGGGTTGATGCGCCACTTCGACCTGGCCGTCGGCATGCGCCTGCACTTCCTGATCTTCGCGGCGATGGTCGGTACGCCGTTCCTGCCCCTGCCGTACGCCGGCAAGGTATTCGACCTGGCCCAACGACTCGGCGTGCCGGCGCTACGCGGCGTGGAGCGGGAGGTCGAGGGCCCGTTGCTGGCCGAGGTCGACCGGCTCTGGGACGAGCGGGAGCAACGCGCCGAGGCCACCGCACGACGGGTGGCGGAGGTGTGCGATCAGGCCCGGGGCACCTCGGAGGTCACCCGGGGTGTGCTGGAGAGCCTGCGCAGCCAGACCCTCACCCGGGTCTGAACCGGCTGTCACACCGCCGGGCCGGTCCACCGGTAGCGCCACTCGCGGGCCTCTTCGCGGGCGGTCTCCAACTCGTAGATCTGCGCGTCGGCCAGCCCACCGGAGCCGAGGTGATGGTGGGTCAGCGGCGGACGGCCGTTGCTGTCCAGTTCGACGGTGATGGTCTGCCCGTCCGCAGTGCCGCCGACGAGAAGGATCTGCACGGATGAAGCCATGCGCCCATCCTGCCCGGCCGAGCGCCGGCCCGCAGCGGATAGCGGGGCAGCGGGGGGTCCGGCCGGTGGCTAGGGTCGGCGGATGGAGCAGACGATCGATCCCTCGCTCGGTCCGGTGCTCGCCCGCACCGGCGACGAACGTGCCGTCCTGACCTCGTTCCTCGACTTCCATCGGGCCGTGCTGCTGCGCAAACTGCGCGGTCTCTCCGATGCCGACGTCCGACGCCGGCTGGTGCCGTCGGCGACCACGCTCGTCGGGCTGGTCAAGCACCTGACCCTGGTCGAGCGGAACTGGTTCCCGACCCTGCTGGCCCCCGAGCCCGGCGACGTCTACCTGACCTCCGAGGAGGACGCGGTCGCCAGCTTCACGCTGAGCGAGCAGGAGACCGTCGTCGGTCTCACCGAGGCGTACGAACGGGCCTGCGCCCGCTCCCGGGCCGTCGCGGCGAGCATCGACCTCGACCATGTGGTGCCGCACCCGCAACTCGGTGAAGTGTCACTGCGCTGGATTCTGGTGCACATGATCGAGGAGACGGCCCGGCACGTCGGCCACGCCGACATCCTGCGCGAGCTGACCGACGGCGAGGCCGGCGCCCTCTGACACCCACGCCGCCCCCCACGCCCGCCCTCGCCCCCGCCCCCCACGCCCACGCCCCACGCCTCTCCGCGATCTTGCACTTTCTGCGGTGACAAAAGGTTCATTGCTCGCAGAACGTCGACAGAAAGTGCAAGATCGCGCGAGTGCGGCGATGGGAGCGGATCGCCGGCGGGTGGGCCGCCTATCCTGGGGGCGGGCGGCGAGTAGGGGGAGCAGGTGCTGGTCATCCACGGGCTGTGGCTGCCCGGCGGCAGTTCGACCGGCGGCCTCGCCGTCTGGGCCGAGGACAGCGCCGCACCGATCCCCGCTCCGCGTTCGGGCCGGCCGGCCCGGGAACGCCCGCATCCCTTCGCCGCCGGGCACACCGACCTGGCCGCCGTCCTCGCCGACGCCGCCGAGCCGAGCCGGCCGGACACCGCGCTGCTCACCCTGCCCACCCTGGCGGGCGCGCCGACCGACTCACCCGAACTGATCCGGACCACCGTCGCACCTGCGGCCCGCGGTCGGCTCACACTCGCCGGGTGGCGGGTCCCCACCCTGGTGTACGCCCCGGACGACGCGCTGTCGCTGCTGCAAGCCCTGGACGACATCCCGGCGGTGGCCGGGGCCACGCTGCGACACCTCGCCGAGCTGGCCGACTTCGCCGCCGACCTGGTGACCCGTGGCCGCGTCCTCCCCGGCGTGCGTACGACGACGGCCGACCGGCGGCCCGCGACGGCGAGCAGCCGCCAGAGTGCGCCCGCCGCTGACGTGTCGGTGGCGTCCGGCGCTGCCGCGCAGGCGGTGTGGCGTCCGCTGCTGACCGGCACCGACGCCGCCTGGGCGCGTTCGCTGGCGCTGGCCCTGCCACCCGCCGCCCGAGCCACCGTCCTGCCGCCCGCCGCCGAGCCGCCCGCCGCCGAGCCGCGCGCCGCCGAGCCGCGCGCCTCCGGGCCGCGCGCCTCCGGGCCGCGCGCCGCCGAGCCGCCCGCCTCCGACCTGTCCGCCGCCAAGCTGACCGCCTCCGGGCTGACCACTGTCGAGCCGCCCGCCTCCGAGCTGACCGCCGCCGACCTGGTCGCGGATGCGCTGGACGCGCTGACCGACGCCGCCGCGCGGGCTGCGCTGGCGACCACCACGCTGGCTCGGGGGCTGCGTCCAGGAGGTCCGGCACCGGCCTGGCTGGCCGCGCTCGCCGGCCCGCAGCGGGACTTCACCATCGACCCCGCCGGGCTGGCCACCCTCTCCGCCGAACTGGACGCCTGGCAGCGCGACGCCGCCGGTGGTCCGGTGCGGGCCAGCTTCCGCCTTGTCGAACCGGCCCCCGACGAGATCACCGAGCCGATCCTGGCCACCCGGGCGGTGCCCGCCGGCGGCCTGCCCGCACCCGCCGACAGCGTGCCGGCACCCGCCGACAGCGTGCCCGCACCCGCCGACAGCGTGCCGGCACCCGCCGCCGGCGGCGTGCCCGTGCCCGCCGGCGGCATACGCGCGCCCGCGCCCGCGCCCGCGCCCGTGCCCGCCGACAGCGCGCCTGTCTCGGTCGGTGCCGGGCGCTGGCGGTTGGAGTTCGGGTTGCAGGCCGCGGACGAGCCCGGCCTGCACGTCGACGCCGGGGACATCTGGCGAGCGCCGCAGACCCTCGGCGGCCTGGTTGGCCGGACGACCAGTCCGCAGGAGACGCTCCTGGCCGAGCTGGGCCGGGCCAGTCGGCTCTGGCCGGATCTGGACGCCGCGCTGCGTACCGCCGCCCCGGAGGCGATGGACCTCGACGTC
The DNA here is from genome assembly GCF_055587245.1 of Micromonospora sp. NPDC047756. NCBI lineage: Bacteria > Bacillati > Actinomycetota > Actinomycetes > Micromonosporales > Micromonosporaceae > Micromonospora > Micromonospora sp. NPDC047756. The sequence continues at coordinate 237,818 of NZ_JBVJGQ010000010.1, forward strand.
GAGTGGGCGCACCGGTTCCTCAGTGCGGGTGCCCCGGTGCTGCACGCGGCCGGTTTCGGGGTGCTGCTGCCGTCCTGGTGGCAGCGTCCGTCGGCGCGACTGGGTGCCCGGTTGCGCGCGCGTAGCCGCACCGCTCCGGGCACCGTGGGTGGCGCCGATGCCGGTGTCGGTCTGGACGCCCTGGTCGACTACCGCTGGGAGATCGCGCTCGGTGACCAGCCGCTCTCCGCCGAGGAGTTGGCGGCGCTGGCCGAGACGAAGACCCCGTTGGTACGGCTGCGCGGCCGGTGGGTGGAGCTGGACCCGGGGCGGCTCGCGGCGGGGCTGCGTCTGCTCCGCTCCGCGGGCGAGCTGACCGTCGCCGACCTGCTCCGCCTCGGGCTGGCCGACGGCGAGGCCACCGGCGAGCTGCCGGTGCTGGAGGTGACCGCCGACGGAGCGCTGGGCGACCTGCTGGCCGGCGCTGTCGAGCGGCGGCTCACCCCGCTGGACCCGCCGCCGGGCTTCCGGGGGACGCTGCGGCCGTACCAGCAGCGGGGGTTGGCCTGGCTCGCCTTCCTGCGCTCACTCGGTCTGGGCGGTGTGCTCGCCGATGACATGGGGCTGGGCAAGACGGTGCAACTGCTCGCGTTGCTGGCCGGGGACCCACCGGAGGCCGGGCCGACCCTGTTGGTCTGTCCGATGTCGCTGGTCGGCAACTGGCAGCGGGAGGCGGCCCGGTTCACCCCCGAGCTGCGGGTGCACGTACACCATGGTGCCGAGCGGGCGCGGGGGGCGGAGTTCACGGCGGCCGCGCACGGCGCGGACCTGGTCCTCACCACCTACTCGGTGGCCGCCCGCGACGCCGCCGACCTGGCCGGCATCGACTGGCACCGGGTGGTGGTGGACGAGGCGCAGGCGATCAAGAACGCGTCGACCCGGCAGGCCGAGGCGGTTCGCGCGCTGCCCGCCCGGCAGCGGGTGGCGGTGACCGGTACGCCGGTGGAGAACCGCCTCGCCGACCTCTGGTCGATCATGCAGTTCGCCAACCCGGGTCTGCTCGGGCCGGCCGCGACGTTCCGCAAACGGTTCGCCGAGCCGATCGAGCGGCACGGCGACGCCGAGGCCGCCGAGCGGCTCCGCCGGATCACCGGCCCGTTTGTGTTGCGCCGGCTCAAGACCGACTCGTCCATCATCTCCGACCTGCCGGAGAAGCTGGAGATGGAGGTGCTGTGCAACCTCACCGCGGAGCAGGCCGCGTTGTACCGGGTGGTGGTCGACGACATGCTCGCCCGGATCGAGACCAGTGACGGCATCGAGCGACGTGGTCTGGTGCTGGCCACCATGACCCGCCTCAAGCAGGTCTGCAACCACCCCGCCCAACTGCTGCGCGACGGTTCGGCGCTGGAGGGCCGCTCCGGCAAGCTGGCTCGGCTCACCGAGATCCTGGAGGAGGTGCTGGCGGCGGGGGAGCGGGCACTGCTGTTCACCCAGTACGCCGAGTTCGGCGCGATGTTGCGTGGTCACCTGTCGGCGCGGTTCGGCCGGGAGGTGCTGTTCCTGCACGGTGGCGTCGGCAAGGCCGAGCGGGATGCCCTGGTGCAGCGTTTCCAGTCCGCGGAGGGTCCGCCGCTGTTCGTCCTCTCCCTCAAGGCCGGCGGCACCGGGCTGACCCTGACCGCCGCGAACCACGTGGTGCACGTGGACCGGTGGTGGAATCCGGCGGTCGAGGACCAGGCCACCGACCGGGCGTTCCGGATCGGGCAGCGCCGACGGGTGCAGGTGCGCAAGTTCGTGTGCGCCGGCACCGTCGAGGAGAAGGTGGCCGCGATGATCGCCGACAAGCGCAGCCTCGCCCAACGGGTGGTCGGCACCGGCGAGCAGTGGATCACCGAGCTGTCCACCGGCCAGTTGCGGGACCTGTTCGCCCTGGAATCCGGCGCGGTGGTGGAGTGAGCGAGCGCAGCGGAGTGCCGACGTGAGCGACTTCGCCGATTACGGGCGTCCGCGTCGGGTCGACGGGGGCCTGCGGGCGCGCAGTGCCCGGGGCGCGATCGGCCGGTCCTGGTGGTCGCGGCGGTTCCTGGAGGTGCTGGAGTCGTTCGCGCTCGGCACCCGGTTGACCCGGGGCCGGTCCTACGCGCGGGCCGGTCAGGTGCTCACCCTCGACATCGCACCCGGGCGGGTCAGCGCGGTGGTGCAGGGCTCCCGGCCGAAGCCGTACCAGGTGTCGATCGCGCTGGAGCCGTTCCCGGCGGCGCTCTGGTCCCGCATCGAGGACGAGCTGGCCGGGCAGGCGTTCTTCAGCGCCCGGCTGCTCGCCGGGGACCTCCCCGACGAGTTGGAGGAGCTGTTCGCCGCCGCCGGCGCGCCGCTCTTCCCGGCCGGGGTGGACGAGCTGACCCAGCGTTGCAACTGCCCCGACTTCGCGGTGCCGTGCAAGCACCTCGCGGCCACGTTCTACCTGCTGGCCGAGGCGTTCGACGCGGACCCGTTCGAGCTGCTGCACTGGCGCGGTCGGTCCCGGGCGGAGTTGCTCGACGAGCTCCGGGCCCGGCGGGCCGCGACCACCGGTGCCACCCCACCGATCGACCCACCGTCCGGACCGGACGGTATCGAGTCGACTGTGGACGTCGTGGCGCCGGTCGGCGCCGCCCGGGCGCTCGCCGGGCTGTCGGCGACGCCGCTGGCGGATACGGCGGACCGGTTCTGGTCAGCGCCGGTGCCGCTGCCGGATCGGCCGCCCCGACTGGTGACCGGCACCGACCTGCTGCTGCGACAGCTCGGAGCGCCGGCCCCGGCCATCGGTGGGCCGGGACTGCTCGAACGGTTGCGCCGCGCGTACCGGGCCTTCGGCCCGGCTGACAGGTGAGCTGTCACGTCCACCGGTGCAGGCGTCCCGTCGAGCGGTTCACCAGTCAGGTCCAGCGGCGGCGGAACCGCCACATGATGGCGGCGTTGACCACCAGCACCACCGCGCAGATCGCGCCGGTGAGTCGACCGGCGAACACGGCTATCGCCGGCAGCGACGCCCACAACACGATGGTCAACAACATCAGGTAGCGGCCCCTGCGGGCTCGGACCCGGTGGTCCAGCCGCTTGAAGAAGGCCGGGTCACTTTCCCGGAGCTGACGGGTGATCTGGTCGAATCTGCGCTGATCCTCTTTGCTGAGCATGGCGCTGCCTTCCCCTCACGCGTTCAGCGGTTCGGCGGCATACCCGCTGCGGTGGTGGCTCACGCTCGCCCGCTGCTGCTACTTTTCCTCCACGCGAGCGCGCTTCACGTCCGGCTTACCTGAACCTTAAGTTTGCCTTTGGTGGTGAACGGCGCCGAAACTGTCGCGTACGGCGGCGAGGTCCGATCCGTACTCGGCTGGCGCGCGTCCTCCCTGCTGGGAAGGTCTGCGGGCAGGTCCGTCCCACCGCCCACCGTCGCGGTCGCGCTGAGGCGTGTCTTAAGTGCCCTCCCGAGTGGGTTCCGGCCACCTTGAAGGGCCCTGGGGCCTTGGTTACCTTGCCGTAGCAACCCCCTCAGGCAACAGTCGCCGCACCTGCCGCACCTGCCCGGTAGCAGCTTCCGGCGCTCATCAGAAATCGGGATTGGTACATGGCCGACCAGAATGTGCCACCACGTCGACCGCGGGACGACCGCGGTTGGGACGGACATCAGCACCCCAGCGCTGACGGCTACGGCGACCCCCACCCGCCAGCGCCCTACGGCTACGACTCGCCCCACCCCTACCAGGGCGGCTACGCCGCGCAGGCCGACCCGCGTGAGCAGTACGCCGGGCAGCCCGCGCCCGCTCCGCGTGGTCCGCAGTGGGTCGGCCCGGAGGGCCTTGGCCGTCCGGCCCCGGCGCGACCGGCCGGCACCGGACTGCCCACCCTCGACGATGACAACGAGCCGGATCGCAAGGTCGGCCGACGTAAGGCGATGGTGGCCCTCGGCGGCACCGCCGCCGTCGTCGCCGGTGGCGCGGCGCTCGCCATGACTCCGCAGATCCGCGGCCTCTTCGGCGACGAGGCGGCGGCCGGCGACGCGACCGGCAGCACGGTCACCGACGGCACCGCGGCGCGGCCCAGCGGCCAGCAGCCCAGCACGGTGCGTACCTACACCGAGCAGAACGAGAGCTACATGGGCTCTCGCGCCGGTGAGGCGCTGAAGAAGAACGCGCCGGCCGGTGGGCGGACCTTCTCCGGCCCGGCCGCCGCCGCGGCGGCGACCACTGTGACAGTGAAGACGGTGCTGGCCAAGGACCCGATCCTGCACCTGGCCCGGCGCACCACCTTCGGCGTGACGCCCGCGGTGGTCGCCGACATCAAGCGCGAGGGCATGGACGCCTGGATCCGCGCCCAGCTGGACCCGGGGAAGTTGGAGCCGAGCAAGGGTGAGCTGAAGCTCGCCGAGCTGCCGACCCAGAAGCTCTCCGTGCAGCAGCTGCGCGACCAGCGGGACAAGCTCAACGAGCAGGACGCCCACCCGGAGCGGGAGATGGTCGACGCCACCATCGCCCGGCAGATCTGGTCCAAGCGCCAGCTGTTCGAGGTGATGGTCGACTTCTGGAACGACTTCCTGCACGTCGCCGCCGACTTCGACGGCGGCGAGGTGTACCGCAACTCGTTCGACCAGGACGTCATTCGCAAGCACGCGCTGGGCAGCTACCCGGAGATGCTGGTCGCCGCGAACAAGCACCCGGCGCTGCTGATCTACCTGAACCAGAAGGACTCCCGCAAGGACGCGATCAACGAGAACCTCGCCCGGGAGAACCTCGAGCTCTACTCGGTCGGCGTCGACGGCGGCTACAAGGAGCCCGACGTCCGGCAGGCCGCCATGTTGCAGACCGGCCGCGGCGTGGACGACAAGGGCAAGTACGTCTTCCGCCCCGAGCAGCACTACGTCGGCAAGGTGAAGATCCTCGGTTTCACCCACGCGAACAACTCGGCCGACCCGAAGAAGGCCGAAGCGGCGATCGACGCGTACATCACCTACATCGCGACGCACCCGTCGACGGCGAAGTACGTGGCGCAGAGCCTGGCCACCCGGTTCGTCTCGGACACCCCGCCGAAGTCCCTGGTGGACCGGCTGGCCAAGACGTACACCACGAACAAGGGCATGATCAAGCCGGTCCTGATGACGCTCTTCTGCTCCTCGGAGTTCTGGGCCGGGGTGGGCCAGAAGGTGCGCCGGCCGATGGAGTACCTGGTCGCCACGTACCGCACCCTGGGCGTCTCGCCGGACGCGTCGCCGAAGCACAACAACGGCGACAGCAAGCGCACCGCGTACGCCCGGGGGCTGCGCCAGATCCACGACAAGATGCGCGAGCTGGGCCAGTCCCCGATGGGTCACCCGACCCCGGACGGCTACCCGGACGTCTACGTCGCCTGGACCTCGGCCGGCACGATGGTCAACGGCTGGAACGAGGCGGGCGAGATCCTCGCCGGCTACCGCACCACCTTCACGTACACGGCGCCGGAGAAGCTGGTGGCCAAGCCACCGGCGACCGCCGGGGCGTACGTGGACGCGCTCTCCCAGCGGCTGGTAGGCCAGAAGTTGAGCACGCGGGAGAAGAACCTCATCCTCGGCGTGGCCGGTGTGGCGGCGACCACCAAGGTCGACGCCACGTTCAACGGGGCCATCACCGCCGTCGCGCGGGCGATCCTCGCTTCCCCCCAGCACCACCTCCGGTGAGGCACCCGATGGAGAAGACTGTGTACAACTCTTTCCCCCTGCACCCCGAATGCCCCGACGTGCGCCGGCTGGCCGACAACCCGGCCGAGGCTCTGCTGCGCGCCGAGGCGGACATCGTCGCCGCCGAGAACGCCGCCGAGTTCGACAGGTACCGCACCCTGGAGAACCTGGAGGAGGCCCAGCAGGACGGTCGCGGCGTGACCCGGCGGACCTTCGTCGCCGGTGCCGCGGCCACCGCCACCGCGTTGGCCACCGCCCAGTTCGTCACCACCTCGGCGTCGTTCGCGGCGACCAAGACCGGCACCCTGATCCACGTCTTCCTCTACGGCGGGCTGGACGGCCTGAGCCTGATCGCGCCGGACAACGACGCGGTGCTCAACAAGGCCCGGCCCGACCTGCTGCTCGGCAACGACTCGCTGGCCCTGGGCCGCGGCTTCAAGCTGACCGGCGCGTTCAAGCCGCTGGAGAAGTGGCTCACGGCCGGTCAGCTGGGCTTCATCCCGGCGGTCTCCGACGAACGGCTGTCCCGCAGCCACTTCCAGGCCGCCGACGCCTGCAACCTGGGCGGGCTGCCCAACGAGACCGGCGGTCGGGGTTGGCTCGACGGTCTGGTCGACAACCTGGGCAAGGGCACCGCGTTCCGCAGCGTCGGCATCGGCAGCACGCTGCCCCGCTCGCTGGTCGGCAACAACGGCGCGCTCTCGCTGAACAACGTCGGCTCCCTGCGGCTCAACGGTGACGACAAGTTCCGGGCCGCCACTGAGAAGGCCATCAAGGGGCTCTTCACCGGGATCAACCACCCGGTCGAGGACGCCGTCCAGGAGGGCATGGGCGCGCTGGCCACCGCCCAGAAGCTCGCCGCCAAGCCGTACCAGCCCGCCGAGGGCGTCAAGTACGAGGGCGTCGGCAACGCGTTCCAGCAACTCGCCCAACTGATCAAGGGCGGTGCCAACGTCCGGGTCGCCACCGTCGGCATGGGTGGCTACGACACCCACGAGAACCAGGGCACCCGCGAGGGCGGCCAGCTGTACCGCCGGCTCAACGAGCTGGCCAACGCGATGGCCGCCTTCTTCACCGACCTCGGCCCGAAGGCCGCCGACGTGACGATCATGGTGTCCAGCGAGTTCGGCCGTCGGGTCGGCTCCAACAACAACGGCACCGACCACGGGCACGGCGGTGTGGTCACCCTGCTGTCCGGCAAGAAGCTGGCCGGCTCGCTGCTCGGCACCTGGAACGGTCTGGACAAGCTGGACTCCGGTGACGTGCCGGAGTACAACAACATGTTCAACGTCTACGGCGCGGTGGCGCAGGGCCGGTTCGGGCTCACCAACGCGGAGGTCGACAAGGTCTTCCCCCGCCAGAAGTACGCCCCGATGAAGCTGTACGCGTGACGTATTCGCACACCCACGCCGCCGGCCGTCGTACCGGGACCTCGTCCCGGCGCGGCGGCCGGTCGGCGGTACCCGTACCCCCGCAGATCCCGGCCCGGCGCGGGCCCGGCGGCCGACGGCTGCTGGGCGTGCTGCTCCTGGTCGGCCTGCTCGCCAGCGTGGTGCCCTGGTGGCTGGGCACCCCGGCCGGATCGCTGCGGACCACCGCGGCCACCGTCACCGCCGCCGGCCGGATCACCGGCCTGGTCGCCGGCTACCTGCTGTTGGTGCAGGTGCTGATGATGAGCCGACTGCCGGTGCTGGAACGCTGGATCGGCGGCGAGCACATGGCCCGCTGGCACCGGGACATCGGCGCCACCCTGCTGGTCACCGTGCTGGCGCACATGTCGCTGATCCTGGTCGGCTACGCCGACCTGCGTAACCAGTCGATCCTCGCCGAGGTCGGCACGTTGCTCGGCGACTACGAGGACATGGTCTCGGCGTTCGTCGCCACCGGCATCATGGTGCTCGTCGGGTTCAGCAGCATCCGGGCGATCCGGCGGGCGCTGCCCTACGAGCTGTGGCACCTGCTGCACCTGTCCAGCTACCTGATCCTGTTGCTCGGCTTCGGCCACCAGTTCACCCACGGCGCGCAGCTCTACAAGCCCGGCCCGGTACGCACCGGCTGGATCGCGCTCTACCTGCTGGTGGTCGCCGCCCTGCTCTGGGGGCGCGTGATCGCACCGCTGGCGTTCAACCTGCGCTACAAGCTGCGGGTCGCCGACGTGGTCGCCGAGAGCCCCGACACCATCTCCATCTACCTCACCGGGGAGCGGCTGGGCCGGCTGTCGATGCTCGGCGGCCAACACTTCCGCTGGCGGTTCCTCACCCGGGGCTGCTGGTGGCAGTCGCACCCGTTCTCCGTCTCCGCCGCCGCCAACGGCCGCTGGCTGCGGGTCACCGTCAAGGTGGTCGGCACCCACACCGCTGACCTGCGCGACCTGGAGCCGGGCACCCGGGTCTGGGCCGAAGGCCCGTCCGGAACCTTCACCGCAGCGCACCGGCTCCGGGAGCGGGCGCTGCTGATCGCCGGTGGCAGCGGCATCACGCCGATCCGGGCCATGCTGGAGGAGCTGCCGCCGGGCGCCGCGCTCATCTACCGGGCCCGCACACCCGCCGACGTGCTGCTCAACCGCGAATTGGACTGGCTGGCCCAGGAACGCGACACCTCCGTCTGGTACGTCATCGGCTCCCGCGACGACCCCGGCCCCCGCCAGCTGATGAGCCCGGACGGGCTGCGGCAACTGGTGCCCGACGTGGCCCGGCGCGACGTCTACCTCTGCGGGCCGCCCGGTTTGGTGGAACAGTCGGTGCGGGCACTGCGGCGGGCCGGCGTGCCAAGACGGCAGATCCACCTGGCCACGTTCGAGCTGTAGGAAGGGCATCCCCATGCGTCGCGCGCTCCTCGCGATCACCGGCCTGGCCGCCAGCACCACCGCGCTTGTGGTGTTCAAGGGCTCGCCCGGCACCAGCCAGGTCGCCCAGAACCTGCCGACCGCCCAGCCGGTCAACCCCACCCCGCAGGAGGTCGAGCCGAGCGCCGACCCGTCGGGCGGAGCGCCGAAGCCGTCGGAGACCGCCGACGCGCCGCCGTCGCCCAAACCCACGAAGAGCACCGGCCGTCCGTCCGGCACCCGCACCACCACGAAGGCCGCACCCCGGACCACCACCAAGGCACCCCAGTCGACCACCCGCCGGGTCACCGGCAACGGCTTCGACAACGAGTACGGGTACGTGCAGGTCCAGATCGTCGTCTCGGGTAGCCGGATCGTCGAGGCCGTCGCCCTGTCGCTGCCCAGCGGGGGTGAATCCGACATCCACAGCGGCGACGTCCGCAACCGTTACGACGGCAGGGGCGGCGAGGTGGTGCAGAAACAGAACGCGAACCTCAACACCGTCTCCGGTGCCACCGAGACCAGCAACTCCTACAAGCAGTCGCTGCGGTCCGCCATCGAGCAGGCCTTCTGACGTGCGGGCCACGCTGACGCGACCCGGGCTGTGCCGCGTCGAGCAGATCATGGGTACGGCGATCACCCTGGACCTCGCCGACGACCTGCCCCCGGCGACGCTGCGCGAGCTGGCCGACGAGGTCTTCGCCTGGATGCACGAGGTGGACGCGCGGTTCAGCACCTACCAGCCGGACAGCGAGGTGTGCCGCTTCGACCGTGGTGAGGTGCTGCTCTCCGAGGCGTCCGCTGACCTGCGGTACGTGCTGGAGACCTGCGCCGACCTGTGGGGCGCCACCGACGGGTTCTTCGACGCGTACGCCACCGGTCGGCTCGACCCGTCCGGCTTCGTCAAGGGCTGGGCCGCCCAGGTCGCCTCGGACCGCCTCGTCGCCGCCGGTGCGGTCAACCACTGCGTGAATGCCGGCGGCGACGTACGGGTGCGGGGTCTGTCGCCGTCCGGGGAGCCGTGGCGCATCGGTATCCGGCATCCGTGGGACGCGATGGCGGCCTGCCTGGTGCTCAGCGGGACCGACCTGGCGGTGGCCACGTCCGGCGTGTACGAACGCGGCCGGCACGTTTTGGACCCGCGCCGGGGCGCGCCGGCCAGTGGGCTGCGCTCGGTGACGGTGGTCGGCACCGACCTCGGGGTGGCCGACGCGTACGCCACCGCCGCCCTGGCCATGGGCACTCCCGGCCTCAACTGGCTGGCCCGCCTGGACGACCACACCCACGCGGCGATCACCGACAACGCCCGCGAATACCACTCGTCCAACCTCCCCCTAACCAACTAGCCCGCCCGCCCTCCCACCCCCTCCACGCCCCGTCCCACCCCCGCGATCTTGCACTTGCGGTTGGCGTTCTGTCCCTGTGCGTGGAGATTGTCGGGACAGAAAGTGCAAGATCGCGGAAAGTCGGGGCGGGGTAGGGCGGCGCGGGCGGGGCTGGGGAGGGGGAGGGGGAGGGGGAGGGGGAGGGGGGTGGTTAGCGGAGGGGGCGGTGGGTGCTGGCTGGGCGGGAGCCGGTGGGGCGTGGGCGGCCGGGGCGGGACCCGGACGGGCGGGTGCCGGCCCAGCGGCGCCCCGGGTGGCTGCGCCGGGGCGGCTCGGTGCCGCCAGGGTGAGGCGCTCTGTCGTTTGTGGACATCGTTCCCCCGTTCGTGGCGCGCGTTCGCACCGTCCCCCTGTCAACGAGGACCGACGCCTCGGCGACGCTGTCGGGCACCGGATCGAATCTCGACCGGGCCGGTCTCACATACCTCGCCGAGGCAGCGGCAGATGACCGGGGAGCAGGTCAGGGGCGAGCGTTACCCCGGCGGCGCGCAGCGCCCCGATCAACGTGTTCTGCACGAGGTACGAATCCGGAAGCTGCCAGCGGGCCTGCTCCGGGGCGACCGCCCAGCGGACCGTGCCCTCCGGCAGCCGGGTGGGCGGCGCGGGGATCCACGAGCCCGGCCCGTGCCGCACCACGTGGAAGCAGTGCTCCAGCTCCGGCCTGAGCGGGTCGCCGGGGCGAACCAGGAACATCCACCGCCCGGTGGGCGTGACCAGCACCGGTCCGCGTACGCCGGTGCCGGCCGGGTGGATCTGGACGGCGTCGAGCACGTGCCGGCCGAGGTGGGCGGGCACCTCCAGCACGTCGAAGGCGCGGCCGGTGGGCAGCAGCACCCCGTGCGGTCGGCTCCGCCACCAGGTCGCCACCCGGGCCGGGTCGGTGCTGGCGGCCAGCTCCCAGTTCTCCAGGGCGGGGTGGCAGCCCACTGTGGGGCAACCGGCTCGGCCGCAGACGAACCGGCTGCGGGCCAGACAGGCCCCCGGGGTGACCTCCCAGCCGTGTACCGCGTACCGGATGGCGACCCGGCGCAGCCGGACCCGTTCCAGCGGCGACAGTTCGGCAACGCGCGGTACGACATTTCCCCACATGTGTGCCATCTCCTCTCGTCGGGCCCGGCTTTCACCAGGTCGCATGTCGAGCACCGTCACTGCCGTAACCCACGCTCGTTGAGGTTGACGAACGGCTCGTGCAACTTGCACGAAAAGTACGAGGGGTACCTGTCCGGCTGACGTACATCCTGTGCGACCAGCCAAAACCTGAACATGAACGGCAGTCGCCGCACCCGCGGACATCGCCCCGACTCGATTGGTCGTCGGTGGCAGGGGAGGATGGGGAGATGGACGAGCTACCCATAGGACGGCGAGTGGCCTACTGGCGGGGGCGGCGCAAGATGTCGCAGCAGGTCTTCGCGGACCGGCTGGGCAAGTCCAAGAGCTGGGTGGACAAGGTCGAACGCGGCGTCCGCCGGTTGGACAAGTTCTCCGTCCTCTACGAGATCGCCGACATCCTCCAGATGGACGTGCAGCTGTTGATGGGCAAGGACCCGGAGCGGCGCGCCGACGCCCTCAACTGCATCGACCAGGTCGAGGTGCAGGAGATCCGGGCGGCGCTGGAACGCTACGACTCGATGAGCGCGTACTTCGACGCGGCGCCGTACCCGCCGCCGATGGACGACATGCGCAAGGCCGTCAACCACGCCTGGCTCACCTATCAGTACGGCCGCTACGGGATGCTCACCCGGGCGCTGCCGAAGCTGCTGCGCGACGCCCAGGCGGCTGACGCCGCGTACGGCGGTGAGCAGGCCGCCGAGGCGGCCCACCTGCTCGGGCAGGTCTACCAGATCGCCTCCTCGGTGCTGCGCAAGCTGGGCGAGTGCGAGCTGGCCTGGTTGGCCGCCGACCGGTCGATGGCGGTGGCCCAACGGGCCGACGACCCGCTGCTCGCCGGGATCGCCACCACCCGGGTGTGCAACGCCCTGGTCGCGATGGGGCGGGCCCGTCCCGCGCTGGAGCTGAACGTCCAGATCGCCAACCGGCTGGCACCGGGTGGAAGCAACGCCGTCTCCCCGGCCCGCCTCTCCGTCTACGGGATGCTGCTGCTGCAGGGCGCGATGGCCGCGTCGCGCATCGGTGACTCGGCCAGCGTCGACGACCTGATCAACTGCGCGCAGGAGGCCGCCACCCTGCTCGGCGGCGACCACAACCACTACTGGACGTCGTTCGGCCCGACCAATGTCGAACTGCACCGGGCCGCCGCCGCCGTGGAGCTGGGCGACGGGGGGCGGGCCGTGGAGGTGCACCAGTTGCGCATCGCGGAGCCCTCCTTCAACGCGCTGCTGCCCGAGCGCCGCGCCCACCACCTGCTCGACATCGCCCGCGGCTACGCCCAGATCGGTGACGTGGCGAACGCCGGCGAGATGCTGTTGCTCGGTGATCGGCTCGCCCCGTCGGAGATCCGCTGCCGACCGATCGCGCACGAGGTGATGTCCGACATCCTCCGTCGCACACGTGGTGCGCCGCCTTCTCCGGTAGCGGAGTTGGCTGAGCACATGGGAGTAGGGGTATGAGCGCGGAGCCGGTCTGATGGCCGGTGCAGCGCACAACAGCGGGCACCGTGAGGTGCTGTACGTCATCGCCTGCGGCTCGCCGCTGGCCCGACACGTCGGTCGTCTGGTCGACCTCGCCCAACAGGACGGTTGGGACGTCTGCGTGGTCACCACGCCGGACGGCGCGAAGTTCGTCGACCAGTCGGCCCTGATCCGGCAGACCGGCCACCCGGTGCGGACGCACTACAAGAACCCCGGTGACCCGGACGTGCTGCCGCCCGCCGATGCCATGATCGTCTGCCCGGCCACCGTCAACACGGTCAACAAGTGGGCCGCCGGGATTACCGACACGCTGGCGCTCGGGCTGTTGGTCGAGGCGCAGGGCAAGGGCGTCCCCATCGTGGCGGTGCCCTACACCAACGCGGCGATGGCCTGCCACCCGGCGTTTCGGGCCGGGGTGGCCCGGTTGGCCGAGTGGGGCGTCACGGTGCTCTTCGGTGACGACGTGATCGCCCTGCACCCGCCCGGAACGGGGGAGCAGCACCTGCACGCCTTCCCCTGGGCGATGCCGCTGGCCGCGTTGCAGACCGTCTCCTGGAGCGCCGCGTAGCGGGTCCGGCAGATCTTCCACCCGACGCGGCCGGGCCGGGTGTCACCGCCCGGCGGCCCGGACGCCGGTAAGCTGGCCCGCCGTGAGCACAAGCGGATCCGCCCCCACAGTCAGCGACGTGGTGGCCGCGCTGGAACGGCGTTTTCCGCCGGTCTGGGCGGAGGAGTGGGACCGGGTGGGCCTGGTGCTCGGTGAGCCGGCCGCTCCGGTCCGACGGGTGCTCTGTGTGGTCGACGTGGTGCCCGAAACCGTCGACGAAGCCCTCGCCGCCGAGGCGGACATGATCGTCTCGCATCACCCGCTGCTGCTGCGCGGGGTGTCGTCGGTCGCCGCGACGACCTTCAAGGGGCGGATCATCCACCGGTTGATCCGGGCCGGGACGGCGCTGTACGCGGCGCACACCAACGCCGACGTGGCCTCCCCGGGCGTCTCCGACGCCCTCGCCGCCCGCTTCGGGCTCACCGGTCTGCGCCCCCTCCAACGACCCGCGCCCGGCTCGCCCGCCCACGGCGACGACAGGGGTTTCGGCCGGATCGGCGAACTGCCCGAGCCGATGACCCTCGCCGAACTGACCCGGCACGCGGCGGCGGTGCTCCCCGTCACGTCCTGGGGAGTTCGCGCGGCGGGGGATCCCGGGCGTATGGTTCGTACCCTCGCCGTCAGCGGCGGGTCGGGGGACAGCTTCCTCGGCGCCGCGACCGCCGCCGGGGTGGACGCGTTCCTCACCGCCGACCTGCGGCACCACCCGGCCGGCGAGCACCTCGCCGCCGATGGTCCCGCCCTGATCGACGCCGCCCACTGGGCGACCGAACGACCGTGGCTGGACGACCTGGCCGCCTTCCTCCAGGAGGCGCTGGGCGTCGAGACGCTGGTGTCCGACCTGGACACCGACCCGTGGACCGTGCACGCCGCCGCACCCGTTGTGGACGACAAGGAGCCCGACCGTGAAGGCTGACCCTCAGGTGCAGCGCCGCCTGCTCGACCTCCAGGCGATCGACACCAACCTCGCCCAGCTCGCCCACCGCCGGCGTTCGCTTGCCGAGCGGGCCGAGCTGGAGTCGCTGGCCCGGGAGTTGTCGTCGATGGAGGACGAGCGGGTTCGCGCCCAGGTGGCGGTGGACGACCTGGACCGGGACATCGCCCGGTTGGAGAAGGACGTCGAGCAGGTCCGGGCCCGCAAGGAGAAGGACGAGAACCGGCTGGCCGCCGGCACCGGCCCGGCCCGCGAGCTGGAAGCGCTCCAGCACGAGCTGGTCTCGCTCAAGCGCCGCCAGGGCGACCTGGAGGACGCCGAGCTGGAGCTGATGGAGCAGCGGGAGACCGCGCAGGGCGTACTGGACGGCGTGGAGCAGCGGCTGGCCGAGACCCGGGACAAGCGGGCCGCGACCGAGCAGCGCCGCGACGAGGCGCTGGCCGAGATCGCCAAGGAGGAGGAGTTCAAGCGGGGGGCCCGTCAGCCGCTCGCCGCCGATCTCCCGAGCGAGCTGGTCAACCTCTACGACAAGATCCGCGAGGACACCGGGTTGGGTGCCGCGCTGCTCACCGCTGGCCGCTGCGGCGGGTGCCGCCTGGAGCTGTCCGGCGCCGACCTGGCCCGCATCCGCAAGGCCGCCCCCGACGACGTGGTCCGCTGCGAGGACTGCCGACGGATCATGGTCCGCACCAACGAGTCGGGCCTGTAGGTCGTGGCGCCGCGCGTCGTCTCCATCGAGGCCGACGGTGGGTCCCGGGGCAACCCCGGCCCCGCCGGCTACGGCGCGGTGGTCCGCGACCCGGAGACCGGCGAGGTGCTCGCCGAGCGGTCCGAGTCGCTCGGCACGACCACCAACAACGTCGCCGAGTACCAGGGCCTGATCGCCGGGTTGACCGCCGCCGCCGAGCTGGGCGCCGCCGAGGTGGACGTCCGGATGGACTCCAAGCTGGTGGTCGAGCAGATGTGCGGCCGGTGGCAGATCAAGCACCCCGGCCTGCGGCCCCTCGCCGCCCAGGCCGCCGCGCTGGTCGGCCGGTTCACCGCGGTCCGGTTCAGCTGGATTCCGCGCGAGCAGAACCGGCACGCCGACGCCCTCGCCAACGCCGCCATGGACGCCGCCGCGGGCCGTCCGCCGGCGACCGCGGCCCCCGCCCGTCCGGCGACGACCGCGGCCACCGACCAGCCCTCGACCACGCCGGCCGCCCCGATCGTCGGCAGCGACCCGGCGACCGCGCCGGCGTCCTGGGAGCCCCGGCCGAGCTTCACCGCCACCCGGCTCATCCTGGTTCGGCACGGCGAGACTCCGTACACCGAGCAGGGGCGCTACTCCGGGCGCGGCGACGTGCCGCTGTCCGAGCGCGGCCGCGCCCAGGCGCAGGCCACCGGCGCCCGGGTGGCCGAGCTGGCCCCGTCCGTCGCGGCCGTGCTCAGCTCACCGTTGTCCCGGTGTACGGCCACCGCGGCGTCGATCGCCGGGGCGCTCGGTGACGTGCCGGTCCGCACCGACGACGACCTGATCGAGTGCGACTTCGGCCAGTGGGAGGGACGTACCTTCGCCGAGGTGCGCCAGCAGTGGCCGGGGGAGATGGACGCCTGGCTCGCCTCACCCCGGATCGCGCCGCCGGGCGGTGAGTCGTTCACCCAGGTCGCCGAACGCGCGCACCGCGTCATCAGCGGGCTGCTGACCGCGTACCCCGGTGAGACGGTGGTGGTCGTCTCGCACGTCTCCCCGATCAAGCTGGCGCTGCGCGACGCCCTCGCGGCCGGCGACGGCTTCCTGCACCGGCTCTTCCTGGACGCGGCCGGCATCTCGGTGTTCGACATGTGGCCGGACGGCGGCGTGGCGGTGCGCACGGTCAACGACACCGCCCACCTCGCGGCCCTCTGAGCCGTTCACCCTTCGGCTGGTGGCCTGCGCCGTTCGGCGCAGGCCACCAGCCGTTCGGCGCAGCACCTTCCGAACGGGTCACGTGACGCCCATCACAGAGTCGTAGCCTCCGGCCGTTGCATCGAAAGCCACGACTCCCCGGAGGTGTGTCAGATGGCTGCACCCGAACCGGAGGCGCCGCCCACGGCGCCGACCAGGGCAAAGGACCACAGCCCCTGGAACTGGTTGCTCTTCATCCCCATCGTGGTGCCGCTGATCCCGGCGTTCTTCAATGGCGACTCGCCCCGGGTCTTCGGCTTCCCGCGCTTCTACTGGCTGCAACTGGCCTTCATCCTGCTCGGCGTCGGCACCACCACGTTGGTCTACCAGATGACGAAGAAGCGGGGTGGCTCCTGATGTGGCGCGACCATCTCACCGAGATCATCGTCTTCTCCCTGCTGTTCCTCCTGGTCAGCGTGATGGGCTTCGTGGCGGCCCGCTGGCGGGCACCGAAGGACATGGCGCACCTGGACGAGTGGGGGCTGGGCGGGCGCAGCTTCGGCGGCTGGATCACCTGGTTCCTGGTCGGTGGTGACCTCTACACCGCGTACACCTTCGTGGCGGTGCCGGCGTTGATGTTCGGTGCCGGCGCGGCCGGGTTCTTCGCCGTGCCGTACACCATCGTGATCTATCCGTTGGTGTTCCTGGTGCTGGTCCGGCTCTGGTCGGTGTCGCACCGGCACGGGTTCGTCACGCCGGCCGACTTCGTCCGAAAGCGCTTCGACTCGCCGGTGCTGGCCCTGCTGATCGCCATCACCGGCATCGTGGCCACCATGCCGTACATCGCGTTGCAGCTGGTCGGCATCGAGGCGGTGCTCAAGACGATGGGGGTCACCGGCGACAACGCGCTGGCCCGGCACCTGCCGATCATCATCGCGTTCGCCATCCTGGCCGCCTACACGTACCAGTCCGGGTTGCGCGCGCCCGCGCTGATCGCGTTCGTCAAGGACAGCCTGATCTACATCGTGATCCTGGTGGCGGTCATCTACCTGCCGTACAAGCTGGGTGGTTGGGGTGACATCTTCGCCGCCGCGGACGCGAAGTTCGACGCCTCGCCCAACCCGAACGACGGCATCCTGCTCAACGGCAACAACCAGCTCCAGTACGTGACGCTGGCGTTCGGCTCGGCGTTGGCGCTCTTCCTCTACCCGCACAGCATCACCGGTGTGCTGGCCAGCCGGAACCGTGACGTGATCAAGCGGAACATGTCGGCGCTGCCCGCGTACAGCCTGCTGCTCGGGTTGATCGCGCTGCTCGGCTACATGGCCATCGCGGCCGGCGTGAAGCCGTTGCCCGGCAGTTCGGCCGGCTCGGTGGACAACAACACGATCGTCCCGCTCCTGTTCGACCAGCAGTTCCCGGACTGGTTCGCCGGTGTCGCGTACGCGGCGATCGGCATCGGCGCGCTGGTGCCCGCGGCGATCATGTCGATCGCGGCGGCGAACCTGTTCACCCGCAACATCTACAAGGAGTACCTGAAGCGCGACGCCTCCCCGGCCCAGGAGGCGAACGTCTCGAAGATCACCTCGCTGGTGGTCAAGGTCGGCGCGGTGGCCTGCATCGTCTTCCTCGACCCGCAGTTCTCCATCGACCTCCAACTGATCGGTGGCGTGATCATCCTGCAGACGCTGCCGGCGGTGGCGCTGGGCCTCTACACCCGCTGGTTCCACCGCACCGGCCTGATCGTCGGCTGGGTGGCCGGCATGGGGCTGGGCATGTGGATGCTCTACCAGGTGGCCAGCCCGACCCGGAAGCACTTCGGCGGCTCGGCGTTCCCGCTGTCGGAGTTCGGGTTCGACACCACCAAGACGATCTACGTCGGCATCGTGGCGGTGGCCGTCAACCTGGCCGTGGCGGCGCTGGTGACGCTGGCGCTGCGGGCCGCGAAGGCGGACGACGGAGTCGACGGCACCGAGCCGGACGACTACTTCGCCGACGAGGGCGACGCCCGCGTCACCCCCGGCACCGAACGCGACGCCGACCCAACCCGCGAACCAGTCGCCTGACCGAAGGTACGCCCGGGTGCCGACGCCGGTCGGTGCCCGGGCGTATCTGTGGCCCAGTGGTCTGAGGTCCAGTGGTCTGTGTCCGGTGGTCTGCGTCCGGTCGACTGGGGCCTGTCGTCGGCGGGGTGGTCGTCGGGCGGGGTGGTCGGCGTCGTGGGTTGGTCATCGTCGTGGGGTGGTCATCGCGCGGGGCGTCGTCGCGGGGTGGTGACGTGGTTTCGGACGCTATCGAGCTGATGCCGCAAACGAATCATGCGCCCTCCGATAGAGGCAGCCAGGGCCGGCGGGGTCAGCGAGGGCCGGCGGGTCAGCGAGGGCCGGCGGGTCAGCGAGGGCCGGCGGGTCAGCGAGGGCTGGCGGGTTCGGCGAGGGCTGGCGCCGTCAGGGAGGGCTGGCGGGTTCGGCGAGGGCTGGCGCCGTCAGGGAGGGCTGGCGGGGTCGGCGAGGGTTGGCGCGGGTCAGGGAGGGCTGGCGGGTTCGGCGAGGGCTGGCGCGGTCGGCGAGGGCTGGCGGTGTCAGCGAGGGTTGGCGTAAGGCAGCGACGGCTGCCGGGCCGGGCCGACGGCCTGGCGCGCTTCGACTCCAAGATCGTGCTCGATCCTTGTTGTAGTGGCGTCGGGCCATGCGGGAGGCCACTACAACAAGGATCATGCGCGACCTTGGCGGTGGAAGGAGCTTCCGCGTCGGTCCGCCAGGGGCGGTGGTGCTTCTGCGTCCTACGCCGCCGGGCCGGCGCGGCGCACCGCGGAGATCGTGCTCGATCATTGTTGTAGTGGTGTCGGGTCGTGCGGGAGGCCACTACAACCAGGATCGTGCGCGATCTTGGCGGTGGGAAGAGCTTTCGCGCGGCCGGATGGCGCGGTGAGCCAGGCCACGATCCGCCACGCGTGTCAGCGGCGGCGGTTGCGGTCTACCAGGGCCTGGTTGAGGCGGCTCAGCAGCCGGGCCAGGGTCTCCCGGTCATCGGCGGTCCAGTCGGCGAGCATGTCCCCGTAGAGCCGGGTGCGGGCGGCCTGGACGGCGGCCATCCGTTGCAGACCGGTCGAGGTGGGGGAGATGACGGTGCCGCGGCCGTCGGACGGGTCCGGGGTACGGGTGATCAGGCCGTCGCGCTGAAGCGCGGACACCTGCCGGGTGACTGTCGAGCCGTCCAGGTTGAGCCGGGCGGCGAGCGCCGAGACGTTCTGCGGGCCGGCGTCGGCCAGGTGGCGCAGGATGACGTACGCCGCGCGGTCCAGCACCCGGTGCTCGGCGGTGCCGGTGGCCCGTCGGGTGGCCTCGCCGAAGCGCATCAGCAGGGCCACCTCGGTCTCGATCTGGCCGAGGGTGCTCTCGTCAGGGTCGTCACTCATAGCTGTATCATACAGAATAAGTACCTGTACGATACAGCTATCTGAGGAGTTGGAGTGGATCGGCGTTCCGAACCGAACCGCAGTGCCATCTACGCCACCACGCTGGTGGCCTTCCTCGCCATCGCCGGCATCGCCGTCGTCGACCCGATCCTGCCCGCCATCGGCGAGGCGATCGGCGTCACCGCCTGGCAGGTCGAGCTGCTGTTCACCGCGTACATCGCGGTCATGGCTCTTGGCATGATCCCGGCGACGCTGGCCAGCGGCCGGTTCGGCTTCAAGCCGGTGCTCATCACCGGCGTCTCCGTGGTCGGCCTCGCCGCGATCCTCGCCTCGTTCAGCGACAACATCGTCCAGCTCTCCGTGCTGCGCGGCGTCTGGGGGCTGGGCAACGCGATGTTCTTCGCCACCGCCATGGTGGTGCTCGTCAACCTGGCCGTCGACCGGGAATGGGTGGTGGGCCTCTTCGAGACCGCCCTCGGCCTCGGCTTCGCCGTCGGACCACTGATCGGCGGCCTGCTCGGCGAGGTGAGCTGGCGGCTGCCGTTCTTCGTCTGCGGCGTCTTCATGGTCCTCGCCCTCGGCGTGGCCTCCCGCAAACTCCGCGAGCCCACCAACCGGCAGGCCCCGGTACGCGTCGGCCAGATCTTCGCCACCTACCGCCGCCCGGCGTTCATCGCCCTGTGCGTGGTCACCGCCGCGTACAACTTCGTGTTCTTCGTGGTGCTCGGCTACACGCCGCTCTTCCTCGGCCTGGACGTCATCCCGCTGGGGCTCGCCTTCACCGGCTGGGGTCTCGGCCTGGCCGCCGGCATCATGGTGATCGGTCACCGGCTGGCCCACCGCATCGGCGCGGTACAGACCGTCGGCGTGGCCATCGCCGGGCTGCTGGTCTGCATGGTCCTCTTCGCCACCTCCACCAGCACCGCCGAGGCGCTCGTGGTGCTGGTGCTCGCCGGACTCTGCATGGGCCTGGCCAACGCCAACCTCACCGACCTGGCGCTCGGCCTCGGCTCCAGCGACCGGCGCGTCGCCACCGGCGCGTTCAACCTGGTCCGCTGGGGGGCCGCCGCGCCGGCCCCGATCATCTCGGGCAAGCTCGCCGAGCAGTCGCTGGCGCTGCCGTTCTGGGTCGGCTTCGGGGTGCTCGCCGTCGGCGTGCTCGTCTACCTGGCCTTCGCGCACGTGATGGCTGCCGGCTACGGCGAGCGGGTGCTCTGGTCCCGCTGGAACCGCGCCGCCGCCGACACCGAACACGAGCCCGTCGGCGAGACCTACTGACCGGCTCGCCCCGCCCCCTCGTGCCCCCTGCCGCTTCCGCGGGCGAGCCGGCCACGATCCGCTCAGGTTCAGGAAAATTGCTGCCTCCGGCGCTCGCTGAAGCAGCAACATCCCCGAAGTTGCGCGGATCCTGGCGGTGACGCCGCTCAGTGCAGGGCGCGCCAGAGCAGGTAGAGGCCGATCGTCGTACCGAACACCACGATCACCGTCTTGAGCACCACCGGCGGCAGCCGGCGGACGAGCCGGGCGCCCGCGTACCCCCCAATGAGGGTGGCGGGCGCGACCACCGCGACCGCCGCCCAGTTCAAGGGGCCGAACAGGGCGAACACCACGAGCGTCGTCAACCCCACCACCGCGGAGAGCAGATTCTTGATGGCGCTCACCCGGGCCAGGGTCGCGTCCAGCACCAGGGCCAGCCCGGCCACCAGCATCACCCCGAGCGCCGCACCGAAGTACCCGCCGTACACCGCGCCGAGCGCGACCATCGTCTGCACCGCGACCGTCCGTCGGCGTGGCGACAGGTCCCGGGGGTGACCGACCAGCCGGCGCAGCGGGTCCTGGAAGGCCAGGACCGCTGTCGCGCCGAGAACCAGGAAGGGTACGACCAGCTCGAACGCGCGGGCCGGAGTGGCCAACAGCAGCAACGCCCCGACGATCGTGCCCACGATGGTGGTAGGAACGAGCGTGGCCAGCGCACGGGGGCGCGGCAGATCCTGCCGGCTGCCCGCCACACTGGCCAGATAGCCGGGGAAGACCGCGACGGAGTTGCTGACGTTCGCCGGCACCGGGGGTAACCCGATCGCGATCATCGCCGGAAAGGTGATCAACGATCCGCCACCGGCCACCGCGTTGACAGTGCCAGCGGCGAGACCGGCGGCGAGCAGCAGCGCGGCGTGGGAGAGATCCATAGCCCCACGAGGCTAGTACGCGCGCCGAACCCATCGTGAGCTGGCCGGCGAGGCGGAACAGGGCAGCGGTATACCGGTCGCATACTCCGGGCGTGGATACCACGATCAAAGTCGACACCGAGGTACGCGACCGCTTGGCGCTCCTGGCGAACGAACGCGGAACGACGATGCGGGACCTCGTCGCCCAGCTCACCCAGGCGGCACTCACCGCCGACGAAATGCGCGACCGCGCGGCGCGCGCAGAGCAGTACGTCCGGCTGAAGATCGCTTCCGACCTCAGCGCCGACGACCTCACCCGGGGCGAGGACGTCTGGGCGGCCGTCGAGGCTGGCAACGTCCCGGAATCTCTAGCCGACGGTGGCCAGCCGGCGGCGTGAACGAGGCCGCGGTCATCCCCGACCACACGGCGCTGCTCGCGCTCGGTGCCGGCAACCCGGCGCTCTCCGGGCTCGTGGTCACCGCACACAGGGGTGCGGGGCGACACGTCCAGGTGGGTGCCGGCACTCTGCCTTGCCGCGGCCACCTCCGCCCGCCCGGCCCTGGGAGAGCACATCGGTGCCCTACCAGCACTGGAGGTCGTCGAGCTGGGCTACGCGACCGCCCTGCTGGTGGGGCGTCTGTTACGTCAAGGTGTGGACTGGCAGCTAGCCCATGCCGCCGCGCTGGGACGCCCCGACGCCGAGTGGCCCACCGGGCGTCCGGTCCTCACCGAGATGCCGAAGGCGTACGCCGGAACCGGTGTCGTAACGATCAGCGTGAACTGACCGCTCGCTGCCCAATGGCCGTCTCCACGGCGCGCTGCCCTGCGGGCCGGGTCTGTCGAAGGCCCGACTGCGGGGCAGGTCTGCGCGGGCACCCGCCTGCGGGGCAGGTCTGCTCTGGCACCCGCGTGCGGGGCGGCAATAGGCGCGCGAGCGGCGTCGTTAGGATGAGAGCGCGACGGACGAGTCGACCGGGCGGCCGCGTCGGCGGGCTTCGGCCCGCCGCCGAGGAACGTCCGGACTCCACAGGGCAGGGTGGTTGTTAACGGCAACCCGGGGCGACCCGCGGGACAGTGCCACAGAAAACAGACCGCCGACCCCAACGGGGACGGTAAGGGTGAAACGGTGGGGTAAGAGCCCACCAGCACCCCGGGTGACCGGGGTGGCTCGGTAAACCCCACCCGGAGCAAGGCCAAGCAAGGGCCGTCACCGCAAGATGACGCCCGGCGCAGACGCTTGAGGGCTGCCCGCCCGATGTCTGCGGGTAGGCCGCTGGAGCCTGCCGGCAACGGCAGGCCGAGATGGATGGCCGCCGCCGGCGCAAACCCTTCGGGGTACGCGCCGCGCACAGAATCCGGCGTACAGGTCGACTCGTCCGTCGCCCACCAGGCCAGAGACCTGATCAGGGCTCTGAGCTGGTTCTATGTTCGGGCGTCGATGGTCGTTCATGGTCATCATTGGGCGGCGTTTGACGCCCTGAGGACGCCCCGACGCCCTGATGACGCCCTGAGGCCTGGGTCAGTAGTCCTTCAGATCGGCATGGCGCATCGCCTCGTTCTGACGGCCGTTCGGTGGCTTGGCGGGGCTTCCGTGCGCTGCTGCCGGCTGTGGTGAATGCCGGGCACGTCCTGGCGGTGGTGTTCCTGGCGAGGCTCGGAGACGCGGTGGCAAGCCAGTCCCGGGGTTGGACTGGCGCGGCAGCCGGAAGCCTCGTCCATGCGATCAGGCTGACCCGTCGGCTTCCGTCACGGCCTCGTTGGAACCCGTCCCCTCCGGTCCGTGGGGCGGTGTCCCGGCGGCTGTCGGTGGCTCACCGCCCCGGTGCCGAAGGCGACCGGGGCGGCTTGCCGCCGGCCGGGCTTGCCGCCCCGCACCGCGCGGAGCGCGGTGCCTTGATCCAGAAAAGAGGATTTCGGCAGCAATGACGGATGGCAAGACGAACGCCTGAAGCCGAAGCGTTGTGATTGAACTCCTCAGCTCTGCCGAACCAAGTGTCTCCTGCAAAGTGGGACCTATGTGCCGTCGTCACTTACCGACGGATCTGTTCTAGGCTGTGCATGCCGACGTCGGAGTATCTGCCTTACGTTGTATATGTCTTCCGGGTCCACATCTATGTCAACTGCTGTGCCTTCAGGGAATGGAAGGTTGAAATTCAGCCTGCCTTTTATTTCGCCGATATGATCGAATCGAAAGCTTTTCCAGACATTCTGAATTGCCTGAACCATAACCTCACCACCCAGTACTCGGTAGTTGATAAAATCAACATCGAGCGTTGCTGATGCTCCTGCATTAGGGCGTATGCGGATGTCTCCCCCGTCGATCTCTCCCGGGCCAATCCGAAACCGGGTTGGCCCCGCTGTGGTGACGTCTAGGTTGACATATACGTGCCCCTTCATTTCGCCAGGCGTCGACAACTCGAAGTTGTTAGTCACTGCATCCGCAAAGACTAGTCGCCCTTCCATCAGCTTGTAAGCATGCATGGGTATCTCGACATTGGTGAGAGTAGACTCCGTGAAGTCCACTTCGCCAGCGATGATCGAGTCACTTCCTTGGAACATGTAAGAGATCAGGTCGTCGGCGTCGAACTTGAAATTTGAGCTTTGAATTTCGGACTCTCTCACATTGAATGACGATCTGCTTGAAATGTATACGGCAACTGGATAGAAGTTCGAGTCGGTAATTTTAGTTTCGTCCAAGAATAGCTTCGAGCGCCCTTCAAGCTTCATGCCACCCATGAGTACTCTCATGTTCTGGAATGACGATCCGGTGAAGTCGATTTCACCGTCCTCTAAGCTCACCCCTCTGAGTCGCAGCTCGCCACCCTGAAATGTGCAATCCCTAAAAAGAATTCTTGCCTTATGCAGTATTGCGCCGTCCAAATCTATGGACTGGTACGATCCGCCAGAAAAGTCCAACTCCTCTCGATGCCACGAATTAGATGCGGCGGGATCCATTAGCCGATCATGGACAGATTTCCAGGCAGTGCGCTGAACTTCCCGTTCGCCTGCATCGTCGGGTGGCGGTAGGCGAAGGTAGGAGGCTACCGCTGAGGCACATGATTGCCGTCCCTGAGGCCAGTCGTCAGCCAGGCTCGTTAGCGAGTGCAGACCGGCAAGCCGCGCCGATGGCCTCTCGTGCGCGAGCAGTTCAGCGGCCTTTACGAATCTTTCTGAATAAACTTGTTGTTCAGCTCGAATGCTTTCCCGCTCAGCAAGAAGCTGCTTGCGGAATGCATATACGGCTCCGAGCGACGCGCCGATTAGTGCGGTCATGCTGATGGCTGCAGTTAGCAGGCGGGAGACCGCCTGTGGATCCGGAGCTTTGAAGCCAGAGAGAACAGCAACTACGATCCAAAGCAAGAAGATGAGAGCAAGTACCAGGAAAATTGCGGCCCCGGCTGCAGCTGGTAGGATGCGCGATAGGGTGCTGTGCGAATCGGGACGGGAAACTTCGACGATTTCACGTGCGATTCCATGGGCCCATCCTCGTGCCCGCGCCCCATACGCCCTCTTGTGCACGTCGGTCATCACACCGCCTTGAATAGCAGTAGATCGGATTACGTAACTGTCTGGTGTATCTTTAGGGTGGCTAGCTTGCCATAGACCGTGAACGCCTGCCGTCGTTCCCAGCGGTCGTGACCCCGTTTGTCAGTCGCCGCGCATCGGCGTTGAGCCTCGGCCGCCACGTAAAGCAGTCACGCGGCGTTCGCTGATCGAACGAAGCCATCGCCGGCTGGGCAGGCGTGGAGGGTCGGCGGAGTCATCGCGAGTAGATCGAGCAGTAGTCGAAGGTCGGGGTGGTCTAGCGGGTTGCTGTTCATTACGCCAACCTAGTGAGGGTTCCCCACAAACCAGGTCGAGCCTGTCGTAAATCCGACAGCGTCGCGCAAGACCTGCGCGTCCGAACGCTCTCTGTCTATTCCGCAACGAATGTCGCCTGCGATGCCCGCTATCTGCGTCAGGCGCAGCATTGTTCGTGGTCAGAACGGGAGTGCTAGTGAAGCTGCCTGCGATTCTGCAGCTTGCCCAAAAAGCGCCCGGCCCGGCGCAAGTCGCCCTAAGCAGCATTCAACGGCCTAATTTACTGCCCTGGCGAGGGCAGTCGATAGCTTCTAACGACTGATTCGACAACTCCGTTGTGTCGGTTGACGCGCTGAAGTCCGATCAGGGCTGGACCTATCTCAACACCAAAGAGTGCTGCGAGCTCTTGGTCTGCAGCGATTTGGCGTTCCTCGGTTTCCGATTCGGCAAGCCGTTCCAAGCCTCGCACATCGGCAGCCGGCCTCGCGGAAGTGCCGCGTCCGTGCTCGGTGGTGACTAAGCCCTCCTCGCGTAGCACGGCGATGGCTTGGCGAAGCGTGCCGCGACTCGCCCGGAACTCAGCGGTAAGGGCGCTCTCCGTCGGCAGAAGCGCGCCCGGCGGGATGCTGCCACTCTCGATGCGTTCTTTGAGCTGGTCTGCGATTACGCGGTAACGGGGCTGGCCGTAGTGCGGGGTGGGCACCCGGTCACCGTACCTGGCACTTGTCTTATCAAGCGTCAAGCGGGGAGCACGTTTCGATGGGTTGGGGCAACGCCCTAGTTCTCGTCGTCATATCAGCGCCTCAGCCCACAGTTTAGGAATTCTCGGCGCGGTGCGCCGAGGAGCCTCGCTGCCTGCCAACATCGCTGGCCAGGCACGCCACCTGTCGTCAGACCGTGACCGTAGTTGCCCGTCGGTGCCCGCGAGATCGGGCAGGTAACGGGCACGGCCGCAGCTCGTCCGTCTTGCTCCGCTCTGTTGCGGGTGACCCGTCCGGTCTGCGTCGTCGGCGTGACTGTCGGCCGTGGCCAGTTGCCAGAGCGGGACTAGCCCTCAGTTCTCGAGGCAGTGCGCAGTTTTTTCAGTAGCTGATCGGCCTTCTCGTTTGCGTATCGTAAATCAAGTAGGTCTAGCTGCTTCAGATCACCATGAACAATGGCGTTTCTGGCACGCGTGGCAAGGTCAAAGCCGATCTGGTCTTGGCTATCCCAGACCTTGCCCGCGACCATCACAGCCCTAACCTCGCGCAGGGAAAGAGGCCGACGGGGGACATTCTCGTCCACCGGCTGCTCATATTCCAATGCTTCAACCTCAAGTGCGGCGAATGTGCGAATCAACCTGAATGCAAGCCTTTCCCGCAACTGCTCAGACTTCTCTTGGGTGCTCAAAGCCCGTTGAGCAAAGAAAGTCGAGATGGCAGCCACGACGACGCCGACGGCTGCGGTCGCAGCACTAACCCAACTACCAACTTTATCCCATTGCTCAAGATCAGAGCCAGTAGCGTAATTGGCCAGGACGCCAAGCCCGGTAATCGTGACGACAAGACCCGCACCCAACGCCAAGCCCACAGTTCTTTTCACTGCGCCCTCCTGATAGCGAGGTGCAGGATGCAAGCAATGGCCAGAACGGTCAGCACGCTGAATGCAATTACTTGTTCAAGGCTATGGAGGTAGCTGCCCATAACGCCAGTTGCACCAGCAAAGATCGGACTGCCAGCTAGTGCATAGGGGTCTAGAGGGCTTCGCCTTCGAACCTGCAACGCCACCTTCTTATCCAGCGCTTCCCTTGCTCGGATTACTGCAGACTCCGTAACTTCTTTGCCGCTGACGCCAGGGGCTCTTTCCGAAGCTTCTTGATTCGCACTTTCGATTGCCAACTTGTCGGCGTAACCCTGGACCGCTCTGGCAAACGCCAATTGCGCCGGCTCATACGCGCCATCCAAGTTTGCGCGGGTCATCACCACTATTCCGACACGTTCAGGGATACCACTAGGAGGAATAGCGATTGTCTCTCCACTGAGCTGGAGATCCCTCTCGATTCTACCGTCCGGCATTGCACTCCCATACTGTCGTGCAGTGGTTGCCTGAAGCCTAGATCCCGCATCCTATGCGCATCAGGCACCTTGGGACAGCGCAGGTTCGCGGCCGACGAGTCGGGATAGGAGGATGCCCGCGACAGTGTCGGACCCGGCAAGGTCCAGGGTCCGACCGACGTCGAAACGGTCGAGTAAGAGACGCTTGCCGAACTGCGCCGGCCAAACGTACCTTTTCGCCCTATGCCGGGCATGGGAGGCGTACGTCACAAAGCGCCGAGACCTAGGCAAAGGATGACCGCCTGTTACGTCAATCGAATCGCCCTTGGCCTGGGGTCGGCAGCTTGGGAGGCTCAGTAGAGCAGCTACCCCAGCGCGAGCGCCAGGACATGCAGGAGGGCTTGAACCCCTAACCCGCGAGACGCAAGAGGATCAACCAAAGCCGGCCAATCCCCGACGACCTGGCTCGCGACCCTCGCTACCTCTCGACGTTTCGCATGGGTTTCCGCTGTTAGTTGGGTCTAATCTGTGCCCGATGATCTTTCGGCGGGTCCTGCGCCAGCGCCGGATGATGCTCCTGCGGAGAGGCGCGGGGAACCGCTCCCAAAGCTTGCTTGTATTACCCTGGTGGACCGGGTAACGCTGCGAGATCGAAACTAGAAGCCTCAGGTGGTCGAATTGGACAAGTTGACGCCACGGCAGGCAAGGCGCGATCGCAAGAAGGGACGGGCTGCTGCCGGGCCTGGCGTCAGCCTGGCCGTAGTTACGGCACCCGACGGGCTCTCATTGAAGCGAGACCTCTCTCTTGTTCGCGCATCAATTCTTTATGCCGACGAAGTAGAGCTGATTAGCCTCAGCGCCTCAATGCTTGATGTCCTAATGCGCCTGGGATTGCCCGACAGGAAGAACCTTTGGGGGTTCCTGTCTTCATTAACTGATGAAAACTTCCAAGCCTTCACACGTGGCTCATTTCCTGCGGAATGGAAGAAGCTGCTTCCATACCTTACGGGGCAGAAGTTTGATCCGCGCGTCGCGGAGTTGGATCGACTTGTAGCCGAACTGAGTGAGAGTGTAAAAGTAGAGGTCGACAAACTTGTCCAGGAATCTGAAGTCGAAGAACTCGCACCGGCATTAAAGTCAGGCATTGTGAAGCTCGTCCCGGCGGCCCCCGACAGTGCTATCGCCAACTTTCTCACGCGTCAGAACACAAGAGGGCGTGACGAGGGTGAGATGGTGGAGTTCCTGGTGAAATGGACGGAGCTCGTCAGATGGCTGTTAGAGGACTCGAAAAAGCGCCTTCTCTTCGATGATGTAGCAGGAGAGATTGCAACCCGACTAGTAGATCAAGGAGAAATGCAAGCCGGACCTCTCACGCTTAAGCACGCGGGGGAGGCAGCAGTCGGAAGCGGGCTAATAGCAAGGCTGCCCGCATTTCCGCAGGCGCCCCTGGATGAGCTGCTCGATCTGAGATCGGACCTCAACGTGCCGCTGGCCAGATATCGGGCCGCCGTCTCAAGCTTGGCTACCAAGCTTACCGTAAGAGGCTTCGACCCCGACATATCCGCCGAGATTGATGATTTGTGGATTACTGATGTCAGCCCGGCATTGGCCGACATTGAGGAGGGCCTAGCGGAACACGGACTGGTCCGCGAGATCGGCAGATCGGTAGGCCAAGACGTTAAAACCTTGGTTCCGCAAGGTGCTGCTCTCTACATCGGATTCGAGAGTCTGATTACCCTCAACAACTGGGTCTCTGCAACTGCCGCCCTTGCCGCCCCTGCGGCGCAAGCAATCATCTCGGGCACCCGTAACACCCTTGCTGGAAAGCGAGAGGTTCGCCGCAAGGAGATGTACTACCTCTACGAAATTGGCAATAGGCTCAGCAACAGGCCCTAACTATATGGGTTCCGTGCTATGAATACCCGGACGACACCTGGCGGCAATCCCGCCACCTCGTCTAGTGCCGACCCGCCACTATCTGCCGGGCTGGGTCAGCGGCAGGGCTGAGCGAGCTCCTAATTGGCCCCAGAGTCCTTTCATGAATTCACCGTCACCTCATCCTTTATTTCGTTACCCTTCGCATCTCTCTTACGCTTCGGCAGAGTCTGCGCCAACCCAACCGCGCCAAGAGCTAGCAAGAACGCAGCGAGCGCCCAGAGCAGGATCTTCAATATCAGGATGGCCGACCAACCGTAATAAAAGGCGGCGACGCTACCGACCAAGATGATTGCTGCAATAGTGAGACCGCTTGGGTCGCGACGCAACTCTGTCTCACGCTCGATTGACTTTAGAACTGCACGATCAATGTATTCAGCCAGTTGGCTGCGAGCTTTGCTATCCTCGGGGAGCCGGTCGAGTATGTCCAAATCATGCATGACACTCTGGCGCGGCGTTGTTCCTTGCCGTTGAATCTGTAGGTAGGCAGCACCCACCGTGAGCACGGCCACCAGAATCTGTCCGAACGCGTCCCACTTCACGACGGGCAGGGTACATAGCCTCCGCAACTCTCCGCGCAAGCCACGCCATCCCGTCTGCCGTCGACCCGCCCCTCTGGGGAGCGGGCCGCCGCCCTGCCCGCCACGTCAAGACGGCCTTGACGCACGGACAGACGCTGGCGGTTCGGGCGGCGGTCTGCTCGGCTCGCCCGGGTCGCCGGCAGGCGGGATGGCCCCGCAACCACCCGCGGACCGCAACCCGCCGACGGGGTTGCAACCATCTCGGAGCCCGAGCGCCCCCGCCAGAGGCGCAGTAACCGCAACCCCGCCACCCGCCGCCAGCTCGCCGACGCGGCCGGCGTGCGCTTCCCTACGCCGCGCGGGCTCGTGGCCGCGCTCCCGGTCGGCTGCCGGCCCAACCCTCACTCGGTCAACGGTCTGTCGTGCTGCGGCGGCACCTTGGGCTTCCCGCTTCCGCGCCAGCCGCCGGGCGTAGGCGTGTCGGCCGCGTGCGGCAGCTAAGCGGCCGGCGCGCGCCAGGCGGCGGCGCGTGCGGCCCGTTGCGGGCCGCCTTGAGGATGTATCGAAGGTGTGAAATGCTCCAGCTCTCTGCCGGAAGCAGCCGATAGGTTCTGACGACTGTTCGGACTGCTCCGTTTGTTCGAGTAAGACTCTGCTGTTCCATCAGAGTCGTCCCTACCTTGACAGCGAAAAGGGCCGCTAACTCCGGGTCAATGGCGACTCGGCGCTGTTGAGTTTCTGTCTTGGAGCCCTCATCCAGCCCGTGCTCGTGCTGGCGGGGGGTTGCGTAGGTGCCGCAGCCGTGTTCGGTAGCCACCAAGCCTGCCTCGCGTAACGCGCCTATAGCCTGACGAACCGTGCCGCGTGCCGCCTGAAATTCGGTGGTGAGCGCGCTCTCGGTCGGCAAGAGGGCTCTGGGCGGGATGACGCCGCTCTCGATGCGCTCTCTCAACTCGGTTACGGCTGCTGGGTGAGCTGCGCGACGAACGCGGCCCAGGCCGTTGGAGTGAAGGTCAAGGCCCGTCCGGTGACGTCCTTGGAATCCCGTACGGCCACGACACCGGGCAGGTTGCTTGCCACCTCTACGCAGTTCCCACCGCTTGCGCCGCTGCGGGTGGACTTGCGCCACCGGGCGTTACTGAGGTCCATGATGGCTCTCAACTTCCTTCAGCAGGTCGATGGACTGCCGGCGCGGTAGAGCCTCGTTCCGGACGCTCTCCCACCTTGCCTGAAGCGTAGCTACCTCATCGTCCTTGTCGATGACGTCCCCGCCAAGCTGGTTTTCGAGGTGCCCAACCCACACGCCCTCGCTGGATCGAGCCAGCGCGAACGGTCCGGACAGTCCGATGTGCAGGCCGCTGCCGATCGGGATGACGTGGACGTGAACGTGCGGAAGCTCGGCCATTGCGACCAGGTGCGCCACCTGCTGGGCCATGATCCCGCCCAGCCCATCGCCCGTACGTCGGATAGCGGCTTCGTCCAGTACGGCGACGAACTGTGGCCGCCGCTCGCCGGTGAAGATCGCCTGCCGGTTCATGCGCGCCTGCACCCGCTGTTCAACCTCGTCGTCGCTGAGGCTTTCGACTGTTCGCAGGACGGTGCGGGCGTAGTGCTCCACCTGGAGTAGTCCGGGGATGAGGTTGGGCTCGAAGTAGCGGAGCTGTGTCGCTTCGCGCTCAGCATCCAGCCAGGGCAGGAACCACGACGGCGCGCCGAACTTCGTCGCCAGGCGCTCGAAGAGCCCGCCGTTGTTCAGCGCCCGGTCGGCACCCTTGATGAAATCGATTGTCAGCGCTCTCGTGCCGCTCTCCACGGCGCTGACGTGTGAAGCGCTGAAGCCCGCAGCGCGGCCAAACGACTCTTGCGTCATGCCGGAAGCCCCTCGGGCCCGGCGGATCTCGCCAACGATGAACGCTGATAACGGACCTGGTACGTCAGCCATTCAACCCCCCTCAACTCGAAGATCGACTACCCGAGGTGCCACACGCCGGGGCCCTGTTGGGCCAGGTCACCCCGGACGCCGCAAGCACCTTCCGAGCGTAGTGGTCTCCACAGCAGAGTGTCACCAGGCGGCGCGGCTGGCAGGCCCACGAGATCCGGTGGTCGCGTTCGCAGCGGGGCCGCTCCCGACGGGCGAGCACTCACGGGAGCGGCCCCTTCCCAACGGCACCAAGGGGAAGACCGTGCCCGACGACAAGCCCGAGAAGATGAAAGCCGGCGACGTCATCCACCTGACCACGGCGGCGAGCGTGCAGTTCCTGCGCCCGATCTTCGTACGCGTCATTCGCGAGTTGCCCGAGCGGCACACGTACCACGGTTGGGTCTGGATTGAGGGTTACCAGCTGAACGCGGCGGGCGATGCGGTCGCGCACCGCGAGTTGTACGTGATGCGGGCGGGCGTGCGGATGCAGGCCCCGCCGGCCAGACGCCCGCGACGTGCGGTGCGGGTCGGATGATCCCGCACCTGCCGATGCGTCCGGCGTGGCTGTGCCGCAACTGCGCCGCGCCCTGGCCGTGTGGCCCGGCCCGACTCGCCCTCGTGACCGAGTTCTACGGTCATTCGGTCGCGCTGGCGTTCTACCTGGCGGCGTCGATGCAGGAGGCGATCGACGACGTGTACGGCCTGGGGCTGCGCCCGAACCCGGCCGCGATGCACGCCAGGTTTCTCGGCTGGCTGTCGCTGGCCCGCCGGCCACACCGCTAGCCAGGAAAAGAACCGGCCGGGTGGGTTGCCCCCACCCGGCCGGCGTTCGGATCCCTGAAACGTCAGTGCTTCTTGAACACCGGCATGGTGTCCAGCGTGGTGGTGATGTTCTGCGTGGTGCCGCCCCGGTACGTCTTCCCGGTGAAGATGTCCGTCCAGTTGTCGCCCGGCGGGAACCACACCGACGTGGTGGCGGTGGTGCCGGGCGTCGTCACTGGTGCCACCAGGTAGTCCGGGCCGTAGAGGTACTGGGACCCGGCGGTGGCGTACGCGGCCTGTTCGTTCGGGTACGCGAGGTACATCGAGCGGACGATGGGCGTACCCGTGCGGGTGGCCTCCTTCGCGGCGGCGTAGGTGTACGGCTGGAGTTCCTTGCGCAGGTTGAGGAACTTCTTGGCCGACGTGTTGGCCTCCGGGCCGTACTGCCAGGGCAGCCGGTCGCTGTGGTTGGAGTGCAGCCGGTCGATGGGCTGGAACGTGCCGAACTGGACCCACCGGGCGTAGAGGTCGTCGGGGAGCTTGGTGCTGCCCGGTTCGGTGCCCGGTTCCTGGAGGCCGCCGGTGTGCCCGCCGATGTCGTGGCTGACCGCGGCGAGCCCGGTCGCGGCCGACTCGCCCGGCGTGTAGCCGACCTCCATCTGGAGGGTCGACCAGTCGGAGGTGGTGTCGCCGGTGAAGTGCAGGGTGGTGCGCTTGTCGGCCCACGGGCCGGTCGACACCGGGGTCGGGCTGCTGTAGCCGCCGGCCTGCAACGAGCCGTACGCCCGGGAGAAGGCGAAGCCGGTCTTGTCGGCGTACTGCTGGTTGATCCACGCGTCACCGGTCACGCCGGCCAGCGACGACGTGGTGTTGTCGCAGCACCAGTCCAGCCACCACAGGTCCGGGCCCTTGCTGCCCTTCGGGATCATCCCGTCGTGCAGCTGCAGGTATGCCTTGAGCTGGTCCGGGTCGCCGAAGTCGAACGTGTAGCAGTCGGGGCCGCCGTTGCAGCCGACGCGCTGGAGCTTGCCCTTCGCGGTGGCCTGCGCCTGGGCGAACTTCGGGTCCGAGCCGAGGATGCTCGGGTGGATGTTGATGCCGGTGTGCAGGCCCTGCTTCTTGGCCCAGTCGAAGAACGCCTTCGGGTCGGGGATCCGGGTGGGGTCGATGCTCCAGCCGTTCCACTTGTCCGGCGCCTTGACGTCGGTGTCCAAAACAAGAACATCCAGGGGTACGTCTTCGGCCTTCGCGCGGGCCACCAGCTCCTGGAATTCGGTGGCGGTGCGGTCGTAGTACTCGGAGTACCACACCCCGTACGCCCACTTGGGCAGCAGCTTCGTGGGGCCGGTCAGGGTCGACAGGTCCTTCAGGCCACGGGTGAAGTCCTGCCCGTACGCGAAGACGTAGCCGTCCTGCTCGGGTGCCGGCCGGGGCTTGGTGGTGCTCAGGGCCGAGGCCGAGTCGTCGAGCAGGTACCAACCGTCCTGGTAGAGCAGGCCCGGGGCGGTGAGCGCGGAACCGGTCACGCCGTCCAGGCCCCGGCGGTAGCCGCCGAGCGGCGCGTGCGGGGCGAGCAGCGGGGAGCCCTTGCTGGTGACGGCGACCGTGTCGACGTTGACGTTGCAGCTGGCGTCCGTGGGGCAGCCCAGGGTCACGGTGTTGGTGCCCCGGTCGAGGTGGACCGGCACGGAGACGGTGTTCCAGTAGTCCCACCCGCTGGTCGGCGGAAGGGTCGCCGTGACCGGCGTCGCCGTTCCCGCGGTGACCGACATGGTGCGTGTCTGGCTCGGCTGGGCACCGGCCTGACCGTTGGCGTAGCGGATCTGCATCTGGTAGTCACCGGCGGACGGAACATCCGTGACGGTGAACGCGACGGCGGAGGTGGTGCTCTCCAGGCCGGCCAGGAATCCCGTACCGGATGCGCCGTTGTGGTCGTTCGCGGGCCTCGCGCCGCCGGTCAGCGCGCCGGTCTCGGCCTCTCCCAACGTGCCGAACCGCAGGGGCTGCGGCTGTGGCGGGGTCGGCACCGGGAACGGATCACCCGGGTCGACCACCGCGAGGCTGTCGACGTTCACGTTGCCGGAGTCGTCGGGACCCCGCACAATGCTGATCTCGTGCCGGCCGGCGGTGAGGTCGACCGGCACGGTGGCCAGACCCCAGGTGTCCCAGTTGGTGGTGGGCGGCAGCGTCAGCGGGTGGCCGGCGTCGCCGTCGACCCGAACAGTCAGGGTGCGGTCCACGTTCTGGCCGTCGCCGCCGGTGCTGTTGGCGTAGCGGACGGTGAGCTGCTTCGTGCCGGCCGCCGGGGCGTCGAGCGCGAAGGTCACCGAGTCGCCGGCCGCGGCGAAACCGGCCGCGAAACCACGCCCGGTGAACCCCTGGTGGTCGGTGGCCACGCCGGGGCCGTTGAGCTGGAGCGACTCGGCCTCGCAGAGCGCGCCGAACGCGCAGGCCGGGGCGGTGTGGCCGGCCCACGGCTGGCCCTGCACGGTCTGCTTGCCGGCCTTGAGCTGCACGGTGAGGTTGTCGGCGGTGAACGCGCCCGAGCCGACCCGGTACCGCACCGTCATCGCGCCGGTGTCGATGGTGAGCCAGCCGTGGTCGACGCGCTTCGTGAAACGCGTCCGGGGGAAGTCGTCGCGCCCGACCGCGTTGAAGGTGGCGGCGTCGGTGAACCTGCCGTCCTTCTGGTACTCGGTGCGGATCAGCGTCGGTGACAGCACCTCGAAGCGTGCGTCACCCGAGCGTACGGCGTCGTCCTGCGCCCGGTGGTGGCTCGCCTGGGCCGGCGCGGACGGGGCGAGCGCCAGCCCCGTGATGAGGATTCCGGCCGCGGCGGCTGCTGTCGCGCGGCGACGGTGTGAGTTCCGATAGAGCAAGATGCGCTCCTCGTCTCATATGGAGGAAATGAGTCGATGACAACGCTGTCAGTCGCTCGAAACGCATGTCAACGGGGCTCGGCGGGTGAACCTTCTCTCTTTCGTCACCAGCCGTACTCATCCGGCAGGCGACCGCTGCGCACGGTGACGAAGACCCGCGCGACCACCAGGTCAGGCGTACGGAGTCCAGGGCTCGGGCTGTTCGGCGTCCCAGCCCAGCTTCTCGAGTGCCCGTAGCACCGCGCCGACGCGGGGGGTCCAGAAGAGCAGGACCTGGTCGCGCTCCTCCACCTCGAAGGCAACGGCGGTCGCCGGCAGCGGGAACCGCCGGTGAAACGGATGGTGCGCCACTGCGGCGACGGAGAAGTGCTCCAGGGTCTCCGACCCGGTACGCGACGTGAAGGTCACCGTGCTGTCGTCGGCGTGCAGCCGCACCGTCGGCCAGACCATTCGTCGGACCGCCCTGAGCGTGTCGCCCCGGGTGAAGTCGAGGCGCTCAACGTAGGTGAGACCGCCGCGCGCATCGAAGCTTCCCGAGATCACCGCTGGATGGTACGGCGGGTCGTGCAGCCATGTCATTGCCCGCAGAGCTCCCGGTAGGGGTAGGCGGATGGCAGCCGTTGCCGCCATTCCTGCTCGCGGAGGCCACCCCCGACGAGTCGACAGGCGTAGTCGGGTGCCTCGACGACCATCTCGGCGAGCTCACGGACGGACCATGTGGCCGCCCGGCGATTGCCGTCCGTAGCGGTGAGCAGCAGCCCGGTTTGATTGAACGCTACCGACGCCACACCGTCCAGCGGCCCGTGCAGTGTTCCCAGCAGGCGAGGCTCCATGATATTTGAGGAGTCCCACAGGCTGATCGCGCCGCCGCTGTCGGCGGTGGCGAGCAGGGGCGTGGCGGCGCTGTACGCGGCGGCTCGGATGTCGCGGTTGGCGCTGTCAAGCGGTACGACGATCGGCGCTATCTCGGCGGGCGGCAGTGACGTGGGTTCGGAGCGAGCTGTCGCGGTCGGCGTTGCGGCGGAAGAGGCCTGCGACGGGCTCGGCGCGCTGGTCGCAGTCGGCGGACTGGGCGAAGGTGCAGCGGGTATGTCCCGACTGCGGTAGATCCACAGCGGGCCGTTGCTGCTGCCGGCCAGAAGGGCGCTGTCGTCCGGACTGAAGCGAAGCGCCCGGACGGTTCCGCCCGGCCCGGCCAGGCGGGCACGCAGTCTCGGCTTGCGTACGTCGGTGATGTCGTACACGAAGATCCCGAAATTTCCTGTGCCGACGGCGAGCATCTGCCGATCATGGCTGAGGGAAACCTGCTCCAAGACCCACGACGGCAGCGTGGTCTGGCCGGAATTGAAGACGACGCCGAGGAACGGGTTGACCCCTCCGAGTTGCTGGGGCCGCCGAGGATCAGTGAGGTCGATCAGCGATGCCCCGCCGGTTCTCGTGCCGACGGCGAGTAGCGTGCCGTCGGTGGTGAGGTCGAGCGAGGTGACCTCGCCCTGGTCCTTCAACTCTGCCAGCGGCCGGTTGCCCGGATCGGTGCTCCACACACTCAGCCCGGTGTTGCCGATGACCGCGAGCCGCCTCTGCGGCGCTTCGGTCGCCACTGTCGGTGGCCCCCCTTTGGAGTAGTACTTCGGCAAGCTGTGTCGAGTGGGATTGGCCGGCATCCAGGCCAGGCGAGCGCCTTCTGGAAGCAGGAGCGTCGTCATCCGGGTAGCGATGCCCTCCGTCCGGTAGCGGGCGATCGCGCCGTCGGGCTGCCGGACGTACAGCGTGCGCCCGTCGGCACTGAACGACGGCACCGCCGCAGTGTCCAGGCCGGCGTTCGCCAGCGTGTTCACACGCATGGGCTGCGCCGGTTCCGCTACCTCCCAGACGCTGATTGTCTGGTCGGCGCCGGTCATAGCAAGGAAGCGGCTGTCGTCGCTGAACGACAGTGCCTGCACGTCGGGGTTGTACTCCCCGAACAGACCCAGCACGTTGGTCGGCTTGTGCAGGGCCTCCTTGCTGGTGGCAGCGACGAGCATGGCAGCGGTGTTTCCGCCGATGGCCACGCTCCTGCCATCCGGTGCCAGCCGCATCGCCTTGACGGCGGGCTCGCCCGCACTGTCGGTGCTGGACCTCTCGGCCGCCGACAGTGGCGGCAGGAAGCGCGTCCCGCTCGGCCTGATCCGGCCGCCGGCAGACACCGACCACGTGGTGGCAGACCCGGATATGACGGATGGGACCTGCCCGCCGTCGCGCCGGTTGGCCCTGTTACCAGTGGTCACGGTGACCAGGGTCCGGCCATCGGGGCGAACGGTCATGTCAGTCACGGCGGGTGTGTCGTTGGTGCTGCTGACGCTCATGGAACCGCCGTCCATTTCCGCGTGGGTTCGAACCCGGACCGCGGGGTCGGCACGGCTGCCGGACAGGCGTTCAGGCGCTGCCTCACGCTCGATCGTCCACGCCGACACCGCGCCGTGCTCATCGCCGAGGAAGAGCCGGTTTCCGTCTGGAGCGGCGGCGATCGCGGTGATCCCGTCGTCGGTTGCCCGGGTACTGACCAGGCTGGGCTGTGCCCGGTCGGCCAGGTTCCACAGCCGCAGGGTTCCGGTCGTCGACACCAGCGCGAGCAGCTTGCGGGATGTAACAAATGTCGCGACGGCAAAGTCCTTCAGGTCAACCCCGAGATCGAACCGGCGTCCACCGTCCTCCTCGTCTCGCAGGGCCACGGTGTCATCGGTCTCGAGCACGAGTAACCAGTTCTGGCCCCCTGCGCCCACCATCGCGTGCCGTTCGGCACCGGGTACCTGGCCGCGGTAGCTCGACGCGGCGAGTGACGAGACGAGTTCGCGGCGGGCCAGGTCGAGCTTCTCCCGCTGCCCAGCGCTGTAGGCCCAATATGCGGTCAGCCCCCACCGGACGGCCTCGCCGGGCTGGTCCAACCGGCGTGCGTCCGCTCCCTCGAGCAGCAGGTCGCCGGCGGCCCTGACCAGCTCGGTGCGTTGTTGTTCAGCCTTCTGTGCCGTGATGATTCCGGTCGCGGCGATGCCCAGCGTGACGACAGCGACCGCGGCTGTGGCCACACGGCGCCGGCGGCGCCGGCGGTGGCGGCGGCTCTGGTAGACCAGGTCCGCCAGACCGGGCCGCAGGTCGCCGTGATCGCGCCACTGCTCAGCCTCGGTCAGGCGCCGACCCGTCAGCAGGAGATCGCGGACTCGCCAGCGGCGGAATGTCGACCCGGGCTGGGCGTGCGTGTAAGCGAGCCAGTCGGCGAGCGCGGGCTCCACGCTGTCCTGCCACTCCAGGAATCGCTGCTGATCGGTCAGCCATCCCCGAAGCTGCTGCCAGTTGGTGATGAGCGAGTCGTGGACCAGATCCACTACCGCGTCGCCGGCCGCATTACGGCCGGTGACGACGATCCTCCTGTGGGTCAGAAGGTCGAGAATTCGAGCCGCGTCGATCGAAGGCGAAGCGGCTCGTTCACGCCGCCACGGCCGCCAGGTACGCACCCGATGTGAGTCCCCGGCGCCGATTTCCTGCAGTTCGGTCATCGGCCGCGGCCGACGCACCATGGGCGCGCCGGTCAAGCGGTCAGGGGAGCGCACCAGCGCAGTCAGCATCCGGGCGGCAGCCGTGACCGTGTCGCCCTGCATCTCAGCGATTTCTGCCATCGTGTCGTCGCACCAGCGGGCCAGACACCCGGTTACGCCACCGAGTGCCTCATAGCCGTCGTGGGTGAGCAGGCCGTGCCGACTGCGGTTGTACCGCTCGTGCCACATCGTGGTCAACGTGAACTCAAGCAGGGGCAGGACCGTCACCGCGGCGACCCCGCTGACACCAGACGCTGGGCAGGCTGCGATGGCATCGCCGACGATCCGCTCGACGACGCCTGGCTCGACAAGCTCGGCGACGCCGTCACGGCCACCGACGATGGCAGTCAGCTCGGACCGGGTCAGCGCGGCCGCGACATCGACCTTGGCCCGCGTCAACACCGGCGCTGCCGCGGTCAACTGCGCATAGAAATCGTCCCGGACGACGAGCAGGCTCGTCACTGTCGGCGCCTGATCGGCGAGGTCGGACAGTTCGGCGAGGAACCGCGCGGCATCACCGTCGACCGGCTGTGCCAAGAGTTCCTCGAACTGGTCGAGCACGATCACCATCCGGTCGTGCCAGGGATGCGCCGCGAGCCAGGCCCGCGCGGCGGCGGCGAGGCCCTGCCCAGCCGGATCGTCCAGCCCAGCCTCTGCGAGTCGGGCATACGGATCGTCGGAGGTCCGGACGACGATTCGACCCCAGCTTGAACTGCCGGGTAGACCGTTTTCGGCCAGAGCGTGGCAGACGCCAGCGAGCGCCAGCGATGATTTACCGCTGCCGGACGGCCCGAGCAGCGCAAGGAGTTGGCGACTCTGCCCGAGCGCCGTCAGGACATCGGACACCGCTTTGTCGCGGCCGACGAACCAGGCCGCGCGATCCTCGGTGAACGCGTCGAGACCGTTGAACGGAGAGTGCGTCTCCGGGACCAGCAGGCCAGGCCACAGCTCCAGCAGGGTCTGTACGGGCGTGACGTACGCCGTGGTCCTTCCCCGGCCCAGCGGATCGCTCCCCGGTACGCTGTCGACCATCCCGATGACTCGGCCGGTGATGCCATCGACCACGGGACCGCCGCTGAACCCGCTGGTGACCTCATGGCAGCCGGTGAGTTGAAGCAGTCGCTGACCCGCGTTTCCCGTGACGTCGCCGCCGACCGTGCCAAAGCCGTGGTGACCGCGGTCGAGCGCCTGCGCCGGGAAGCCGAAGAGAACCACGCTCCGGCCATCGGCCGGCCGTCCGTGATCGAGCAGCAACGGCAGCATGCTGGTGTGCGCCTCGGCGACGGTGACGAACGCGACGTCCTCGTCCTCTGGCCCGCGCCACGACGTCGGGTCCACGACACCTGCCAACACCGATGTGCCCGGATCAGCGGCGTGTGGATAAGCGCGTAGGAGGATGTCCTGGCCCGGGCCGCCACCGGCCTGTGCCACCACGTGGGCGCAGGTCACAATCAAGCCGGGCCGCGCCACCCACCCGGCCCCGACGACGGCGCCGGCAGCGTCGATCACCTGGACCACCCCGGGACGTACGTCGAAGGCGGGTCGGCCTGGCGGCGCTGTGGTCATTGGGCGGCGGGGGGTCTGGCTGTGTCCCACTGCACGGTCACTGTCAGATTGGCCTCGCTGGCTATCTTGCTGAGAATTATCCCGGACTCGGCGGTGAACTTGACACCGAACGCCACGCTGATCTCCCCGGGATTGGACTCACGCAGTTTGTCGCTGACACCGGTGGCCATTCTGATAATTGGATCGAGCGCATCCTGGAAGGTCTGCGTCGCACGGGAGACAATCTTTTCCCGCCCCACCTTGACCGGCCCGTCGTCGGGCCGATCGATCTCCACCAAGATCGATGTACCATCGTCAAGAGGCACTTCGAGCAACACGGAAACGCCCCCTCGATTGACGCCACTCTCCACCTTGCACCGCGGATGGTTTCACGGCGCGCGCTGATATGGAGAGATTGAGTCGGTACCCGGACAGGGGCATCACTACTGCGTCAGTCGCTTGGGGAGGCCGAGGTGAATTCTCTTCTTATTGCGCGGCTCGGTCGGCTTCAGCAATGCCTGCGGCAATCCTCCGGCCGTAGCCCGCTGTCGGGCTGTTCCGATCGAACTGATCAAACGGTGACAGGTGCGATATCCGTTCATCGACAACCGTGGTTCGCGCGTTTGTCGTCGACAGCGGCAGATACCGCGCGGGAACGTCGGGTCGGAGACCCGACGGGTACGAGGGCTGAGGCGGGGGCGGTGGCAGCTACCAGATGTGCGCGCGTTCGTCGATGAAACGGGTCGGTTCGCCGAGGAAAGTGTCGGCCGGAACCGCGCCATGGGCCAGGTTGAGGGTGTCCAGACGGTACGTCGTGGCACCGCCGTTCAGCCCGGCGAAACGGTAGTTGATGTGCCAGCGCAGCCATTCGCCCCGGGCGAGTCGCACCGTGGGCGGCCGGCGGTGACGGCGCGGCACGCCCCTGCGCGGCGCGAGCAACTCAACCTGGAGGTGACCAGCCACCATTCGGAGGCGCACGTCGCTGCGGTACGGCGGGTGTGTCAGTTCCTCGCGAGGCTCGAACCCCACGGCCTCCGATATCTTGATCTCTTGAACGAACGGCACCGCCCGTTCCGGCAGGACGAACGACACGGGCACGGCGTTACGCCGCGTTGCCTCGGCTCCGCCGCGTGAACTCCTGGTCCATGACGTACGGACCCACTGCACCACGGCATCCATACCGCGATGTTCGGTCCCCACCTGCTCCGAGGCAACTCAGATTCACACCACCTCGGATCGTCGATCCGTCTGCGGCTTGACCTCGTGCCAGACGATGAGCTGATGCAGGTACGGCAACCGTACGTCGATCGCCTCGTTCTCCTGGCGTTCGGGAGCCTGCTGCTCACCGGTGCTCTCGCGATCGCGTACGTGGTGATGGACATCGCCTGGATCGGCCTGTTCCTGAGCGCGGCGGCCGTGGCGTTGGGCCTGGCTTCCGGTGGCCGGCTGGTGCGCGACGCGGTGATGCCGTTCCGCGTCGATGTCGACTCGCACGGCTTGTCGGTGCGGATTCCGAAGCTCAAACGCCACCTGCGATGGGACG
This sequence comes from Micromonospora sp. NPDC047756, assembly GCF_055587245.1. NCBI lineage: Bacteria > Bacillati > Actinomycetota > Actinomycetes > Micromonosporales > Micromonosporaceae > Micromonospora > Micromonospora sp. NPDC047756. Next base: position 279,787 of record NZ_JBVJGQ010000010.1, read on the forward strand.
AGGTCGCCGCGGTGGTGCTCGCCGACGTTCCCGGGACAATTGTCCAACGCACGCTGCGGGGTCCACGTCTGCTCCTGGTGCCTGCGGCCGGGGTGAGTCTGGGCGTCCCGCTGCCCGAGAAGAGCCCGGTGGACGGCCAGCCGGCCGTCGAACTGTTCGAGCTCGGCGAGGTGGCCTACGACGAGGAGCAGTTCGCGAGGGACCTGGCGCTGCTGGCGGGTGAACGTTTCCACCAGCTGAGCCGGCAACCGATCGAGCCGGTCAGCGGCGTTCCCCTGCGGGATTTTCCGGACCAGCCCGACCAGGCCCGGCTCACGCGGTGGCTGGACCGGCGCAGGGCAGTGCTCTTCGTCGGCTGGTACCTGCTCGTCCTCATCCCGTCGCTGTCGCTCACCATCGTCGCGACACAACACAACGAGCTGCTCGGCGTCATCGTGCTGTTCGTGGCCCTGTCGGTGGTCGGCATCGTCACCACAGTCGTTCGGCGATTCACCGAGACGTGCCGGGGCCTGCTCGACGACGGAGCGATGATCGACGACAGCGACCTCGTCACCGGTGCTGATGCGGAGTCGCCCCGGACCAGCCTGCTGTCGGGGATCGTCACGGTGCTGCGACCGGGCCGACTGAGGGGCTTCGGCGATGCGTGGGTGCTGGCCCGCACGGCAGACGAGAAACCTCCCGTTCCCCTGCTGCTCCTCACCGACCCACGTACCGGCCTGCCTCGTGGTCGGGACGACCTGCGGGCACTGGAGGCTGTCCTGCGGCGCTCGGCCGACGAACGGGATCGCGCCGCAGGTCGGCACCTCGACGACCTGGCGTCGCACGCGCCGGCAGCGGTCGCGTCGCCCACCATGCCCGCAGCGGAAGCTCGGTCGGCTCGCGTGTCCGCGACAGCCTTGTGGGACGCGTCGAAGGGGGTGGCACGTGCGGTCGTGCTGCTCGGTGTCGTGGTCACCGTGATGATCGCGGGCGGCTGGGTGGTCGAGGAGACGACCATCGTGGGACCCGCTCTCATCGTCACCGCCTTCGTCCTGTTCCTGGTGTGGCTGGCATACGCGGTGTACCGCGTATACGTGCTGCTCAGGGCGCTACTGACGATTGTCGGGCGGGTGTTTCGCTGAGGCTGCTTGCGGCCGCCGGCCCGGTCAGCAGTGGGGGCGGTCGAGCGGAGCGGCGGCACCCGCGAGCGCTTCGACCGTCGCCGTCGGCGCGGTGGACTCCGTCGGCGACGGCGCGATGGTGGGGCTCGGCGGGGCCGATGGTGAGGTGCTGGGCGTGGGGGAGGCGCTGGCGAGGGTGGCCGCGCTGCGTTGCACCTGCCTGGTGACCAGGCGGATGCCGGTGGCGGTCGCCTGGCGTCCGTACACGTCGGTGACCCTGATGCGGTACGGCCCGGGGCCGATCCCGCCGTCGATGGCCCAGTGGTTGTCGCTCTGCCGGGCGGCCTTGCGGAAGCCGCCGCCCGGCCCCTTCGCCTCGACCGAGCGCAGCGGGTTGCCGTGGTTGCCGACCTGCACGGCGAACCAGTAAGTCGAGGCACCGCCCTTGATCCGGAAGGTGAGCCCTCCGTCGAGCGGTGGGTTCACCACCGCCCGGTACGTCACGGGCGCGATGCCCTGAGACCGGTCCGCGATCCTGGTGAACGCCTCGGTGGACAGGTCGATCTTGCTGGGTCCGCAGCCGCCGCACTGGTCCATGACCATCACCCGGACCTTGCCCTTCGGGCCGCTCACCTCCAGGTAACTGCCACAGGCCGCCGATCCGGAGTACTGGGATGCGCCGAGGGCCACGTAGAGGCGGTCCGCCGGCGGACCGGGGAAGGAGCAGTTGCCGCCCGAGCGGCCGGCGTCGTAGAAGCTGGCCTTTCCCTTGTGGACGGTGTTGCCCGTCGGTGGTGCGGCGCAGGCCGGGGTGGCGCCGCCGCGCACGGCGAGGGTGATGCCCAGGACGGCGGCCAGAGCGGTGACCCCGGCACCGGCCAACCAGTGTCTGACCCGCCGACTCGACCGGGGCCCGCCGGTGTCGCTGGCCGGGAGATCGTGGTCGGGGGCCGCGCCTGGTGCCGTCACGGCGCCTGATGTTGCCGCACCCCGCTGTGGCAGCGCAAAGCCGTCCCACCGATCGTCACTCGCCGGCTCGGCGTGGGCGCAGTCCGTTGAGGGCGGTGCTGACGACGAGATCGGCGTACTCGGCGGTGAGCGGTCCGCTGCGGTGCAGCCAGCGGTTGAGCACGGGCCCCCAGATGATGTCCACCGCCACGTCGAGGTCGACGTCGTCGGCGATCTGCCCGGCCTGTTGGGCGCTGCGCAGGCGTTGCCGTTTGGCCTCCTTCAGCGGCCCGTCCAACCGTTGCGCGTACGCCGCGGCCAGCTCGGGGTCGAGCGCGATCTCGGTGGCCAGCGCGCGCATCGGTTGCTCGTACCGGGGGTCGTTCATCTCCTCGACCGTGGCGCGCAGCACCAGGGTCAGGTCCGCCGCCAGATCGCCGGTGTCCGGCAGCGTCGGCGGCCCACCCTCGGTGGCCTCGCTGAGCATGAGGAAGGCGTCGAAGATGACAGCGCCCTTCGACGGCCACCAGCGGTAGATGGTCTGTTTGCCGACGCCGGCCCGCGCGGCGATGCCCTCGATGCTGAGCTTCGCGTACCCCGTCTCCTGGAGCAGGTCGAAGGCCGCGGTGAGGATGGCGCGGCGGGAGGTCTCCCGGCGCCGGGCCGTATTGGGGGTCATGGGCCGAACGATATCAGTTCACGAGACGAACCGTCTCGTCTTGACGGCGGAGGTGTCGCACCCTAGCCTCGGTCCATCACGAGACGGACCGTCTCGTCTTGGAATGAGGAGAAGCGCATGCGTACCTGGTTCATCACCGGTGCCAGCCGCGGCCTGGGCCGCGCCTTCGCCGACGCCGCACTCGACCGGGGCGACCGGGTGGTCGCCGCCGCCCGGACCATCGACCAGGCCGACTTCGACCCGAAGTACGCCGACCGACTGCTGGCCCTGACCCTCGACGTGACCGACCGCGCGGCGGTCGCCGCCGCCGTGGACACCGCCGTCGAACACGTCGGCCGGCTCGACATCGTCGTCAACAACGCCGGCACCCTGTCCATGGGCATGATCGAGGAGTTCACCGAGGCCGAGGCGCGCGCCCAGTTCGAGGTCAACCTCTTCGGCGCGCTCTGGGTCAGTCAGGCCGTGCTGCCACACCTGCGCGCCCAGCGGTCCGGCCACATCGTGCAGGTCTCCAGCATCGCGGCGCTCGGCGGCTTTCCGAGCACCGGCCTCTACAGCGCCAGCAAGTTCGCCCTGGAAGGCATGAGCGAGGCGCTGGCGATGGAGGCGGCGGCCTTCGGCATCACCGTCAGCATCGTGCAGCCGGGCGGCTACTGGACCGACCTCTACACCAGCCTGAGCGCCACCACCCCGATGGACGCCTACGCGCCACTACGCGCCGAGCTGGAGCGCCAGTGGGCGGACGGCTCGATCGACAGCGAACCCCGGCTGGCCGCCGAGGCGCTGCTGCGACTTGTCGACAGCGACGACCCGCCGCTGCGGCTCCTGCTCGGCAGCATGGTGTACGACCTGGCGTTCGACCTCTCCCGCCGGCGGATGGACACCTGGGCGAGCTGGGAGCAGGTCAGCCGAGCCGCCGAAAAGGCCGTCGCGGCCCCCGGACCCCACCAATGAGAGGGCTGCTCGTATCGCCACGGGCGGCAGGCCCGGCGTTCTAGGCTCCGAGATATGGCGGCGGCGTGCCCAATTCCTTTGGCACACAAGTCCGGGCAGAGCCTTCACCCCATGATTTCTCCTCGCGAGGCGCAAACCTAGACGGAGAGGAAACAGGCATGGCTGTCAAAACCAAGACTCGTCCGGGCACCACGGAGATTCGACCGTTCTCGGTCGACATTCCCCAGGCCGACCTCGATGACCTGAAGCGGCGCGTCAAGGCCACCCGCTGGCCGGACAAGGAAACGGTGGACGACCAGTCGCAGGGCGTGCCACTCGCGACGATTCAGGCCGTCGCCCGCTATTGGGAGAAGGAGTACGACTGGCGCAAGGTCGAGGCGCGGCTGAACGCCGTACCGCAGTTCATGACCACCATCGACGGGGTGGACATCCACTTCATCCACGTGCGCTCGAAACACGAGGACGCGATGCCGCTCATCGTCACCCACGGGTGGCCGGGCTCGGTCATCGAGCAGATGAAGATCATTGAGCCGCTCACCGACCCCACCAAGCACGGCGCGAGCGCATCCGACGCCTTCCACCTGGTGATTCCGTCACTGCCCGGCCACGGCTTCTCCGGCAAGCCGACCGAGCCGGGATGGAACCCGCAGAAGATCGCAACCGCCTGGACGGAGCTGATGAAGCGGCTCGGCTACAACCGGTTCGTCGCGCAGGGCGGCGACTGGGGTGCGGTCATCGTCGACCAGATGGGCCTCCAGGCGCCTCCGGAACTGCTCGGCATCCACACCAACATGCCCGGTGCGATCCCCACCGAGATCGACCTGTTGTTCCAGGGCGACACCACCGGTGCGAACAACGCCATGGGCTCGCTGCCCTCCGGTCTCTCCGACGACGAGATGCGGGCCGCCACGGAAGCCAACTACGTGTGGAAACACGTCGCCTACGCCCTCATGATGGCGACACGTCCGCAGACGCTGACCGGGCTGGCGGATTCTCCGGTCGGCCTGGCGTCCTTCCTGCTCGACCACGACTCGAAGAGTCTGGCCCTGATCTCGCAGGTGTTCGACGGGGCCAAGGCGGGCCTCACCCGCGACGACATCCTGGACAACATCTCGCTCTACTGGTTGACGAACACCGCGGTCTCCGCGTCCCGCCTGTACGCGGAGAACAAACTCTCGTTCTTCGCCGCCAAGGGCGTGAAGGTGCCGGTCGCCGTGAGCGTCTTCCCCGACGAGCTGTACGAGGCGCCACAGAGTTGGGCCGAGCAGGCATACTCCAACCTCATCTACTACAACAAGCTCGACGTGGGCGGGCACTTCGCCGCCTGGGAACAGCCGAAGATCTTCTCCGAAGAGCTTCGCACCGCTTTCCGGTCGCTGCGCTAGATGGCCGTGCACCTGCCCCCGCTCAGCGGGGCGGCCGAGTGGCTCAACTCCGAGCCACTCGGCCCCGCCGACCTGGGCGGACGCGTCGTCCTGGTCAACTTCTGGACGCTGACCTGCATCAACTGGCTGCGCCAGGAGCCGTACGTGCGGGCCTGGTCGCAGGCGTACCGCGATGACGGGCTGGTCGTCGTCGGGGTGCACACCCCGGAGTTCGGGTTCGAGCACAAGACCGACTGGGTGCGGCGGGCGGTGGCGGCCCGATCGATCGACTACCCGGTGGCGCTCGACAACGACTACGCCATCTGGAGCGCCTTCGACAACCACTACTGGCCCGCGCTCTACTTCGTCGACACCGACGGCGTCATCCGCGACGAGCACTTCGGCGAGGGACGCTACGAGCAGTCCGAGCGGGTGCTCCAACAACTGCTCGGCATCGAGCGCGAACCCGTACCCGTCAACGGGCTCGGACCGGAGGCGGAGGCCGACTGGACCAACCTGCGCACGCCCGAGACGTACCTCGGTTTCGGTCGCGGTGAACACTTCGCGTCGCCGAACGGCCCGGCGCTCGACGAACGTCGCGCCTACCAGGTGCCGGAGAGCCTCGGCCTCAACCAGTGGGCGCTGGCAGGAGAGTGGACGATCGGGTCGGAGAACGTCGTACTGGACCAGGCCGGCGGCGGCATCGCCTTCCGATTCCACGCCCGCGACGCGCATCTCGTGCTGGCCCCCGGGGCGGGAGGGCCGATCCCGTTCCGCGTGCTGCTCGACGGCGAGGCGCCCGGCCCGTCCCACGGCGTCGACGTCGACGCCGACGGCAACGGCGTACTCCAGGACGGCCGGCTCCACCAGCTCGTCCGCCAGGACGGCGCGGTCCGGGAGCGGACCCTGGAGATCACGTTCGGCGAGCCTGGCGCCGAGGCGTACGCCTTCACCTTCGGGTAGGGTGTGTGTGTCGGATCCGGGGGACGTCGACACACACGCCCGGGTCGCTCAGCGGCGCAGGTCGACGATGCTGACGGTGCCGGAGACCGGCGAGATGCTGCGCACCTGCGGGCCGGGGCGGAGTCGGGCGTCGCCGGCGTACCGGTCGGCGAGGGTCTTCTCCGCCGTCTCGTCACCGTCGTCGGCGGCGAGCAACAACGCGGCGATCTCGTCCACGAGCGTGAGGTCGGCGCTGGCGATGTCCTCGGTCATCGCGCCGAAGCGGTCCCAGAGCAGCAGCTCGTCCTTCTGCCGGTGGGCCAGCTCGATCAGGACGTAGTCGTGGATGAACCAGTCGCCCCGGACCGGCAGCTCCGGGCTGACGCCGTAGCGCTCGGGGTCGATCGTCCCGGCCCGGTACGCCGACCACACCCGCGCCGCCGAGTCGAAGAGCCCTGCCTTCGGGTCGATGTCGTAGCCGTCGAACCCCCAGTCGCCGGCGGGGTCGAGCTCCGGATCGGCCCAGACCCACCGGTCGCCGTTCCAGTACTCCACCAGCACGTGGTCGTGGTGCCAGTCGGGCGCGAAGTAGGAGGCGAAACCGACCCGGCTGCGGCTGGGAACGCCGTGCTGACGCAGCACCGCTACCGAGAGCAGCGTGTGGTCCCGACAGCAGCCTGCCACCCGGTCGACGGCCGGACGCTGCGCCGCGAGGGGCAGCGGAAAGCGGGACTGGTCAGTGTCGAGGATGCGGTCCACCCAACGGCGGTTCACCTCGTCGAGCCGGTCGTCGGGCAACTCGACGCCGCCGGCCCGGTAGTGGACGATCACGTTGCGGGCGGTCGCCGCCACGGCGGGAAAGTCGGTCGCCACGTCGTCGAGGAGCTCGCCGTACCGACCCGGGTCGCTGTACGGGGAGTGTTTCCGAAAGTCATCAAGGTCCATGGGGGCAGTCTCCGGTCCGCCACCGTGTCAGGGTCAAGGCGCTAGTGTCGGCTGCTGTGACGACGCCCGAGATCACCATCGCCACGCCCGCCGACCGCGCCACAGTTGTCGACACGCTCGTCGCCGCGTTCGTCAAGGATCCGATCCTGCGGTGGCTGTTCCCCGACGAGGAGACCTATCCCCGGTACTGCGCCGCCTTCTTCGGGCACCTCTTCGACAAGCGGGTGCACCAGAAGTCGATCTGGACGATCGGCGGGGGTGCGGCGGTCGCCCTCTGGGACCCGCCGACCGGGCAGTCGGCCGCGGCCCCTGCGCACGGGGTGCCGGAGGTCTCTGCGTACCCGGCCGACGTGCTGGCCCGGGTGCAGCGCTACGACGACATCGTGCACGACGCCCTGCCGGCTTTCCCGTTCTGGTACCTCGGTGTCCTGGGCACCCACCCGGACAACGCCGGACGCGGTTGGGGCCGTGCCGTCATGCGGGCCGGGCTGGACCGCGCCGCCGCCGACGGACAGCCGGCGATCCTGGAGACCAGCAAGCCGGGCAACGTCGAGCTGTACCGCCGGGCCGGCTGGGAGGTGATGAACTTCCTGCCGGAGCCCGTACCCACCTGGCTCATGATGCAGCAACCGCCGCGCTGATCAGACTGACCCGGATGGTCACTGGCAGGCTCACACGTCTGGTCTACGGCCAGATCTTGGACACTTTCCGTCAGCTCGGAACGGAAACTGTCCAAGATCTGCGCGTGGCCGTCGGCGACGTCAGGTCATTGGGCGTACCCGACCGATGCGGGCATCGGATGTCGGGTGGGCGACCGACCCTGCGACCTAACGTCGGTGTTCGAAAGGGAAGGAGGCCGGGGTGCTGGATCGGCTCAACGAGGCCATGGCGTACATCGAGCGTCACCTCGACCGGAAGGTCGAGGTGGCGGAGCTGGCGAGGATCGCGCTGACGTCGGAGTACCACTTCCGGCGGCTGTTCTCCGCGCTGGCCGGAATGCCGCTGTCGGAGTACATCCGTCGGCGTCGGCTCACCGTCGCCGGCGCGGACGTGCTGGCGGGGGAGCGGACGTTGCTCGACGTCGCCGTGCACTACGGCTACGGCTCGGCTGAGGCGTTCGCCCGGGCGTTCCACGCCGTGCACGGCGTGGGGCCCGGAGTTGCTCGGCGTACGGGGGCAGCGTTGCGCGCCCAGCCCCGGATGTCCTTCCGACTCACCGTCGAAGGGAGCGGCAGCATGGAGTACCGGATCGTCGACAAGGACGCGTTCGCGCTGGTGGGGCGCAAGGCCCGCGTCCCGCTGGTGCACGAGGGGATGAACCCGGCGATCGTCGCGTTCATCAGGAGCATCGACAAGGAGACGACCGAGCGGATCGAGGCGCTCTCCGATCAGGAACCGAAGGGGATCGTCAACGTCAGCGACAACCTCGCCGACAGTCGGCAGGAGGGCACCGAGCTGGACTACTGGCACGGGGTGGTGACCGGCACCGAGCCGCCGGAGGACCTGGACGCGCTGCCGGTGCGGGCGGGGTCGTGGGCGGTGTTCACCACCTCCGGCGCGTTTCCGCAGGCGGTGCAGTTCCTGTGGCGTGACGTGTTCACCCAGTGGTTTCCGTCCAACCCGTACCGCAGCCGACCTGGACCGGAGATCTCCCGGGTCCGGGTGTCGGCGGACGGGACCCAGGCGGACGCCGAGCTGTGGATTCCCGTCGAACGGGTACCCACCCCTATGTAGAGTTCCGATACAGTGGTCGGATGCGGATGACCATTCCGGTCGCGAAGGTGCTCGCGGCGCTGCTGGCCGAGCCCGACGAGCAGCGCTACGGGCTCGACCTGATGCGATTGACCGGCCTGCCCAGCGGCACCCTCTACCCGGTGCTGCACCGGTTGCAGGGGGCCGGCTGGCTGGCCGCCGACTGGGAGGCGATCGATCCCGTCGCGGCCGGCCGGCCGGCCCGCCGCTACTACCGACTGACCGCCGTCGGGATGACACAGGCCCGCCAGGCGCTCGCCGACCTGCGGGCCGCGATCCCCGACGGGCGTCGCTCGTGGGGCGGCACCGAGCCCACCGGAGCGCCGGCGTGGTGACCCGCCGGGCCGCCGAACTGCTGTTGGAGTTGGCCGCGCGCCGCTGGCCGGCCGAGGTTCGCGACGACCTGCGCCGCGAGTGGGCCGCCGAGCTGCACGTGCTGGCCGAGAGCGGTCACCGGACGAGAATGCTGGGCTTCGCGGCGAGCCTGGCTGTCAGTCGGACCGGCGCCCCGATCGTCGACCGCCGCCTGATACGCGGTCGGATCGGACGCACCGCCGCCGCGTTGCTGCTCTCCCCGATCGCCTGCGTCGGCATCGTGCTCGCCAGTGCCTTCGCCCTCATGCCGATCGAGCGGATGGTGACCCAGGACTGGTCCCAGCGGGTGCAGAAGCCGATCTGGACGGCACTCACCATCGGGTTGGCAGTGCTGCTGGCGGTGTTCGCCGCGCGCTGGGCCCGACACACCGCACTCGACAGCCCGCTACGCATCGCGCTCGGCGTGGTGCTTCCCATCGGCGCGGTCGGTGCCGTGTTCCTCGCTGCCATCTCCCCGGACGACCCGGTCACCTTCGTACCCGGGCTGCTGCTCTGGTTGGCCGGCCTGACGCTGGCCCTCTGGGCCGCGGCGAGCCTCGCCTCCCGCAACCGCCTCCGTGTGGCCTGGTGGGTGGGCATCCTCGGCGCACTCGCCGCCGCCGACCTCGCGGTGATTCTCGCCGTCGTCGACGTCATCGCGGCAGGCCGTCGCGCCGGCCCCGTCAGCAGTCCGACGCCACTGGGCGGCGTCGACTGGATCTCCTCACCGCTGTGGCTCCTCGCCACCTGGACGGAATGGAACATCAGCCTGCCCAGGCCCACCATCTCGTGGGAGATCTTCCACATCGTCATCAACGAGGTGCGGGCGGAACCCATGCTCTACCTGGCGTGCACGCCGTACGCGCTCGCGTACACCATCCGGGCGGCCCGGTCGGCCCCCGCCGAGCCGGTCGCCCTCGCGCCGACCCCGGTGTGAACCTCAGTCGGGTACGTCGTCCCACGTCGTACCCGGCTCCAGGTAACCGGCCAACTGCTTCTCGCGCAACGCGTACGCGATGACCAGCAGGGCGTGCTTGTCCAGCTCGGGCAGCCGGTCCAACGGGAACCACCGCACGGCCAACGACTCGTCGTCGTTGACCCGGGCGGTGCCGCCGATCACCCGGCACAGGAACCCCATGTTCAGGTATTCACAGCGGTCCCCGTTCGGGTACGTGTGCGGGTGCGACACGGCGCTGGACATCCGCACCGGCGCCACGTCCACGCCCGTCTCCTCGCGCACCTCGCGGACCAGCGCGGTGGCCGGCTGCTCGCCCGGCTCGACGAAACCGCTGATCACCGACCACCGCCCGTCGTCGGCGCGCTGACCGAGCAGCAGCTCCCCGGCGTCGTTGCGGACCACCGCGCTGACGCTCGGCAACCAGAGCAGGTCGTGGCCGACGTGCTTACGCAACCCCAGGATGTAGTCCGGTATCGCCATCCCGCGATCATAGAGGTGCCCACAGCGGGGCTCACCTGCGCATCTTCTGGTGTTCCAGTCCCACGCGTTTCGCCATTTCGGCCCGACGAATGCCATGCATATCTACTGTGGAGATCGTCGGCGACTTGTGCGATCCGGTGGCGGCCGGCCGGTTCGCGGTGCACAGTGATTCCCATGAGCGACAGCGGACGTGGTGGGCAGTTCTACTGGTGCACCCGGCATCACCGGGTCGAGACGGACTCCAACGTGTGTCCGGCGAAGCACGTTCTCGGCCCGTACGACTCGGCGGCCGACGCGGAGAACGCCCTGCAACGAGTGCAGGAGCGGAACGAGGCGTGGGATGCCGAGGACGCTCGTTGGGCCGGGGACGACAGATAGGCGGCGCGGGACGGCTCGCGCCGAGGTTTTCGTGCTCCGCGAGGACGCACGCGAGAGCACGTCCCCCGAGGAGGGAACCACGATGGCCGAAGCACAGCAGGCCACCAAGCGCCCGGCCGCCCGACGCACCACCGCGAAGAAGACCGCCGCGGCGGAGCGGAACACCGCGGCGAGCCGGACCACCCCCGTGCGCAAGTCCACCACGGCTGCCACGAAGGCACCGGCCCGCAAGGCCGCCGGCGGGGCGGGCCGCGCCCCGGCCAGGAAGACCACCACGGCGGCTACGAAGGCCCCCGCGAAGAAGGCCGCCACCAAGACCACGGCGGCGGCCAAGAAGGCCCCCGCGAAGGCCTCGACCACCACCCGCAAGACGACCGCCGCCGCCAAGCGGGCCCCGGCGTCCACCGCGCGCAAGACGACCACCGCCGCGAAGAAGACCACCGGTACGGCGAAGAAGACGGTGAGCGCGGCGAAGAAGACCACCACTGCCGCGAAGGCCTCGGCGCGGAAGACCACCACCGCGGCGAAGGCCTCGGCGCGGAAGACCACCACCGCGGCGAAGGCCTCGGCGCGGAAGACCACCACCGCGGCGAAGGCCCCGGCCCGCAAGACCACCAGCGCGGCGAAGGCCCCGGCGCGGAAGGTGGCGACCACGGCGTCCGCCGCCAAGAAGACGGCGGCGAAGAAGACGGCGGCGGCGAAGAAGACCGCGTCGACCCGCCCCAGCGGCGGCGCGCGCAAGGCTCCGGCCAAGAAGGCCCCGGCCGCGAAGGTGTCGGGTACCTCGTCGACCACCGCCCGTAAGGCGGCGGCGAAGAAGGCCCCGGCGAAGAAGACCGTCACGGCCAAGGCCCCGGCCCGCAAGGTGACCGCCCGCAAGTCGCCGGCCCGCCCGGTCGCCGCCCGAGCCAGCGCCCCCAAGGGGGCCCGCAGCGCCGCCCGCAAGGCGACCGGCTGAGCGCGGAGCATCCCCTGACCGGTCGGATTTCCGGCCGGTCACCGGAAGCGGATCACCCGTGGCGCTGTCAGGATTGACCCGTGGTCATCCGACGCGTACTCGCGCCCCGCATCGACTTCGGCGCGTTGCGCCGGGAGCTCGGCCTGCCTGAGGAGTTCCCGGCCGACGCCCAGCGTGAAGCCGACGAGGCGGCTGCGGCACCGCCGCAGCCGCCCGTCGACCGCACCGACATACCGTTCGTCACCGTCGACCCCGCCAGCTCGCGGGACCTGGACCAGGCGATGCACCTCGCCCGCCGCCCCGGTGGGGGCTACCGGGTGCGGTACGCGATCGCCGACGTCGCCGCGCACGTCACCCCGGGTGGGGCGTTGGAGGCGGAGACCTGGCGGCGGGGGCAGACCATCTACCTGCCCGACGGCAACGTGCCGCTGCACCCGCGCACCCTCAGCGAGGGTGCGGCCAGCCTGCTGCCCGACGACGACCGGGCCGCGGTGCTCTGGACCATCGACCTGGACGCCGACGGCGGCACCGTCGCCGTCGAGCTGGAACGCGCCCTGGTCCGCAGCCGCGCCAAACTCGACTACACCGGGGTGCAGGCGGCAGCCGAGGCCGGGCGGCTACCCGACCCGATCGCGCTGCTGCCGGAGATCGGCGACCGGCTGACTGCCCGTGGGCTGAGCCGGGGCGCCATCAACCTGCCGCTGCCCGAGCAGGATCTGGAACCCGACGGTGAGGGCTGGCGGCTGGTGCTGCGCGCGCCGGTGCCGATGGAAGAGCACAACGCGCAGATCTCCCTGCTGACCGGGATGGCTGCCGCCGACATCATGCTGGCCGGTCGGGTGGGTCTGCTGCGGACGATGCCGGCGCCCAAGCCGGAAGCGGTGCAGCGGCTCCGGGCCGCCGCCGCTCCGCTGGGCGTGCACTGGCCGGACGACGTGGGCCCGGGTCAGGTCATCGCCGGTCTGGACGCCGCCCAGCCGCGCGCCGCCGCGTTCATCGACCAGGCGGCCGAGCTGATGCGCGGTGCCGCGTACACCGCCTTCGACGGGGAGCTGCCGGAGCATCCGGAGCACGGTGGCGTGGCGGCCGCGTACGCCCACGTGACGGCACCGTTGCGGCGGCTGGCCGACCGGTACGCCACCGAGGTCTGCCTGGCCCTGCACGCCGGCCAGGCGGTGCCCGACTGGGCCCGCGCCGCGTTGCCCCGGCTGCCCGAGGTGATGGCGAGCACCGACCGGGTCGCCTCGGCGGCGGCGCGCGGCGCCGTCGACCTGGCCGAGGCGGCGGTGCTGGAGCACCGGGTGGGCGAGACCTTCGACGCGGCCGTCCTCGACGTCGACGCCCCGCCCAACGGCAAGTCCCGGCCCCGACCGCCCGGTGGCACCGTCGCGCTGGACGCCCCGCCGGTCCGCGCCCGCTGCCTCGGCCAACTGCCGCTCGGCGAACGGGTCCGGGTCCGCCTGGTCACCGCCGACCCGGCGGCTCGTACCGTCCTGTTCGAGCTGGCCTGACCGGGCCGCCGTCGCGGGCCTGGTCCGCGCCCGTGGGGCGCGGTCGCCGGCCTGTGAGCGCGGGGTCGCCGGCCTGTAGGCGCGGTCGCCGGCGGCAGCGGGGATTCTCACAGCGCTCGGCGCTGCTGACGGGCCGGGCGGTTTGCGAGGATGAGGCCATGGCATACGACGCGAGCACGCTGCCCGACGTGTCCGGGCTGACGGTCGGCATCATCGGCGGCACCGGCGACCAGGGGCGGGGCCTCGCCTACCGGTTCGCGCGGGCCGGCCAGACGGTGCTGATCGGATCCCGGTCGGCCGAGCGGGCCGCCGAGTCCGCGGCCGAGATCGCCGCCCTGCCCGGGGTGCCGGCCGGCGGCAGCGTCACCGGCGCGGCCAACGACGAGGTGGCCCGACGCAGCGACGTGGTGATCATCGCGGTGCCGTGGGACGGGCACGCCGCCACCGTCGCCTCCCTCGCCGAGCCGCTCGCCGGCCGGATCGTCGTCGACTGCGTCAACCCGCTCGGCTTCGACAAGCAGGGCCCGTACGCGCTGACCGTCGCGGAGGGCAGCGCCGTGCAGCAGGCCGCCGCGCTGCTGCCCGACTCCCGGGTCTGCGCCGCGTTCAACCACGTCAGCGCTCCGCTGCTGGCCGACCCCGAGGTCGACCGGATCGACCTGGACGTGCTGATCTGCACCGAGGACCGTGAGCTGGTCGACATCGTCGGCGCGCTCGCCGCCCGGATCCCCGGCATGCGGGGCATCTACGCCGGGCGGCTGCGCAACGCCCACCAGATCGAGGCGTTCACCGCCAACCTGATCGCGATCAACAAGCGCTACAAGGCGCACGCCGGAATCCGCGTCACCGACCTCTGACCAACCCGTCGGGCACGCGGTTTGCCGTTGAACCGACCGGGGCACCAGACCGACCATGTCCATCGACAGGGAGTCAGGCAGCGCGCAACGGACACCGTCACGACCGCAGGGAGCGCGACGGCCCGCCCTGGCCATCGTGATCGGTCTGGTGACCGGCCTGGCGTTCGGCGCCCTCGTCTACCAATCCGGCATCGGCAGATCCTCCGACTTCGGATCAGGGTCCATCGCCTTCGCCGCGGTCATCGGTTTGATGACCGCGGCGGGCGTCGCCTGGACGATGTTCCACAAGGGCTGGTAATCGCCGGCGATCCACGAACGGTGAACGGGCCGGCCGTCCGGCGGCCGGCCCGTCGACCGGTCTAGAAGGTGTGCTCGGTGGCGGGGAACTCGCCGCCGCGGACCTCGTCGGCGAAACGGCGGGTGGCGTCGGTGAGAGCACCGGCCAGGTCCGCGTACCGCTTCACGAACCGTGGCGCCCTGCCCGTCCGCAGCCCGGCCATGTCCTGCCAGACCAGCACCTGCGCGTCGGTGTCCGGGCCCGCGCCGATGCCCACGGTGGGGATCGGCAGCTCGTGGGTGATCCGCTTGGCCACCTCGCCGGGCACCATCTCCAGCACCACGGCGAACGCGCCCGCCTCAGTCACCGCCCGTGCGTCGGCCAGCACCTCGTCGGCGGCGTCGCCGCGACCCTGCACACGGTAGCCACCCAGGGTGTGCTCGCTCTGCGGGGTGAAACCGATGTGCGCCATCACCGGGATGCCGGCACCGACGATCGCGGCGATCTGCGCGGCGTTGCGGCGGCCACCCTCCAACTTCACCGCGTGACAGCCACCCTCCTTCATGAACCGGACGGCGGTGCGCAGCGCCTGGGCCGGGCCCTCCTCGTACGAGCCGAACGGCAGGTCACCGACGACCAGCGCCTGCCGGGTCGCCCGCACCACGGCCCGGACCAGCGGAAGCAGCTCATCGGCGGTGATCGGCAGGGTGGTCTCGTAGCCGAACACGTTGTTCGCGGCCGAGTCGCCGACCAGCAGCACCGGAACACCGGCCTGGTCGAAGATCGACGCCGTGTACTGGTCGTACGAGGTGAGCATCGGCCAGCGCTCGCCGCGCTCCTTGGCGGCCATCAGGTCGCGGGTGCGGACCCGTCGGGTGGCCGGGCCGCCGTACAACGCGGTCACCTCGCTCGGAGTGGACTCCACCATCTCTGTCTCCCTTCCTCGAGGCCGCCTGCGCGGTCCCCGGGTTCCGTCGCGATCGTCGCACCGCGAGACGGGCTGACGGCAGGGCCCAGTGCAAGATGTCACTCCACCAGCGCGAAGCCGCCCCAGCTGGCCACCCGGGCCCGCCCCGCGCGGCGGCGCCGGGCCGCGCCACCGACCCGGCACCCCCGGGGGGTACGGCTCAGCCGTGCTCGCGCCACCGGTTGGTGATCGGCAGACGGCGGTCCCGGCCGAACGCCTTCATGGAGATCTTCGTGCCCGGCGCGGACTGCCGTCGCTTGTACTCGGCGGTATCCACCAGCCGCAGCACCCGGTCCACCACGGCCGGGTCGTGACCCGACTCGATCAGCCCGTCGCGGCCGAGGTCACCGTCGACGTAGCCGATCAGGATCGGGTCCAGGACGTCGTACTCGGGCAGGCTGTCGCTGTCGAGCTGGCCCGGGCTCAGCTCGGCGCTCGGCGGCTTGCCGATCGAGTTCTCCGGGATCGGTGCGGTCTCACCACGCCGGGCCGCGTCCCGGTTGCGCCACTTCGCGAGCCGCCAGATCAGCGTCTTCCAGACGTCCTTCACCGGGTTGAAGCCGCCCACCGAGTCGCCGTACAGCGTGGAGTAGCCGACCGCCAGCTCGCTCTTGTTGCCGGTGGTCAGCACCAGGTGGCCCTCCTGGTTCGACAGCGCCATCAGGATCACGCCACGCACCCGGGCCTGCAGGTTCTCCACTGCCACACCGGACAGCGACAGGTTGGCCAGGAAGCCGTCGACCATCGGCTGGATCGGCTCGACGCGGTAGTCCAGGCCGGTGCGCTTGGCCAGGTCGGCGGCGTCCTCCCGGGAGTGCTCGGAGGAGTGCTGGCTGGGCAGCGACACCCCGACCACCCGGTCCGGCCCGAGCGCGTCGACGGCGAGCGCGGCCACCACCGCCGAGTCGATGCCCCCGGACAGACCGAGCACCACCGACGGGAACCGGTTCTTGTTGACGTAGTCGCGCAGACCCAGCACCAGCGCCTGCCACACCTCGGCCTCGTCGGCCACCGGCTCGATCAGCCCGCCGGTGGCGGCCGGGCCGGACGGGGTGGGCGGAATGCCGTCCAGTGTGCTGTGCACGATCCGCATCCCGTCGGCCAGCGTCTCGGCGGGCGGCGGGGTGGCGGCGGCCGGCAACTCGACGTCGTGCACGAGCAGGTGTTCGACGAACTGCGGTGCCCGGGTGAGCAGCTCACCGTCGGCGCTCACGATCATCGAGTCGCCCTCGAAGACCAGCTCGTCCTGCCCGCCGATCATGTTGACGTACGCGACAGTGGCGCCCGCCTCGGCGGCCCGGCGGCGGACCAGCGGCAGCCGGATGTCGTCCTTGTTCAGCTCGTACGGCGAGCCGTTGATGTTGACGACCAGGCCGACGCCGGCCCACCGGGCGGCGGCGAACGGACCGCCGGCCTGCCACAGGTCCTCACAGATGGTCAGCGCGACGTCCACGCCGCCGAGCCGCACCACTGTCAGCGCGTCACCGGAGACGAAGTACCGGTCCTCGTCGAAGACCCCGTAGTTGGGCAGGTGGTGCTTGAAGTAGCGGGCGGCCACCACGCCCCGGTGCAGCAACGCGGCGGCGTTGCGGGCCCCCCGGCCCGGCTCGGCGTCCCCGCTGACCTGCGGCGGGCCGTCGGCGTCCAGGTAGCCGACCACGACCGGCAACTCGCCGAGACCGTCGGCGGCCAGGTCGGCGGCGAGCCGCTCCACGGCGGCCCGGGACGCGGCGACGAAGGAACGCCGGAAGACCAGGTCCTCCACCGGGTACCCGGTCAGCATCATCTCCGGGAAGAGCACCAGCTGGGCACCGGCGTCGGCGGCCTGGCGAGTCCAACTGCGGACCAGCTCGGCGTTTCCGGCGAGGTCGCCGACGCTCGGATTGACCTGGGAAAGGGCGAGACGCAGGGTGGGCATACCTTCATCTTGCCCCAGCCTCGTCGCGTCAGTCCGTACCCTCCGACGAGACGGCCGCCACCCGCCGCGACGGGCGCCCGCGAGGCCGCGGCGGCAGGTGCTCGGCCGTCGTGCCGGCCGTCGGTGGCGGCTCGGCCGCCGGTGGTGGTTCGGTTGTCGTGGCGGCAGCGGTGGGCCCCGCGCTCGTCCGGCGGGACACGAGGGGACGGCCGGCGGCAGTTCGCGTAACGTCTGCGTAACCAGGCCCGGGAACACTGGGCGATCAGGTCGGGTGCAGCCCGGCCAAGGCGGACAAAAGAGTGTCGCGAGGGGTTGGGGAAGTGGACCGTCAGCAGGAGTTCGTCCTCCGCACGCTGGAAGAGCGGGACATCCGGTTCGTCCGGCTGTGGTTCACCGACGTTCTGGGCACGCTCAAGAGCGTTTCGGTGGCACCCGCCGAGCTCGAGGCCGCCTTCGAGGAAGGCATCGGCTTCGACGGCTCGGCGATCGAGGGCTTCGCCCGGGTCTTCGAATCGGACATGGTTGCCATGCCCGACCCGACCACCTTCCAGGTCTTCCCCTTCGAAGGCGGGGTCAGCGGCGAGAGCGCCCGGATGTTCTGCGACATCCTGCTGCCCGACGGCGGGCCGTCCTGGGCCGACCCCCGGCACGTCCTGCGCCGCGCGCTCTCCAAGGCCGCCGAGAAGGGCTTCACCTTCTACACCCACCCCGAGATCGAGTTCTTCCTGCTCGAAAACGGCCCGCAGGACGGCACGGTGCCCACCCCGGTCGACACCGGCGGCTACTTCGAGCACACCACTCACGCCGTGGCCCGGGACTTCCGCCGCCAGGGCGTACTCGCGCTGGAACGCATCGGCATCTCCGTGGAGTTCAGCCACCACGAGGTCGCGCCCGGCCAGCAGGAGATCGACCTGCGCTACGCCGACGCGCTCACCACCGCCGACAACATCATGACCTTCCGGCACGTGGTCAAGGAGGTCGCGCTCTCCACCGGTGTGCAGGCCAGCTTCATGCCGAAGCCGTTCACCGACCAGCCGGGCAGCGGGATGCACACCCACCTGTCGCTGTTCGAGGGGGAGCGCAACGCCTTCCACGACAGCGGCGACCCGATGAAGCTGTCCAAGGTGGCGAAGTCGTTCATCGCCGGCCTGCTGGTGCACGCCCGGGAGTACACGGCTGTCACCAACCAGTGGGTCAACTCGTACAAGCGGCTCTTCCCGCAGCACCTGCCCGACCGGATCACCGAGAGCCCGGCGTACGTCTGCTGGGGTCACCTCAACCGGTCCGCGCTGGTCCGGGTTCCCGCGTACGGCAAGCCCAACTCGGCCCGGGTCGAGGTCCGCTCGCTGGACTCGGCGACCAACCCGTACCTCGCCTTCGCGGTGCTGCTCGGCGCCGGCCTCAAGGGCATCGAAGAGGGGTACGAGCTGCCACCGGGCGCCGAGGACGACGTCTGGTCGCTGACCAGCGCCGAGCGGCGGGCCATGGGCTACGAGGCGCTGCCGGAGAACCTCGCCGAGGCGATCGACGTCATGGCGGAGTCCGAGCTGGTCGCCGAGGTGCTCGGCGAGCACGTCTTCGACTTCTTCCTGCGCAACAAGCGGGCCGAGTGGGAGCAGTACCGCCGTGAGGTCACCCCGTACGAGCGGCAGCGCTACCTGGCCCTGTAGACGCAGGGGCTGACGCCGTTGCGCGCTGCCGCTATCGTCTCGATCACCGCGCCGGTACCCCTCCGGGCGGAGAGTCGGGAGGCAAGTCGGTGCTGGAGGATCTGTTCAGCGGTGCCTGGCAGAGCGTCGTGTTCGGGCTCGTCGGCGTCGGCCTGATGGCCGCCGGCTTCGGGCTCGTCGACCTGCTCACCCCGGGCCGGCTGCGAGACCTGATCTGGGTCGAGCGCAACTCCAACGCGGGGTTGCTGCTCGCCGCCAACCAGCTCGGCATCGCCGGAATCGTCTTCACCGCGATCCTGACCAGCTACAGCGACTTCGGCAAGGGGCTCGCCTCCACCGTGGTCTTCGGACTGGTCGGTTTGGCGATCATGGCGCTGGCCTTCGTGGTGCTGGACCTGCTCACCCCCGGCAAGCTCGGCGAGGTCATCTGCTCGCCCGAACCGCACCCGGCTGCCCGGGTCAGCGCCGCCACCCACTTCGGGGCCGCGCTGATCGTCTGCGCCTGCATCGCCTGACAGTCGCCCTCGGCGTCACCACGCGGGCGGTCCGCCCGCGTTCCGCCGTGCATGGCTGGTCGTGCGTGACCCGCCGGTCCTCCGTGGCGGAGCGTCCGTGGGTGGGCGTCCGTGGCGGGCGTCCGTGGGTGGGCGTCCGTGGGTGGGCGTCCGTGGGTGGGCGTGCAGATCTTGGACACTTTCCGTCATCTCGTGACGGAAAGTGTCCAAGATCTGTGGCCGGTGGGCCGCTCGCGTCGGCGGTCAGGCACCGCGGGCGTCGTACCTCGGTCGTAGCGTGCCGGGCATGAACCGCACCGATCGCCTCTACGCGCTGGTCGAGGAGCTGCGGGCGGTGTCACCACGGCCGCGCAGCGCCCGCTGGCTGGCCGCGCGCTTCGAGGTGAGCAGCCGGACCATCGAACGGGACCTCGGCGCATTGCAGGAGGCCGGGGTGCCGATCTGGGCCGAGCCCGGGCGCACCGGCGGCTACATCCTGGACCGCGCCCGTACCCTGCCACCGGTCAACCTGACCGCCGCCGAGGCGGTGGCGATGGCCGTGGCGCTGCACCGGCTTGCCGGCTCGCCGTTCGCCGGGCCGGCCGCTACCGCGCTGCGCAAGCTGGTGGCGGTGCTGCCGGCCGCCGATGCCGCCGAGGCACACCGCCTCGCCGACCGGGTGCACCTGATCGGCGACGGGCCAGCCATGCCCGTCCCGACCACCGTCGCCGACGCGGTCACCGCGCGGCGTGTGCTGCGCATCCGGTACGCCGACCGCGCCGGCGCCGACTCGACCCGTGACGTCGAGCCACTCGGCTATCTCGGTAACTCCCGACACTGGTACCTGGTCGCCTGGTGCCGTCTGCGCGATGAGCTGCGGTGCTTCCGTACCGACCGGATCCGGAGTGTGTGGGCATTGCCCGACGTGGTGGCCCGGGAGCTGAGCCTGACGGATCTCGACATCCCGCACGAGCGGGTCCGCCCGCTGAGCCTGGTCTGAAGCAGGCTCGGCGCTTCGGCCTGGTCTGGAACGGGTTCGGCGCTTCGGTCTGTTCTGAAGAAGCGGATTCGGCGCGGCGCTACGGTCGCGAACGGGCTCGGCCCGGCGCTACGGTCGCGAACGGGCTCGGCGCGGCGGACCGGGTGGGTCTCGTCACGAGAAACCCCGCCGTGTGATCCGGAAACACCGACAGGACGCTGTCGCCAACGGCCCAGAGACTGCTTCACACGACGGCCGAGCGGCCGGCACGGAAATTCTGGAGGCAGTAGATGTCCAGTTCCACCACGCCCATCACCTGGTTCGAGATCGGCACCGACCGGCCCGAGGACGCGGAGCGGTTCTACGGAGAGCTGTTCGGCTGGACCTTCGAGGAGCAGGGCTCGCCCGCGGGCGGGTCCTACCGCGTGACCGGGGCCGGCGGGGACACCGGGATCGGTGGAGCGATCCGGGTGACCGACGGAGCGTCGCCGAATTATGCGATGTTCTACGCCGAGGTCGCCGACGTGGCAGAGACCTGCCGACAGGCCGAAGCTGCCGGCGGCCGGGTCCTGGTACCGGCCCGTACGGCACCGAGCGGTCTCCGGTTGGCCCACCTACTCGACCCGGCCGGCAACCACCTGGGCGTGTTCACGCCCCCGCCGCCGCAGCCCTGACCTTTTCCAGGTTCCCGCTGATGCCCCCGGGTTGGGCTGGCTTCCCGTGTTGGGCTGGCCCCCGGGATGGCTTGGTCCCGTGTTGGGCTGGCCCGGGGTGGCTTGGTCCTGGGGTGGCTTGGTTCCGGGTTGGGCTGGCCCCGGGTTGGGCTGGCCCCGGGTGGCTTGGCCCTGGAGCCGTCACCCTGAGCGGGTGCGATGGCCGGGCCAGCCGGGCAGCACCCGCACGCGTGATCGACTCGGATTTCATGATGTCGGGATGTCCGAGCGCGCGGGACACCGCGACATCACGGAAGCCGAGTGGATCAAGCCGCGACGGGCCCGATCCAGGCCGGCACGGCAGGCTGGCCCCGGCACGGCAGGCTGGCCCCGGCACGGCAGGCCGACCCCGGCATGAGCAGGCCGGCCCGGGCGGCCCGGGCACGGGCAGGCCGGCTGGGGCCGGACCGGCCTGCCCGTGGCGTACGAGCCTGGCCCCGGCCTGCTGACGCCTGCCGGGGCCGGACTGCTCGGACTACTTAGCGGGCGTACCAGCGCCGTGGTGACCGCCCATGCCGCGGTGGCCGCCGGGGCCGGGGAAGACGCCGGCCTCGACGGCCTTGGTGATGGCGTCGGCCTGCTCCTGGGTGAGCTTGCCGTCCTTGACCGCCTGGTCCAGGCGCTGCTTGAGCGCGGCCTGACGGTCCTCGGCGGACGGGCGCTGCGGTCGGTCAGCCGGGCGGTGCTGCTCGCGGATCTTCTCCAGTGCGGCGGTCACCTTGTCGGTGGGCACGCCCAGTTCCTTGGCGAGCGCCTCGGCGAACTCGCCCTGCCGGTCGGCCTTCGCGCCTGGAGCGGCGTCGGGAGCCGGGGCGGTGCTGGCGTTCGGTGTCGGCGTGGGGGTGTCGGCGGCGAACGCGATCGTCGGGGCCGCGATCCCGACGCCGAGGACGCCAGCGGTGGCCAGGCCGGCCAGCAGGTGCTTCCTGCGGATGGTGCGGGACATGCTGTCCTCCAGAGGTTCGGTCATCCTGCACTGTCATCACCGACAGTGACCGGGCTGTCTGGGCGGAAGCCGTGGCGAGCCTGTCAGCGAGCTGACAATCCGGCCACCTCGACCCGCCGCTCACCGGGCCGACCGCCCAGGCGGCGTGGGCGAAATCGGTTGTGTGGTCGTTGGGCGAGCGGTCAGGGTGGACGATCCACCGACGGAGAGGACACCGCGGCATGACCGTCAAGATTCGGGAGGTTCCACTCGTCGAGCCGGAGGCCGGGCCGTACGGCATCGCGCCTGGCCCGGACGGCGCGCTATGGCTGACGTTGGCCCATGCCGGTGGCATCGCCCGGTTGTCGCCCGACGGCGGGGTCCGGACCTACCCGCTGGATCCGGCCGGCGGTCGTCCGTTGATCATCACGGCCGGGCCGGACGGGGCGCTCTGGTTCACCCGTTCGGGAGACGACCGGATCGGTCGGATCACCGTCGAGGGTGAGCAGCGCACCATCGCCCTACCGGCCGGCACCGGGCCGGGCGGCATCGCGGCCGGGGCTGATGGTGCGCTCTGGTACGCCGGGATGAGCTCCGACACCATCGGCCGGGTGGAGACCGACGGCAGCCACACCGCATTTCCGCTGCCGGTGACCGGCGGGTTCGCCTCGATGATCACTGCGGGCACGGACCAGGCGCTCTGGTTCACGCTCAACCAGGCGAACGCGATCGGCCGGATCGATCTCGACGGCAGGGTGACCCTGCATCCGCTACCCACAGTGAAGGCGGGCCCGGTCGGCATCACCGTGGGCGTCGACGGCGTCATCTGGTTCGTGGAGATCGCCGCCGGTCAGCTCGGTCGCCTCGACCCGGGTGGCGAGATCGTCGAGTTTCCGCTGCCGGACCGAGCGGCCCGCCCGCACGCGATCGTGGCCGACCCGGACGGCGGCGTGTGGTTCACCGAGTGGGGCGCGAACCGGATCGGTCACCTCGATCCCGCCGGGCGGATCGAGGGCTACGCCCTACCCACCCCCAACGCCGAACCGCACGGCATCACCCGCACCCCCACCGGCGTCTGGGCCGCCCTGGAAGTAGGCGCAGTAGCCCACCTACCCCTCCGCTAACCCACCCACCCACCCCAACCCACGCCTGGTTGACCAAGAGATTTGCGTCAGAATCCGCCCCGAACATGACGCGAACCTCTTGATCACCGAGGAGGGCGGGGTGGGAGGGGAGGGGGCGAGGAGGGGGAGGGGCGGGGGGAGGGGGAGGGCCGGGGCGGGGGTTAGTGGACTGCGGGGGTTGCGGTGAGGGTGGCTGTGGCGGTGTCGAGGGTTGCCTCGGTGCCGATGGGGACTGTGAGTTGGTTTTGGCCGTGGCCGATGGGGAGGCCGCCGAGGACGGGTACGCCCAGGTCGCCGAGGCGTTCGGTGAGTACGTCGACGATCGTGGTGTCCCACCCGTCGCCGCAGTCGGTGAACTGCCCGACCGCCACCCCGGCCAGTCCGTCCAGCGCGCCGGCCCGGCGCAGGTGGGTGAGCATCCGGTCGACCTTGTACGGGGGTTCCTGCACGTCCTCGATCAACAGCACCGCACCGGTCAGGTCGGGCAGGTCGGGCGTGCCGATCGACGCGGCGATCATGCACAGGTTGCCGCCGAGCAGGGTGCCGGTGGCGCGACCCGGGACGCGTACGCCGAAGGTCTCCTCGGTGGGCACCGCGGTGATCGACACCGGTTCGGTCGTCATCAGCGCCGCGTGCAGGGATTCGGCGGAGCGCAGCGGCGTCCGCTCGTCGCGCCAGGCCGCCCCGGGGCCGTGCACCCCGGCCAGGCGGGCACCCCGCCACAGTGCGAACTGCAACGCGGTGATGTCCGAGAAGCCGGCCACCACCTTCGGGTCGCGGCGGACGGCGGCCATGTCGATGGCGTCCACGATCCGTTGGGCCCCGTAGCCGCCGCGGGTGCAGATCACCCCGCGCACGTCAGGGTCGGCGAAGGCCGCGTTCAGGTCGGCGGCACGCAGGTCGTCGGTGCCGGCGAGGTAGCCGTGACGGGCGTACGCGTGCGGTGCCGGCACCGGGCGCAGGCCCCAGCCGGTGAGCAGTTCCATGCCCCTGGCCACCCGCTCCGGCGAGGTCGGCCCGGACGGCGACACCAGCAGCACCGTGTCACCCGGGCGCAGCACGGGCGGGCGTACGGCGGCGGTGTCCTCGCTGATCACAACCGCAGAGCCTAACGACCCGGCCGAGGCGGGAACGCCACCCGGCCGCGCGGCCCGTGCCGGGGGGTGGTGCCGTGCGGCGTACCGGCTAGCCTCGACGGGTGGCAACCGCGCTGGTGATCGAGAACGACCCGACGGACGACGCGCGCCGGCTGGGTGAGTGGCTGACCGAGGCTGGGCTGGAGCTGTGGGTGGTGCGTCCGCACGCCGGCGACGAACTCCCCGCCGACCTGGAGGGGTACGCCGCGCTGGTGGTGCTCGGCGGCGACCAACAGGCGTACCCGTTGCCGGACGGCTCGCCTGGCGCACCCTGGTTTCCCGCCGTGGAGGGCCTGCTGCGCAAGGCGGTCCGCTACCGGGTGCCGACCCTGGCGGTCTGCCTGGGCGCGCAGCTGCTCGCCACCGCGCACGCCGGATTGGTGGAGCGCAGCCCGTCCGGGCCGGAGATCGGCCCCGGCGTGGTCGGGCGGCGCGACGCCGCCGAGAACGACCCGTTGTTCCGGTACGTGCCGTTGATCCCGGACGTGCTCCAGTGGCACGCCGACGAGATCACCGAGCTGCCTCGGGGCGCTACGCTGCTGGCCGCCTCCACCCGCTACCCGCATCAGGCGTTCCGCCTCGGTGACCGGGCGTGGGGGTTGCAGTTCCACATCGAGTGCGACGCGGCGATGATCGCCGACTGGGCCACCGACTCGGCCCAACTCGCCGAGCTGGGCTACGACCCGGAGCTGGTCGTCGCGGCCTGCGCCTCGGTGCTGGCCGACGTCGAGGAGGTCTGGCAGCCGTTCGCCGCGCGGTTCGCCGCGCTGGCCCTCGGCGAGTTGGACGACAGCACGACGCGGCGCAGCCTGCCGCTGCTCGGGCACTGATGAGCCGGCCGACCAGGGCGTCGGGCCGACTGGCCCGGTACGGCTTCGGCACCGCCGAAGGCGATGGTGGCGCGCGCGCCGCGGACCTGCTCGGCCCGGAAGGGCTGCGACTGTGGCGGCCGGTCGAGCAGGAACCGGTCGACGAGGCCGCAGCGGAGCTGCTCTCCGCGCTGTCCCGGGCCGCCGACCCGGATCTGGCGCTGCGCCAACTGCACCGCATCGTGGAGGCCGAGGGCCGTACGCCCGCAGGCGGCACCGAGGGCCGAACGTCCACAGCCGGCACCAAGGGCCGCACCGCAGGCAGCGCCGGGGGCGGCACCGGATCGCCGCTGCTCGCGGAGGTGCACGCCGATCCCGGACTGCGGCGGCGGCTGATCGCGGTGCTCGGCGCGTCGGCGGCGCTCGGCGACCACCTGGTGGCCCACCCCGAGCACTACCGGGCGCTGCGGACCGCGCCGGACGGGCTCGCCCCGGTCGCCGAGGGGCGGCTGGAGCCGGCCGACGGCGGCAACCCGGTGGCGGCGCTGCGGACCGCGTACCGCCTGGCGTTGTTGCGGATCGCCGCGGCCGACCTGACCGGCGGTCGGGGCCTGGAGCAGACCATGGCCGCGCTGTCCGCGCTGGCCGACGCGACGCTCTCCGCGGCGTACGAGATCGCGGTCACCGAGCTGGCGGAGGGGACCGAGCGCCCCCGACTGGCGGTCGTGGCGATGGGCAAGTGCGGCGGCGGTGAACTGAACTACGTCTCCGACGTGGACGTCATCTTCGTGGCCGCCGAGGACGCCGACCTGCCCGCCGCGACCCAGGTGGCGACCCGGTTGATCTCCATCTGCGGGCTGGTCGCCTGGCCGGTGGACGCCGCGCTGCGCCCGGAGGGCAGCCGCGGCCCGCTGGTGCGGACCCTCGCCAGCCACCTGGCCTACTACCGGCGGTGGGCGCGCACCTGGGAGTTCCAGGCGCTGCTCAAGGCCCGCCCGGCCGCCGGGGACCTGCCGCTGGCCCAGGAGTGGATCGACCAGCTCGCGCCGCTGGTCTGGCGGGCGGCCGAGCGGCCCGAGGCGGTCGAGGACGTCCGCGCCATGCGCCGCCGGATCATCGACCACATCCCGCCGAAGGAGCTGGAGCGCGAGATCAAGCGCGGTCCGGGCGGGCTGCGTGACATCGAGTTCGCCGTCCAGTTGCTGCAACTCGTGCACGGTCGCGGCGACGAGACGCTACGTCCGCCGGGCACCATCCCGGCGTTGCGCGCGCTGGTCGCCGGCGGCTACGTCGGCCGGGCCGACGGCGAGGCCCTGCTGCGCGGCTACCGCTTCCTGCGCAGCGTCGAGCACCGGCTGCAACTTCAGGGCCTGCGTCGTACGCACACGGTGCCCGCCGAGCCGGGCGCGCTGCGCTGGCTCGCCGCCGCGCTGGGTTTCACGGCCGCGCAGGGGCGCAGCGCCGTGGAGAGCTTCCGGGCCGAGTGGGTCACCCACGCCACCGAGGTACGCCGACTGCACGCCAAACTGCTCTACCGGCCGCTGCTGGAGTCGGTGGCCCGGGTGCCGGCCGACGGGTTGCGGCTCACCCCGGAGGCGGCCAGGAACCGCCTGGAGATCCTCGGCTTCGCCGATCCGGCCGGGGCGTTGCGCCATCTCCAGGCGCTCACCGGCGGGGTGAGCCGTACGGCGGCCATCCAGCGCACCCTGCTGCCGGTGCTGCTCAGCGAGTTCGCCGACGCGCCGGAGCCGGACCGGGGGCTGCTCAACTACCGCAAGGTCTCCGACAAGCTGGGCAGCACCCCCTGGTATCTGCGGCTGCTGCGCGACGGCGGCCCGGTCGCCCGTCGGCTGGCCCGGGTGCTCGCGCTGTCGCGGTACGTCGCCGACCTGCTCGCCCGCGACCCGGAGGCGCTGCGGCTACTGGCCGAGGAGAACGAGCTGGCGCCCCGCGCGCCCGAGGTGCTGCGGGAGGGGTTCCTGGCGGCGGCGGCCCGGCACACCGACCCGGTCGAGGCCACCAGCGCGGTGCGCGCGCTGCGACGTCGCGAACTGGTCCGGGTGGCCTGCGCCGATCTGCTCTGCCGGGCCGGCGCGCTCGCGCCCAGCCCCACCCGGGCGGACGGCGCGAACCGGCCCGCCCGAAAACTGTCCGACATCACCGAGGTGGGTACGGCGCTCGCCGACGTCACCGACGCCACCCTGGCCGCCGCGCTGCGGGCCGCTCGGGCCAGCCAACCGGCATCGGCGGGGCTGCGGTTCGCGGTGATCGGCATGGGCCGGCTCGGCGGGTACGAGTCGAACTACCTCTCCGACGCCGACGTGCTCTTCGTCTACGACCCGCCGCCGGACACCAGCGAGAGCGCCGCCAGCGCCGCCGCGCACGCCGTCGCCGAGGAGTTGCGCCGGCTGCTCGGCGTACCCGCCCCCGACCCACCGCTGGGCGTCGACGCCGACCTGCGCCCGGAAGGCCGCCAGGGACCGCTGGTCCGCAGCCTCGCCGCGTACGCCGCGTACTACGCCCGCTGGTCGCGGGTGTGGGAGGCGCAGGCACTGCTGCGCGCCCGGTTCGTCTGCGGCGACGCCGACCTGGGCGCCGAGTTCGAGGCGATGATCGAGCCGGTGCGCTACCCGGCCGACGGGCTGAGCCGCGAGCAGGTCGTCGAGATCCGGCGGATCAAGGCCCGGGTGGAGACCGAGCGGCTGCCCCGGGGCGCCGACCCGGCCACCCACACCAAGCTGGGGCGCGGTGGGCTCGCCGACGTGGAGTGGGCGGTGCAACTCGTTCAGCTCCGGCACGCCGGCGCGATCCCGGAGCTGCGCGGCACGCGTACCCTCGATGCCCTCGCGGCGGCCGAGCGGGCCGGCCTGATCGACCCGGCGGACGCCGTGGAGATGGCCGCCGGGTGGGCCCTGGCCGCGCAGGTCCGCAACGCGTTGATGCTGGTCCGAGGCCGGGCCGGTGACCAACTGCCCCGGCACGGGGTGGAGTTGGCCGGGGTGGCCCGGCTGCTCGGCCGCGACGACCCGGGGGAGTTCCTCGACGAATACCTGCGCACCGGCCGCCGTTCCCGAGCCGCGGCGGAGCGGGTCCTCAACGCCGGTGCGTGAGCGCACCGGCGTTGAGGACTGGGTGCTGCCAAAAGGCGGCCACAAGAATTGACAGAATTGTCAATGCTGGCATCGTCAAATGTTTATTCGTCCCGCTCGGCGATTAATCAGCAGTAGATCTGCGCGTAGCTGATTGAGTCCTGCCATTGCTGGCCCCAGAAGGTGCCGAGGTTGCTGATCTCGGTCCGCGGACCCACGGTGATGGGCGTGTCCGAGCGGTCGCTGTTCCGGTAGAGCCTGTATGCGCAGCTTGAGCGGTTCCGCACGGAGCTGGTCTTGTCGTCGGAGTACAGGTTGGTCAGGTTGGCGCTGCCGTTGAGAACTTCAAGGATGCTGGTGTGGCCAATGTTGTTGTAGAGGCACAGTGCCCCCGACGAGGGGCAGCTCAGTGCCAGGCTGGCGTCGGTGGAGGAGGTCGCGGCGTGTGCAGGGGCGCCGGTCAGCACCGCGGTGCCGACGAGGGCGAGGGTGGCCAGCGTCGTTCCGATCCGTCGCATGGTCTTCCTTCCTGTGGGGTGCGCAGCGACAGGGGGGAGCGCGCCCGACAACAGTCGGCGCGGCCAGCCCGCCCGGGGCAGCAACTCGATGTGCTGCCATGGGCGCGTAAGCTGCGTTCGCCATGCCGGATCGCAACGATTTCAGCGACCCGCCAGGAAGGCGATAAGCATTTACCCCCGTGTAACTGCTTTATGATTTTGACCCTACGGGAGGAGCTATTTATGTGTCAAGCCCGTCGATGTTTGTTCGGGCAGTCGCCGCTCTCTGCGGTAGCCGCTCCGACGCCGCCCCCGGACGAGTAGAGCCACAGCCCTGACGCGCCCGCCTGAGTCGTCTCACCTCCGGGTCATGACGGCAAGCCGGCCGGCGGTCCCGGGTTGCCGCCGAGCGGATGCTGGAGGGGTAGGGCGTCCTCCCGGCGGGGCGTCAGCTACCGATCGTGTACTCGCCGGGGCGCGGAACGGTGACCGTGATCCAGTCGCCGGCGGCGGCGACCGTGGCGCCGCCCGAGGCGGACAGCCAGCGGCTGTGCCGGATCCGTACCGCCACCGTCGCGGCGCGAGGGCTCCGGAAGGTCACCGAGGCCCCGTCGGCGCGGGCCAGTTCGGCGGGGGCGCCGACCAGCGGCGTCGGGTCGGTGACCGCCCAGACCCGCCAGTGCGGGCCGGACCAGACCGGGATGAGGTAGGGCAGCCCGCTCTCGACCAGCGCCGCCTCGGCCCGCCCCACCCAGGACAGCGGGGCGTCCGGCAGCGCCACGTACTGCACAGCGTTGTCGTTCAGCCAGGCTCGGTAGCTGGCCGGGTTCAGCGGTACGCCGGTGCCGGACGCGCCGGGCACGGTGGTGAAGAACAGCGCGTTGCGCTCGATGTCGGCCTGCCGTAGCCAACCCCGGGCCAGCGGCACCTCACCGAGCCGGGCTGCCTCCCAGTAGTTGCGCGTCGGTGGCACCTCGATCCTGCCGGTGAGCCGCTGCTCGCCCAGGAACGTGCGCAGTGGCGCGTAGTAGCCCTGCGCGCTGGTCGGGTCGCCGATGCTGCGCAGATCGGCGGGGACCACCGGCGGCTGCCAGACGCACACCGCCATCAGCAGCGCGACCAAGCCGAACCCGCCCAGCAGCCGGGCGCGACGGGTGCCGCCGGACGGCGCGGCGAGCGTGGCGGACCGGTGAGCCATCCGGGTGGTGAGCCAGGCCGGCGGGCAGGCGACGGCGGCCAGCACCGGCAGCGCGAACATCGTGACCAGCCGGGTCGCGTTCAATCCCACCGGGGTGTGCACCAGCGCCGCGGCGAGCACCCCGGCGGCGGAGAGGAGCGCCGCGAACCGCACCGGTCGGTACGTCACCAGCGCGGCCACCACCAGACTGGTCACCACCGCGCGCAGCGTGTCGGTCCGACTGATGTTCATCCAACCGCCGTCGCCGAACAACAGGGCTGTCACGGCCAGCGGCACGGCCGCCGCGATGCCGAGAGCCAGGCCGTCGGCGTACCGGCGACTGAGCAGCAGCGCGACGCCGGCCAGACCGACGAACAGGCCAGCCACCGGGCTGGTCGCGGAGGCAAGCAGCGCTCCAGCCGCGCCGAGCCCGAGCCGCAGCAGCGTCCGTCCGCCCGCCCGCCCTTGTAGGGTGTACGCGTCGGAGCGGCCAAGCGTGAGCGCCAGCAGTGCGGCCAGCCCGAACGCCACCCCCAGGGCGTACGTGACCCGGCCGGAGACCAGGTTGCCGGTGAGCGTGACCACCCCGACCAGGCTGCCCAGCAGCGGCCGGGGCACCTCGCTGCGGGTCAACAGTGCGGCCAGCGCGGCAGCCGACGCCACCAGAGCCAACGCTCCGGTCACCCGCACGCCGAGCAACGCCATCACCGGCTGGGACACCAGGCTGTAGCCGAACTGCTGTACCCCGCCGTACCAGCGCAGGTCCACCGGCGTCGGACCGTGGGCGGCGAAGAAGCCCGCCCGGGCGACCTGCGCGGAGAGGTCCGAGCCCATCAGCGGCAGGGCCAGCCAGAGCGCGCTGAGCACGATGGCGGAACCGGTGGCCACCGCCACCACCCGACTGCGCCGCATGCCCACCTCCGTACCGCGACCACCGTACTGGCAGCATGTCCGGCGTGCCTCACCACCTCGCGCGTTGGACCGGACTGGCCGGCTCGGCGCTGCTCGCCGTCGCCGCGTTCCTCGGCGGCGCTCTCCCCGGGTCACCCCTGCGTCCCACCCCGGTCAGCATCTGGCAGGGCCCACACGGGCCGCTGGTCATCGCTGCCTGGCTGGTCGGCACCGGGCTGATGGCGTACGCGTGGTGGTCGCTGCGGGACAAGGTGCCGTCGACCCGCTGGGCGCTGATCACCGTCGGGCTGTGGCTGCTGCCGGTGCTGATCGCGCCGCCGCTGGCGAGCCGCGATGTCTACGCGTACGCCTGTCAGGGAGCCAGCTACGCCGCTGGGATCAACCCGTACGAGCAGGGCGTCTCCGCGTTGCCCTGCCCCTGGCTGGACACCATCTCGTACATCTGGCGGCACACCCCGGCACCGTACGGGCCGCTGTTCGTGGTGCTCTCCGGTGCGATCGTCAAGGCCACCGGCTCGCTCACCGGCGCAATCGTGGCGTTCCGGCTGATCGCGGTGGCCGGGGTGGCGCTGACAGCCGTCAGCCTGCCGGTGCTGGCCCGGCGGGCCGGGGTACCCGCCGGTCGGGCGGTCTGGCTGGCGCTGGGCTGCCCGCTGGTCGCCGTACACCTCGTCTCCGGTGCCCACAACGACGCGCTGATGGTCGGGCTCCTGGTCGCCGGGCTGGCGGTGATCGCCTCCCGGCCCGGCCGCCCCGGGCCGCTACTCGCTGGCGGCGTGCTGCTCGGGCTGGCCGCTGCGATCAAGGTGACGGCATTGGTCGTGGTGCCGTTCGCGGCCCTGGCCGCCATCGCTGGCGGGTACTCGATCCGGGCTCTGATCCGACACGGCGGGTGGGTGGTCGGCGGCGCGGTCGCCGTCGTGGCCGGGGTGACCTACGCGGCCGGGCTGGACTTCGGCTGGGTCGGCGGGCTGGAACGGGGCGGCGACGTGATCGCCTGGACCTCACCGTCCACCGCTGTCGGGCAGACCATCGGCTACCTGGCGGTGCCCTTCGGCGGGCACATCGACGCGCTGCCGGTGACCCGGGGGATCGGCATGGCGGTGCTGGCACTGCTCCTGGTCTGGCTCTGGTGGCGAGCCCGCACCCGGGACCCGCTCTGGCACGCCGGCCTCGCGCTGGCCGCCACGGTCGCCCTCGCGCCGCTTTTCCACCCCTGGTACTGGATCTGGCCGTTGGCCGTGCTGGCGGCCACCGCCCAGCGCACCAGATGGTTCACAGTGGTCGCCCTGGTCGCGTCGTTCCTGGTGCTGCCCGACGGCACCGGGCTGCCCCGGTACACCAAGACGGTCGGGGCGCCGCTGATGACGCTGTTGGTGATCGTGCTGGTCATCCGGTTGGTACGGTCGGCTCGGGCGGCCCGTCAGCCGGTCGCCGCCGACTGAGGGAAGGTGCGCCGGTGACCGCTCCCGGTGCCTCTCGCTCCCGGTACGCCGGCCTGGTCGGGGCGGTTCTGCTCGCCCTGGCCGGATACCTCGGCGGGGCGCTGCCCGACGCCCCGCTGGGGGTGACACCCGCGTCGATCTGGCGGACCCCGGACGGCCCGGCGACGCTGACCTGCTGGCTGATCGGCACCGTGCTGCTGGTCGGGGCGTGGTGGTCACTGCGCGACGGTGTGCCGTCGACCCGGTGGGCGTACGTCACCGCCGGGCTGTGGGCGCTACCGCTACTGCTCGCGCCACCGCTGGGCAGCCGGGACGTCTACTCGTACGCGTGCCAGGGCTGGACGTACGCGCACGGCGTCGACCCGTACACAGTGGGGGTGGCGGCGGCGGGCTGCTCCTGGCTGGACACCGTGGCACCGATCTGGCGGGACACCCCGGCACCGTACGGCCCGGTCTTCGTCCTGCTGGCGGCCCTCGCCGTCGGCCCCGGCGGCGGGCTCACCGGGACCATCGTGGCGCTGCGCGTGATCGCCGTGGCGGGGCTGCTACTGGCCGCGATCTGCCTGCCCGCGCTGGCCCGGGCGGCCGGGGTGCCGGCCCCACGGGCGGTCTGGTTGACGCTGGCCGGTCCGCTGGTCGGCGTACACCTCGTGGCCGGCGCGCACAACGACGCCGTGATGCTGGGCCTGCTGCTGTGCGGACTGCTGGTAGTGGTCCGGCGACCAGGTCGGGCGGCGGCGCTGCTGCTGGCCGGAGCGCTGCTCGGGCTGGCGGTCACGGTGAAGGCCAGCGCCGTGGTGGTGGTGCCGTTCGCCGTACTGGCCGGGATGCCCGACCAGTACACCGTTCGGGCGCTGCTGCGCCAGGCTGGTTGGCTGGCCGGCGGGCTGCTGGCCGCGCTGCTGGTCACCGCTGCGGTGTCCGGCCTCGGCTTCGGCTGGGTGGGCGGGCTGACCCACAGCGGCGACTCGGAGCAGTGGACGTCACCACCCACCGCCGTGGGCTTCGTGGTCGACTACGCCGCTGCGCTGGTCGGCCGGGACCCGCAGGCGGTGCCGGTGGTCCGAGCGGTCGCGCTGCTGCTGCTCGTCGGGGTCCTGCTGGTGCTCTGGTGGCGGGCCTGGCGGACCCTCCGCGAGCTGAACGACGTCGCGGGTCGCGAGGCAGGGCGGTGCGGGGTCGCGGGTCCCGAGGTGGGGCGGTGCGGGGTCGCGGGTCGCGAGGTGGGACGTTGCCGGGTCGCGGCCGTCGAGGCGGGACGGTGCGGGGTCGCGGGTTGCGAGGTGGCTGCTCGCGAGGGGGCGTCTTCCGGTGGTGGCGCACCCTCGGGGCTCGCGCGCCCTGAGGGTGGGCGTCCTGCGGTGGTGCGATCCCGGGTGGCGCTGCACGGCGCGGCGTTGGCGCTGGTCGCCACCGTCGTCCTGTCCCCGGTCTTCCACCCCTGGTACGCGACCTGGCCGCTGGCGCTGCTCGCGCTCACCGCCGCCCGCACGAGTTGGTTCATGCTGCCCACCGCTGCGGCAGCCTTCCTCGCCCTGCCCGACGGCACCAACCTGGCCCGCGTCACCAAGGCACCCGGTGCCCTGGCGATGACCGCCCTGCTCCTGACCGTCCTCATCCGCACCTTCCGCGCCGCCCATGCCGCCCATGCCGCCCGCGCCGCCCACCGCTGACGCCCCTGACGCCGTTGATCATCAGGTTGACGGGGGCAATCCGGGCGGAACGCCTCGCCAACCTCATGATCGTCCTCGTCCTGCGGGCAAGATCGTGCTCGAACGTGGATGTAGTGGTCTCCGACGCGACTGAGACCACTACATCCAGGTTCGAGCACGATCTTGGGGCGGGGCGGGGCGGGGCGGGGCGGGGCGGGGCGGGGCGGGGCGGTGCGGGGCGGGGCGGGGCGGTGGGCTCAGGGGGTGGGGGTCAGGCTCGCGCGCCGCAGGTGGGGCAGGGCTGGGTTGAGGCCTTGAGAGTGGAGGTCCGCCGCGAGCGGAACAGGACGGCCAGGAGCAGTACGGCCGGACCGGCGAGCGCGACGGCGACAGCGCTCACTGCCAGCTCCGCGAAGGTGACGGCGCCTCGTGCCGCGCCGAAGTTGTCAGCCAGGCCGGGCACCGCCAGGAAGCCGGCGGGGGTGAGCAGCGTGACGAGCGCCCAGCCGCCGCGGGCGTCCCCGCCCAGTGCCAGCCCCATGGCCAACAGGGTCCCGACGGCCAGTAACAGTCCACCGACGGTGGGCAGGAAGACTTCCATGGCGGTTCCGTGGTAGATGAAAACCGGGTCCAAGCCGACCAGGAATTCCGTTCCCAGCACCGCCAACAGTGCGGACAGCGCCGGCGCGAGGCGGATCGCCCGGGAGGGGCGATCGGGCAGGGCGAGCCCCAGCAGGCCCAGGACCACCTGCGGCAGCAGCACCATCAGCGGCGGTCGGAGTGCGTCGAGCGCCGCGGCCACCGGTGGCAGCGCGATGGTGAACACCAGCGCGACGGTGATGGCCCACCGGGCGACCCGACCCGGCGCGACGGCGATCACCACTGCCGCCAGCAGCCATGCCGCCCACGTGACGACACCGAGCGAGACGAACGGACCGACGCGGGGAACGCCCCACTCCACGGGCGGCGGGTGCAGCTCCGCCGTACCCCAGACTCCGGCCAGAGCGCTGGCGGTGACCAGGGCCAGCAGCGCCGCGAGGCGTACCCCGGGGATCAGGTCGGTGACGCCCGCGGCCCGCAGCCGCTGGCGGAGGCCGCCGCGCACCAGGTCCGCGGCGTCCGCCGGCGTCGGCCAGCGTTGGTCAAGGGCGGCCAGGTCGAGGTAGGTGCCGACGATTTCGGCGCCGCGGGCGCGCCGGTAGTCGGCGGGGTACGCGCGCAGCAGCCGGAGGTAACGGCGTTCCAGGTCGTTCATGCCAAGCCTCCGGCCGTGCGCGGGGTGGTCGGGAGGGCGGCGCGAGTCCGCTTGGACAGCCGGGCGGTGGCGGCCTCGACGTTGCGACGCAGCCGCTCGGTCTCGGTGCTCAACGTGGTCTCACCAGCGGGGGAGAGGCGGTAGTAGCGGCGCAGTCGGCCGTCCACCACCTCCTCCCGGTCGACCTCGACCAGGCCGGCGTCGACCAGCCGGTCGAGCGCCCCGTAGAGCGTCCCGGGGCGTAGCGACACGCGGTTGTCGGAGAGGGCGGCGACCTCACCGATCAGCCCGTAGCCGTGCATCGGCTGGGCGGCCAGCGCGGTGAGGATCAGGAAGGTCGGTTCGCGTAGAGGTGTGTCCACCGGAGCAATATATCGGACGCGAAGGTATGTCGGGGTGGCGCACAGCGAGCCGGGCCGGCTCCGCGGTGAGCGGAGCCGGCCCGGCCGGTGTTTCGAGCGACTGCTCAGCAGTCGTCGTGCAGCTGACTGCTCAGCAGTCGTAGTACATGGCGAACTCGTGCGGGGTCGGGCGCAGACGCACCGGGTCGACCTCGTTGGCGCGCTTCCAGTCGACCCAGGTGGAGATCAGGTCGGGCGTGAAGACGCCGCCGTCGAGCAGGTAGTCGTGGTCGGCCTCCAGCGAGTCGAGCACTGCCGACAGCGAGCCCGGCACCTGCTTGACGTCGCCCCACTCCTCCGGCGGGAGGTCGTAGAGGTCCTTGTCGATCGGCGTCGGCGGCTCGATCTTGCTCTTGATGCCGTCGAGGCCGGCCATCATCATGGCCGAGAAGGCCAGGTAGACGTTCGCCGACGGGTCCGGGACGCGGAACTCGACGCGCTTGGCCTTCGGGTTCGCGCCGGTCACCGGGATGCGGGTGCAGGCGGACCGGTTGCGCTGCGAGTAGACCAGGTTGACCGGCGCCTCGAAGCCCGGCACCAGGCGACGGTACGAGTTGATCGTCGGGTTGGTGAAGGCCAGCAGCGACGGCGCGTGGTGCAGCAGACCGCCGATGTACCAGCGGGCCATGTCGGACAGGCCGGCGTAGCCGGTCTCGTCGTAGAACAGCGGCTCACCGTTGAGCCAGAGGCTCTGGTGGGTGTGCATGCCGGAGCCGTTGTCGCCGAACAGCGGCTTGGGCATGAACGTCGCGGTCTTGCCGTTGGCCCAGGCCTCGTTCTTCACGATGTACTTGAAGAGCTGGAGCTGGTCACCGGCGTGCAGCAGGGTGGAGAACCGGTAGTTGATCTCGGACTGGCCGGCGGTGCCCACCTCGTGGTGCGAGCGCTCCACGTTGAAGCCGGTGTCGACCAGGCGGCGCACGATCGAGTCACGCAGGTCGGCGTAGTGGTCGACCGGCGGGACGGGGAAGTAGCCGCCCTTGTACGCGGTCTTGTAACCGCGGTTGCCGCCCGGCTCTTCGCGGCCGGTGTTCCAGGCGCCCTCGATCGAGTCGATGTAGTAGAACGACTGGTGCGCCGAGGTCTCGTGGCGGATCGAGTCGAAGATGTAGAACTCCGCCTCGGCACCGAAGTACGCGGTGTCGGCGATGCCGCTCGCCGCCAGGTACGCCTCGGCCTTCTTCGCCACGTTGCGCGGGTCGCGGCTGTAGGCCTCGCGGGTGAACGGGTCGTGGATGAAGAAGTTGAGCGCGAGCGTCTTCTGCGCGCGGAACGGGTCGATGAACGCGGTGGCGACATCCGGGAGCAGGAGCATGTCCGACTCGTGGATCGCCTGGAAACCGCGGATCGACGAACCGTCGAACGCGAGGCCGTCGGTGAAGAGGTCGTCGTTGACGGACTCGACCGGCAGGTTGAAGTGCTGCATCACGCCGGGCAGGTCACAGAAACGAACGTCGACGAACTTCACGTCCTCGTTCTTGAGGTATCGCAGCAGTTCCTCGGGATTGGCGAACACACATCCTCCTGGCACGTCCACGGGGTGGCTAGGCTTCTGGCGACGCTAGGGCCGGGGGGTTGCCCGGCCGTGTCTCCGTTGTTTCTGCCGTGTTACGTCCCTCGCGGAGCGTCAGGCACGCCCCGTCCACGCCTCAGGCCCGCCAGGGACGCCGTACCGACTGTGCCATTGTAATAACATCTGATTGCTTTGGCCTGAATCGGCACGCAGTGGCGGCGGCACCCGGCAAGCCCTCATCCCGGCGCGGATACCCTTGACCGCTGTGACCAATCCGCACCTCCCGGCAGCGCCGGCCACCGACCCCAGCTTCACCGCGCCGAGCCTCGGTCGGCGGTTCGGGGCGCTGATCATCGACTGGGTGCTCTGCCTGCTGGTGTCCAACTTCTTCGCCGACCCGGTACGCGACGGCTGGGCCCCGGTGCTGGTGCTGGTCCTGGTGTACGGCATCTTCCTCGGCCTGTTCGCCCAGACTCCGGGCATGTTCATCACGAAGGTCCGCTGCGTGAACTGGCACGACGGCGGCCGGATCGGCGTGCTCCGGGGGCTGATCCGTGGCCTCCTGCTGGCCCTTGTCGTCCCCGCACTGATCATGGACGAGCACCGACGCGGCCTGCACGACCGGATCGCCGGCTCCGTCATCGTCGACGCCCCCCGCGCCTGACCCGACCCACGCCGAGCCTGCTCCACGCCACCCCGCCACCCGGTTCCCGCCACCGGGCTCTCGGCACCACGGCTCCCGCCACCACGGCTCCCGGAAAGATCGCAATCGACCCCTGGCCCAGGTGACACGGCGAGTTCCGAACCCAGGATCGCCACTCCGGAACCCCTCGCCCGCGTCGATCTTGCAATTCCTGTCGCCGATATGCACGAGATGCCCGCTTATGTCGCAACAGAAAGTGCAAGATCGCGGAGGAGGGGGAGCTCGGCCTCGTCGATCATGGAGTTGCGGTGCCCGGTTTGGTCTGGGGCAGGCACTTTGTCACCGACCACAACTCCATGATCGACGGGGCAGGGGGTGGGGCGGGATGGGCGGGGCGCGTTCGACGCCAGACGCGAAAGAGCCGGACCCGTATGGGTCCGGCTCCTTTACGCGTACACCTCGGGGGTCAGCGGCCCCGCGACTGGCGGAAGGCGCCCGGCGGCCGCATGTTCTTCGGGATCGCGCCCTTGGGCATCTGCGGCCGGGCGGTGAGCGCCTTGAGGCGCTTGTCCAGCGAGTTGACGTCCTTGCCGGAGAGGGCGCGGGGCAGGCGCAGCAGCGTGGTCCGCAGCTTGCGGATCGGCAGCTCGCCCTCCTCCTGCCCGATCACGTAGTCGTGCAGGGGAGCGGAGCCGATCACCTTGGACAGCCGCCGCTTCTCCTGGCCGAGCAGGCCGCGCACCCGCTGCGGGTTGCCCTCGGCCAGCAGGATCACGCCCGGGCGCCCGATCACCAGGTGGATCATGTCCATCTGGGTGGTCGAGCTGACCGCCGGGGTCACCCGCCAGTCGCCGCGCATGTTCTCCATGATCTGCGCCGCCGCGCCGGGTTGCCCCTCGGCGGCGTTCATCATCGCCTTGTTGGACCGCAGGTTGAGCACGATCAGCACCGCGAGCAGGATGAACAGGATGCCCAGCGGCAGCCAGATCCAGCCCCAGAGGATGACCGCGACCACGGTGAGCGCGAGCGGGAGCAGCACCGCGGCGGCGACCAACGGCGCGAACCACCGGTCCTGCTTGGCGGTGAACTGGAACACCATCCCGATCTGCTTCAGCCGCTGGCCGAACGAGACCTTCTCCTGGGGCTTTGCCATGCCGCAGAGTCTAGTGGTCGCCGCCGGCCCGGTTGATCCGCGTCCGGGTGCCGGGGCAGCTGAGTACCTTACGTCGCCGCGAGCGCCCTGAGTGGCCGGGTAAGGAGGCAGTGGGCGCGGAAGATGAGGCACCGTGCCCATGCCCGGGTGGGGCCTTCGCGCGAAGAGTCGTCAGCAGAAGACGACGACGCCACGAAGGAGCCCGACATGTTCGGCAACGACGCAGATTTCCTGCTCACCCTGCACCGTACCCACGCCGCCGAGCTGCGCGCCGACGCTGCCGCCGACCGGCTCGCCCGGTCCCTGTCCCGTCCGGTCAGCCGAGGGTGGTTGGGCCGGCGCAGGCAGGCCGGTCGCACCGGCGACGCCCGCCGGTGACCGCGCTCAGGGTGGCCGCCACGTCCACCGCGCCCGGCGTGGCTGCCACGTCCACCGCGCCCGGCGTGGCTGCCACGTCCACCGCTGCCGCAGTGGATGCCAGGTCCACCGCGCCCGGCGTGGCTGTCACGACTAGCCCACCCGGCGGGTTGGCCGCTCGAACCGATCCGACCCCGCCGCCCGGCAGCCGGCCGATCGGCGGGGCCGGCGGGGCGGGCCGTCATGGCATGCTCGAACACGTGACCGTACGCGCCGCCAGCTCCGTCCTCGTCGGGCGTCACCGCGAGACCGTGGCACTACGAGACGCGCTGGGCCGGGCGCGGGCCGGGGAGCCGACCGCCGTGCTGGTCGGCGGCGAGGCTGGGGTGGGTAAGACGCGGCTGCTGGAGGAGTTCGCGGGCTGGGCCACCGAGGGCGCGGCGCGGGTGCTCGTCGGCCAGTGCCTGGAGCTGGGCGAGGCGGGTCTGCCGTTCGCGCCGTTCGCCGCCGCGTTGCGGGCGGTGCTCCGCGCCGACGGCCCGGAGGTCTTCGCCGGTTACGAGGCGGAGTTCGCTCCGCTCCTGCCGGAGCTGGGGCGTGCCTCCGCGGCGCTGACCACCCCGCGCGCGGTCCCGCTCGGCGACGCCCCGCGCGGCTACCTGTTCGACCTGGTCGCCGAGCTGTTCCAGCGGCTGGCCGATGCGCGCCCGCTGGTCCTGATCATCGAGGACCTGCACTGGGCCGACCGTTCCACCCGCGACCTGATCGGTTTCCTCGTCCGGGCGGCGAGGCCGGGCCGGCTGCTGCTGGTCTGCACCTACCGCACGGACGAGTTGCAGCGCGGGCACCCGCTGCGCCCGTTCCTCGCCGAGCTGGATCGGGCCCGGGGTGTGCAGCGGGTCGAGCTGGCCCGCCTGGACCGCGACGGCACCGCCGCGATCCTCGCCGACCTGCTCGGCGCCGAGCCGATCGCCCGCGCCGTCGACGATGTCCACCGCCGCACCCAGGGCAACCCCTTCTTCATCGAGGAGTTGGCTGTCGCCGGTGACCCGATCGGCTGCGCGGCGCTGCCCGAGACGCTGCGTGACCTGCTGCTGGCCCGGGTGGACCGGCTTCCGGAGCCGGCGCAGCGGGTGCTGCGGATCGCCGCCGCCGGCGGCACCCGGTTCGCCCACGACCTGCTCGCCGAGGTCGCCGGGCTGCCCGAAACCGAGCTGGAGGACGCGTTACGCGCCGCCGTCGCCGCCCAGTTGGTGGTGGCCGACCGGGACGGTGACTACGAGTTCCGACACGCGCTGGTCCGCGAGGCCGTACACGACGAGTTGCTGCCCGGTGAGCACGCCCGGCTGCACGCCCGTTTCGCCGCCGCCATCGAGGCCCAACCGCATCTGGTCGCCGCCGGCCGGGCCCCGGCCGAGATCGCCCACCACTGGTACGCCGCGCACGACCACCCGCGCGCCCTCGTCGCCGCACGAGCCGCCGCGTGCGCCGCCGCCGACCGCTACGCGTACGCCGAGCAGCGTCGACTGTTGGAGCGGGCGCTGGAGTTGTGGGAACTGGTGCCGGACGCCGCCGATCTACTCGGCATGGACCATCTGGCGTTGCTGGAGCAGACGCTGGCCGCGGCGGTCACGGCCGGCGACTTCAGCCGGGCCATCACGCTGACCCGGGCCGGACTGGCCGAGGTGGACACCGACGCCGCACCGCTGCGCGCCGCCCGCCTGCTCAACCAGCGGGGTCGGCTGATGGCCCTGCTCGGCAAGAGCGACGGTCGCCGCGAGCTGGACGAGGCGTACCGGCTGGCCGCCGGCGGCCCCCGTGACGTGGCGCGGGTTCGGCTGCTGGCCGACATCGCCGCGCACATGGTCAAGATCGACCCTGGACAGGCGGCCCGGGTGGCTGCCGAGGCTGCCGTGGACGGCAGGGCGCTCGGCGAGGACCTGGCGTTGCTGCACACCCGGATCGCCCTGCTCTGCCACGGCGAGCGGGACCTGGAGCGGGGGTTGGCCGAGCTGAGCCAGGCTGAGGCCGTCGTCCGCGAGTCCGGGGACTCCACGGCTCTGGTGCTCGCCCGGGTGTACCAGTCGGACGTGCTGTGCGAGCTGGG
This sequence comes from Micromonospora sp. NPDC047756, assembly GCF_055587245.1. Taxonomy (NCBI): domain Bacteria; kingdom Bacillati; phylum Actinomycetota; class Actinomycetes; order Micromonosporales; family Micromonosporaceae; genus Micromonospora; species Micromonospora sp. NPDC047756. The sequence goes on from NZ_JBVJGQ010000010.1 coordinate 321,180, forward strand.
CCGCTACGCCGAGTCCGCGCAGGCCGCCGAGGCCGGCGTGGCCGAGGCGCGACGGGTGGGGATCAGCCGCTCCACCGGGGCGTACCTGCTCTCCAACCGGGCCGAGGCGCTCATCGCGTTGGGTCGGTGGGACGAGGCCGAGGCGGTCTGCGGAGAGGCTGCCCGGATCGACCTGTCCGGTGTCACCAGTCTGCACTGGATCCAGTTGGGCGCCGGGCTGCGGCTGGCCCGCGCCCATCCGGGCGCCGACGAGCTGGTCGAGCGGGCGCTCACCTTCCTCAACCGACCGTACCTGTGGCCGAACCACCGCCTGCCCCTGCGCGAGCTGGCGATCGAGGCGGCGCTGGCCGCGGACGACAAAATCGAGGCGGTACGGGCGGCCCGCGTAGCGGTGGCCGACGAGAGCCTGCCGCGCCTGCCCCGGGAGGGCTGGCCGGTGCTCAGCGCCGCCGCGCGTACCGCGGCGCGGGTGAGTGACCGGGAGTTGGCCGCGGCCGTGGCGGCGCTCGCCACCGACCTGCCGGCGCGGCACCCGGCCGCCCGCGCGCACGCCGCCCAGGTCACCGCGCTGCTCGCGGTCGGCGACCAGGCGCTGCCGGCGTGGCGTGCGGCGGTCGACGCGTGGCGGGCCGACGGGCAGCCCTACCCGTTGGGCAGGGCGCTGCTGGCGCTGGGCGAGGCGACGGCCGCAGCGGGGGAGCGCGACGAGGCGGCGGCGGCGGTCACCGAGGCCACCGAGATCGGCCGGCGGCTGGGCGCGACCCCGCTGGTCGAGGCGGCCGCCACCCTGGCGCGGCGGGTTGGCCTGCGCGCCGGGGGCGGGGCCGGAGCGGACCTGTTGACCGCCCGGGAGCGGGAGGTGCTGCGCCTGGTCGCCGAGGGGCACAGCAACAGCCGGATCGCCGAGCGGCTGTTCATCTCGCCGAAGACCGCGAGCGTGCACGTCTCCCGGATCATCGCGAAGCTGGGTGTGACCAACCGGGTCGAGGCCGCCGCCCTGGCCCACCGCCTCGGCCTGCTCACCGAGGCCGCCGGGCCGCGCTGATGCCCGCCGGGACCGCCGGGCCGCGCTGACGCCCGCCGGGACCGCCGCGCTGACGTGGGCCGTCGGGGTCAGCGCGGCAGGTAGATGCGCCAGCCCTCGATGGTGACCAGGTCGAGGCTGCCCGGCGTGGTTCGCTGTCGCTCGTCGAGCACCTTCGCGAGGGGTGAGCCGGCCGGGGCGACCCAGGCCGGTGCCGCCGCCCTGTCCACCTCCCGCCGGTACGCGGGGTAGCGGTCGAAACCGGGGCGCAGGGTGTCGTCGACGACCGCGCAGACCACCTGCTCGGCGCTGGCAAAGGTGAGCCGGTTGCAGGTCCAGTAGCCGGCGCGCACGTGCCGTACGCCGAGCTGACGCAGGGTGCTCATCAGCTCGGTGTGCCGGGCCTCGGCGGCCCGGGTCGCCGGGACGGTCTCCGCCGCCCGCCAGGTGGCGTGGGCCGCCGTGCCCAGCGTGGCGGCGAGCACCACCACCGCGACCGACCGGGCCAGCGTCGGCCCGACGCCACGTCGGCCGGTCGCCGCCGGACGCAGCCCGTGCCGGGCCACCGTCCACACCGGCCAGAGCAGCGCCGGCAGGGAGATGAGCAGGCAGGACAGGTAGCGGGAACTCTCCACCGGGGTGAGCCCGGCGGAACTGCTCACTGTGTACGCGCCGAGGGTGGCCACCGCGGCCAGTACGAGCGCCAGCCGCGCCGCCGCGGCCACCCGAGGCGACACCGCGTCGGGGCCGACAGCGGCAGAGCCGGCGAGATCGGGTTCGCCGGTACGCAGGGCCCGCCAGGCGGTGACGGCGGCGATGGCCAGCAGCAGCGGCAGGGCGAGCGCCCACCACAGTTGCCAGGTGGCGCACTGCCCGGGAGCGCAGAATCCCATGCCCAGCCCGGGGCCGAGCACCAGGCCGCCGTGCAGCCGGTCCGGCCAGTCCGCGCTGGCGTTCGTGCCGCTGGCCGCGAGCACGGCGCGCAGCGGGTTGCGCCCGGTCAGCAAGCTGTGCAGCAGCAGCGGGGCCGCTCCCAGCACGGCCGCCGCCCCGAGGACCGCCCCGGCTGCACCCCACAGCTCCCGGCGGCGGAACCCGACGAGGACCGCGCCGGTGGCCGCGACGTACGGCAGCACGAGCGGGTCGACCCAGAGCATCAGCCCGGCCAGCAACCCCCACAGGGCCCAGCGCGCCAGCCGCCAACCGGGTCGCCCGGCGTCGGTCGCCCGCCCGTCGGGTCGCCCGGCATCGGCCGTCCGCTGCCCCGGTCGGCCGGTGGCGAGGTCCACGGCGAGCAGGGCCAGCGCCGCCCCGGCCGCGTTCATCTCGGGGTAGCCGCCGCCGGCGATCAGCTGGTTCTTGACGATCCGGTCGGAGCCGAGGGCCAGCAGAGCCACCATCAGCGGGCCGAACCACCGGTCCCCGGTCAGCCGCAGGGTCAACCGCCAGGCCAGCAGCAGGAACAGCGCGTACAGGGCCAGCGTGGGCAACCGCAGCCCGAGCAGCGACGGTCCACCGGCGAGGGCGAACACCGGCGCGGCCAGGTACGCCTCCAGCGTGCCCATGTACTGCTGGCCGTAGAACCAGACCGGGAAGCCCTCGCCCCGGGCGATGTGCAGCGCGGCCAGCCCCATGGTGGCCTCGTCGCTGTTCGTCGGCGGGGCGGCGTGCAGCAGCAGCCAGAGCCGGTAACCCACCCCGGCGAGCACCGCCAACCCGGTGAGCCAACCGACCAGGCCGGTACGCGCGCCCGGTCGCGGGCGCGGCGGGCCCGCGCCGCGCGGCTGCTCGCGTACGCCGACGGTCATCACAGGATCATGACACCCGGACGCGGAACGGCCGCGCGGCGCTGCCGGCGACGTCAGCTGGCGGTGGCGACCGAGGCGGCGGCGCGGGCGTCGATGGCCTGCTGGTAGAGCCGGCCGGCCCGGTACGACGAACGCACCAGCGGCCCGCTCATCACCCCGGCGAAGCCGATCTCCTCGGCCTCCTCGCGCAGCTCCACGAACTCCTCCGGCTTGACCCAGCGGGTCACCGGGTGGTGGCGGGGCGAGGGGCGCAGGTACTGGGTGATGGTGATCAGTTCGCAGCCGGCGTCGTGCAGGTCGCGCAGGGCCTGCGACACTTCGGCCCGCTCCTCGCCCATGCCCAGGATCAGGTTGCTCTTGGTGACCAGGCCGTCGGCGCGGGCCTGCCGGATCACGTCCAGCGAGCGGTCGTAGCGGAACGCCGGGCGGATGCGCTTGAAGATGCGCGGCACCGTCTCCACGTTGTGGGCCAGCACCTCGGGGCGGGAGCCGAAGACCTCGGCCAACTGCTCGGGGACGGCGTTGAAGTCCGGGATCAGCAGCTCGACGCCGCAGCCGGGCTGCAACGCGTGGATCTGTCGGACGGTCTCGGCGTACAGCCAGGCACCGCCGTCGGGCAGGTCGTCACGGGCGACACCGGTGATGGTGGCGTAACGCAGCCCCATCGAGACCACCGACTCGGCGACGCGGCGCGGCTCGTCGGCGTCGAACTCGGCCGGCTTGCCGGTGTCGATCTGGCAGAAGTCGCAGCGCCGGGTGCACTGGTCACCACCGATGAGGAAGGTGGCCTCCCGGTCTTCCCAACATTCGTAGATGTTGGGGCAGCCGGCCTCCTGGCAGACGGTGTGCAGCCCCTCGCGCGAGACGAGCCCGCGCAACTGGGTGTACTCCGGGCCCATCTTGGCCTTGACCTTGATCCATGGCGGTTTGCGCTCGATCGGCGTCTCGGCGTTACGCGCCTCGATCCGCAGCAGACGCCGCCCCTCGGGGGCCGCCGTTGCGGTGCGCGCTGCCTGGCCGGTCGTCGGCGCGGAGTGCTCGATCGTCACGAAAATGAGCCTACGCCGGACGGCAGCCGTCTATGTGCGTCAGGCGACCGGCGTCACGCCCCAAACGTTGTGACGCCGGACACCGGGGTGTCGAAAATGTGCGTCACACGAGAGGGATTCGGGTGCTACGGTCACCGCCAACAGCGACGACGGAGCCGAGTAGCCCCCGACCCGCCAGCGCAGAGAGCCGCCGGTGCTGAGAGGCGGTCTGGCGCCGGGGCGCGAAGACCCTCCCGAGCTGCGGGAAGAACGGCCGCGGGCCCTCCGCGCCCAGTAGAGCCCGCCCGGCTGGCCCCGGTCATCAGGCGACGAACGAGGCCCCCGCTCCGGCGGGGGCGAAGGTGTGGTGGCACCGCGAGGATCCCGCTCGCCCACACCTCCCTGGGGCTGATGCGACGCTTTCGCCACCCCGGGGCGGCGACGGCGTGGCGATCGACCGAGGAGCAACTCGCCATGCAACGAACCCTGTCCCACCACCTGCCCGCGCACGTCGGCACGACAGTGCGGATCGCCGGCTGGGTGCACCGTCGCCGACTGCTCAAGTCGGTGGCCTTCCTGATCGTGCGCGACGCCACCGGCCTGACCCAGGTGGTCGTCACCGACCCGACCGTCCGCGCCGAGCTGGAGAAACTCACCGAAGAGACGGCCGTCGAGGTCACCGCGACGGCCACCGCGAACGGCACGACGCCCGCCGGGGTCGAGCTGACCGACCCGACGGTACGTCTGCTCGGGCCGCCCGCCGTGCCGCCGCCGTTCGACCTGTACCGGCCGGCACTCACCGCGAGCCTGCCCACGCAGCTCGACAACGCGCCCACCGCGCTGCGCCACCCCACCCGTTCGGCCGCCCTGCGGATCTCGGCGGCCGCCGTGGCGGGGTTCCGGGCCGCCCTCGACGTCCAGGACTTCGTGGAGGTCCACACGCCGAAGGTGGTCAGCTCCAGCACCGAGAGCGGTGCGGACGTGTTCGCGCTGGACTGGTTCGGTCGACCCGCCTACCTGGCCCAGTCACCGCAGTTCTACAAGCAGGTGATGGTCGGCGTCTTCGAACGTGTCTACGAGGTCGGGCCGGTCTTCCGGGCCGAACCGCACGACACGGTCCGGCACCTCGCGCAGTACACGTCGCTCGACGCGGAGCTGGGCTTCGTCGGCGACCACCGGGACGTGATGCGCGTACTGCGCGACACGGTGGCCGGGATGCTCGGCACCGTGGGCGAGCGGGCCGGCGGCGCACTGGCCACGCTCGGCGTCACGCCGCCGCAGGTGCCGGCGGAGATCCCGGCGGTGCACTTCACCGAGGCGCTGACGATCGCCGGCGCGCCCGCCGACGAGCCGGACCTCGCGCCCGCCCACGAACGGGCGCTGGGCGAGTGGGCCCGCCGCGAACACGGGTCGGACTTCCTGTTCGTCACCGGCTACCCGATGGCCAAGCGGCCCTTCTACACCCACCCGGACCCGGCGCGGCCCGCGTACTCGAACGGTTTTGACCTGCTGTTTCGCGGTTTGGAGCTGGTCACCGGCGGGCAGCGGTTGCACCGGCACGCCGACTACCTGGCGGCGTTGGCGGCCCGGGGCGAGCCGGTCGAGCCGTACGCCGGCTACCTGGACGCGTTCCGGCACGGCATGCCGCCGCACGGCGGCTTCGCCATCGGTCTGGAACGGTTCGTGGCCCGGCTGGTCGGCGCGGCGAACGTCCGCGAGGTCACCGCGTTCCCCCGTGACCTGCACCGCCTGACCCCGTGAGCGAGGCGGCCCCCGGCGGTGACGTCGGGGGCCGTCGTTCACACCGTGATGAGGGTGGAGAGTCGGCGTTCGACCACCGGAAGCACGTCGGCGACGCTGATCGGCCGACCAAGCTCAGCGGTGAGTGAGGTGACGCCGGCGTCCCGGATGCCGCACGGCACGATCCGGTCGAAGTACGTCAGGTCGCAGTCGCAGTTGATCGAGAAGCCGTGCAGGGTGACGCCCCGGGCCACCCGGATGCCGATGGCCGCCACCTTGCGGGCCGGCCCCCGGTCGTCCTCGGGCACCCAGACCCCGCTGCGCCCCTCGACCCGGCCGGCGGTCAGCCCGAACTCCGCGCACACGTCGATGAGCAGCTCTTCGGTCCGGCGCACGTAGGCGACCACGTCCACCGGGTCGGGCAGGCGCAGGATCGGGTAGCCGACGAGCTGCCCCGGCCCATGCCAGGTGATCTTGCCGCCACGGTCCACGTCGACGACCGGGGTGCCGTCCATGGGCCGGTCCCACGGTTCGGTGCGCTTGCCCGCCGTGTAGACGCTCGGGTGCTCCAGCAGCAGCACTGTGTCGCCGCGCTCGCCAGCCACCACCGACTCGTGCAGGCTCCGCTGCTCGTCCCAGGCGGCCTGGTAGTCGAGCAGACCGGCACGGACGGCCGTCAGGCCGGGGGTCGTCGTTGTCACGGCAACCAGCCTAGTCCCGTCTGAAGCGATCATCCCTGGTGAGCCGCCTCACGAGGACCAGGTCAGCCGGTCGCCGTGCCGCTCGGCGGTTGGCTGTCACGGCGCAGCAGGGCCCGTCGCGGCGCGGTGACGGCGGACGCGGCGGACGCGGCGGACGATGAGAGCGATCACGAGCAGCGCCGGCACGGCCAGCGTCAGGTAGACCCAGATCGGGGCGGCGAACGGTGACGGTCGGGGTTCCGGCCCACCGAACGCGGCCCGGGTCAGCAGGTCGCCCGGCACCATCAGGTCGGTCGACCCGACCGGCGTGGTCACCAGCACCTCGCGACCGCCCTCGGGCGACAGCGCGGCGAGAACGGCCTGCTGGTCCGTGTCCGCCTCCGTTCTGCTGACATACCGCAGGAGCGGGTCGTCGCCGCGCCAGCCGACGATCCCGCTGACCGAGGTGCCGGCCGGCAGGGCCTGGCCGACCGCCTGACCGGTGGTCGCGTCCAGGAACTCGATTCGCCAGCTGCGCGCCGCCACCTGCTCGGCGGTGCACCGGGGCCCGGCGCAGCCGTCGAAGGCGAGCAGCGCGAGCCGCCGGCCGTCCGGATGCCAGGCGGCGGGGCCGGCCAGTATCCGCCGGTCGCCCAGGTCGACCTGCCAGCGAGGACCGCCGCCGCTCGGGTCCAGGACCACAAGTCGCTGCCGCTCGGCGAGCCGGGCAGGCACGTCCGGCGAGCCGGTGACCGCCACCAGGTCGCCGGCGGGGGACCAGGCCGCCTTGTTGTGGTCGGCGAAGGTGCCGGCCGCGACCACCTGCTCGGTGCCCTGGTACGGGTCGACGACGAGCAGGTCGTCGGGCTTTTCCGGGTCGTTGAGCTGCTGATTGTCCGGCCCGTAGCTGATCACGTGATCGTCGTTGCTGCGGGTGCCGAGCACGCGTTGCCCATCCGGTGACCAGGCGAACGGGTGCAGCCCGGGTTTCACCGTGCGGCGCTGCCGGCCGGTGGTGAGGTCCAGCAACTCGCCGGACTGCGGCCGCAGGTAGTGGCGTCCGTCGGGGGAGAGCAGCCCGTGCCCCTCTGCCATGCCGATCGGGATGAGCCGGTACGCGCCGTCCCGGGCGACCAGGACGCCGGTCGACTCGAAATAGCGGGTGCGGTCGGTGAAGAACACCAACGCGGCCGGACCGGCCGGGCGTTGCCCGACGGTGGCCTGCCACAGCCACGGGTCGCGCACCCGGCTCGGCACCACCCCGGCCGTGCTGTCGGTGACAGCGCCTCCGGCGGCCGTGTTGTCGGTGAGAGTGCGGCTCGCGGCCGTGGCGGGGCGGTCGGCGGCCGTGGCCGCCGGCGCGCTGAGCGCGACGAGCCCCAGCGCGAGCCCGGCCACCGCGGCACGCCGCAGTCGCCTGCCGGTCGATTCCATCGGCCCATTAGACGCGATGACGGCCGGTCGTGGTGCCCCGACCGGCCGCGTCGCGGACTACCGATCGGTGGGCGGGATGCGCCAGAGCCAGACGTCGTCGACCCGTTGCGGCTCACCGAACAGGGCGATGCCGGTACGCCGCAGCGCCTCCTCGTCGACCTCGAACTTCGCGCCGTGCACCTGGTCGGCGAGGACCACCGTCTCGATGCGCCAGTGCCGCAGGTCCGACTGGACCTCCCGGATCGTTCCGTCGGTGATGATGGGGACCAGCCCGGTGCGGCCGGCCTGGTCCATCAACGCGCTGAGCGTGCGCGGCACCGGACCGATCCGGCCCCGCCCGTCCGGCCCGCCGGGCCCGAGGAAGAAACCGCCCGGGATGGCGAACTCGCCCTGCCGGTGCGACAGCGCGTACGCCTGCCACCGCTGGCCGTCCGGGTAGATGTCCACCGTCAGCGGCACCGGGGTCAGCACCCCGTCGGGCGAGACGTAGTCCCGCCAGGTGCCGGAGGTGATGAAGCGCGGGATCGGCTCCCGCTCGTCGGTCAGCAGCGGGGTGGGCAGCAGCGGCACCAGGGCCACCGCGAAGCCGAGCAGCCAGGCCAACTCCGTGGAGCGGTGCCGGGGTGGCGCGGCGCGCAGCTGGTCGACGGCGTACGCCAGCAGCAGCCCGACCACGGGCGCGACCACCAGGGCCAGCCGGGCCGGTAGCGCGGCGTTCACCACCGGCAGCTGTCCGACCAGGTCGAACGGCATGGGGAGGTCGGTACGTCGGCCGTCGACCTTGGCGACCGGCCCGAAGGAGAGCACCGTGAAGATCAGCGCGAGGGCGCCCAGCGCCCAGAGGGTGGCCCGGCGGTGCGGGTCGGCCCGCCGCCACAGCGCGACGAAACAGACCACCGTGAGCACCAGCAGCGGAATGCCGAAGAACGAGTTCTCCTCGGTCGGGTTCGGCGCCAACGAGGTGCCCAACCCGGCCTCGCCGGCCAGCGAGCGGCGTGGGAAGGCGGCGAACGCCGCGATGTCCTCGGAGTGGATCACCGGGTCGAAGCCGGTGCCGTGGAACCGTTGCGGCCCGGCGAAGTGCAACCACAGGGGGTACGACAGCAGCACGCCGGCCACCACGGCGGTCACCCCGAGCCCGCGCAGGAAGGTGGGCAGCACGGCGCGGGCCTCCACCCGGTTGGCCGGGTGCAGCGCCCAGATGGCGACGAACACCCCCAGCGCCAGCGCGGTGAAGAAGAGCCCTTCGGCGGCGATCGAGAAGGCCACCGCCACCAGCACGCCGAGGATCACCCCGTCCCGAAGCCAGTGCCCGGGGCGGCGTAGCGCGAACAGCCGCCAGATCAGCAGCGGCACCAGCCAACCGGCGGTCCAGTTCAGGTGCGCGTTGGCGTGCGACACCATGCCGGGGGAGTAGGCGATGAACAGGGCGCCGACCCCGGCCGCCAGCCGACTGCGGACCAGGTGCCGGGAGAGCAGCCAGTACCAGACCAGTGCGGTCGCGAGCAGGTTCAGGGTGAGGATCACCAGGAACGTCGCCGGCGGCCCGATCAGGTACGTGAGCGGGGCGAAGACCACCGCGTACACGGTGATCGTCGTGTTGACCGCGAGGTTCACCCCGTCCGGGACGTTGATCAGGTAGGTGAAGAGCGGGTTGTCCCAGTGGGTGACCGCGTGCCCGCCGAAGGCCAGCAGCCACTCGAACAGCGCCTGGTCGCTGGAGTTGACGGTGATGGTGCGGGTGTTCGGGTCCCGCCACAGCCCGCTCGTCACCCAGACGGCGAGCGCGAGCGCCACCAGCACGACGATCAGGTCGGCCCGGCGGTCCCGGACGGCGCGCGGCGGTGACGTGGGGGCAGGCCCGGTGGCCAGCGACGGGGAGGACGGCACGCAGCGGACGTTACCAACCGGACCTGGACGCTCCGGTCAGACCGGCGGTTGTCGTCGGTTCCGGTACGGCGACGGCGGGCGGGGTTCGGCGTACACAACGTTCGTCGTGAATGTGTGAGTGTGCCCCATGTCATAGCGGCGACACATCGTCGTAACGTCTCGGCAACCCGACAGTGACCCAGTTCACAGTCTGCCCCTTCCAGGAGGCCCGCCGTGCGCCGCTCCTCGTCCACTCTCACCCGGCTGCTCGGTGCGGTCGCCGGGCTCGCCCTCGCCGTCACGGGCGCGGTCGCCGTCGCAGCCCCCGCCCAGGCCGCCACCCTCACCCAGGTCACCGGCTTCGGCTCCAACCCCGGCAACCTCGCCATGTACGCCTACCGGCCGGACAACCTGCCGGCCAACTCCCCGGCCGTCGTGCTCCTGCACGGCTGCGTCCAGAACGCCTCCGGCTACTTCGCCAACTCCGGCTGGCAGAAGTACGCCGACCAGTGGAAGTTCGCCCTGATCGTCGCCCAGCAGCCGGCCGGCAACAACGCCAACTCCTGCTTCAACTTCTTCGAGGCCGCAGACACCACCCGTGGCCAGGGCGAGGCGCTGTCGATCAAGCAGATGGTGGACCACGCCAAGACGAACTACGGGGTGAACGGCTCCCGCGTCTACGTCAGCGGGCTCTCCGCGGGCGGGGCGATGAGCGCGGTCATGCTGGCCACCTACCCGGACGTGTTCGCCGCCGGATCGATCATCGCCGGGATCCCGTACCGCTGCGCCACCAGCATGGTCAACGCCTTCAGCTGCATGAACCCGGGTGCGGACAAGACCCCGGCCGCGTGGGGCGACCTGGTGCGCGGCGCGTACTCCGGTTACACCGGCCCGCGCCCCCGGGTGGCGATCTGGCACGGCACCTCGGACACCACGGTCACTTCGCTCAACGGCACCGAGTCCCGCGACCAGTGGACCAACGTGCGAGGCGTGTCGCAGACCCCGACCAGCACCTCGTCGCTGCCCGGCAACACCAGCCTTGAGGTGTACGGCAACGACGACGTACGCCTCTACCGGATCTCCGGAATGGGCCACGGCACCCCGGTCGACCCGGGCTCGGCGGCCGAGCAGTGCGGCACTGCGGGCGCGTACTTCCTGGACACCATCTGCTCCACGTACCGTGACGCGCTCTTCTTCGGTCTGAACGGCGGCGGGACCAACCCGACCCCGACCCCGACGGCCACTCCCACCCCGACGCCGACCGCCACCCCCACGCCGACCCCGACGGCCACCCCGACCACGCCGCCGACCTGCGTGACGGCCAGCAACTACGCGCACGTGGCGGCCGGTCGGGCGTACCAGTCCGGTGGCTACGCCTATGCCAACGGCTCCAACCAGCGGATGGGCCTCTACAACACGTTCTACACCAGCACCCTCAAGCAGACCGCCCCCAACAACTGGGTAATCGGCTGCTGACCCCCCTCACCCGCCTTCGTTGATCATGAAGTTATTGCCACGACACGCCGAGGCGAGTGGCAATAACTTCATGATCGACGGAGTCTCCTGGTCAGTCCTTCAGGGCTGCGGTCAGGGCGGTGGGGAGAGTGGGGTGGTGGTACGGGTAGCCGGCTCGGGTGAGGACGCTCGGGAGGACTCTGGTGCTGGTGAGTGCCTCGTGGGCGAAGCCGCCGAGGGCCACCTTGAGCGCCAGCGCGGGGATCGGGATGACCGCCGGCCGGTGCAGTTGCCGGGCCAGTTCGCGGGTGAACTCGGCGTTGGTGACCGGGTTCGGGCCCACCACGTTGACCGGGCCGGCGATGTCGTCGCGGTCCAGCAGGAAACGGACCGCGCCCAGCCAGTCGGCCATCGAGATCCAGGGCAGCCACTGCCGGCCACTGCCCAACCGGCCGGCGATGCCGAGCTTGAACGGCAACAGTTGTGGCTTGAGCAGGCCGCCGTCACGGTGCAGCGGCAGGCCGGTACGTAGCCGGACCACGCGTACACCGGCGTCCTCGGCCGGACGGGTCGCGGCCTCCCACACCCGGCAGACGTCGGCCAGGAAACCCTCGCCGGCCGGGGCGTCCTCCTCGACCGCGCGGTCGCCCGTGTTGCCGTACCAACCGACGGCCGAGGAGTTGAGCAGCACCCGGGGCCGGTCCGCGGCGGCCAGCCCGGCGATCGTGGTCGCCAGCGTGGTGGTGGTGTCCACCCGGCTGGTGCGGATCAATCGCCGGTACTCGTCGTTCCAGCGTTTGTCGCCGACGCCCGCGCCGGCCAGGTTGACCACGGCGTCGGCCTCGGCGACCACGGCCGGGTCGAGTTGCCCGGCTGCCGGGTCCCACAACTGCTGTCGCGGCCCGCCCGACCCTCGACGGACCAGTCGGGTGACCTCGTGCCCCTCGCGGACGAGCAGGTCGGCCAGCCGGGTGCCAAGGAAGCCGGACGCGCCGGCCAGAAGGATCCGCATACCCCCATCTTCGTCCAAACCCCCGCCCCCGGACGCACCTGCCCGCTCCCACCCCTCGCCGATCTGTGAGTGGGGGTTGTCAAGAGGTGCGGTGGTGGGTGGTGATGGTGCGGTAGAGCTGTCGGGCGATGTAGCGCTTGAGGCAGCGGGT
>NZ_JBVJGQ010000011.1:0-203997 GCF_055587245.1 Micromonospora sp. NPDC047756
CCTGACCCGCACAGCAAAGATCCCCGCCCAACGGGACGGGGATCGCTCGAAACGCGAAGAGAAATCACGCTTTGTGGGGAAATAACGTGTCCGAGGGGGGACTTGAACCCCCACACCCTATACGGGTACTAGCACCTCAAGCTAGCGCGTCTGCCATTCCGCCACCCGGACCTACACGTTCAGCCTACCTCGCCGACCAGATGATCTTTCATCCGGTGGTCAGCACAGCGGGCCGCACGGGGAGTTACTGTACACGCCGCCCGTGGATCATGCACATCGCCTTCCACCGCCTCTCCCCTGGCGCTTCCGGCGCTGCTAAAGCCGCCTCAAAACGGCCGCCCCGACACGCCGTCGGGCCGCGCCCGGGTAGCGTCCGGCGGCCTTCTGACGGCAGCATTGCCTCGTGTCCCATCCCTCCCCCCTGGCAGCCGCCCAGCACCGAGCCCTCGCCCTGCGCGCCGCGGGCGACCTCAGCGCCGCCCGGCAACTGCTCGCGGAGGTCGTCGATTCCGCTCCCCCGCCATACGGTGACGACCATCCCGAGGTGCTGCACACCGCGCACCTGCTGGCACGGCTGCACCGGGAGGGGGACGACCCGCTCGCCGCCCGCCGGGTCCTGGAGGAGGCGTTCGCCGCGGGCGAGCGGCGCTGGGAGCACTCCTACCCGCTGATGCTCGCCCTCGCCTTCGAACTCGCCGAGGTGGCCGAGGAACTCGGCAACCGGCACGAGGCCCGCCGCAACTACACCCGCGTCGCCACCGCCGGGCCCGCCGCGCTGGGGGAGAACCACCCGGCGGTACGCGCAGCCCGCGACTACCTCGGCCCACCCCCGCCGTCCCCGGGCGAGCAGCACCCCGCGCCGACGCCCGGTGCTGCCCCGGCCGCCCCGGTGACCGAGCCGGGCACCCGGTCGGCGCTGTCCGGCCCGACCCTGTCGCTGGCGACCCTCGCCGCGATGCGGCCCTCCGCCGTTGGCCCGCCGCCCGCCACCTCACCCTGGGCGCCGCAACCGCCGGCCGCACCCCCACAAACCCCTCCGTCGGTACGCGCAGCCGCCACACCCACGTCGCCCAGCAACGTCACCCCCGCACCGGTCCCAGCCCCTCGGGCGATGCCCGTTCAGCCGGCAGTTCCCTCGATGCCGCTTCAGCCGGCAGCTCAATCGGTGACCGGTCAGCCGGCAGTCCCCTCGATCACGCCAGCGCCGCCCGACCCGTCGACGGCCGTACCCCGACCTGCGACGCTTCCCCGCCCGCGCGCCGACGCGTCACCACCGGCAAGCGCGACGCCGCCCCGTCAGCGCCCCAACGAGCAACCGCCCGGACCGTCCCGCCCACCGGCCGGTCCGATGCCCCGGCCGGGGGTTGAAGGCCAGCCGACGACGCCGGCCGAGCAGCGGTCACCGGAGCGACCGCCGTCCGGGCCGGCCGTGGCACCACGTCAACGGGTGGGTGGTCACGTGACCCCGCCGGTGGCGGACGCGCCACCCCCGACGTCGACCCCAACTACGCCAACCTCAACCGCCCCGGCCGCGACCGCCCCGGCGTCGACACCGGGGGTGCCGGCACCTCGCTGGGACAACCCCACCATCCAGGTACGGCAGATCGAACCGCTGCTCGCCGAGGAAGCCGCCCGAGCTGCCGCCCAGCCAACCATGGCGAGCGAGTCGCACAACGTGTCCGGCGCCGAGGCGACATCATCGGGCGGCCGCCTCTCCCCGACCGTCGGCCCGCCGGGGCCGGCCTACCCGGTGAGCGGGTTACCGGCCCAGCCCATCAGCGCACCGCCGGTGACTCCGTCTCCGATCTCCGCGCCTCCCAGTCAGCCGTCCCCGGTCTCGGGACCCCCGGCCCACCCGTACCCGGTCTCCGCGCCGCCCGGCTACGGCCTGCCCACGTCCGCGGTACCCGGTCACACCTACCCGGTCTCCGCGCCGCCCAATTTCGGGCCGCCCGTGTCCGGCCCCCCTGGGCACACCTACCCGGTCTCCGCAGCACCCGGCTACGCCCAACCCGTGTCCGCACCGCCCGGGCACGCCCGACCCATGTCCGCACCGCCCGGGCACACCTACCCGGTCTCCGCACCACCCGGGCACGCCCAACCCATGTCCACGCCACCCGGCTACGCCCACCCCGTATCCGCGCCGCCCGGCTACGGCCCACCCGTGTCCGCGGCACCCCGGCACGCCTACCCCGTCTCCGCGCCGCCCGGTTTCGGGCCGCCCGTCTCGGGGCCGCCCTACGGGCCACCCGTCTCCGCGCCTCCGGTGAGCGCACCACCCGTGCCGCCCTGGGGGTTGACCGCACCGCCCTGGAGCAGCAGCGCCCCACCGCAGCCCCTGCCAACTTCAGGTGCCGACTCCCCCACCCCGACCACTACGGCTGCGCAGACGGTCACCACCGGGCAAGTCGCGCCGGCTGGGCAGACCATGATGGACGCGGGCGGAACCGGCGCGGACGTCGACTCCGGCCTGGGCATCCTCGACGCCCCGGTGACGCCGGCTCAGCAGAGCCCTGGCGCACTGTCCGACCAGACCGTGGTGTTGCCGTCCGTGCCGGCGCAGGACGGCCCGGCCGGGGTCGACACCAGCCCGGTCTGGCCCGCCGCCGCACAGGCGAACACCAGCGCCGCGCACACGCACCCCACCGCCGCGCACACGCACCCCACCGCCGCGCACACGCACCCCACGGCCGCACACCCCGCCGCCGCGCAGGCTCACCGAACAGGCACGCAGGCGAACCCGGGCCTCGCTGAGGCGGGCCCCATTGCCGCCCAGTCGGACCCCGCCGCGCAGCCGGCCTGGCTCCCGCCCGTCGGTGCCGACCCGGTGCCGCCAGCCGCACCGCCGCCGATCCAGCAGTACCACCACCAGCCACCTCAGAGCCCGTACCCGGCCCAGGACCAGGCGCCGTACCCGGGTCAGCAGTACCACCCGGTGCCGGACGCGTACCGGCCGGCGTACGCCGATGGTGGTAAGTCGACGGGCCGCAACCGGGCGGCGCTGGTCGGCGCGGTCGTGGCGGCCGGGGTGGCCGTCGTGGCGGTGGCGGGCCTGGGTGCGGTGCTGCTGACCCGCGACGATCCGCCGCCGACCGGGGCCGCGCCGACGGCGGCGGCACCGACGGTGGCGGGGCTTCCGCCGGGCGATCTCAAGCTGCGCGACGATTCGACCACGATCACGTTGACCTGGTCGGACCCGACCGGCGGGGCGGTGCCGTTCATGGTCGCCGCCGGCCGGGCCGGGCAGGCTCTGGGCGTGATGGCCACCGTGGACCCGGGGCGGACCAGCTACACGGTCAACGGGTTGAACTCCCGAGTGGATCACTGTTTCACCGTGCTGGCGGTCTACTCCACTGACAGTTTTGCGACTTCCGGACAGGTGTGCACCGCGCGGGAGCGCGACGCCACGTCGAGCGCGGAGCCCTCCGGCCGGGCGTCGCCGCGCTGAGTCGCACCGAAACCGCGCCGCGTCCACCGGGGAACCGGGCTGAGCTGGACGTCCACAACGCACACTCTCGGTATCCACAGGGGTGACGGTGCGGGTTCCCCCGCCACCACCAGCGCCATATGATGGCACCCGGCTCAGGGGAGGGGTCGCCGGAAGGCGCGCGCCACCTGCCACGACTCAGGAGAGGCAGCCGGCTGTGGCCAGCATCGACGACGCCGTACAGTCCGAGGCCCCCCGCTCCCGGTCCCGGCTGCGCGGTGGGCTGGTGACCGTCGGCACCGTGGCCGCGCTGCTGGCCGCCATGGGGCTGACCGTGCTCGGGTTGGGCGCGGCGGACAACGCGGTGGCCAACTACGACGCGAGTTCCTGGCTGTGGAGCGCGGCGCGCAGCGAGCTGGCCCGGGTCAACGGGGTCACCGCCCGGGTGGACACCCGCACCGAGATCCCCGGTGCCCGGCAGCATCCGATGCAGATCACCCAGACCGACCGGCTGTTGGTCCTGCGGGACCTGCAGACGGGGCAGGTCAGCTCCCTGGACCTGGCCACCCTCCAGCTCAGCGCGACCACCCGGACCACCCCCGGCCTGGGGGTGAGTGTGGCCCTGCACGAGGACGCGGCGTTCGTCGTCGACGCCGTGCAGGGCATCGTCCGGCAGCTCGATCCACGGTCGTTGACCCCGGTCGGTGAGCCGGTGCGCTACCCGCCGGGCATCACCGGCGGCACGTTCGACGGTAAGGGTCGACTCTGGATCGCGGTGCCCAGCCAGGGCACGGTCTCGGCGATCACCGCGGCCAAGCTGCCGTCCGCGCCGGCGACGGCAAGTGCCGGGCTCAGCCCGAAGCAGGTCGAGTCGTACGACGTCGCCGACGCCAGCCACGAGCTGGTGGTCTCCGCCCTGGACGACGGGGTGGCGGTACTCGACCGCACGGCGGGCAAGCTGGTGCGGGTGCAGCGCGGTGAGGTGCACCCCACGGCGCTGACGCTGTCCGGCCCGGCGGCGCTGCCCGCGCGCACCAGCGGCGCCCGGGTTCCGGTCACGGTGACCGCGGAGCGGCGGGTCGTGCTGGTGGGTGACGGTGGGCAGGAGAGCGCATTCACCGTGCCGGGTGAGGGGGACCGGCTCAGCCCGGCGGTGGCCTGGGCGAACCGGGTCTACTGCGCCGACGAGGCCACCGGCACCATCTACTCCTTCGACGCGGCGGGTCAGCTGGTCGAGACCATCCGCGGGCGGGCCAACGGGCCGCTGGAGCTGGAGGTCCGGGAGAACCACCTGTTCATCAACTCCCCCGACGCGGCGACCGCCCGGGTGGTGGACGACAAGCACCAGGTGCGCGAGGTCAACAAGTACGCCAACGACGTGCTCGGCGGTGACCCGCCGCCGGTTCCCCCGCCGCCGCCTCCGCCGAAGAAGCCGCGGGTGGGCAAGCCGAGCGCGCCGCGCACCGTCACCGCCGCCGCCGGCAACGCCGAGGCGCGGGTGAGTTGGCGCCCGGCCGCCGCCAACGGCGCAGAGATCATCAAGTACGTGGTGCAGGGCGCCGGGCAGCGCCTGGAGGTGGGCGCGAACCAGCGAGCGGTGGAGGTCAAGGGTCTGACCAACGGCGAGACGTACCGGTTCGCGGTGCACGCCGTCAACGCCAAGGGCGACGGCCCGCCGCGCAACAGCAACCCGGTGACGCCGACGGCGGCGGTCCCCGACCCACCCGCGAGCGTCACCGCGCAGGAACGGCCGGACGGCACGGTCCTGGTCAAGTGGCCGGCGGCGAACGGGCAGGGCAACACCATCGCGAGGTACGCGGTGACGGCCAGTTCGGCGGGGACGAACGCGCCGGCCGGCGAGTCGACCAAGACCGAGCTGGTGGTGCCCGCCGGTGAGCTGGAGTTCGGCACCCAGTACGCGTTCACAGTGGTGGCCGTCAACAGCAAGGGCGCCGGGTCGGCGGCGTCGCCGGTCAGCAACACCGTGGTGCCATTCGCGGCGCCCGGCCGCCCGCTGCAACTGCGTGCTGGCACGGTCGCCAACCAGCCGGGTGCGGTGACGGTGCAGTGGGCCCCGGCCGAGGCCAACGGCCGGCCGGTGACGAAGTACCTGGTGGACGTCGGCGGGAAGGTCAGCGAGGTGACCGACACCCGCACGACCGTCACCGGGCTCGGCAACGGCCAGAACGTCACGGTGAAGGTGAAGGCGGTCAACGAGGCCGGGCCGGGCCCGGAGGCCACCGCCACCGCCCGCACGGTCGCCGAGCCACGGGTCACCGTGACCGGCTCGTCGTCGACGGCCACCGGGGCGACTGTCACGTTCACGGTGGACGCCGGGGGTGGTCAGGCCACCTGCACGCTGACCACGACGGGCGAACCGGCGAAGGCCGGGGCGTGCTCCAGCATCACGATGACGGGCCTGACGCCGGGCACCACCTACACGTTCACGGTGACGGCGAGCAACGCCGCCGGTAAGGGCACCGCCACGAAGGCGCAGGCCACCCAGCCGCTGTACGGGGTCGCGACCTGCCGCAACGGCGCGTCCGGGCCCGAGTCGACCTACTGTGACCGCGACCGGGAAGGCCGCAACGGCAACGAGATCTTCTCGGTCACCCGGCAGGACAACGACAAGCAGGTGGGATGGGCCAAGCCCGGCACCCGGCTCCAGGCGTACTGCAAGAAGTCGGGCGAAGAGGTCTACGCCTACATCTACAACAACGAGAAGCGCAGCACCTGGTGGGTGCAGGTCAACTACAAGGGTGGCAAGAACTACATCCCCTGGGCCTGGCTCAACCTGGAGGGCGGCGATGACATCAAGGTCCTGCCCACCTGCTGAACCACCAGGCGAGGAGCACCACCGACCGTGAACACCCACGAGCCGCTCACCCAACCGGAGGTCCAGGGCTTCGCCGCCCTGGCCGCCCGGCTGGCCGAGAACGTCAACGCTGTGGTGCTCGGCAAACCGCAGGTGGTGCGGCTGGCGCTGACCGCGCTCTTCGCCCAGGGTCACGTGCTGCTGGAGGACGTGCCCGGGGTCGGTAAGACGACCCTGGCGCGGGCCATCGCCGCCACGGTCAAGGGCGAGTGGCGGCGCATCCAGTTCACGCCCGACCTGCTCCCCTCGGACGTGTCCGGCGTGACGATCTTCAACCAGGCGACCCGGGACTTCGAGTTCCATCCGGGGCCGGTCTTCGCCAACATCGTCATCGCCGATGAGATCAACCGGGCGTCGCCGAAGACCCAGTCGGCGCTGCTGGAGGTGATGGAGGAACGGACTGTCACAGTGGACGGGGTCCGGCACCCGGTGCCGTCGCCGTTCCTGGTGGTCGCCACCCAGAACCCGGTGGAGATGGACGGCACCTACCGGCTGCCCGAGGCGCAGTTGGACCGTTTCCTGGTGAAGCTCTCCGTCGGCTACCCCGACGAGGCCGTCGAGGTCGAGGTGCTGCGCGGCGCGACGGTGCGGTCCCCCGAGGCGCTCGCCCCGGTCACCGACACCGCCACCGTTGGCGAGATGGTCCGGATGGCCCGCCGGGTGCACATCGCCGAGCCGCTGTACGCGTACGCGGTCCGGTTGGCCGCTGCCACCCGCACCCACCCGCAGGTGCGCGTCGGCGTCAGCCCCCGGGGCGTGATCGCGTTGACCCGGGCGGCGTGCGCGTACGCGCTGATCGACGGACGGGGCTGGATCATGCCGGAGGACCTGAAGGCGCTCGCCGAGGCGGTCTTCGCCCACCGGCTGCTGCTCACCCCGGACGCCCAGGTGCGCGGGATGACCCCGGCCGAGGTGCTGCGCCAGGCCGTCGCCTCGGTGCCGGTGCCGCTGCCGTCGGGGCAACCCGCTCCGGTGCAGGGCTGACCGGCAGCAGCGCGATGGGAATCACCGCCCGTGGGGTCGGGCTGCTCGTCGCCGCCGTGGTGCTGCTGGGGGCGGGCTTCCGGTTCGCGTACCCCGAGTTGACGGTGCTCGGCGCGGCGGCCGGCGCGGCCGTCGGCTACGCCGCGCTGGTCGCGGCCTGGCGGCCCCGGCTGACCGTGACCCGCCGCGCGGAGCCGGACCGGGTGGCGCGCGGCGAGCCGGCCAGCATGACGGTGACAGTGCGCAACACCGGGCGGCTGCGCTCGGCGAACCTGCTGGCCGAGGACCGGTGCGGCCAGCGGACCGTGCCGGTGCCGGTGCTGCGCCTGCGGCCCGGCCGCGACACCGAGGTCCGCTACGACGTGCCGACCGACCGTCGTGGGGTGGTGCCGGTCGGGCCGCTACGGGTGACCCGCCGGGACCCGCTGGGGCTGGTGGCGTTGGCCCGCCCGTACGGCGCGGCGGTGCCGGTCTGGGTGCACCCCCGGATCCACCCGCTGACGGCGGTGCCCAGGGGCGCCGGGCGCAGCCTCGACGGCCGGGTGGACGGCGTCCCGCACGGGTCGATCACGTTCGACTCGCTACGGGAGTACGTGGTCGGCGACGAACTGCGCCGGGTGCACTGGCGCACCAGCGCCCGGGTGGGTGAGCTGATGGTGCGCGAGAACGTGGACACCAGCCTGCCGCGCCTGGTCGTCCTGCTGGACAACCGTGCCGCCGCGCACCCGCAGCGGGTCGGCGGGGTGGCGGAGTCGTTCGAGTCGGCGTGCGAGGCGGCTGCGTCGGTCGTCACCGCCGCGCACCGCGCGGACCTGCCGGTGCTGCTGCTCACGGTCGCCGCCGAAACCCTGACCTCCGACGGTAAGGCAGACGGTCCGCTCGGGCCGCTGGACCGGCTCGCCGCCGCCGAGCTCTCCGACGACGGCGACGCGGTGCGGGCGGCCACCACCCGACTGCGACAGGACCGGCTCGGCGACACGCTGATCTTCCTGACCGGGCCCGGCGGCCGCGATGAGCTGGGCCACGTCGGCGCGCTGCGCGGCGCATACCCGTCGGTGGTGGTCGCGGTGTTCGGCGCGGCCGAGCCGACGCCGCCGGGCACCGCCGGTCTGGTGGTCGTCGACGCGGCCGACGGCGCACAGTTCGCCGCGGAGTGGGACGGGGTACGCCGGTGGTGACGCTCGCCGTGCGGGTGCTGCGGGCGGCGGTCCTGCCGCTGGCCCTGATCGGGCTGACGGCGCTCGCCGGGGTGGTGCTCGGCCGGGTGTACGCGGGCAACCTGCTGACCTGGCTGGTCATCGGCGCGGCGGCGGGTTCGGTGCTGGTCAGCGTGGCCGCCCGACGGCTGCCGTCCTGGTTGGTGGCGCCGGTGTCGGTGGCCGCGATGGCCGGCTGGACACTGTGGTCGCTGCGGTTGGCCGCCACCCGCGCCGAGATACCGGGCGGCCTGCTGGAGGTCACCGCGGACGCCGCCCGCAACGGCATCCCCCGGCTGCTCACCGCCATGATCCCGGTGGAGCCCACCCCGGACACCGTGCTGGTGCCGGTCGTCGCCGCCTGGCTGGCCGGGCTGACCGGCGCAGAGGTGGCGCTACGCACCGGCCGGGTGCTGCTGGGTTACCTGCCGGCGGCCGGGCTCTACGCCGCCGCCCTCTACGTGGTCGGCCCGAACGCCGAACCCGCGGTGGGAGCGACCCTGGCGTTCGTCGCGGTCGCGGCCCTCGGCCTGGCCGCCCCCACCCGGACCACGGCGGGCGGCGGCGATCCGAGCACCGAGCTGACCCCCCGGGTACGCGCGGCGGTGCGACTGCGACTGGCCACCAGCGCGGCGCTCGGGGTGGCACTGGTGGTCGGGCTGGTGGCGTTGCTCGGCCCGGTCGTCGCCGAGCAGGTCGACGGGCGGCCGGTGGACCCCCGCCGTTACGTGGAGCCACCGCAGGTGCAGACACTCGACGAGAACCCGCTGATCCGCATCTCCGGCTGGGCGCTGCACCCGGAGCAGAAACTGCTCGACGTGAGCACGGAACGCCCCGACGCACCGCCCGCCGGCCCCCCGCCGGACGCCGATCCCGCCCCGGACACCGCGCGCAGTGTGCGGATCCGGTTGGCGGTGCTCAGCGACTACGACGGGGTGACCTGGCGGGTCGGCGCGACGTACCGCAACGCCGGGCGGATCCTGCCGGCCGCCACCGTGGCCCGCGACAGCACCGTGCGGACGGTCCGGCAGCAGATCAGCGTGGCCGAGTTGAGCGGCCGGCTGCTGCCCGCCGTGGCGACACCCCGGGAGGTCAGTGGCGCGCGGGTGGCGTACGACCCGGCGAGCGGGACGCTGATCCGACCGGAGGGGCTGACGCCGGGGCTGCGGTACGCGGTGACCTCCGCCGAGGAACGCCCCGACCAGAATCTGCTGGCCAGCGCGAACGTGCCCGCCGGCGAGGAGGTTGCCCGGGTGCTGCGGGTCGCCGACGGGGTGCCCGACCCGATGCGCCGGCTGGCCACCCAACTCGCCGAGGAGAACGGCGCCCCGTTCGCGCGCGCCTCGGCGATCGAGCAGTTCCTGGCCGAGCACTACCGGGTGGTGGCGGACGCGCCGAGCGGGCACGCGTACCCGAACCTGGGTTTCTTTCTGTTCGGGCCCCGCAACGGTGGCGGGCAGGAGGGCACCTCGGAGCAGTTCGCGGCGGCGTTCGCGGTCCTCGGCCGGCTCTCCGGGCTGCCCACCCGGGTGGTGGTGGGCTTCCGGACCAGCGGGCAGGGGCCGGTGCTGGCCGGTGACGCGTACGCCTGGCCGGAGGTGCTCTTCGACGGGCTGGGCTGGGTGTCGTTCGACCCGCTGCCCCGCCCCGACAACGAGCCGCGACCGGTGGAGGAGGACTTCCGCCCGACGCCGGAGGACCCGCCCCCGTCGGAGGCGCCGGCACCGACCGCCGAGCCCAGCGCCTCACCGGACCCGGCGACCGCCGCCGACGCCCCGCCCGGCAACAACGGGGTCTCCACGCCGGTGCTGGTCGCCGGCGGCAGCGGCGGCCTGCTGCTGGTGGTGGGGGCGCTCCTGCTCACCCTGCTGGCGATGCGCCGCTCGCTGACCCGCGGCCGGCTCGTGCGGGGCGACCCCGGCCAGCGCATCGCCGGCGCCTGGCGGGAGGTCACCGACGCGCTCCGGCTGGCCGGCACACCGGTCGGCGACGACCTGGCCGCCACCGAGGTCGCCGGGCACGCCCGGCAGACCCTCGCCGACGCCCGCCTCGCTCAAAGCGGAAGTGACACGGTCGCTGTCACGCCCAGCGGCGACACGGCGGCGGACCCGCCCGGCCCGGCCGTCGACGAACTGGCCGCCCTGCTCAACCAGGTGGGCTTCGCCCCCGGCGCGGCGACACCCGACCAGGCGGCTCACGCCGTCGACGTCGCCACCGCCTACGTGACCACCCTGCGCTCCGCCCGCCCCTGGTGGCGTCGCCTGCTCTGGTCGGTCCACCCGTCTCCCCTGCGCCACGCCCGCCGCTCCCCGCGGTGATCAAGAGCTTTGCGTCAGAAGTGGGCCCACTTCTGACGCAAAGCTCTTGATCACCGACGGCACGGGCAGCGACGGCCCTCCGGGCGGGGTCGGGGGCGGAAAACATGGTGGCGCGGAGGGTGCCCACCTACGAGCATCAGAGCGTGGATCAGCATTCGAGCGACATCGTCGACTACTACACGCAGCGCTACCGTGAGGACCAGCGGCTCACCGCCCGACCGCAGGCGCGACTGGAATGGATCCGCACGACGCAGCTCCTGCGGGATCTCCTGCCCGGTCCGGGTGCCCGGGTGCTGGACATCGGTGGGGGCACCGGCGAGTACGCCCGGGCCCTCGTCCTAGCCGGCTACGACGTCCGTCTCGTCGACCTGGTGCCCAGCCACGTCGCGCAGGCCCGCGACGGGCACCCTCCGGTCGAGGCGCAGGTGGGCGACGCGCGCGCGCTTCCCGACGCCGACGATGGATATGACGCCGCGCTGCTCCTGGGCCCGCTCTACCACCTGGTACGCCGCGCCGACCGGCTACAGGCCCTCCGCGAGGCGGTCCGGGTCACCCGCCCCGGCGGTCTCGTCGTGGCCGCCGTCATCTCCCGCTTCGCCGGCCCGTTGGACTTCGCGGCCACCGGACGACTCGACGAGAGGCTGCTCGACGAGGCCAGGGCGCTGCTGAGCGACGGCGTCAACGATCCGCGCATCGGCTTCACCCACGCCTACTTCCACCGGGTCGAGGAGATCACCGACGAGTGCGCGGTCGCGGGGCTGACCGATGTGGTCGTACACGGTGTGGAGGGCCCGGCCTGGACGGCGGCGGAGGCGGCGGCGAACGGGCCGGCGCAGGACGTCGTCTTCGCCGCGGCGTTGGACCTGGCCCGGCTCTACAGCAACGAGCCCGCGCTGATCAGCTCCAGTGCCCACCTCCTGGCCGTCGGACGCGTTCCCAGCCGGTAGCGGGTCAGGTGGTCAGCCGGCGGATGAGTTTGCGCATGCCGGCCTGCCAGCCGTCCGGGTCCTCGGCGCGACGGCGGGCGTAGTCGGCGACCTCGGGGTGCGGCAGGATCAGGAAACGTTCCTCGGCCAGCCCGGCGACGGCCGCGTCGGCGACCTGGTCCGCGGTGAGCACCGCACCGGACGCGACGACCACCCGCGCGCCCAGGTGAGCGTCGGCGAGCCCGTCGGCGAGCATCGGGGTGTCCACCCCCTGCGGGCACAGCGCGCTGACCCGGATGCCCCGGTCCCGGTAGGTGATGGCCAGCCACTCGGCGAACCCCACCGAGGCGTGCTTCGTCGCGGTGTACGGGGCGTCGCCGACAGCGGTCAGCACACCCGCCGCCGAGCAGGTGTGCAGCAGGTGCCCACCACCGCGAGCGAGCATTCCGGGCAGCACCGCGCGGGCCGAGTAGACGTGGGCGAGCACGTTGACCCGCCAGGCGCGATCCCAGCCGGCGTCGTCGACCTCCACTCCCCCGCCGGTGGTCACCCCCGCGTTGGCGCAGAACAGGTCGATCCGGCCGTACCGTTGCTCGGTGTCGGCGACCAGCGCGCGGACCTGCTCCTCGTCGGTGACGTCGAGGGCGCGGGCGTGCGCGACCGGGCCGATGCCCTCGGCTACCGCGCGGGCCGCGTCGGCGTCCAGGTCGGCGACCACCACGGCGGCGGCCCCCTCGGCGGCGAAGCGGCGCGACAGCGCCGCGCCGATGCCGCCGGCCCCGCCGGTGACCACCACGATCCGGTCGGTGAGATTCACGCGGACGCCTCCACGACGGTCGTCCCCAACTGGGCGATGAGGCCGAGCAGCGCGCTCGCGCCGCCGGCGGTGACCTCGGGCGTGGGCAACAGCGCCATGATCGGCACGTCCACCCCGGCGTCGGCGTAACGGCGCACCTCGGCGCGGCACCGCTCCGGCGAGCCGTGCAGCACCAACGCGTCGACCACCTCGTCGGGCACCGCCGCGTTCGCCCCGCGCCGGTCACCGGCGGCCCACGCCGCCCACATCGGCGCGAGCGCCTCGTCGCGGCCGAGCCAGCGGTGGAACTCGGCGTACGCCGCAACGGTGAGGTAGCTGGTGATGAGCCGGCGGCCCAGCGCCCGGGCGTACGCGGCGTCCTCGGTGGGGCAGACGAAGATCCGGGCGGCGACCTCGAAACCGGCCCGCCGCTCGCCCACCTCGGCGAGGGCACGCGGCACGTCGTCGGCGCCGAGCCAGTTGAGGATGACCCCGTCGGCCTCCGCGCCGGCCAGCCGGAGCATCCCCGGGCGCAGCGCGGCGAGCAGGATCGGTGGTGGCGTCGCCGGTGGTGCTTCCAGCGTGAAGCGGCGGATGGTGAACGTGTCGTAGGCCTCGTCGACGGTCTCGCCGGCCAACGCGGCGCGCAGGAAGCGCAGCACGTCGCGGGTGCGGCGGAACGGCTCGTCGAACGGCACCGCGTTCCAGTCCCGGACGAGCACCGGTGAGGACGCGCCGATGCCGAGCGAGAACCGGCCCGGCGCGGCCTCGGCCAGCGCCGCCGCGCTCATCGCCAGCAGACCCGGGCCTCGGGTGAACACCGGTGTGATCGCGGTGCCGAGCCGCAGCCCCGGCTGCCAGGCCGCGGCGAGCGCCAGCGGGGTGAACGCGTCGGTCCCGGCGACCTCGGACGACCAGACGTCGGTGAACCCGGCCCGGTCGAGGGCCGCGTAGGCCGCGTCGTGCTGCGCCAGCGCGATCCCGCCCAGCGGCACCGTCATGCCCCATCGATTCGTCACCGGTCGATCGTGCCCGTTGACGCGGGCCCGAGCAAGATCCCCGGGTTGGGCAGAATCGCCGGTTTCCGACCGTACGTGGCGGTGGAAAGTGTTACCACTTCGAGGTGGACCGGACCGACGGCGCAGGCCGCTGACCATGGCTTCCAGGGCGGCGGGACACCTGGAGCCGGTCCCGGCGGCGGCAACGCCCGGCCGAGCCACGTTCCTGGAACTCTTCTTCGATCTGGTGTTCGTCTTCGCGCTCACCCGGATCTCGGCGCGCGCGTTCGGGGACCTGACCGAGGAGTCCGGCCGGAGGTACATCTGGGAGGCGGTCACCGGCAGCGGCAAGACACTGCTGTTGCTGCTCGCGCTCTGGGCGGTCTGGCAGGGCACGGCGTGGACGACCAGCCGCTACGACCCCTACCGGGTGCCGTTGCAGACCGTGGTGATCACCGCGTTGGTGTGCAGCATGCTGATGGGGGTCGCGATCCCCCGGGCGTTCAGCGAGACCGCGCTGATGTTCGCGGTGGCGTACGTGATCGCGCAGGTGACCCGGCCGGTGATCCTGTCGTTCGCGTTGGGCGCGCACCCGTACCGCCGGCTGAAGGTGCGGATGGCGGTGATCTTCGCGCTGAGCGGGGTGCTCTGGATCGGCGGCGCGATGCAGGGCACCAACGGGCAGGTGGCGCTCTGGTCGGCGGCGCTGGCGTTCGAGTATCTGGCGGCCCGCTGTGGTTGGCCGGTGCCCGGCCTGGGCCGCTCGACGATCTCCAAGTGGGAGATCGCCGGGGAACACCTGGCCGAGCGGTACCAGCAGTTCTTCCTCGTCGCGCTGGGCGAGACGATCCTGGTGGCCGGTTTCGCGTACAGCAAGGGCCCGTACGAGGCAGGGCACGCGTGGGCGTTCGCGCTGGCACTGGCCACCTCGATCATGCTGTGGCGGATCTACGTGCAGCGGGCCGGGCGGATCCTGGGCGAGGCGGTGACGAAGGCCCGGCACCCCGCCACCATCGGCCGTTCCGCCGCCGACACCCACCTGCTGATGGTGATCGGTCTCGCTTCCACGGCGATCGGATACGAGCTGATCATCGAAAATCCGCTGGAGCGGATCCCCGGGCCGTGGCTGGTCATGGTGCTCGCCGGGCCGATCCTGTTCCTGGCCGGGCGGTCCCGCCTGGAGTACGAGGTGTTCGCACGGGTCTCCCCGTCCCGGTGGATCGCCCTGCTGGTCCTGCTGGCCTCAGCCGTGCCGCTACGACACCTGCCCGGGGTGGCCGCGACAGCGGTCGGAGCGGTGGTGCTGGCCGCTGTCGTGGTGGCCGACGCCCGCCGCGCCCACGGCGCCCCACCCGAGGCCGCCACGCCACCGTTCTGAGCCTCACCTGCCCTTGTCACGCCGGCGCGGAGGGCTAACCTCGGCCGGTGACCTTCTCCCTCGTCGCCCGCTCCGCCGACGGTCGCCTGCACGGCGTCGCCGTCGCCAGCAAGTTCCTCGCCGCCGGGGCGTTGGTCCCGGCCGCCGCCGCCGAGGTCGGCGCGCTGGCCACCCAGGCCCACGTCAACCTCGCCTACCGCCCGCAGGGCCTCACCCTGCTGCGTACCGGGGTGGCCCCCGCCGACGTGGTGGCCGGGCTGATCGCCGCCGACCCCGAGCGGGAGCACCGCCAACTCGGCGTCGTGGGGGCCACCGGTGCGGGTGCCACCTGGACCGGGCCGGCCTGCCATCCGTGGGCCGGCGGGCGGACCGGCGACGGTTGGGCCGCACAGGGCAACATCCTCACCGGGCCGGAGGTCGTCGACGCCCTCGGCGCGGCCTGGCAGGCGGGAGCGGCACTGCCGTTCGCGGAGCGGTTGGTCGCCGCGCTGCGGGCCGGCGACGAGGCCGGCGGCGATCGGCGGGGCCGGCAGAGCGCCGGCCTGCTGGTGGTCGAGCGCGGCGGCGGGTACGGCGGCACCAGCGACGTCGTGGTGGACCTGCGCGTGGACGACCACCCGGACCCGGTCGCCGAGCTGGGCCGGCTGCTCACAGTGCACACCATGCTGTTCGGCCGGCCGGACCCGGCCACCCTGCTCGACCTCAGCGGCGCGGTCGCCGCCGAGGTGGCGGCGTTGCTCGGCGCGCTGGGCCACCCGGTGCACGCCGACGACACGGAAGCGGCGTTGATCTCCTGGGCCGGGTTGGAGAACCTGGAGGAGCGGCTGGTGCCGGGTCGCATCGACCCGGTGGTCCTCACCCACCTGCGCGGTGTCGCCCCGCACGTCCCCGCACCGCGCGCCGCGAGCTGACCGCGCTCGGCCGCCCAGGTGGCTACGCCGGCTGGCTCAGCCCTTGACCCGGGGCACCAGCCGGTGCACGACGGTGAGGGCCAACGCCATCACCACCGCCATCGTGCCGGCGATCCCGGCGGCGCTGCCCGCGTACCCGACGAACAGGGGTCGGCGGGCCAGCTCCTCCGGCCCGGTGTCGCGCAGGTCGAGCAGCCAGGACAGCGAGAGCCCGCAGGCCACCAGGGCGAGCACACCACCGACCCCGAGCACCAGCGCCGCGACCCGGTGCGCGTCGCCGGGAGCGATCTCGGCCTGCTCCCGCTGGGTGACCAGCAGCAGCAACCCGGCCAACGCCGCCCACACACCCACCACCAGGTACGCGGCGGCGGCGTCGCTGGGTCGGTGCCAGCCGGCGGAGAGGGTGGCGACTCCGGCGACGGCGGCGTACCCGGCACCGATGAAGGCCCCGACGGCCCGCACCTTGCGCGGCAGCACGAGCATCAACGCGACCGCCACCGAGGCGGCCACCGTGGCGTGCCCGCTCGGGAGGCTGTTGCCCACCGCGGCGCGCTCCGGGTCGACACCGTAGTCGGGCCGGTTCAGCCCGTACTTGAGCAACTGGGTGGTGACGTTCGCTCCGGCGATCAGCAGGGTCGCGGTGATCGCCAGGGCGATCCGTCCCCGGATCAGCGCGATGAACCCGATCGTCGCGGTGGCGGCCAGCAGGGAGACCACCGACATCGCGTTGAGGATCTTGTCGACGGGGCCGTCGATTGTGTCCTGCCCGATCCGGTTGCCGGTGAGGGCGACCGTGTCCACCCACTGACCTATCTCGGAGTGCACGGCCACCCGCCACACGGCGAGGAAGGCGGCCGCCTGGACGAGGGCCAGTACGACCAACCAGACAGCGGTCCAACCCCGTGCCGTCGCGCGCATCCGCACACCGTAGCGGCAGGTGTCGGCGGTCCGACCGGTGGCCTGCCACCATCTGGCGGTTAGGTTGTGCCGGAGGCGAGGAGGCGGTGGTGAGCGGAGTACCGGAGCGCGACAGCGCACCGACCGAACCCGGCCCGGAGCAGGGTGAAGGCGACAAACCAGGGTCGGCGGGGCCGGTGCCGACGGGCGGCGACGCCGGTGAGCCGGCGCGGGCTGAGTCGTTGACGGATCTGCTGGGCGGGCGACGCGGCGCCATCGACGCGACCCTGCCGCCGCTGGCCTTCGCGGTGGGCTGGCTGCTGGGCGGCGAGTCGCTGTGGGGCGGGGTCGGCGCGGCGTTGGCCGTGGGCGCGGTGGTGGCCGGCGTACGGCTGCGTCGGGGTGACCGGCCGCGCTCGGTGCTGATCGGGCTGCTGGCCGTGTGCGTCGCGGCGTTGATCGCGGTACGCACCGGCCGGGCCGAGAACTTCTTTCTGATCCAGGTGCTGTCGAACGCCGCGAGCGCTCTGGCGTGGACGGTCAGCATCGTGGTGCGGTGGCCACTGCTCGGCGTGCTGGTCGGCGCGGTGCTGGGCCAGCGGGCCGGGTGGCGGCGCGACCCGGCGCTGCTGCGCGGGTACGGCCGGGCCAGTTGGGTGTGGACGGTGACCTACCTGCTGCGGGTGGCCGTGTTCGTGCCGCTCTACCTGAGTGGGCAGGTGCTCGCGCTGGTGGTGGCCCGGGTGGCGCTGACCTGGCCGCTGGTCGCCGCGGCGCTGGCGCTGAGCTGGGTGGTGCTGCGGCGCTCGCTGCCGGCCGGGCACCCGGGGTTGCGTCACCCGGTCGTGCCGCCGGGCTGAAAAGCCCGGTCCCGCTCGCCGGACTCGGGGCAAAAAAGTGGAGAGGCCGCCACGGGGGGAGCGGCCTCTCCGGTGACGTACGTTACTCCGTCACAGACCTCGGTGTGATCCCGCGACGGCCCGAATTTCTGGGCTTTTTCGCGGCTGGCTCCAGTCCGGGCGGTGGGGTGGGCCAACCGATCCGCTGCGTCGGCCAGATGGCCGGCCCACCCCGGCCTGACCGTGGGTGTCAGGCCGTCCCGCCGGCCCCGGTCCGTCGTTCCCCGGACCGGGGCCGAATCCCGGGGTGGGCGGTCCACGCCACCCACCCCGGGTCGTCTCAGCCGTTCGGGAACATGCTGCCGTAGTCGGCGTACGCCATGGCGACGTCAGCCTGTGCCCAGAACCGGTGGTAGTTGAACTCGGGCTCCGGACCACCGTCCAGGTACGCCTGCACCTTGGGCCAGTCCGGGTCGTTCTTATAGAAGGACCGGATGTCCAGGAAGCTCTTGCCGGCGGCGATGGTGTCGCCGTTCGGCATCTTCCCGGTCCAACCCGACGGCACGTAGAGGCCCTGCCCGGTGGACGCGTTGTAGACGTCGTCGAAGCGCCGGTAGTCGCCACGCTTCTCGGTGGTGGAGACACCCTTGGCGTCGCTGGCGGCCGACAGCGCGTCGAGCAGCCCCTTGGCGGTGTCCTTCGCCGCCACGTTGCCCGACTTGGCCGCGTACGCGATCAGGATCCGGGCGTAGGCGGCGGTGACACCGACGTCCTGGCCCTTGGTGATGACCTCGACGTGCAGGCCGGTGTTGGGCTGCGGGTTGGACGGGTTCCAGGTGGTCGGCTGACCGGTCCACGCCATGTCCGACGGGATCGACCAGTTGGTGCCGAGGGTGGTGTTGGCGATCGCCCAGGGCACCCACTTGTCCAGCAGCGCCTTGGCCTTCGCGTTGCCGGTCTGCTGGTACAGCTCGGCGATGCGCTGCATCGACCAGGCCTGCATACCGAACCACTGGTTCGACGGCGGGTCGTTGTAGACCGGGTCGACGTCGTAGAACATGCCGTAGAAGGTGCTGGTGCCGGCCGGCGGCTGGGCGTAGCTACCGTCCCAGCTGTTGGTGGCGCCACCGGCGATGCCGCCCTCGGCGGACTGCAACCAGGTGTAGAACTCCAGCTGCCGCTCGAAGCTCTTGGTCCAGTCGGCGGCCGCCGTCGCCGACTTCGGCGCCAGCTCCGGGGTGTTCGTCAGCGCCCAGGCCGCGAACGGGTTCTGGTAGCCGAAGTGGTTGTGGCTGGAGCCGATCCGCCAGGACCAGTTCTGGCTGGCGTCGTACGCGCCGCCCCAGGCGTAGTACCAGGACAGCAGGTAGTGCGCCGAGTCCCTGCCGCTGCCGGCGGGGCAGGTGCTGGCCCCGACGCAGTTGCCGATCTTCTTGAAGTACTTGTCGAACATCGCGTACCGCAGGTAGTCGCCCATCTTGGCGGCCTTGGTGATGGTGGCCGCGACGTCGGCCTGCTTGTTCTGCGCCTTGGACCAGGTCAGCGCCCAGTACGCGGCCTGCACGGCGCGGGCGTCGGCGTCCGGGGCGTTGGTGTACTTCCACTGCTTGGCGGGGGCGCCGGTGTCCTTGACGAACAGGTCGAGGTAGCCGTACTGACCGCCGTGCTTGAAGGTGTCGCAGGAGGGCTGCGGGATGGTCTCCCACACCGACTCCTGGGTGCCGCGCTGGAAGGTGTTGATGTAGGCCGGCTTGGTGGTGCCGTCACCGCAGCGGCCGAAGCCGTAGGTGTTGTCGACGTCCATCAGCCAGTGCATGCCGTAGATGTCGCCGGTGCCGTAGGTGGACTGCAGCTCCGAGCGGAGCGGGTCCTGGCCGACCGGGACGTTCGGGTTCAGCGCCGACGGGTACTGGCTGGGCAGGTTGAACTCCGCGGCGTACTGCGGGGTGCCCGCGGAGCCGGCGGTCGGCTGGTCGGCGTGCGTGGGGATGATGTACTTTTCCATCACCGTCCAGGCGTTGTTGAACGGGGCCCAGTTCTGGGTGACCTTGCCGTAGTAGGCCTCCAGCCAGAGCCAGAAGCTGAACGCCTCCGAGGTGGTCTCGTGGCCGTGGTCGGGCGCCTCGACGATCAGCGTCTCCACCGAGTGGTACGGCACGCCCTCGGGGCTGAAGTAGCCCGAGTTCTTGATCTTGCCGTACTGCTCGAGGAACTTCGCGGTGTAGGCGTTGTCGCCGCCGGGGGTGTCGTTGTCGATCTCGGTGGCGCTGACCGCCAGCGAGGCCAGACCGGTGGCGGACGCGGTGATGGTGGCGGCGCCACCGACGGTGTCGGCGTCCTCCGCCGCGGCGACCGTGACGGTGACCCCGGTGCTCCAGTTGCTCGGGGTCAGCGTGACGGTGGCCGGCGAGACCGTGACGTCGGTGTCACCGGTGCGGGTGAGGGTGACCGGCACGTTGGCCGTCGGGGCGGCGCTGAGCTTGAGGTTGAAGGTGGCGCTGCCACCCTCGGCGACGCTCACCGCGGACGGGGTGGCGACCAGTGTCGGGCCGGTGGCGTTGCCGACGGTGAACGCCTTCTCGTCGACCCCGATGCCGTTGGCGTTGTCGTAGGCCTTGGCCTGGACGGTGTAGCTGCCGGCCGGCAGGTCCTCCTGCGTGTACGCGTACGGAGCGGAGGTGTCGGTGTTGATCAGCAGGCCGTTGCGGTAGAACTCGACCTTGCTGATCGTCCCGTCCGGGTCGCTGGCGGTGGCCGTCAGCGGCACGTCGGCCGGCGCGGTGAACGGCCCGGTCGGCAGGCCGAGGGAGACCGTCGGCGGCTGGTTGGCCGGGGTGCCGTTGCAGGGGGTGCCGTTGAGCGTGAACGAGGTGGGCTTCGGGTTGCTGCCCGAGTGGGCGCCGTTGAAGCCGATGGTGGTGGAGGCCCCGGTGGCGAGGTTGCCGTTGTACGACTCGTTCGTCGCGGTGACCTCGCTGCCGGTCTGACTGAATCTGGCCGACCAGCCCTGGGTGACCCGCTGACCGCTGGTCGGGAAGGTCCACTTGAGCGTCCAGTTGCTCACCGGGTCACCCAGGTTCTTGATGGTGACGTTCGCGGTGAAGCCGGTGTTCCAGTCGTTGGTCGCGTAGACCACGTCACAGGCGGGTGCGGCCTGTGCGGCGCCGGCGGGCAGGGTCACCCCGCCGATGGCCAGCAGCGCGGCGGCGGCGAGCGCCACGCGGCGGCGTATTGCCAGTTGTCTCATGTGCGCGGTGTCTCCTCGGACCAGGCCGGGATGGTGCCCGGCGAGGCGCCTGCCCGCGAGGGTGGTGGTGGTCCGCGGGGATGTTGAGGCGCCGGGAAGGTGGTCTTCCCCGGGCCCGGCCGGGGTAGGGCGGTCGCGGCCCGCACGGGAGGGGTCCCGCCGGCTGCGCTCGGGTGACCGTGACCGGAGCTGACGCTGCCGGTTGCCCTCGGTGGACCCGCACTCACGCGATGTGGCTCCTGTCGCGTCGAATCGACAGTGTGCCATGGAAGCGCTCCCACAACAAGCGCACGGAGCGCTGGATCAGCTCCTTGTTTCGATCTCGTTTTGGGTCTTTCACAAAGGCGTGACGGGCGTTACAGTCGCAACATCGGTCGATGGGAGCGCTTCCATCGACAAGGTTCCAACAAGAAGATCGCTGGGGTCGTCCTGACGAGCCCAGGGACCAGACCGAGGGCCGACGACGGGCCAGCCCGGACGCCGTCGTCAGCCATCGTCCCGCCACAGGGAGGGAGGTGGAACCAGAGCCACTCGCGTGGCCCGGCTCCCGCGCGACACGCACGGCAGGACCCAAATTCCGCCCGTGTGTGTGCAGTTACGGTGGGGACGGGGGTTGCCCTCCCCCGTCCCCACACTAAACCCCCGTACACGATAGGAAAAGAGGCCGACGGGACAGGCGCGCCGCGCCGCCCGGACGGCCTCGTTCGCTGCTCGGGGCCCACACCCGCCTCCCAACCGCCAGCGCCGGCCGTTCTGACGGCCGGCTGACCGGCTGGCAGCGCCTGCCCTATCATGGGAGCGCTCCCGAATCTTTCGGCGGTGGCCCCGTATCCATGAGGAGAATCCATGTCGATACCTACCGGGCCCGCCGGCCCGCTGCGCTTCCCGGACAACTTCGGCTGGGGCGCGGCCACCTCCGCCTACCAGATCGAGGGCGCCGCCAAGGAGGACGGGCGCGGCGAGTCGGTCTGGGACACCTTCAGCCGCGTCCCAGGTCGCACCCGCAACGGCGACACCGGCGACGTGGCCATCGACCACTACCACCGCTACGCCGAGGACCTCGACCTCATGCGCGACCTCGGGTTGCGCAGCTACCGCTTCTCCATCTCCTGGCCCCGGATCCAGCCCGACGGCACCGGCACGCCCAACCAACGCGGCCTCGACTTCTACCGCCGTCTCCTCGACGGCCTGCACGAGCGCGGCATCACTCCGATGGCCACCCTCTTCCACTGGGACCTCCCGCAGGCGCTCCAGGACGCCGGCGGCTGGGAGTCACGCGACACCGCCCACCGCTTCGCCGACTACGCCGACGTGCTCTTCCGCGCCCTCGGCGACCGGGTGCCGGCCTGGCTCACCATCAACGAGCCCAAGACCGTGGTGCAGAACGGCTACCTCACCGGCCACCACGCCCCCGGGCGGCAGGACCCCGACGCCGCCTACCTGGTCGCCCACCACCTGCAACTCGCCCACGGGTACGCCGTCGCCGCGCTACGCGCCACCGGCAGCGACAGCCGCATCGGCCCCGCGCTCAACCTGCACCCCTGCTACCCCGCCGACGACTCCCCGCAGGCTGCCGCCGCCGCCCACCTCTACGACGCCTACGAGAACCGCCTCTACCTCGACTCCCTGCTCAAGGGCAGCTACCCGGAGGACCTGCTCGCCGACCTGGGCCCGCAGAGCCGGATGGCCCAGGGCATCCGCGACGGAGACCTGGAAACCATCTCCGCGCCGGTCGACCTGCTGGCCGTGCAGTACTACACCCCGATCTACGTCACCGGCGACGGCGGCACCACGCACCGCTGGGAGACCTCCGAGGCCGAATGGCAGCAGATCTACCCCGAGGGGATGTACGACCTGCTGACCCGGATCACCCGCGAATACGGGCCGATCCCGATCACCATCACCGAGAACGGGCTGCCCACACCGGACACCCTGGGCGCGGACGACACCGTCCAGGACACCGGACGGATCAGGTTCCTGCGCGACCACCTCACCGCCGCACACCGGGCCATCGCCGAGGGAGTGCCGCTGGAGAGCTTCCACGTCTGGTCACTGCTCGACAACTTCGAGTGGGACCAGGGCTACGAGCAGCGCTGGGGCCTGGTCTACGTGGACTACGCCACCCAGCGTCGGGTGCTCAAGAACTCCGCCACCTGGTACCGCTCGGTCATCGCCGACGGCGGCTTCTGAGCGCGCCGCCACCCGGACGCCCGGGCCCGGACGGCTCGGCTCGGGTGAGCCGCGACCGTCCGGGCCTCGGCCGGCCCACTCAGCGGGGCAGCGCCTGCTGCAACTCCGCCCGCAACGCCGGGGTGAGCATCTCCCCCGCCTGCTTGGCCAACCGGGCCATCTCGTAGCCCACCACGCCGATGTCCGCGTCACCGGCGGCCAGCGTGGCCAGAATCGAACCGTCGCGGATCTGCATCACCAGGAAGTAGCCCCGGCCCATCTCGACGACCGTCTGCTTGACGACATCGCCGTCGAACATCGAGGCCGCGCCCGCGGTGATGCTCATCAGCCCGGAGGTCACCGCGGCGAGCTTGTCCGCGTTGTCACGCGGCAGGTGATCGGAGATCGCCACCAGCAGCCCGTCGGAGGAGACCACCACCGCGTGCGCCACACCCGGCACCCGCTCCGCGAACGCGCTCACCAGCCAGCTCAGGTCACGCGCCTCCTGGCTCAACGTCGTCACTGTCGTCGTCCCCCTTCGTCGTGCCCCCCGGACGGTGGCACGGGTATCTCGGTGGTGTCCTCAGCCTCGGCGCGCCGTACTCCGCTGTAGAGCCGCGAGAGCATGCCGCCGACCGCCTCCGGGTCCGGGTCGGTGCGGGTCGGTGCCGTCATCGGTTGGGCCGAACGGGTGACCGCGCTCAACTGCGCCATGGGCACCCGTACCGGCAATCCCCGCTCATTGGTGCCGGCGGTCACCGGGATCGCCGGTGGCGCCGCCGCGGCGGGCACCGCCGGTGCCGGGCCCTGCCGCGAATACCAGCCCCCGCCGGAACCGCGAGCGCCGGCGGGGGTCAACACGTCCTCGGCGCGTACCGGCACCGGGCGGCCCTGACGCGGCACGCCGACGCCCGGCGGACGGCCGGCCACCGGCAGGTCCCGCACCGCGCCGTTCACCATCGGGGCAGCAGCGGCCGGGCGGGCGGCCCCGGGCTGCGGAACCACCCCTCGCGCCGCGCTCGCCGCCAGCATCCGCGCCGACGGGGGCGCGTCCAGCTCGACGCTGCCCGCCGGCGCCAGCAACTCCGCGGGCAGGGCGAGCCGAGCGACCAGGCCGTCCTCGCCGCCCGCCAACCGCACGCGGACGCTCAGCCGGGCCGCGAGGTGACTGACCACGAAGAGCCCCATCCGCTCCACCGCCGCGACGTCCGCGGCCGGCGGGCTGGCCAGCACCTCGTTCGCCTGCACCAACGCGGTCGGGCTCATACCCAGACCCCGGTCGACGATCTCGATCAGCGCACCGCCCGCCTCGACCCGGGCGGTCACCACCACGACGGTGTCCGGGCGGGAGAAGGCCGTGGCGTTCTCCAGCAGCTCGGCCAGCAGGTGCACCAACTCGCCGACGGCGTGCCCAACCACGTGCACATCGGCGACCGACTCGATCCGGACCCGCTGGTACTGCTCGATCTCCGCGGCGGCGGCCAGCAGCACCGCACCGAGCCCGACCGGCCGGTTCCACCGGCGGGTGGAGTCGGTGCCGGCGAGCACCAGCAGGCTCTCGTCGTTACGGCGCATCCGGGCGGCCAGGTGATCGAGCTTGAACAGGTTCTCCAGCTGGTCCGGGTCGCTCTCCTCGCGCTCCAGGTCGTCCAACAGCTCAAGCTGACGTTCCACCAGCACCTGGCTGCGGCGGGCCAGGTTGACGAACATCGCGTTGACGTTGCGCCGCATCAGCGCCTGCTCGACGGCGACCGTGACCGCGCTGCGGTGCACCGCCACGAACGCCTCGGCCAGCTCGCCGATCTCGTCGAGTGACCGGACCACCGCCGGCGCGACGTCGATGCGCGGCACCCCACCGGTGACGGTCTTCAGCCGGTCCAGGGCGTCCGGCAACTCGACCTGGGCGATCCGCAACGCCTGGCTGCGCAGCAGCCGCATCGACCGGGCGACCGAGCGACCGATGAGCAACGAGATCAGCAGTGCCGCCAGCAGGACCGTGACCACCCCGCCGACGACCAGCAGGGTCGTGCGCAGCTGATCGTCGCTGGCCTCCTCGGCCTGCCGGACAGCGTCGTCGAGCACCCCCGCCTCAAGCTGACGCAGCAGCTCCTGACGCTGCTGGCTGGCCGACCACCACTGCTCCGACGGCAGCACCTGCGGCGACGCGCCGCCGGAGGACAGGCTGCGCTCCTCCAACCCGGTGGCGACCAGGAACATCGGCGACACCGAGGTCTCGTCGTAGCGGCGGATCTGCTCACTGGTCGCGGCCACCCGGAACGCGCCGAGCGCGGTGAGTTGCTGACCGCGCAGGTCGGCGAGGACCACCCGGTCCTCGGTGCCGTACGCGCCGGCACGGGCAGCGGCGTAGAGCTGGGCCCCCACCCGGGAGGAGAGCTCCTTGACCCGGGCCAACTGGACGTAGCGCAGCACCGCGTCGTTCAACGCCGGCTGGTTCTGCCCCGGCGTCGGCTCTGCCAGCAGGTCGAGCAACGCCGCGACGGCCCGGTTGTAGTTGCCCAGGACGGTCTCGTTGCTGAGCACCGCCGGGGGGATCGCCGAGCGGATGTCGACCACCTGGTCGTACGTCTCCAACGCCTCGGAGAAGGCGACCCGCCAGGACGCGTCCGCGTCGGCCAACGGCTCGGCGGCCCGGCTGAGGTCCACGATGGCCTTGTCGGTGGCCTCCTGCAACGGCTTCAGGTCGTTCGCGGTGGCCTGCCGGTCACCACCTTTGCGCAGCTCCGCCAGCTCCCCCGCCGAGCGGTCCCGCTCCTGCTGGAGCTGGTGCACCGCCGCGGTGATCTGCCGGCCGATGCCGACCTGACTGGAGAAGTCGTTCAACGCCGTCGTCCGCCCCACCAGGGTGCTGGTCTGCACCCCGGCGAGCAGGAGGAACGCCATCGACGGCACCACGAGCACGGTGGCGAGCTTCGTGCTCATCCGCCAGTCGCGCAGCCGGAACGGCGACCGCCGTCGATGCGGAACAACTCGGACATCGAAGCGACGCCGGCGATGGTTCGACACCGCGCCGTTCGCCGGGTCGGGACCTGCCGCCACCCTGCCTCCTCCGTCCTACCGCGTCCACCGCGGTCGGGGGAGCGCAGTCCATCCAACCAGGCTCGGTACCGCTGTCAACGGCCCGGGCGAGGCCGAGGTTCAGGAAGGATACTGCGGGTGGGAACGTCCTGCCGTGGTCGGTAAAACCAGCTCGTCCGTCCGGCCGATGTCGGCGAGCTGGATCGCGTCACCGAAGCGCCCCAGCGCCACCAACGCGGCACCGGTGGCACCGATCTCCGGGTTGCGCTGATGCGACACCGGTCGCGGGGCGAGCGCGGTCGCGAAGGCCTGCCGCCACCACACCGAGGCCGCCACCGCACCACCGCCCAACACCACGCCCACCGGCTTGTCGATTGTGGACTCCAGGACCCCGAGATCCTCGGCGACCAGCTCACACAACCCCTGCATCAGCCCCGCCAGGATGTCGACCGAGGTGGTGCTGAAACTCAGACCGCGCAGCTCACCACTGCCCGCCGGGGCCAGCCCCGGCGCCCGGTCGCCACCGAAGCGGGGGTTCGCCGGCCGGCCACCACCGGTCGGCACCAGCGCCAACGCCGCGTCCAGCTCGGCGCCCTGCGGCAACCGCAGCTCCCGGTTCGCCCAGGCGAAGAGGTTGCCCCCGTTGGCGTACGCGGCCCCGGTCACCACGTGCTCGTGGTCGACCCGGTACCGCCAAAGCCGTTCGGGCAGGCGCGGCATCGGCTCGCCCGCCGGGATCCGCTGCATCAGCCGTACGGCGGCGGAGGTGCCCACCGTGACAGCGACCCGGCTCGGGTCGACGCAGCCCGAGCCGACGTTCGACGCCCCGCCGTCGCCCACCGGCGGCGACCAGCGGGCCTTCGCCAACTGCGGCCACCGACGAGCCAGGTCGACCCGGAGCCGGCCGTGCCAGTCCAGCTCACCCAGCGGCGGCAGCTCCGCCGGCCGCGCCTCGGCCAGCGTCAGCGCCTCCTCGTCCCAGCTCAGGGTGCGCAGATCCAGCAGACCGGTGCCGGAGGCCTGGGAGATCGACATCGGCGCCGAGTCGAGCAACTCGCCCAGCACGTACTCGGGCAGACCCACGAACCGGGCGATCGGGGTGCCGGACTGCTCACGCAACCAGGGCAACCGCATCGACCAGTACGAACGGTGCCACCAGCAGCCGGTGCGCTGGTGGAAGCCGTCCGGGTCGGCCGGCCCGGGGGTGCGCCCGACCGGGGCGGGCCGGGTGTCCAGCCAGGTGACCACCGGGCCCATCGGGGCGCCGTCGCGGTCCAACGGAAGCACCGAGTGCCACTGGGCGGAGACCGCCACCAGGCCGACATCGTGCAGGTGCCCCGAGTCGGCCAGCTCGTCCAGGCACTCGACCAGGCTGGCCAGATAGTCCCGACCGGACAGCGTGCCGGTGCCGTCATCGCCGATGGCGAGGTCGATCTTGCGGCGGGCCAGAGCGCCGGGCAGCGGCTGGGTGTCCGCGTCCAGCACCAGCCCGCGTACCGAGGAGGTGCCCAGATCGAGCGCGAGAATGTTCATCGACGGTCAAGTTACCCCGTGCCAGCCGGCCGACGGGCGCGTAGGGTGGATCACATGCTCGCGCAGTTGACCATTTGGTGGCCCGCCGACCCGGCGGCCATCTCCCGCGCGTAGCTCCATCCACGCGGCCGCCATCGAGGCGGTCGCCGGATCTCCCGGCCGAAGAGCCGCCCGACGGCGGCACCCGGCCCGACGGAGACTCCGATGACCCACCTGACCGACCTGCTCGCCGCCGTCGCCCACGGCGTCGACCCCGGCCCCTTCGCGCTGTTACGCCGCGAGGGCGCGGACGAGCTGGACCTGTTGACCGGCCCGGTCGACACCGTCGAGAAACTCAGCGACCTCCCGCTGCCGGCGGGCCCGCCCGGGGCGCGGACGCTGGCCCTGGTGCCGTACCGGCAGATCTCCGAGCGTGGCTTCGCCTGCGTCGACGACGCCGCCCCGCTGGAGTTCCTCCGGGTCCGTGAACACCGACGGATCACCCTGACCGACGCCCTCGCCGCGCTGCCCGACGAACCGGTGCGCACCACCGACGCGGGCTTCGACGTCAGCGACGACGAGTACGCGCGGACCGTGCAGCGGGTGCTGTCCGAGGAGATCGGCCGCGGCGAGGGCGCGAACTTCGTCATCCACCGCGCCCTGCACGCCACCGTGCAGGGCTCACCGTTGGGGG
This sequence comes from Micromonospora sp. NPDC047756, assembly GCF_055587245.1. NCBI lineage: Bacteria > Bacillati > Actinomycetota > Actinomycetes > Micromonosporales > Micromonosporaceae > Micromonospora > Micromonospora sp. NPDC047756. Next base: position 28,204 of record NZ_JBVJGQ010000011.1, read on the forward strand.
CCGCGCTGGCCGCGCTCCGCCGGCTGCTGATCGCCGAGCGCGGCGCGTACTGGACGTTCGTGGTGCACACCGGCGCCCGGACGCTGGTCGGCGCCAGCCCGGAGCGCCACGTCAGCGTCGACGACGGGCTGGTGATGATGAACCCGATCAGCGGCACCTTCCGCTGCCCCGGTGGCGTCGCGGACACCGCGGCGCTGCTGCGTTTCCTCGCCGACCCGAAGGAGATCGAAGAGCTCTACATGGTGCTCGACGAGGAGCTGAAGATGATGGCCGCCGTCGCCGAGCAGGGTGGGCAGGTCATCGGACCGCAGCTCAAGGAGATGTCGCACCTGGCGCACACCGAGTACCTGCTGGCCGGGCGGGGCACCCGCGACGTGCGGGAGGTGCTGCGCGAGACGATGTTCGCCCCCACCGTCACCGGCAGCCCGATCGAGAACGCCTGCCGGGTGATCGCCCGGCACGAGCGCCGGGGCCGGGGCTACTACGGGGGCGTGCTGGCGCTGCTCGGCCACGACGAGGCCGGCCGGCAGACGCTCGACGCCCCGATCCTGATCCGGACCGCCGAGATCTCCCCGACCGGCCGGCTGCGGGTGCCGGTCGGCGCGACCCTGGTCCGGCACTCGACGGCGGCCGGCGAGGTGGCCGAGACGCACGCCAAGGCCGCCGGGGTGCTGGCCGCGCTGGGCCTCGGGCCGGCGGCGTCCGTCGGCGACCGCGGGCCGGTCGCGCGGCTGGCCGACGACCCGGCGGTACGCGACGCGCTGGCCGCGCGTAACGCCCCGCTGGCACGGTTCTGGCTGGACCAGCGGTCACCGGACGCGCCCGGACTGCCGGGGCTGGTCGGCCGCCGAGCGTTGATCGTGGACGCCGAGGACACCTTCACCGCAATGCTGGCCCACCAACTGAGCGCGTTGGGTCTCGCGGTGACCACCCGCGCCTGGCACACCAGCGGCCCGGTCGACGACTACGACCTGGTGGTCGCTGGTCCCGGGCCGGGCGACCCGGGCAGCGCGGACGAGCCGAAGATGCTGGCGCTGCGCAACCTGCTGACCGGGCTGCTGACCACCGGCCGTCCCACCCTCGCGGTCTGCCTCGGCCACCAGGTGCTGGCCGGGTTGCTGGGGCTGACGCTGCACCGCCGGGACGCGCCCTACCAGGGGTTGCAGCGAGAGGTGACGGTGTTCGGCCGCTCCCGCCGGGTCGGTTTCTACTCGACGTTCACCGCCCGCTCCGACGCCGACCGGCTGGCCACCGCGTACGGGCCGGTGGAGCTGGCCCGCGACCCGGACGACGGCGCCGTGCACGCCCTGCGGGGCCGCGGCTTCGCCGGGGTGCAGTTCCACGCCGAGTCGGTGCTCAGCCCCGACGGGCTCGCCGTGTTGAGCGAGTTGCTGACCGAGCTGCTGCCCGCGTCACGCCCGGACGAGCTGTCCGCGACCCGCGAAGGCGCATGATCGTCCCGGCCCGGGGGTAGGGCTGGATGGGCCGGTGGCGCGGACGGGCCGAGAGCCCCCGCCCGCGCCACCGGTCACCCTCGTTCGGTCAGCCGGACAGGCCCGCCTTGAGCGCGGTTCCCAGCAGCACGGCACGCCGGGCGGTCAGCGCGCAGGCCCCGAGCGCCACGGCGTCCGGGGCGATCTCCCCGTTGTTGCTGGTGTGCGAGGGACCGTACGGGTTGCCGGCGATGAACTGACTGGTGTCGGTGTAACCGGGGGTCACCACCACACCGCCCCAGTGGTAGAAGACGTTGAAGAGCGAGGTCAGCGTGGTCTCCTGCCCTCCGTGCGAGGTCGCCGTCGAGGTGAAGGCGGAGTAGACCTTGTTGGCCAGCGCGCCCTGGGCCCAGAGCGGGCCGGTGGTGTCGATGAACTGCTTCAGCTGAGCGGCGATCATGCCGTATCGGGTCGGCGCGCCGAGGATCACCACGTCGGCCCAGGCCAGGTCGTCGATCATCGCCTCGGGCACGTCCTGCGTCTCCAGGTGGTGCGCCTGCCACCCGGAGTTGGAGCGGATCGCCTCGTCCGGCGCCAACTCGCGCACCTTGCGCAGGCGTACCTCGGCACCGGCGTCCCCGGCGGCCTCACACACGGCCTGCGCCATCTGGTACGTGATACCGGTGGCGCTGTAGTAGATCACCGCTACCTTGGTCTGGGCAGCCATCAGAGTGTCCCCTTCTCGTCTCGGATCAGCTCCCGCGACTACCCGCTGCGGACGCGCTCTAACGAGCGCCACCGGGGCCGCTGGCTACCGGTCCGCCGGCTCAAGTTTTCCGCAACTTCCCGGTCGTTCCGGCCCGCCGCCACGCCCGGACGACGATCCTGGTGCCATCGGTGCCGGCGGGATCGAGCCGCCGCCCCGCACCGGGCACCTGAACGGGGGATCGCGCTCCGCCAGCAACGGCGCTGGCGTAGCGCGATCAGGGGACGATCAGCACTCCCACGCTCCGGCTCAGCGGACCAGGGTCGCCATCAACCGGTCCAGCTCGGCAGCCGGGTCGGCGGTGAGACCGGTGTGCACCGGCCCGGTCTGGATCATCGTGCTACGCGGCGCGGCCAGCCAGTGGAACCGCTCACCGAGGCGCATCCGGGTCGCCGGCCCGTCACCGGAGCAGGTCCGGTCCCAGGAGTCGAGCACCGCGGCCACCGCCGGCAGGTCGACGTCGGGCGCCAGTGCGCGCACCCGGTCGGCGTCCAGGTGCGTGCGCGCGGCCAGGAAGTCGCGCTGCTGGCAGTAGAGCAACACCCCGACGTTGATCTGCTCACCGCGCTCGATGCGGGGCACGAGCCGGATCAGCGCGTACTCGAAGGGTTGCCTCATGCCCCGCTCCCCGATGGCAGCCAGTCGGCCGTGCGGGCGACCCGGCGGGACAGGTGATCCAGGTACGCGCCGCGCGCGGCGTCGGCCGTCTCGAAGTCGGCGGCGGTCAACCACTCCCCCGGCACCTGGGCCAGCACCTCGGTGAGCAGCTCCGGGGTGACCTGGGGGGCCAGCTCGGCGTCGGCCTCGGCCAGCCTCGACGCGTACGGCGCCAGCACGTGGTCCTCCGCGCGGTAGGCCCGGTGCACGGCGGCCTCGGCGCGCGGCCAGTTGTGGTGGAAGTACAGCGAGGCGCCGTGGTCGATGAGCCACAGCTCCCGGTGCCAGACCAGCAGGTTCGGGTTGCGCCAGCTCCGGTCGACGTTCTCCACGTACGCGTCGAACCAGAGCACCCGGGAGGCCAGCGTCGGGTCGACCGGGTGGGCCACCGGGTCGAAGCCCAGCGCACCGGGGAGGAAGTCCATCCCGAGGTTGGCGCCGCCGCTGCTGCGCAGCAGCTCCTGCACCTCCTGGTCGGGCTCGGCCCGCCCGATCACCGGGTCGACGTCGAGGACCACCAGCGGCGGCACCCGTAACCCCAGCCGTCGCGCCAGCTCACCGCAGATCACCTCGGCGATCAGCGCCTTGGGCCCCTGCCCGGCGCCTCGGAACTTCGCCACGTAGGTGCCCAGGTCGTCGGCCTCCACCACGCCCGGCAGCGACCCACCCTCGCGCAGCGGGGTGACGTAACGGATCGCGGTGACCTGGCGGAGCACGCCGCCCACCCTACTGTGGCCGGCCGGGACGGGTGGCGGGCCGGCCCAGACCGGCACGCGCGGGTCAGTCGATCTTGTCGCGCAGCTTGTCGACCTGGGTCTGCAGGCGGTCCACCGCGTTCTCGTTGTTGACGAACGTGGTGATACCCGCGGCCAGGCCGAGCCCGATCAGCACGGCCAGGATGCTGAGCACCAGGCCGCCGATCGACACGCCACGACCGGTGACCCCGGGTCGACGCGCCATCTTGAGGCCGACGATGCCCAGGATGATCCCGATGATGCCGAGCACCAACCCCAGCCAGGCGAGGATCGCCGTCAACACGCTGAACAGAGCGGCCACCCCGAACACCAGGGCGAAGGTCGCGGCGGCGCTCGTCTTCGCGCGGGCGTCCCCGCGATGGCCGCGGGACCCGGCCGTCACGCCGGCGCCCCGCGCCGGCTCGCTTGCGGCAGTCATGAGATTCCCTTCCGTACGCGCGGCGCGCGTACTTCCGGCGAGCCGCATTCCCCCGCCGACCGCCGTTACGCCTCCCACCAGCAGGAGTGTCGGCGCGCGGGCCTAGGCTGGCCGCCCGGCCACGAAAAGGAGCGCAGGATGCCTGTCGACCTCGGCGCGGCCGACGCGCTGGCGCTGCGGATGACCAGCCTGCTGCTGCGCCCGCACCCGAGCACCCGCCCCGGCACCGTCGCCGAGGTGGTCGAGTGGTTCGGCGCGATGCAGGCACAGGATCTGGCCAGCGGGCTGTGGTCGCTGGGCGCCCGGCTGCCCGGTCGCGGCGTGACCGACGTGCAGGCGGCGTTGGAGCGGCGTGAGGCGCTGCGCACCTGGCCGATGCGGGGCACCGTGCACCTCGTTCCGTCCGCCGATGCCCGCTGGATGCTGGAGCTGACGGGCGTACGATCCCTGGCCGGCGCGGCGACCCGGCGGGCGCAGCTCGGGCTGAGCGAGGCCGACGCGGACCGGGCGGTCGACGTCCTCGGCACCGCGTTGGCCGGCGGCGGTCGACTCACCCGCGCGCAGTGCCTTGCCACCCTGCGGGCGGCCGGCCTGGGCACCGACGGGCAACGTGGCTACCACCTGCTGTGGTATGCGAGCACGCGCGGCGTGACCTGCGTGGCGCCGAACGTCGGCACCGAGCAGACCTTCGCCCTGCTCGACGAGTGGGCGCCCACGTCCCAGCGGCTGGAGCGGGACGAGGCGCTGGCCCTGCTCGCCCACCGCTACGTCCGCGGGCACGGCCCGGTCACCGACCGCGAGTTCGCCGGGTGGAGCGGCCTCACAGTGACCGACGCCCGGCGCGGACTGGCCGCCGCCGACGACGCGCTGAGCACGGTACGCGTCGACGGCACCGCGATGTACGTCGACGCGGCCCTGGCCGACGCGCCCCGCACCGCGCCGGACGACGTGTTGGCGCTGCCCGGCTTCGACGAGTACCTGCTCGGCTACCGCGACCGCACGTTGATGCTCGACCCCGCTCACCAGGCGGCCGTCGTGCCGGGCAACAACGGCATCTTCCAGGCCACAGTCGTCCGCGCCGGCCGGGTGGTGGGCGTGTGGAAACGCAAGATCGGCCGCACGGCGGTCACCGTGACGGTCCAGCCGCTCACCACGCTCGACGCCGCCGCGCGGGCCCGGGCGGAGCAGGCGCTCGGGCGCTACGCCGAATTCCTCGGGCTGCCAGCCCGCTTCGACTGGCTGACCTGACCCGGCGGCGACGGGTCGGCCGGTCGTGGGCGGGCGGCGCTGAGCAGGTCGACGATCCGGGCCACCCGGGGGTCCGCGCGGATCTGCGCCACGCTGGCCGGCAGCGGCAGCCGCCAGTTCGGATACTCGTCGACGGTGCCCGGCATGTTGGGTTGGCGCACCTCGCCCAGCACGTCGTAGAGGGAGACGCCGAGCAGCCGGGTCGGGCTGGCCGCGAGTGCTGCGTGCATCGCCACCACCACCTCGCCGTCGTCGGGTGCCGCGCCCGCGTCGGGCAGCGCCGAACCGGAATCCGTCCTTTGCTCTGCACCCGCGGAGGCGACAGTGACGGACGGTGGCCGCGGAGTCGGCTCGGGCAGCAGATTCTCGGCACGCAACATGCCCAGCAGCCGGTCCCGGTCGGCGGCGGCGCGGGCCCGCTCCACCGCCACGTCGGTGCTGAGCAGCTTCAGCTCGTCGCGCACCCGCACGTGCTCACCGGTCAGGAAGCCCGGCGCGGTGGGCAGGTCGTGGGTGGAGATGGTGGCGAGGGCGTTGCGCGGCCACCGGGCCGGCGGGACGAAGTCCCCGGCCTCGTCGCGTGCGAACCACAGCACCGTCGAGCCGAGCATGTTGCGCCCCCGCAACCCTCGGGTCACCGCCGGTTGGACCGTGCCGAGATCCTCACCGACCACCACCGCGCCGGCCCGGTGCGCCTCCAACGCGAGGATGCCGAGCATCGCCTCGGCGTCGTAGCGCACGTAGGTGCCCTCGGCAGCGCCGCCGCCCGGCGGCACCCACCACAGTCGCCACAGACCGGCGACGTGGTCGACCCGCAGGCCACCCGCGTGCCGCAGGACGCGGCGCAGCATGTCCCGGTAGGCGGCGTAACCGGTGGCGGCGAGGCGGTCCGGGCGCCACGCGGCGAGCCCCCAGTCCTGGCCGAGCTGGTTGAAGTCGTCCGGTGGCGCGCCGACCCGCACCCCCTGGGCCAGCACGTCGGCGAGCTGCCACCCGTCCGCGCCGCCCGGGTCGATGCCGACAGCCAGATCGTGCACGACACCGACCGGCATCCCCGCCTCGCGGGCCGCCGCCGTGACGGCGTCGAGCTGCTCGTCGCAGAGGTGTTGCAGCCAGGCGTGGAAGGTGACCCGGTCGGCGAGACGCCGACGCTGCTCGGCGACCGCCGGCGCGTCCGGGTGGTGCAGTTCCGCCGGCCAGGCCCGCCAGTCGTTGCCATGCCGCTCGGCGAGCGCGCACCAGGTGGCGAAGCTGGTCAGCGCCGGGTCCGCCGCAAGGTCCACCGGCTGGGCGTACGGGTGCAGCAACTCCAGCGCGCTCCGCTTGGCGGCCCACACCTCGTCATAGTCGATCAGGGACCCGCGGTCGGGGCGCAGCGCGTCGACCACCGCCCGGGTGGCCGGGTCCGCCGCCCGGTACGCGGCGGTGTCGCTGACCCGTAGATAGAGCGGATTGACGAAGCGTCGACTGGCCGGCGAATACGGTGAGGTGGCCACCGGGTGCGCCGGCCCGACCGCGTGCAGCGGGTTGAGCAGCACCAGCCCGGCCCCGGTGGCACCGGCCCACCCGGTGAACTCGGCGAGATCACCGAGGTCTCCCATGCCCCAGGAACGCTCCGACGTGAGCGCGTACAGCTGGAGCATCCACCCCCAGCTGGACGGCGGCACCGGCAGCCGACGCGGCACCACCACCAGTGTCACCTCCCGGTCGGCACAGGCCAGCCGGTGCCAACCCAGCGGCAGGTCCGCCGGCAGCTCACCGTCGACCGCGCGACGGCCACCGTCCTCCAGGGTCACCATCCCCGGGCCGGGCAGCGCCCGGCCGCGACCGTGGGTGAGCACGACCGTGTCCGGAAGGGCGTTCCGGTCGACCGCACGGGCGGCGGCGAGCGCGTCGGCGATCGCCGCCGGGCTGGTGGCGTCCACGCCGAGCAGCCCCAGCACACCCACCACTGTCCGCGGTGCGACCTCGACACGGCGGTGCCGCCAGTCCTCGTACCAGGTGGAAACACCGTGCGCGTTGGCCAGCGCGGCCAATCGTCGGTCCATGCGCCCCCCGCTCCACAACGCGACCCGAGACCACCTTCCCACGCCCACCCCCACCCCGCAGAACACGCACCCCACCCCGCCCCCGCGCGCCCCCGCGCGCCCGCGCACCTCGCCCCGCCCGCGCGCCGCGCCGCGCACCACACCGCACCGCCGATCTTGCACTTTCTGTCCCGACACAAGGGGCATTCCCACCTGTATCGACAACCGAAAGTGCAAGATCGGCGCGTGAAGGAGCGCGCGGAGAACGGCGCGCGGGGGCGCGGGGAAGGGCGGGGGCGCGGGGAAGGGCGGGGGCGCGGGGAGGGTTGTTAGTCGGCTAGGGCGCCGGCGGCTCGGCCCTCCTGCAGGGTCAGGTTGCGGCCGTTGGCCGGGTCGAACAGGTGGATCTTCTCCAGGTTGAACCAGACCCGCCGCGTCTGCCCCTCGGCGACCGGGGACTCGGCGGACAACCGGGTCACCAGGTTGCCACCGGCACCGGCGAAGTCGGCGGCGCCGGCGTCGGCGGCCAACTCCTCCAGCTCGGCGGCGCTGGCCTTCTCCCCCTCGACGGTGAAGTAGACGTACTTGTCCGAGCCCATCGACTCGACGATGTCCACCGGCGCCTCGAACTCCATCCCCCGCCGACGGGTGTCGTCGTCGACCAGTTCGGCGTCCTCGAAGTGCTCGGGCCGGATGCCGAGGATCAGCTCGCGGGGCGCGTCGGCCGCCTCCAGCTCCCGGCGGACCCGGTCACCGATCGGCACGGTGCCCAGGGCGGTGTGCAGCTCGCCGTCCTGCACGGCGGCGTGCAGGAAGTTCATCGACGGCGAGCCGATGAAGCCGGCCACGAAGAGGTTCTTGGGGTGGTCGTACAGCTCCTGCGGCGGCCCGACCTGCTGCACCGCGCCCCCGCGCATGATCACCACGCGGTCGCCGAGGGTCATCGCCTCGGTCTGGTCGTGGGTGACGTAGACGGTGGTGGTGCCGAGCTGCTTCTGCAGGCGGGACACCACGGTACGCATCTGCACCCGCAGCTTGGCGTCGAGATTGGACAACGGCTCGTCCATCAGGAACGCCTTCGGCTGGCGGACGATCGCCCGGCCCATCGCCACCCGCTGACGCTGGCCACCGGAGAGGTTGGCCGGCTTGCGGTCCAGCAGCGAGGTCAACTCCAGCACCTTCGCCGCCTCGTCGACCTTGCGGTCGATGGTCTCCTTGTCGAGCTTCGCCAGGCGCAGCGGGAACGCCATGTTCTCCCGCACCGTCATGTTGGGGTACAGCGCGTACGACTGGAACACCATGGCGATGTCCCGGTCCCGGGGGGCCTTGTCGTTGACCCGCTGCCCGGCGATGCGCAGCTCACCGGAGCTGATGTCCTCCAGCCCGGCGATCATGTTGAGGGTGGTGGACTTGCCGCAGCCCGAGGGCCCGACCAGGATCACGAACTCGCCGTCGGCGATCTCCAGGTCGACGTCCTGCACGGCGACGGTCCCGTCCGGGAAGCTCTTGCTCACCTTGTCCAGCACGATGTCAGCCATGACTACCCACCTATCCCTTGACCGCGCCGGAGGTCAGACCGGACACGATGCGACGCTGGAAGAAGAGAACGAACAGGATGATCGGAACGGTGATCACCACGGCGGCGGCGCAGATCGCCCCGGTGGGGTCCTCGAACTGCGACGCTCCGGTGAAGAACGACAGCGCGGCCGGCACCGTGCGGGACCGCTCGGTCGAGGTCAGCGAGATCGCGAACAGGAAGTCGTTCCAGCAGAAGATGAAGACCAGGATCGCCGTGGTGAACAGCCCGGGTGCGGCCAGTGGCGCGATCACCCGCCGGAACGCCTGCCCCTGGGTGGCGCCGTCCATCTTCGCGGCCTTCTCCAGGTCCCACGGGATCTGCTTGAAGAACGCCGAGAGCGTGTAGATCGCCAGCGGCAGCGCGAAGGTGATGTACGGCAGGATCAGCCCCGGCCAGGTGTCGAAGATCCCCAGCTGTCGCTCGATCTCGAACAGCGGCGACACCAGTGACACCTGCGGGAACATCGCGATCAGCAGGGAGACGCCGACCAGCAGCTTCTTTCCGGGGAAGTCCAGCCGGCTGATCGCGTACGCGGCCATCGCGCCGAGCACCACCGCGATCAGCGTGGCGATCAGCGCGATGCCGATCGAGTTGACCAGCGCCCGGACGAACTGGTCGGTGTCGAAGATGGTCCGGTAGTTGTCCAGCGTCCACTCCCGGGGGATGAAGTTCCCGTCGGTGAGGGTCGCCGGCGTCTTGAACGACAGCGACGCGATCCACAGCACCGGGACCAGCGCGAAGACGACCACGAGGACATCGAGCAGACCCCAGCGCAGCTTTGCCCTGGTCGTGGTTTCGACAGCCATGTCAGCGCCTCTCCCCGTCGTCGCTGCCCGGGGCAGCGGTGCCGAACAGCTTCACGAAGACGAAGGCGATGATCGCCACGGTGATGAAGATCAGCACCGACATCGTCGAGCCGATGCCGAGGTTGAGACCCCGGATCAGGTTGTTGTAGGCGAGCATCGACACCGACGAGGTCTCGTTGCCTCCGGCGGTCAACACGAAGATGTTGTCGAAGACCCGGAACGCGTCCAGGGTGCGGAACAGCAACGCGACCAGGATCGCCGGCTTCATCACCGGCAGCATCACCTTGGTGAACTTCTGCCAGGCGGTCGCGCCGTCGGTGGAGGCCGCCTTGAGCAGGTCCTCCGGGACCAGCGCCAGCCCGGCCATCAGCAGCAGCGCCATGAACGGGGTGGTCTTCCAGATCTCGGCCAGCATGATGATCGCCAGGGAGCTGGCCCGCTCGGTGAGCGGCGCGCCGTCGCTGAACAGGTCGGCCAGGTAGCCGGTACCGGGCGTCCAGGCGTACCGCCAGGAGAACGCGGCGACCACCGTGACGATCCCGTACGGGATCAGCGCCGAGGTGCGGACCAGACCGCGCCCGACGATGGTGCGGTGCATGATGATCGCCAGGCCCATGCCGAGCACCAGCTCGACGGCGACGGTGACCACCGTGATCAGCGCGGTCACCCCGAACGCCGTCCACCAGAACTCGTTGGTGAGCACGGTGACGTAGTTCTCCAGCCCGATGAACTCACGCTGGTCGGGGAAGCGCAGGTCGAAGCGCTGCAACGACAGCCAGACCGAGTAGATGATCGGGTACGCGGTCACCGCGATCATGACCAGCGCGGCCGGCGCGCAGAGCAGCAGACCGAGCCGGCGTTCGGCCTTCTTGTTCTCGCTCAACGGCGGCTTACCACGGCCGCCGCGTTGCTTCGGTACGGAGGCGGGCCGCTGGGTTTCCTCGGCGGCGACCTCGGCGCCGGTCGGGCTGGCGTTGATACTCACGGCAGGACCCCCTTGGACTGGAGGGCGTCGGCGATGGCGTCGCGCAGCTCGTCGGCGGTCTGCTGCGGGCGGATGCCGGACGGCGGCGACAGGATCGCCGACATCACTGTGGAGATGCTCTGGTAGGCGGGGGTCAGCGGACGCGTCGCCGGTTCCTTCAGCTCCTCCAGGATGGTGTCCTTCATCGGGTACGCCTCGGCCATCTCCGGGTCGTCGAAGACCGCCTCGATGGTCGGCGGCACACCGTCGTTGATGGCGGAGAACTTCTGGTGCTCGGCGCTGCGGATGCACCGGGCCGCCTCGAAGGACTGCTCCGGGTGCGTGGAGTAGGAGCTGACCGCCAGGTTGACCCCACCGATGGTGACCTTGCTGGGGGTGCCCTCGTCGATGCCCGGGATCCGGGCCCAGCCGACCTGCTTGGCCAGGTCCGGGTTCGCCTCCTGCAGAGCCGGGTAGACGAACGGCCAGTTCACCTGGAACGCGCCCGCGCCGGACTGGAACTCCAGCCGAACGGGGTCCTCGGTGGCGTTGCTGAACGACGGCGACGTCACGCCCGACGTGGCGAACTTCTTCAGCTGCTCCAACGCCCGGACCGTGCCCTCGTCCATCTCGGCCTTCGTGCCGTCGTCGTTGAGGATCTTCCCGCCAGCGCTTTCGGCGAGGGTGTTGTAGAGGACGACCAGACCCTCGTACTGCGCGCCCATGGTGAGCACCTGGTACGGCTTGCCCTGGTCCTTGAGCTGCTGGGCCGCGCTGATCATCTGGTCCCAGGTGGTCGGCGGCTGCGGCACCAGGTCCTTGCGGTACCAGAGCAGCTGGACGTTGGTGTTCTTCGGTGCCGCGTACAACTTGTCCTGGTAGCGGGCGGTGTCCAACGGCCCGGCGAGCGTGCCCTGCTCGACCTCGGCCTTGTCCTGGCCGGTCCACTCGCGGATCCAGTCGGCGCTGGCGAACTCCTGGGTCCAGGTGACGTCCAGCCCGAGCAGATCCATCCCGTCGTCCTCGGCGGCCAGCCGGCGCACCATCTGCACCCGCTGGTCGTCGGCCTGCCGGGGCAGCACCCGGTAGGCGATCTCGTAGCGTCCCTGGGCCTGCGCGTTGCAGTCGTCGACGACCTTCTGCAGGTTCTGCTCGGGCGGGTAGTACAGGTTGATCGTCGGTGGGCCACCAGCGTCGTCCCTGCCGCACGCGGCCAGCGGCGCCACGAGTGCCAGCGCGGCGGCCGCCGCGCCCAGCCGTGCTACCGGCCGGCGTCGGTGTCGAGCCGTTTCGGGGTCCGTCATCGCCCTCCCCCTCTCCTCGGCGAAAGACCGGGGAGGGCATCCGTGCCCCGGCGCACGGCGAGCCGATTCCGAGTCGGCAAGCTGCGGAAACACCGGCTCAGACGCTCTGTAGCGGGTACTCTGCCCCACCCGTGAAGCCGCGAAACCTGGCTGTCACAGCGGATGTTCACGCCGGTATATCGTGACGCCGAATAGCCCGGTAGTATGTGCCGCATGATAGCGGCGGCGGAGGGCGAGTCCATCGAGGACGGCGACCGGCAGACCCAACTCCTGCGGGGCGCACTGGACATGTGCCTGCTAGCGCTGCTGGCACGCGAGCCAGCGCACGGCTACGAGCTGGTTCGGCGGATGGAGACAGCCGGCTTCGGCGCCATCAGCTACGGCACCATCTATCCCCTGCTGACGCGCATGCGCAGACTCGGCCTTGTCGCTCACGAACAGCAGGTCAGCCCCACCGGCCCGCCGCGAAAGGTCTACGCGCTGACCGCGCCCGGTCGGATCCACCTCGATGCCTGGCAGAAACAGTGGGACCGCTTCACCGACACCGTCGACGCCGTTCTCCGCCCGCTCGAGCCCAACACCACGAGGAGTTGACCCATGGACACCATCGACAGCATTCTGGGCGAAGCCGACCAGGCGTGGCGGGGGTACGGGGTCGGCTCGGCCGACCGGGCGACACTCGCCGCCGACCTGCGCCTCGACCTGCGGGCCGCCGCTGCCGACGGGGGCGATCCCGCGCAGTTGATCGGCGGGGACGTGGCCGGCTTCGCCCGGCGGCTCGCCGACGAGGCTGGCGTCCAACGGGTGCGCGGCGACTACGGCCGCGTCCTCGGCACCGCGCTGATCGGCGCGGTGCTCGGTGTCGTGCTCGGCTACGGCCTCCTGATGGTGGCCTACCCGGCCTTCGTCCGCATGGTCGACATCCGCCGCTCGATCGACGTACCGGTCCAGCTCGCCGTCGCCGTCTACTACGGCATACCGGCCGCCGTGGTCGTCACAGGAGCGGTCATCGCGGTGCGGACCCGGTTACGCGACCTGCCCATGATCCGGCGGACGGCTCAGTTGATGAGCGTCCTCATGCCGATGGCGGGCCTCGTCATGACGCCGATCACTGTCGCCTTCGCCTGGGCCACGGACTACAGCACGGCACCGCCGGTGGTGGTCGCGGAGATCGCCATGGTCCTGGCCGCGCTCGCGGGCGCCGCGGCGCTGGCACGCCGCTTGTCGCTGCGCGAGGCCCGGACCGCCGCCGTCAGCCCGCACCCTGACGCCGCCAGAGTCAAACCCGCTTGAGGGTACGAGCAGCGCCAGCTCGGCAGCGCAGGACCCCGCCGCCCCGACCTGGCCGCAGCCGCCGTGGCGGGCCTGACCCACGACGCCGCGGTGCTGACCAGTGAGGGCCCCGGGTACTCCGACGGGGTGCCGCTGATCCACTTTCCGGGCTGAACGACGGCGCGCCGACCGTCAACCGCGGGCCCTGGCCCAGGAGAGGAAGCGCTCGGTCATCCGGGCCGGCGGGTGGTCCGGATGGAGTTGGGTGAGCTGGTTCGTCGCCTCGTACATCAGAGTGCCGAGATAGATCAGCAGCGCGGTCCGGTCGGCCCGATACTCCGTGAGCAGGGCGAGCTTGGCCGGCTGGCAGGGCCACTCCCGGCCGCAGTTGCGGCACCGCCAGAGCGGGCGCATGGCGACGTGCGGGACGGGCGGCCGGACCACAACCATCACCGCCACCGCACCGATGGGCTCAGCACATCGTCCTCCTGAAGGTGGGTGAGGGGGCCGCTCCCGCAAGGGGGAGACGGGAGCGACCCCGGGTGCAGAGCCTGCCGCCGCCACTCCGGCCACCAGCGGACCCGCCACTGGTGACAGTCTGGTGATGAGGCGACTACCGTCGATACGTGCTCGCGCCATCCGTGCAGCTCAGCCGTCCAGGTGAGCACCCATGAGGGACACGCCGAGCCACACTGAGCGAAGGTTGGGGAATCGATGGGGACCGTGACCGACTACGTGCTGGAGGAGTTGCGCCTGCTCCGGGCGGAAACAGGGCTCAGTCAGGAAGATTTCGGCAGAGGCATCGGCTATTCGGGTTCACACGTCAGCTCGGTGGAGACCGGCGGGCGACCGCCCACGAAGGAGTACATGAGGGCGCTCGACACCCACCACCAGACCGGCGGGCGCTTCCTCCGCATGCTGGACGGGTTGGCCCGGCTCGACGCCGAGCCGGCCTGGCTTCGCGAGTGGATCGAGTTCGAGCGGGAGGCGACCACGCTGCGCTGGTTCGAGTTGGCGTACGTGCCGGGCCTGCTCCAGACCGAGCGGTACGCTCGCGCGACACTGGCCGGTGGCCGGTTCGACCCCGAGGACGTGGACCGGATCGTCGCCTCCCGGCTGGAGCGCCAGGCGATCCTGCAACGCCCGCGCCCGCCGCAGCTCATCGCCGTGCTGGACGAGGCGGTGCTGCGCCGGCCGGTGCTCGACCAGCCGGGCCTCATGGTCGAGCAGTGCGAGCACCTGGCCCAGTTGGCGGTGGCGGAACATATCCAGGTGCACATCGTCCCGACGGATGCTGGGATGTACCTGGGGCTGGCCGGTCAGTTCATCATCGCCGAGATGCCGGACGGCGAGCGGGTGGCCCACGCCGACAACCAGCTCACCGCGCAGGTGGTTGACGCGTCGACCGACGTCGCTAAGCTGGCGAAGACATGGGAGATCGTGCGGAACGAGGCGCTCCCCCGCCGGCAGTCAACCGAGCTGATCAAGGAAGTGGCGAAGTCATGGGCATGCTGACTCCACAGTGGCGAAAGTCGACCCGGTCCGGCGGCAACGGCGGCTCCTGCGTCGAGGTCGCCGACAACCTGCCGAGCGTGGTGCTGGTGCGCGACACCAAGGACCGCGACGGCGGCACCCTGCACGTCGACCCAACAGCTTGGAAAGCCTTCATCACGTACGCCAAACAGCACTAACCCCCCCTTCCCCACCCCGCCCCTGCCTGCCCCCGGCCCCGCGGCCCGGCCAACCGCGCCGATCTTGCAGTTTCGGTCGTCGAAAAGCGTGGAATGCCGCCTAAGTCGCGACAGTAAGTGCAAGATCGCGGCAGGCCTGGCCGGGGCCGAGACCGCAACGGGCGCGGGTACCCCTCGGGACCAGGCATGCTGGCACGATGATCGCGCGCTTCAAGGACCTCTGCCTGGACGCCAACGACCCGCTGGCGCTGGGCGCCTTCTGGGCCCGGATGCTCGACGGGGACGTGGCCGACGCCGGTGACGACGACACGCGGGTGGACCCCCGCTCGGCCCGCTCACCCGCAGAGTCGATCTGGGTGAACAAGGTTCCGGAGCCCCGGGTCGGCAGGACCCGCGTACACCTGGATCTGCGGTTGCCCGGTGCGGACCCGGCGGCGTTGCTGGCGGACGGTGCCCGGCTGGTCCGCGAGCCGAACGACGACGGCCGGTGGGTGCTGGCCGACCCGGACGGCAACGAGTTCTGTGCGCTCGCGGCCGACGCCGACAGTCGACCGGGCCCGTCTCAGCTGGTGGTGGACGCGCTCGACCCGGCCGCCCAGGCGACCTGGTGGGCCGGCGTGCTCGGCGGCACCGCCGAACACGGATCGACCGACGCGTTGGTGCTCGGGTCCGCCGGCCTGCCGTGGGACCACTGGATCTTCGACGGGGTGGATGAGCCCAAGACGGTCAAGAACCGTATGCACTGGGACGTCGAGCTGGCCGACCCGGAGCCGATGGCGCTGATCGCGGCGGGCGCGACGCTGCTGCGCGAGCCGCTCGACGAGGCGCACTGGTGGTGGGTGCTGGCCGACCCCGAGGGCAACGAGTTCTGCGCCTTCGCACCACGCCCCACCGGGTGAACGACCGACTACCGAGCGCGGGCGTCGTCGGCTAGCGTTTTCCTAGCGCCGTAGCTGGCGCGTTCGCCGCCGTCGTCGACACGCCTCCGGCCGACCCATGCCTGCCCGATCGGTTGGTAATCGCGGGAACGTCCCACCGCCGCTCCCCCGTTTCGGCAGGATCGTCCCAACGAGGAGGTGCCGTCGTGCAGGACACCCGCGCTCTCGCCCTGACATTCGAGGTGAGCGGCCTGCCACCGGTCAAGACCGAAGCGTTGTCCATCTTCGCCGCCGGGCACCGGCAGGCGACGAGGGTCCGCACCCTGCTCCAGGCCGCCCTCGCCGCGGCCCAGCGCACCGGCTGGACACCGTTGCCCGGGCCGATCGAGGTGGACCTGGTGTTGCGCTGCCCGCCCGGGCACCGGACGTCCGACGCCAGCACCCTGCTCGGCGGCGTCTGCGCGGTGTTGCAGGACAAGAAGCGGGTGTCGAGCATCGGCCTCACCCACCTCGGTGTGCTGGTGGACGTCGCCCTCTACGACGACGACCGGCAGATCCGCCGGCTGTCGTACCGCGAGGAGCCGGCTGAGGAGTTCTCGTACCAGGTGCGGGTCGCCGCCGTACCGACAGGGGTTTGACCGACGTCCGCGGTGGGGTATCGCGGACGCCGACGAAGGGAGCACCGATGTCGGAGCCACATGTCACGCTCGACCCCCGCGGGCTCGATCCTGTGCAGCAGAAGCTGCGCGGCCCGCTGGAGGAGCAGCTGACCTCGGCGCTTCAGGCAGCCACCGAGCGGGTCCGCTCCGGCTACGCCGGCGAGCCGGTCGAGCAGGTCTGCCAGCGGCTGTTGGAGGAGACCCGCTCCGGGTTGCATCCCGACATCGCGGCCGGCTTCAACCCGGACATGGACGAGTTCTGCCGGGTGGCGGTGGCGATCGTCCGACGCGAGGAAGGCTGAGCCGCAGCGGCTCCCGCAGCGGCTCTCAGTATCGGCTGAGCTGGGCGTACGGGCTGAGCACGATCCTCGGCGACAGCGCCGGGTCCAGCCAGTTGAGCACGTCGACCAGGTGATCGTGGGCGAGGGAGACACAACCGGCGGTGGCGTTGCCGGCGCTGGTGCTGAACTGGTGCAGGAAGATCCCGCTGCCCGCGTTCGGCACCGGCTTCGACACGTTCGGCGGCATGTTGTAGGTGATCACCGCGAAGTGCGTGTACGCGGGGACCTCCTGCCACAGTGCCTCGCTGGCCCCACCCGGGTTGGTCGCACTGTGCTGGAAGGTGTTGTAGAGCGCCGACGACGGGTTCTCGTTCCACCAGTCACCGCTGACCAGCCGGTGGTAGGGGAACCGCACGCCCGGGTCGGCGGCGATGCCGTACATGGTGGGGCCGATCGAGTAGACGCCGGTCGGCGTGGTCGGCACACCCTCCACGTGGTTGTCGCTGAAGCCCTTCGAGCCGATCCGGGCGGGCAACGACGCCGAGGCCGGCTGCCAGGTGCTCCGCACCCGCACGAACGCCTCCAGGGTGGCGTAGGTGGTGGTGTAGCTGCTGGCGCCGACGACGATCACCTGCTTCGTCTCCGCCGGCAGCGTGGTCAGCGCGCTGGCCCGGTTCTGGGGCTGCCACATCGGCGGGGGTCGCCGCGGCGGGGCCGTGGCTGCGCCCGCGCGCAGCGGGCCGCTCGCCGCGAGTGCGGGCGCGGCCGGGGCGAGCGCGGCCGGGGCGAGCGCGGCCGGGGCGACCAGACCCGCCGCCGCGCCGAGAAAGAGAGATCTGCGTTTCATGCCGCCATCCTGACAGTCGAACCGGCGCGCGGTGTGCCCCGTTCGAACGATCCGCGGGCCGGGTCAGGACCGGGTCCGCAACTACCCGGCCCTGACCCTCGGCCGTCCGGCGGGAAAAGCGGACAGCTCCGGCACCCCGCCGCGCGGGCGTGGCACGACGCCACGCGCCAGAACGGGGTGAGCCAGCCACTTCGCACTCAGCTCCACGGTGCTCACCCGCCGAACGCCGACGCGCCCCGACACACCCCGGGGGGCCGGGAGCGCCGGGCCAGGTTAGGCGCGCCCCGACCGGCCGGACAAGCCGTGTCGGACGACCGGCGTCAGGACTGATCCCACGCTGAAAATCGGACAGATTCGCGTAACGCGACCATGATCGCCGACGCTGTTCGGCTTCGGGACGGTCAGAAGTGGCGCAGCAGGTCCCGGAACGCGGCGAGCCGCAGCACCCCGCCGTCGGTCGGGTCCAGCTCGTCGTCCTCCAGCACCCAGGTGTTCTCGTTCGGAATGAACACCGCGTTCAACCCGGCGGCCCGGGCCGGCAGGATGTCGGACTTCGGGGAGTTGCCGATCATCCACGCGCCGTCCGGCGTGAAGCCGTGCTCCCGAGTCAGCCACCGGTACGTGTCGACGTTCTTCTCGGCGACGATGTGCGCCGCCCCGAAGTGGTGCAGCAGACCGCAGGCGTCCAGCTTGCGCTGCTGCTCCTCGCGGTCGCCCTTGGTGAGCAGCAGCAACTCGTGCCGGCCGGCCAACTCGTCGAGCGCGTCGGCCACCCCGGGCATCAGCTCCACCTGGTGCTCGACGAGCGCCACCGCCAGCCGGTCGATCTCCTGACGTTCGGAGTCGGTGGCCGGCCGCTCCCGCAGCCGCTCCAGGCACTCCGCCAGGCTGCGCAGGAAGACCTTGCTGCCGTACCCGTGCGCCACCGCGTTGGCCCGCTCGATGTCGTCGAGGACGGCCCGCAGCGCGGCCCGGTCCAGGGTGGGATGGTCCAGCCAGCCCAGGAAGTCGTCGATCACCCGCTCGAAGACGACGTTGTTCTCCCACAACGTGTCGTCCGCATCGAAGATCAACACCTGTGCCTGCCGTCGCGCCGCCACGCCGACCGTCATGCCATGCCCTCCCCGTGCCATCGCCCGCCAGGCCGAGAGACAGGATAGGCGGGCGATCGATGTGAGATCTTCCGGATTTTCGTGAACCGTTGCGGCACGGCCGCCGTCATGGGGACGCGACATCCATGATGATTCCCGCCCAGGTTCGGGACCGCTGTTGAGGAGTACGACATGGCCACCATGAAATGGGTCACCGGCGCGGCGATGCTGGCCTGCACCAGCGCGCTGGTGGCGTGCCACGGCGGTGCCGACCCGACGCCGGGCACCGCGGCGGGCACGCCGACGCCGTCGGGTGCCGTGGCAGGCACGTCGACGCCCACGGCAGCGACGCCGCCCCCGTCGGCGGCGGCGGCGACCGACCCGCTGCTGTCCGGCAAGCGGGAGATCACGATCACCCGGGTGCGGGGGTCGGGGGAACCGTTGGAGATCAGCGGGCGGCTCGAGGAGGGCGGCGACACCGGCGGTCGCATCCTGTTCGTACCGACACCGATCGGCGGCGACCGGTACGTCATCAGGGCATTCGGCACCAAGGACGGCCACCCCGCGAACGACGATCCGTCCTGCTGGCAGGTCAACGGCCTGGACATCGAACCCGAACTGACCATCGGAGTCGCCGTCTGCGACCAGGACGACCCGATCCAGCGGTTCACCATCATCGCCAAGGGCGACGGCACGTACGCGATCGGCAGCGAGACCCGGTTCCTCCAGCACCTCCCCGGCAACGGCCTCATCCTCAAGGAGTTGGGCAACGCGAAGCTGAACACCACGTTCCGGTTCGCCGACGAGGGCCCGGCCGACCGCGAGCCCCTCAACTGACCACGATCGGCTGTGGGCCGTGCGGTGGTCACGGCCACCGCAGCAACCGCTGCGCGATCAGCGCCTCGCGGTCCTCCTGCCCCTCGGGTCGCAGCCGGCCGCCCCGGGTGAGCATCACCACGCCGTGCAGCAGGCTCCAACCCACCTCGGCGAGGGTGTCCGGGTCCCGCCCCTCGGCCAGCGGGGTCAGGGCCGCCCGCAGTTCGGCGAAGACCGCCCGCGGCGCGGCCGGCACCCCGTCCACGCCGAGGGCCAGGTCGGGGGTCAGCGCGAGCATCGCGTCATAGACCTCGGGATTCGTGTACGCGAAGTCGAGGTACGCGGACGCGACCGCCGGCCATACCCCCTCCGGGCTGCCGGTGGTCTCCGCGTGCGCCTCGGCGAGGTCGGCGGCCAGATCGGCGAAGGCGCACACCGCGACCGCGGCGATCAGCGCCTCCAGATCGGCGAAGTGCCGGTAGATGTCGCCCATGTCGATCTCGGTGCGTTCGGCGAGCCGCCGGGTGGTGACACCCGCCCAGCCCTCCGTCTCAGCCAACTCTCGCGCGACAGTGACGATGAGGTCACGCCGGTCCTGTTCAGTGGCCTTCTCGGCAGGTCCGGGCACGACCACGAGCGTAAGCGCGCACACCTGCCGTAGCCCTCCGGTGACAGATTGGCGACTGTTGTGGTGAGGCGACGCCTTCGCTCCACGTGCCACAGCCGCCCCTGACTCGTTAGGCGAGGAGATCACCGCGACGGGAGGGCACGTGATCGGTCGGCGACATCCGCGCGCGGCGAACCGATGAGGAACACCCCCGACGGGTTGCTGCGCAACGAGACCACCCGCCAGCGGGCCACCTTCCTGGAGCTCTTCCTCGACCTGGTCTTCGTCTTCGCCCTGACCAGGATCTCCGCGCGCCTGATCACCGACTTCACCGACGGCCAACGCGGCGTGTACGCGGGCCTCGGCCAGGCTCTGCTGCTGTTCCTGGCGCTGTGGGCGGTCTGGTCGGTGACGGTGTGGTCGACCAGTTGGCTGGACCCGGACACCCCGATCGTCCAGACCGTCATCATCATGACGTTGGTCGGTTCCATGACGATGGCCGTCGCCGTGCCGGACGGCTTCGGCGCACGGGCCTCCCTCTTCGCCATCACCCTGGTGACCCTCCAGATCGGCCGGGTGGTGTTCTTCCGCGTCGTCGGGCACGGCCGGCCGGACCCGCAACAGTCCATCCGGATCCTGTTCTGGTTCGGCGTAAGCGCACCGTTCTGGGTCGTCGGCGGGCTGGTCGACGACGGCAGGGCTCGCGGGGCGCTCTGGACACTCGCCGTCCTGATCGACTACACCGGACTGTTCCTCGGCTGGCCGACCCCCCGACTCGGCGCACGACGGCTCGGCGTCCAGACGATCGCGGCCGAGCACCTGGCCGAGCGGTACCAGCAGTTCCTCCTCATCGCTCTCGGCGAAGCGATCTTCGTGATCGGGCTCGCCTTCAGCGGCAGCGAGTTCCACACCGACCAGACGGGTGGCTTCGTCCTGGCGCTGGCGAGCACCGTCCTGCTCTGGCGGATCTACTTCCACGAGGCCGGGGGGATGCTGGGCACTGCGGTCGACCGTTCCCGTAACCCGACCCGGCTCGCGACCGACATGGCGTTCGCCCACCTGACCATGATCGCGGGGATCGTGCTCACCGGCGTCGGCTTCGAACTGTTCATCACCGAGCCGCGCGGTCACCTCCCGCCGACCTGGCTCATCGCCATCCTCGGGGGCCCCGCGCTCTTCCTCGCCGGGCGATCGACGCTCGAATACCAGGTATTCGGCCGGGTCTCCCGAAGCCGGATCGCCGGCCTGCTGACCCTCGGCCTCCTGAGCCCGGCGGCACCGCACCTCCGGCCGGTCACCGCCGGCGCGGTTGCCGCCGTGGTGCTGCTCGGCATCGTCGCAGCGGACACACGACGTTCCCGTCGACAGCCACCGGAGACACCCACTCCCCCGTACTAGGTGCTCTCATCGGCGCAGGGTGGTCGCCCGCCGCATGTGCGACAGCTTCTCCGGATTGCGCACGGCGTAGACCCCGCTGATCAGACCATCGTCGAGCCGCAGCGCGAGGACCGTGTCGACCGCGCCGTCGAGCCGCAGAATCAGCGCCGGGTGACCGTTGACCTGGGTGGGGTGCAACGACATGGTCGCGGTCCTGGCGTGTGTGCTGCACAGCAGACGGGCCACCTTGTCGGCCCCGGCGACAGGCCGCAGCACGGCCTGCTTGATCCCGCCGCCGTCGCCGAGGAGCACCACATCCGGCGCGAGGACGTCGAGCAGGCCCTGCACGTCGCCGGTCTCGACGGCTCGCCGGAACGCGTTCAACGCCCGCCGCGTGTCCGCCGCCGAGACCATCCCCCGGGGTCGGCGCGCGGCCACGTGCGCCCGCGCCCGATGCGCGATCTGGCGGACCGCGGCCGGACTCTTGTCGACCGCCTCGGCGATCTCGTCGTAGGCGAGGTCGAAGACCTCCCGGAGGACGAACACCGCCCGTTCGGTCGGCGCGAGTGTCTCCAGCACCAGCAGCATGGCCATCGAGACGCTCTCGGCGAGTTCGACGTCGTCGGCGACGTCGGGTGCGGTCAGCAGCGGTTCCGGCAACCAGGAGCCGACATAGGACTCTCTGCGCCGACCGACCGCCCGCAGCCGGTTGAGCGACAGTCGGGTGGTGATCCGGACCAGGTAGGCGCGCTGGTCGCGCACCGCCGCCAGATCCGCGTCCGCCCACCGCAGCCAGGTCTCCTGGAGTACGTCCTCCGCGTCCGCGGCCGAGCCGAGCATCTCGTACGCGACGGTGAAGAGCAGGTTCCGGTGCGTGACGAACGCGTCGACGGCCCGGTCCCCCCGGCCGTCCGCGCTCGTGGTTGCGCCTCCCGCGTCCATGCGCCCTCCAGTCTGACCTAACTCGACCGCGTCGCCCACCAGACACCGCTCCCGCGACTTCTGTGACACCGGGCGTCCCGTGCTCCTCGTCACGTCCCGAGCTGTCACAGCGCACCGGCCGGCGGTGTCTCCTGTGCGACTACGGAGGGACACTCATGAACCTGGCACTGTGGATCGCGGCCGGACTGTTGGCCGCAGTCGCCCTGGCCGGCGGCATCACCAAGACGTTCGTACCCAAGCAGAAGTTGGCCGCCCACGACGGCGGCGGATGGACCGGCGACGCCAGCGTGGGCTTCGTCAAGACCCTCGGGGTCCTCGAACTCCTGGCCGCGGTCGGCCTGGTCCTGCCCGGCGTGCTCGACATCGCACCGGTGCTGGTGCCGGTGACCGCCATCTGCTGGATCCTGCTGATGGTCGGCGCGATGATCACCCACCTGCGCTACGGCGAGGCGAGGTTCATCGTGCTGAATCTGATCTACCTCGCGATCGCCGCGTTCGTGGCCTGGGGCCGCCTCGGACCCGAGCCGCTCAGCGGCTGACCTGAGCCCGCTCCTGCCCCGGCTGGTCGACGACCCCCGCCGGCCTCGCGCGATGAGGTCGCGGAGCGCACCGGGCGCGGACCTGCCGGGGCAGGGCGGCGCTCAGGAGGGCGCGGCGGCGGGGAACCCGTCGGTGAGCGCGCCGATCACCCGCTGGATCCGGTGCGCCGCCGTCGGGTCGGTGGGGTCGGTCGACGCGACGTGGTGCAGCACGCCGACCACCGCCAGGGCCAGCGCCTCGGTGTCGACGCCGGCCGGCACGCGCCCGCGGGTCCGCTCGGCGGCCAGGTAGTCGGCGACCGCGCGTTCGACCCCCCGCAGCCCCGACATCCCACTGCCCAGGACCGCCTCGACGTTCGCCGCCAACTCCGGCCGGAACGCGGTGAGCCGGGTCAACGCCGTCAGCGTGCCCAGCGGTGTCGCCAGGACGGCCTGGCGCAGGTTGTCGGCGACCGTGCCGGACCCGGCGCGCTCCGGTAGGCCGGCCACCTCGCCGGTGATGTGGAAGACGCGGTCGACCGCGAACCCGGTCAGGAAGTCGTCGAAGTTCGCGAAGTGCGCGTAGAGCAGGCCGGTCGCGACGCCGGCCTCGCGCGTGACGGCCCGGCCGGTGAGCCGGCTCGGCCCCTCTTCCACGATCAACCGCTCGACGGCGGCGAAGAGCTGCTGTCTGAGCGCTGGGATGGCGACACCGCGCGGCATGGCTTGAAGTCTAGGCGGTTGCGCCGCCGCCGTTTGCGTCGGTATGAACAGTCGCTCATACTGGTTTGAGCAGATGCTCATTCTAGTGGCGAGGTGCGCGATGCGACGTGCGGTGATCGTGGGTGCGGGGATAGCCGGGCTGGCCACAGCCCTCCGACTCCACCAGGACGGATGGCAGGTCCTCGTGGCCGAACGGGCCCCGGCCCGACGCAGCAGCGGCTACCTGGTGAACCTGATCGGGCCGGGCTACGACGCCGCCGAACGCCTCGGCCTGCTCCCCGCCCTGTCCGCCGCCGACCTGGGCCCGTTCACCACCGTGCTGGTCCACGCCGACGGACGGCCCAAGTTCACCGTGCCGTCCGCCATCGCCGAGGCCGCACTCGGCAAGCGGGCCCTCTCGGTATTCCGCGGCGACCTGGAAGCCAGCCTCTTCGAAGCGGTGCGGGACCGGGTCGACATCCGCTTCGGCACCACCGTCACGTCCGTCGACCAGGACACCGACCACGTACGCGTGCAGTTGAGCGACGGCACCACCGAACAGGCCGACCTGCTGGTCGGTGCCGACGGAGTGCACTCCACCACCCGCACCGCCCTGTTCGGCCCCGACTTCCGGGTGGACCTCCCGTACCTCGTGGCCGCCTTCGGGCTGCCCCACCCGATGCCGGGCGTGCCCGAGTCGTCCGCCACCACCCACATCGGTCCCGGGCGCACCGCGGCGATGATCAACCTGGGCCCGCAGCGGTCGTCGGCGTTCTTCACCTATCGCCGCACGGAGCCCGCCGCCGACCTGGGACGCGGGCCGGTCGACGCGCTGCGGGCCGCGTTCGGAGATCTGGCCGGTGGCGTGCCCGACGCCATCGACCATCTTGCGCAGGACCCGTCCAGCGCCTACTTCGACGCCGTCAGCCAGGTGGTCATGCCACGCTGGAGCACCGGCCGCGTCGTCCTGCTCGGAGACGCGGCCTGGTGCGTGACGCTCTTCGCCGGACACGGCGCGGCCCTCGCCCTCGCCGGCGCCGACCACCTCGGCACCGCCCTGCGACGGCACGCCGACGACCTCCCGGCGGCACTCGCCGAGTGGGAGGCCGGACTCCGCCCCGAGGTCGGCAAACGACAGGCGCTCGCCCGCCGGGGAATGGCCCAGTACGCGCCACCCAGCCGATTCCACGTCTGGATGAGCGACCTGACCATCCGGGCGGTCACCCTGCCCGGCATCAGCGGCCTCGTCCGGCGGGGCATCGAACGGGCGAACCGCTGAGCGGCGCCCCGCGTCACGTCCGCAACAACGGCGGCCTCCTCGACCTGGCGACGATGCTCGCGCGGCACCTGCCGAGCCTGGCCGATCGGGTGCCGGCCCGGAGTGTGGCGACGACAAGGTTCGGGAAGCCGCGAAGACCGAGCCGGCGTTCCGCGAGCCGCCGCCCTTCAGGGTCAGGCGCCGATGATCAGCGACGACAAGGCCCGCAACGTCCTCGGCTGGCGGCCCCGCCCGGTGGCAACCACCGACACCGCCGACAGCCTCATCCAGCTCGGCGTGATCACCATCTGACGCAGCCCACGCCAGCGGTCGCGCCGAGGCCGGGCGGCGGGGGTCCGTCGTGCCCGCAAGATCCGCACACTTTCCCTGATGTTGCTGCCTTGGACCGCCCCCGAGACAGCAACATCAGGGAAGTTGCGCCGATCTTGCGGGCAGCGCGGGCGGGGCGGGTTGGGGCGGCGGGGCGGGGCCGAAGGGGGGTCAGCGGCGGAGGGTGAGGATCAGGTCGGCCACCAGGGCGGTCCAGCCGGTCTGGTGCCACGCGCCCAGGCCGGCCCCGTTGTCGCCGTGGAAGTACTCGGGGAACGCGATCAGGTTGCGCCAGTCCGGGTGGGTCTGGAACATCTGAGCGGCACCGTAGATCGGCCGTCGACCCCAGTCGTCCTGGGTGAAGAGCGAGATGAGCCGGGCGGAGAGGTCGTCGGCGATCTCGTCCAGGGTGTGCTTGACCCCGGAGCGGGTCGGATACTCCACCTGGAGGTCGTCGCCGAAGAACGCCGCGTAGTCGCGCAACGCGCTGATCAGCAGGAAGTTCGTCGGCATCCAGATCGGACCGCGCCAGTTCGAGTTGCCACCGAACAGTCCGCTGGTCGACTCGGCCGGCTCGTAGCCGACCGAGAACTCCTGCCCGCCAAGGCTCACCGAGAACGGCTTGTCCAGGTGCGCGCGCGACAGCGTACGGAGGCCGAAGTCGGAGAGGAACTCGTCCGGGTCGAGCATCCGGGCGAGCAGGCGTACCACCTGCTCCGGGCCGACCATGGACAGCAGTCGCTGCTGCCGGCCATCGGGGCCCAGCCGGCGGGTGCCGATCACCTGCGCGTACTCCGGGCGGTTGGTGAGGAACCAGCGCAGCCGGGCACCCAGTTCCGGTAGGTGGTGCAGGGTCCGGGCGGTGAGCCGGGTGGTGGCGGCCAGCGGCAGGAGCCCGACGACGGAGCGGACCTTCAGCGGCACCTTCGTGCCGTCGGCGAGGCGCAGCACGTCGTAGAAGAAGGCGTCCTCGTCGTCCCACAACCCCTGCTCGTACGCGGCGGCGGCGATGTAGGCGAAGTGCTCGAAGAACTTGGTGGCGGTGTCCACCCAGGTCCGGTCGTGTTCGGCGAGAACGATCGCGATGTCCAGCAGGTTGAGCGCGTACATGCCCATCCAGCCGGTGCCGTCGGACTGCTCCAGCACCCCGGCGACCGGCAGCGCCGCCGAGCGGTCGAACGGCCCGACGTTGTCCAGCCCGAGGAAGCCGCCCTCGAAGACGTTGTTGCCGCCGGTGTCCTTGCGGTTGACCCACCAGGTGAAGTTGAGCAGCAGCTTGTGCATCACCCGGGCCAGGAACTCGTAGTCCCGGCCGCCGTCGATCTCGAACACCTTCAGCGCCGCCCACGCGTGCACCGGCGGGTTCACGTCGCCGAACGCCCACTCGTACGCCGGGATCTGCCCGTTGGGGTGCAGGTACCACTCGCGGAGCAGGAGCAGGATCTGCTCCTTGGCGAAGCCCGGGTCGACCCGGGCGATGCTCACGCAGTGGAACGCCAGGTCCCAGGCCGCGTACCAGGGGTATTCCCACGGGTCCGGCATGGAGATGACGTCGAAGCTGGTCATGTGCCACCAGGCGCTGTTGCGCCCGTGCCGGCGCCCGGCCGGCGGGGTCGAGCCCGGGTC
Source organism: Micromonospora sp. NPDC047756 (assembly GCF_055587245.1). Classification (NCBI taxonomy): domain Bacteria; kingdom Bacillati; phylum Actinomycetota; class Actinomycetes; order Micromonosporales; family Micromonosporaceae; genus Micromonospora; species Micromonospora sp. NPDC047756. The sequence goes on from NZ_JBVJGQ010000011.1 coordinate 55,056, forward strand.
GCCGTCGAGCCAGCGTTTGACGTCGAAGTGGTAGAACTGCTTGCCCCACATCAGCCCGGCGATGGCCTGCCGGGCGACCAGCGCCTCGTCGGGGGTGGCGGCCGGCGGGATCACGCCGGCGAAGAACCGGTTCGCCTCGGCCCGCCGCGCCCACACCACGGCCTCGAAGCCGTCGCTGAGGTCGGCCGGGGGCGGCGGCGCGGCGGCCGGTGGCGACGCGGTGCGGGTCAGTCGCAGCCGGATCTGACGCTGCCCACCGGCCGGCACGTCGAGCACGTAGTGCAGCGCGCCCTTGGTGCCCTCCCGGGCCGGGTTGACCGTTGCCGCGCCGTTGACGACGTGGTCGTTGATGCCGTCCTTCGGGTACGGGGAGCGGCCGGGCAGACCCCAGAGCCGTTCGGCGTTGGTGTCGTTGTCGCAGAGCAGCGGCACCGGGCCGCCGTCGCCCTCCAGCAGCAGTTGGCCGAACACCCGGTGCTCGCCGACGAGGCGGGTGCCCTGACCGGTCAGCCGGGGGATCCGGTCGCCGCCGGGCAGACCCCAGGACCAGGTGTTACGGAACCACAGGGTGGGCAGGACGTGCAGGGTGGCCGCCTGGTCGCCCCGGTTGGCCACGGTCACCACCATGCAGAGGTCGGTCGGGGACGCCTTGGCGTAGTCGACCGTCACCGCCCAGTACCTGTCGTCGTCGAAGATCCCCGTGTCGACCAGCTCGTACTCGGTGTCGTCACGGCCGCGCAACGCGTTGACCGCGACGAGTTCGTCGTACGGGAAGGCGGCCTGCGGGTAGTGGTAGCGCCAGCGCATCCAGGAGTGGGTGGGCGTGGAGTCCTCGTACCACCAGTACTCCTTGGCGTCCTCGCCGTGGTTGCCGCTGTCGCCGCCGAGGCCGAACATCCGCTCCTTGAGGATCGGGTCCTTGCCGTTCCAGAGGGCGAGGGCGAACGCGAAGGTCTGTCGTTCGTCGCAGACGCCGGCCATCCCGTCTTCACTCCACCGGTAGGCTCTGGACCGCGCGTGGTCATGCGGGAAGTAGTCCCAGGCCGTACCGTGCTCGCTGTAGTCCTCCCGTACCGTCCCCCACGCCCGCTCGGACAGATAGGGACCCCATGCACGCCAGTCCTGCTCCCCCGAGTCGGCCTGGGCGAGCCGGAGCCGCTCAGCGTCGGGTGGCGAGGCGTCGGAGGACGATCGGTCAGTGATCACGTGCACATCTTTGACGTCGCCGCGGGACTTGACCACAGCGGCCATTCTCGTCGTGGCGTGTTACACGTTGCCGCCGGTGGAGGAAACTTGATCGACATTCGGTTCGGCCCGCAGGTCTGCGGCGATCTGACCAGCGCGGCCAGCCGGGAGTGGCTGGTCCCCGACGGCCTCGGCGGCTACGCGATGGGCACCGTCGGCGGGCTGCGGACACGTCGCTACCACGGCCTGTTGGTGGTTCCCGGCGAAACGCCGGCGTCCCGTCAGGTGGGACTGGTGAGCCTCGATCCGGCGGTCACCCTGCCGTCCGGCGCACGGGTCCGCCTCGGCGCGCACGAGTGGGCCTCCGGCGACGTGGACCCGCGCGGCTTCGAGCTGTTGGAACGCTTCGACCTGGTCGACGGGCTACCCCGGTGGCGGTGGCGGATCGGCGCGGTGGTCATCGAACGGGAGCTGGCCATGCTTCCCGGCCGCTCCTGCGTCGCGGTGGTGCACCGCCTGGTCGCCGGTGGTCCCGTGCGACTGGAGTTGTCGGCCGCCTGCACCTGGCGGGACGCGCACGGCGAACGGCGGGCCGACGGCCCGGTCCCGCAGGTCGAGGCGGTGGCCGACGGCGCGGTGGTCGAGGGCGCGTACCGGCTCGCCGGCCCGGGCTGGACGCCCGAGGGGCAGTGGTGGCTGGGCGTGCACCACCGCGAGGAGGCCAACCGTGGCCTGAACCCGGACGAGGATCTCTGGTACGCGGGCCGCTTCTCCGGTGAGCTGGAACGCCCCGGCGACACGGTGTCGGTGCGGGCCTGGGCCGGTCGGCTCGACGAGGAGCCGCCGCCGGCCACGGAGATCGTGGCGACCGCCCGGCGGCGCAACCGGCGGGTGGTGGCGACGGCGAAGCCGGCCGACGACGTGGACGCCACCCTGGCGCTGGCCGCCGACGCGTTCGTGGTGCGCACCGACCGGGCGGCGGTCGACGTGGTGGCCGGGTACCCGTGGTTCGGGGCGTGGTCGCGGGACACGATGATCTCGTACGAGGGGCTGTTCCTCTGCACGGGTCGCGCCGACGAGGGTCGGGAGCTGCTGCGGGCGTACGCGGCGACGCTGTCCGAGGGGATGCTCGCCAACACGGCCGACACCGGTCGGGTGGAGTACAACACCGTCGACGGCACGCTGTGGTTCCTGCACGCGGTGAGCCGGCACGTCACCGTCACCGGCGACACCGACCTCGGCGACGAGCTGCTGCCGGCGCTGCGCACGGTGGTCGACGCCCACACCGCCGGCACCCGGTACGGGATCCGGGTCGACCCGGCCGACGGGCTGCTCACCCAGGGCGCCGCCGGCACCGCGCTGACCTGGATGGACGCCCGGGTCTACGGGGTGCCGGTCACTCCGCGCACCGGTAAGCCGGTCGAGGTCAACGCGTTGTGGATCAACGGGTTGGCCGGGCTCGCGGAGCTGGCCGAGCTGGCCGGGCAGGACGCCGACGAGCTGTGGCGACTCCACCGGCAGGCCACCGCCTCGTTCCGGGAGCGGTTCCCGGCCCCGACCGGCTGGCTGCACGACGTGCTGGACGCGCCCGCGCCGGCGTACCCGTTGGGTGGCGCCGCCCTGCACGACGACGACGCGTTGCGTCCCAACCAACTGCTGGCCTGGTCGCTGCCGTACGCGCCGCTGGAGCCGGACGAGGCGACGGTGCGGCGGGTCGGGGGCGGTCTGCTCACCCCCCTCGGGCCGCGCAGTCTGGCCCCGGATGCCGCGGAGTTCGTGGGCCGGCACCGGGGCGGCCCGGCCGAGCGGGACGGGGGCTACCACCAGGGGACGGTGTGGCCGTGGTTGCTCGGCCCGTACGTGGACGCCGCCCGCCGGGGGAAGATGTCCGTCGATGACGTTTTCGTCGGCATTGAGGCGCATTTGATGGAATATGGGTTAGGCTCAGTTAGCGAGACGGCAGATGGCCTCGCGCCGCACACCGCTACCGGGTGCCCGTTCCAGGCATGGTCGGTGGCCGAGCTGCTGCGGGTGCGACGAAAGAGCCAGTAGCGCTTTACACGACCGCAACGGTGGTGTCGCCGCTGGTTATCGCGATCCCGGCAGGATTGGCCTCGATCCAGACGCGACGGCGACATCGATTCGGTGTCGGTCGGCGCGCGCCCGGAGACAACTCAAAGGGGGCCGCATGTCACTCGATGCCCACGTGATCGACATCAACCCCGCCCGACAGCTGCGGGTGCTGATGCTCTCCTGGGAGTACCCGCCGGTGCTCGTCGGCGGCCTCGGCCGACACGTGCACGCCCTCTCCGTCGCCCTCGCCGCCGCCGGCCACGAGGTCACCGTCGTCACCCGCCACAGCGACGGCGCACCCCTGGAGGAGTACGCCGACGGCGTCCGCATCCTGCGCGCCCCCGAAGACCCCGTCACCTTCCCCCTCGCCACCAGCTCCCTGCTGGCCTGGACCATGGCCTTCAACCACACCCTCACCCGCACCGCCCTGCGCGCCACCCAGGCCGGCGCCTACGACGTCATCCACGCCCACGACTGGCTCGTCGCCCACACCGCCGTCACCCTCGCCGATCACCTGGACCTCCCCCTGGTCACTACCATCCACGCCACCGAGGCGGGCCGGCACCAGGGCTGGTTGCCCGAGGAGATGAACCGCACCATCCACGGCGTCGAACACTGGCTCAGCAACTCCTCCATCCGGGTCATCACCTGCTCGGGTTACATGCGCGACCAGGTGACCGCGCTGTTCGACGTGCCCGCCGGCCAGGTCGACGTGGTGCCCAACGGGGTCGACGACCGGGCCTGGCGGGCCCGCCCCCGAGCGGTCGCGTCGGCCCGGGCCCGGTTCGCCGGGGACGGCCCGCTGGTCGGGTACGCCGGACGGCTGGTCTACGAGAAGGGCGTCCAGCACCTGGTGCACGCCATCCCCCGGCTGCGCGAACGGCACCCGGGGCTGCGCGTGGTGATCGCCGGCGACGGCCCGTACCGCACCGAACTGGAGGCGGAGGCCCGACGACTGGCGCTCAGCTCGACGGTCCGGTTCACCGGGTTCCTCGACTCCACCCAACTACCGGCGATGCTCGGCGCCACCGACGCGACGGTGGTCCCCAGCCTCTACGAGCCGTTCGGCATGGTGGCGCTGGAGGCGGCGGCCGCCGGAGCACCCCTCGCCGTGGCCCGTACCGGCGGCCTCGCCGAGATCGTCGAACCCGGCGTGACCGGGGTGACGTTCCCGCACAGCGACCCGGACGCGCTCGCCGGCGCGGTCGGCCAACTGCTCGGCGACGAGGTCTTCGCCCGGCGGCTGGCCCGCCGGGCCCGCACGATGGTCGGCGAGCGGTACGGCTGGGCCACCATCGCGGCCCGCACCGCCGCCAGCTACGCCACCGCGCGCCGTGAACACGGCACCGTGCAGGCCCGCCGCGCCGCCGCCCGACTGAGCGGCGGACGGACCCGCATCGCCATCCCGGAAGGGAACCTGCTCGCCGCCGCCGACCACGCCGTCTGCTGAGCCGAGTCGGACGACCGATAGGTGACTTCCGATCCGCTGGTTAGGGTGTAGCCCGGACAGCGGCTGAGGAGGAGCGTGCACAGGTGCTGATCGCCGGTCGGTACCGGCTGCTCGACCTGGTGGGTCGCGGGGGCATGGGTCGGGTGTGGCGTGCCCGCGACGAGATGCTGCACCGCGAGGTGGCGGTCAAGGAGATCGTCCCACCGAGTTGGTTGGCCGATCATGAACGGGACGAGGTGCGCTCACGCACCATGCGGGAGGCGCGCGCCGCGGCCCGACTCAACCACCCCACGGTGGTCCGGCTCTACGACGTCGTCGCGGTCGACGGCAGCCCGTGGATCATCATGGAGTACGTCCCGTCCCGCACCCTTCAGGACGTCGTGGACGCCGAGGGGCCGCTCGATCCGGCCCGCGCGGCCCGGATCGGGCTGGCCGTGCTCGACGCGCTCCAGGCCGCGCACACCGCCGGAGTGCTGCACCGCGACATCAAACCGCAGAACGTGCTCGTGGCGCACGACGGGCGGGTGATGCTCACCGACTTCGGCCTGGCCACCTTCGACGGTGGCGACGGCGCGATGACCCGCCCCGGCATGGTCTTCGGCTCCCCGCAGTACGTGGCCCCCGAGCGGGCCGCCGAGGGCGTGTCCACGGTGACCGCCGATCTGTGGTCGCTCGGGGCGACCCTGCACGCCGCCGTGGAGGGCCGGTCCCCGTACGCCCGCAGCACCGCGATGGCCACCCTGAGCGCGCTGGCCGCCGGCCCGCCCGACCCCGCCCCCCACGCCGGGGCGCTCGCGCCGGTGCTGGAGGGGTTGCTGCGCCGCGACCCGCGCGAGCGCCTCGACCACGACGCGGCCCGCCGGTTGCTCACGATGGCCGCGACCGGCCGCGCCGACCTGCCGCCGACGACCGACCGGCCCGCCGACGACGGGCCGGTGCCGGGCCTGATCGCCCACCCCGCCGCCGTCGACGACGACCAGGACCCCACCCTCCCGTTGCCCGATCCGTCCGACGCCCCGAACCCTGCCCCGGCCGCCGACGAAGGGGCCTCCCGGGCACCGGGCGCAGACCGGGCGGCCCGGGGACCGGCCACCCGCCGGCTGGCGCTGATCGGTGTGACGCTGCTGGTGGCCGTCGCGGCCGGTGTCGGCACCGCGTTGACCTTCGCCGGCGACAAGCCCGGCGACACGGCCGCCTCGTCCTCCCCGCAGCCACCGAACCGTCCACCCGACAACCGACCGGGCGGACCGGGCGGACCAGGCGGACCGGGCCCCGACTGGCCGGGGCCGCCGCCCGACGGACGCGACGTCCCCCCGCCGCCGTTCGCGTGTGTCCGCCCGCATGTCGCCGGCACGCCGGTGCTGGCCGGCGACCCCGCCACCGCCGAGAGGTTCCGGCCACCGCCGGGCTGGGTCTGGCACGCCGACACCACAGGCTTCCGGGTCTCCGTGCCGGCCACCTGGTACTACTCCCGCGACGACGGGGTGGCCTGCTTCCAGGACCCGGCGACCGGCCGGGCCTTCAGCGTCGCACCCGGCAACAGCGCCGACCCGTTGGTCCGGCTCCGCGCGGCCCGGGACGCCGCCGCCGGGGCCGGGGCGTTGCCGGGGTACGACGAGATCCGGCTCGCCGCCAGCGACGACGGGGCGGAGTGGGAACTCCGGTGGCAGGCCCCCCACGGCGGCCGGTGGCTGCACGCCCGGCAACAGGCTGTCGCCGCCGGCCGCTGGACGCTGGTCTGGATCACCCACGACGAGGACTGGACCGGGGCCGCCGCCGACTGGAAAAAGGTACGAGAGAGTTTCCGACCACCCCGCTGACCTGCACCGTATGGCCATGATCGGGACCACCGTCCGTCGTGGATCGAGGCCGCTCAGTGGATGAATAAGCAGCCATTGGTGGCTATCGTGGATCCCGGGGTGACCGAGGGGGAGCGACCGTGCATCAGTTGCTGATCGCGGGTCGGTACCGGCTGCTCGACCTGGTCGGCACCGGCGGAATGGGCCGGGTGTGGCTTGCTCGCGACGAGATGTTGCACCGCGACGTGGCGGTGAAGGAGGTCGTGCCGCCGGCCTGGCTGGCCGAGACCGAACGCGAGGAGTTGCGGCTACGGACCCTGCGCGAGGCACGCACCGCCGCCCGCCTCAACCATCCCAACGTGGTCCGCCTCTACGACGTGGTGCACGACCGGGAGAGCCCCTGGATCGTGATGGAGTACGTGCCGTCGCGATCCGTGCAGCAGATCATCAGCGCCGAGGGCCCGCTGAGCCCGCAGAGCACGGCCCGGATCGGGCTGGCGGTGCTCGCCGCGTTGCGCGCCGCCCACGCCGCCGGGGTGCTGCACCGCGACGTGAAGCCGCACAACGTGCTGGTCGCCGACGACGGGCGGGTGGTGCTCACCGACTTCGGGCTGGCCACCTTCGACGGCGGTGACGGTGTGATGACCGGGCCCGGCACCGTGCTCGGATCGCCGCAGTTCGTCGCCCCCGAGCGGGCCCGCGAAGGGGTGTCCGACGTGCGCACCGACCTGTGGTCGCTGGGCGCGACGCTCTACGCCACGGTCGAAGGGCAGTCACCGTACGCCAGGTCGAGCGCGATGGCGACGCTCAGCGCGCTGGCCACCGAACCACCGGACCCGATGCGTCGGGCCGGCCCGTTACGTCCCGTCCTTATCGGCCTGTTGCAGCGCGACCCCTGGCGGCGGTTGACCGCCGCCGAGGCGGAGCCGCTGCTGCGCAGCGCCCAGGCGAGCCACGACGAACCCACCCCGTCGTCCCGCTCCACGGCGGTAGCGGCGGCCCGGGACGCCGGGCAGGCCAGGGCGGTCCGGGACGCCGGACGCGCCAGAGCGCCCCAACCGGTCGAACCGGTCGCCCCGTCGGACGAGCCGGCCACTCCGACCCCGGGCCCGCGGCGCCGACCCGGCCGGCGACGGCGCCTGATCGCCCTGGGTGGCGCGGCTGCCGCTGTGCTCGTCGCGGGAGGCGTCACGCTCGCGCTGGTCAACCGGCACGACGACCGGACCCCTCCGTCCGGCTCGGGCGGTGGCGCGCCGACCTCCCGACCGGCCGCGTTCGCCTGCACGGCTCCCCCGCCACCGTCGGCGACCCCGGTGGTGGCGGTGTCACCGCCACCCGGCGTGAAGTACGGGCTACGCGAGGGCTGGACCTGGTACGACGACCCGAGTGGGTTTCGGATCGCCGCGCCGGTGGGGTGGGCGCGCTGGACCGAGGGCTCGGTGACCTGCTTCCGGAGATCCAGCGGGAGCCGGGTGCTCAGCGTCGAGACGGGGCCGGTCCGCCCCGATCCGGTGGCGCACTGGGAGGCCGAGGAGGATCGGCTGACCGCCAGCGCGGCGCTACCGGACTATCGCAAGGTGGACATCTCCGCGATGGACATCTTCGAGGGCGGCGCGGTGTGGGAGTGCGGCTGGAAGAACGCCCTCGGCGTCCCGGTGCACAGCTTCCGCTTGCTGGCTAACACCTCGGCCGACCGCTCCTACACCGTCTCGTGGTTGACAGAAGAGTTCGACTGGCAGGTCAACGCGGCATACTTGCCGATGATCCGGCAGAGCTTCACCCCCACCCTGTGACCCGGTCCGATGTGGACCTTCCGGGTGATGCCCCTGCGGCGCCGACGCTTACTACAGTGGCGTAGTTTTGGGCGCTCAAGATCCCTGGGGAGGGTGAGCCGAGATGATGGGACCGCAACACGCGCTGTCCGGCGCGGCGGTGTGGCTGGCTGGCTCCTGGGCACTGCAGCAGTTCGCCGACTACCACCAGTCGCCGCTCGCGTTGGCGGTGGGCACCGCGGTGTGCGCCGGCGGCGCGCTCTTCCCCGACCTCGACATGTCGGGCAAGGTGACCAAGAACCAGGGTGGGGCCACCGTGGCCCGTACCTTCGGAGTCTTCTCGCTCTTCGCCGCCGAGGTGATGGAGAAGATCTCGCTCGGGGTCTACTACGCCACGAAGCTCAGCAGGGACCCGCGTCGCAACAACGGGCACCGGACCCTCACCCACACGCTGCCGTTCACCGCGCTGGTCGGCTGGGGCACCACCGCCCTCTGCGCCGCGTACGGCAAGTGGGCGGTCATCACCATCCTGTTCTTCATGTTCGGCCTGGCGCTGCGGGGGCTGTTCGACGAGTGGGCCGAACGGGCCGGCTGGGTGATCATCACGCTGGCATCGGCCGGGGCCGCCTGGTTCACCTTCGCCAACCTGCCGGGCGGACGCGGCTATCCCCTGATCGGCACCGCGCTGGGCGTGGGCTGCTTCGTGCACATCCTCGGCGACATGATCACCAGAGCCGGCGTGCCGATCCTCTGGCCGATCCCCATCAAGCGCCGCATGTGGATGATGATCGGCCTGCCGAACAAGATCGCCCTGCGCGTCGGCAGCAAGGCCGAAGTGGTCGGAATGCGCATCGCACTGACCGTCGTCTCCGCGCTCGCCACCGTCGGCCTGATCGCGCCCTCGGTGCTGAGCCGTTTCGACATCGACGTATGACCGATCCGGTCCCGATGCCGGCGCCGGCAGGCACGGCTGGCGACCAGTTGCCGGTCCCGGTGCCGGTGCCGGGCGGCTCGGCCGGCGACCAGTCGCCGGTCCCGGTGCCGGTGCCGCCCGGCTCGGCCGGCGACCACCTGCCGGTCCCGGTGCCGGTCCCGGGCGGCTCGGCCGGCGACCAGCTGCCGGTCCCACCCGAGGCGGACGACCGCGTACCCGAGTTCTGCCGCGCCCTGGGGCTGCCCGGCCTCGCCGACGTGCACGTGCACTTCCTGCCACCACGCCTGTTGCGTCGGGTGTGGGCCTACTTCGACGCCGCCGGGCCGCTGGTCGGCACCGAATGGCCGATCCGCTACCGCTGGAGCGACGCCGACCGGGTCGCGCACCTGCGCCGGCTCGGGGTGCGGGCGTTCAGCGCCCTGGCGTACGCACACCGACCGGGCATGGCGGTAGAACTCAACCGCTGGACGCTGGACTTCGCCCGCGACACCCCCGGGTGCCTGGCCTCAGCCACGTTCTACCCGGAACCGGACGCACCCGGCTACGTCGAGTCAGCCCTCGCCGAAGGTGCCCAGGTGTTCAAGCTGCACCTACAGGTCGGGGGCTTCGCGCCGACCGATCCGGCGCTGGACCCGGTGTGGGGGATGCTGTCCGACGCGGGTGTGCCGGTGGTGGTGCACGCCGGGCACGCCCCGGTGGGAACCTCCCACACCGGCCCGGAACCGTTCGCCGCCCTCCTCGCCCGCCACCCTCGACTGACCGCCGTGGTGGCGCACATGGGAGCCCCGGACTACCAGGCCTTCCTGGACCTCGCCGAGACGTACGAGCGGGTCAAACTGGACACCACGATGGTGTTCACGCCCTACTTCGACCAGTTCGTTCCCTACCCCGCCGAGGAGTTGCCCCGGTTACGCGAGTTGGGGCTGGCCGGCAAGGTGCTGCTGGGAAGCGACTTTCCGAACATCCCGTACCCGTACGCCGACCAGATCACCGGGCTGACCCGACTGGACCTGAGCGACGACTGGCTCCGGGCGGTCTGCTGGAACAGCGCCGCCACCCTGTTCAGCCTGCCCTGACCCTTCGACCGCCACGCTCCTCGGGCCCCGCCCCCTCGCCTTGCCCCTCGCCCCGCCGCGTCGTTACGCGCCTTCCCCCTCCCCCTCGCCCTATCGGGCCGCATCCTCACGCCCTCGCCCCACCGGACCGCATCCTCACGCCCTCGCCCCACCGGGCCGCATCCTCACGCCCTCGCCCCACCGGACCGCATCCTCACGCCCTCGCCCCACCCGGACCGCGCCGCATCCCGCCCCGCCGCGCCCCACCACGCCCCGCCGCGCCCCACCACGCCACGCCCCACCACGCCGCTGCGCGCCCTCGCGCACCGGCCGCACCGCACCCCGCACCCCGCACCCCGCACCCCGCACCCCGCACCCAAGATCGTGCTCGATCCTGGATGTAGTGGCCTCCACGACTATCCAAGGGACTACATCCAGGATCGAGCACGATCTTGCCGCCGCCCGGCCCGCCCACCCCTTGACCCGGGGCCAAGATCCGCGCAACTACCCGGATGTTGCTGCCTCCGGCGGATGGGAGGCAGCAACATCCCCGACGTTGCGCAGATCTTGGCCATGACCGTCCTGCGCGACTGACCGACCGGGGGCGGCACGAGCGGGAGCAGCGCGCACAGACCGGGAGCAGCACGGCGCGGCGCGGACCGACCGGAAGCGGCGGCACTGCGGACCGACCAGGAGCAGCCCGCGGCGTGGGCTGGTGAGGGCCGGGCACCCTTCCAGCCTGGCCGCGCGCAGGGCGCTCGGGCGGGACCGACGCAGGGGCTCGCGGGCCGGTGAATTCTTTTCGACATCGGCTATTGACGTCGCCGTAACAGGTGGCCTAGCGTCCTGTCGAACCGCTTCGTCGAAACGCTTCGACGAAGCTCGGGAGCGATCCCACCCCAGGCCGGAGGAGGTGCGCGGTGGCCACCATGCACGACGTCGCCCGCCTCGCACAGGTCTCGGTCAGCACCGTGTCGTACGTGCTCACGGGCACCCGCCCGATCTCGCAGGCCACCCGTAACAAGGTGCTCGCCGCGATGGCGCAGCTCGACTACCAGCCCAACGCGATGGCCCGTGGGCTGGCCAGTCGCCGCAGCCGGATCCTCGGCCTGCTGATGCCGATGGACGAGCGTGGCCTCGGTGCCACCGAGACCGCGTTCGTCACCGGTGCCGCCGCTGCGGCCAGCGTCGCCGGCTATCACCTGGTGCTCTCGCCGGTCGGCGGGGGCAACCTCGACGACCTGCGTCGGCTGGCCAGTCAGCGGATGCTCGACGGGGTCGTGCTGATGGAGGTCCAGCTGGCCGACGAGCGGGTGACGGTGCTCCAGGAGGCGGGGGTGCCGCTGGTGCTGATCGGTCGCACCGGCGACACCAGCCAGCTCTCCTACGTCGACATCGACTTCGACCAGACTGTCCGGGAGGCTGTCGCGCACCTGGTCGGCCTCGGGCATCGGCGCATCGTTTACGTCAACCACTCGGCTGCCACGTTGGCCAGCGGTTACGGGCCGGCGTTGCGTACCCGTGACGCCTTCACCGCGGCGATGACCGGGCACGGCCTGGAGCCGGTGATGATCGCGGCCGAGGACAGCGCGGCCGGCGGGCGGGCGGCCCTGGCCGCCGCGTTCGCGCAGGCCCCGGAGCTGACAGCGGTGTTGGCGATGAACGAGACGGCGATCTTCGGCATCCTCGGCGAGCTGACCGGCCGCGGGTTGTCCGTGCCCGACGACGTCTCCGTCGTCTCGATGGTCACCTCGCCGCAGGTCGCCGAGCTGGCCACCCCGGCGCTGACGGCGATGACGTCACCCGGTTCGGCGCTCGGCCGGATGGCGATCGAGGCGCTGACGCGCCAGTTGGATGGCCCGGCTGACCTTCGTCACCAGCAACTGCTGCCGTGCGCGTTGGAGGTCCGTGGGTCGACCGCCGTGCCCCGAAGCCACCAGCTGATGGGGGCCGATCGGTAAATGGCCCGTCGCCGCGCTGCAACGCGACGACGGGCCCCGTGAAGTACCGGCTAGATACTCAACGAGGAGGATGCTAATGCAGCGATTCCACCGGCTCGTCGCCGCGATCGCCCTGGCGGCGATGGCGACGACCACCGTGGCCGCGTGCGGCGGTGGTGACAGCGGGGACGACAGTGACGCCAAGGTCCTGAAGCTCTGGCACTACGAGAGCGAGAACAGCGCCATGGGGGTCGGCTGGGACCGGGCGATCGAGATCTTCAAGTCCGAGCACCCGGGCGTGGAGGTGCGCTTCGAGCGCAAGGCGTTCGAGCAGATCCAGCAGAACGCCGGCATGATCATCAACTCGTCCGAGGGCCCGGACATCATGGAGTACAACAAGGGCAACGCGACCGCCGGGCTGCTCTCCTCCCAGGGCCTGCTGGCCGACCTGAGCAGCGAGGCCGACAAGCGCGGCTGGGCCGGCAAGCTCAGCCCCAGCCTGCAGACCACCGCCCGGTACAGCGACAAGGGCGTGATGGGCTCCGGCAAGTGGTTCGGTGTGCCCAACTACGGCGAGTACGTCACCGTCTACTACAACAAGGACCTGTTCCAGAGCAACGGCGTCACGGTCCCGACCTCGATGGCCGAGATGACCGCCGCGATGGACACCTTCGTCGGCAAGGGCATCACCCCGCTGGGCATGGCCGGTGCCGAGTACCCGGCCGGGCAGCTCTTCTACCAGCTCGCCCTCTCCAAGGGCGACCGGCAGTTCGTCGACAACTACCAGCTCTACAAGAACCCGGTCGACTTCAAGGCCGACCCGCTCAAGTACGGCGCGGACACCTTCGCCCAGTGGGTGCAGAAGGGCTACGTCGCGAAGAACTCGGCCAGCCTCAAGGCCGAGGACATGGGCACCGCCTTCATCGGCGGCAAGGTTCCGATGATCGTTTCGGGTAGCTGGTGGTACGGCCGGTTCAAGACCGAGATGAAGGCCAACTGGGACACCTTCCTCTTCCCCGGCAACACCCTGCAGGCCGGCTCCTCCGGCAACCTCTGGGTCGTCCCGGAGAACAGCAAGGCCAAGAGCCTGGCGTACGACTTCATCGACATCACCCTGCGGCCGGAGATCCAGGACCTGATCGGCAACAACGGTGGTGTTCCGGTCGCCGCTGACGCGTCGAAGATCAGCGACCCGAAGGACCGCAAGCTGATCGAGGACTTCAACACGGTCAGCAAGTCCGACGGTCTCGCCTTCTACCCGGACTGGCCGGTCCCCGGCTACTACGACGTGCTGGTCTCCGGCTTCCAGGGTCTGATCAACGGCTCGAAGTCGCCCGACCAGGTTCTGGACACGATCGCCAAGCCGTACGCCGATGGCGTCAAGGAGATCACCGGCAAGTGACACGGCGAGCGGCGGGCGCGACCGGCACGACCGGCGCGCGCCCGCCCGCCCCGCCGGGAAGGATCTTCCATGGCTGTCTCCGAGACGGTCGCCGCCACACCGCCGGCCGCGACCCCCACCCCGCCCGCGCCCAGCCGCAGACGCCGCGGCCGCAACGCGGCGTACTGGCTCTACCTGCTCCCCGGAGCGGCGCTCTTTCTCCTGGTCATCGGCGCGCCGCTGGTCGGCACCCTCTACCTGTCGCTGACCAAGTGGTCCGGCATCGGCGACCCCCGGTGGGTCGGCCTGGACAACTACCGGCAGTTGCTGCAGGACGACGTGTTCTGGGCGTCGTTCCGCAACACCGTCTGGATGCTCGTCGCGATGGTGGTGGTGCCCACGGTGCTGGGGCTGCTGCTGGCCGCGGTGCTCTTCGACGTCGTCGGCCGCCGGTTCAAGCCCCGCACCGCCGCCGCGCTGCGGGCCGCGTTCTACCTCCCGCAGGTGCTGCCGGTCGTGGTGGCCGGCATCGTCTGGGGCTGGATCCTGCGCCCCGACGGCGCGTTCAACAGCCTTCTCGACGTGGTCGGTCTCGGCGCGTTACGCCATGACTGGCTCGGCGACCCGGGCACCGCACTGCCGGCCGTGATGGCCGTGATGATCTGGGTGCAAATCGGCTACCCGGTGGTCGTCTTCATGGCGGCGTTGCAGCGCGTCGACCCCGAGTTGTACGAGGCGGCCGAGGTCGACGGCGCGAACTGGCTGCACCGGTTCCGGGCGATCACCCTTCCGCAGATCCGGCCGGAGACCTTCGTGGTGGCCCTGACCTGCACCATCGCCGCGTTGAAGGTGTTCGGGCCGATCTTCGCGCTGACCCGGGGTGGCCCGGACAACGCGACGAACGTGCCGAGCTACTTCGCCTACTACACGTTCTTCAAGAAGCTGCAGGTCGGCTACGGCTCCGCGATCTCCATGGTGCTGACACTGATCATCGTGGTGGTGGCCGGGGTCTTCATCTGGATGCAGGCCCGCAGCGAGCGCCGGGACCGGGGGTTCTGACATGGCCGTCACGCTCACACCGAGCCCCGCGCCGGTGCTACCGGCCCGGCCCGTACGCGATCGACACCACCGTGGCGTCAGCCGCTGGGTGGTGCTCGCCCTGGTCACCCTCGGCGCGCTCGTCATGCTGGTGCCGTTCGCGTTCATGCTGCTCAACGCGTTCAAGTCGCCCGGCGACTACTCGTCGGGCGGCCCGCTGAGCTGGCCGACGGAGTTCTACACCAAGGGTCTGCGCACGTACTGGACCGAGGTCAACTTCCCGCTGAAGTTCTGGAACTCGGCGGTCATCGCCGGCTCGGTGGCAGTGCTCGGCGTCGCCGTGTCACTGCTCAACGCGTACGCGCTGGGCATCGGCCGGGTCCGGGGCCGGCTGTGGATCGTGGGTCTCTTCCTGCTGGCCAACATGCTGCCGCAGGAGGCGCTGATCTACCCGCTGTACTACGTGGCGAAGCAGGTCGGCCTCTACAACACCCAACTCTCGGTGATCATCATCTTCACCGTGATCCAGAGCGCGTTCGGCACGTACCTGCTGGCCTCGGTGATGGGCACCTTCCCGCGTTCGCTGCTGGAGGCCGCCGCGCTCGACGGCGCCGGCAAATGGACGGTGCTGTGGCGGGTGGTCTTCCCGAACCTGCGGCCCACCCTCGCGGTGCTGCTCATCTTCTTCTTCATCTGGACGTGGAACGAGTTCCTCATCCCGCTGGTCATGCTGATCGACAACCAGACGCAGACCATTCCGGTCGCGCTGGCGTCCTTGCAGGGCGACCGGCTGATGGACGCTCCGACCACCAACGCCGGCGCGCTGATCAGCCTGGTGCCGGCCATCCTCTTCTTCCTCATCTTCCAGCGCACTCTGGCGCGCGGCATCACGGCAGGAGCCGAGAAGTGAAGTTCACCGACGGGTACTGGCAGCTGCGCCCCGGCGTCAGCGTCCTGCGCCCCGGCACCGTGGAGTCGGTCGAGCCGGACGCGCGCGGCTTCACCGTCTTCGCACCGACCGGTCAGATCACCGGCCGCGGCGACACCCTGAACCGCCCCTTGGTCACCGTCCGGTTCTTCTCCCCCGCCCCCGGTGTCATCGGCGTGACCATCGCCCACCACACCGGCGGGCTGCCCCGCGAGCCGCACTTCGGGTTGAGCACCGACGACACCCACCCGGTCACCGTCGACGTCACCGGGCTCAGCGCGACGCTGACCACCGGCGAGCTGACCGCGCGGGTCGCGCTCATCGACGGGTGGCGGGTCGACTTCCTGCACGGCGACCGGCTGGTCACCGCGTCCACCGCCCGCAGCGTCGGCGTCGTCACCGACGCCGAGGGCCGCCGGCACGTACACGAACGGCTCGCCCTCGGTGTCGGCGAGACGGTGTACGGGTTGGGCGAGCGCTTCGGCCCGTTCGTGAAGAACGGGCAGACCGTCGACATCTGGAACGCCGACGGGGGCACCGCCAGCGAGCAGGCGTACAAGAACGTGCCGTTCTACCTGAGCAGCGCCGGCTACGGGGTCTTCGTGGACCACCCGGAGCACGTGTCGTTCGAGGTCGGCTCCGAGGTCGTGGCTCAGACCCAGTTCAGCGTCGAGGGCCAGTCGCTCACCTACTACGTCATCGACGGGCCCACTCCGAAGGACGTGCTGCGCCGCTACACCGCCCTCACCGGCCGCCCGGCCCGGGTGCCGGCCTGGTCGTACGGGCTCTGGTTGTCCACCTCGTTCACCACCTCGTACGACGAGAAGACGGTGACCGAGTTCGTCGACGGGATGGCCGAGCGCGGGCTGCCGCTGTCGGTGTTCCACTTCGACTGTTTCTGGATGCGCCAGTTCCACTGGGTCGACTTCATCTGGGACCCGGCGACCTTCCCCGATCCCGAGGGAATGCTGCGCCGGCTGCACGAGCGCGACCTGAAGGTGTGCGTCTGGATCAACCCGTACATCGCGCAGCGCTCGTACCTCTTCGAGGAGGGCCGCGCGGCCGGTTACCTGGTGCGCAACCCGGACGGTTCGGTCTGGCAGTGGGACAAGTGGCAGGCCGGCATGGCGCTCGTCGACTTCACCAACCCGGACGCGGTCCGCTGGTTCACCGGCAAACTCAAGGCCCTGCTGGACATGGGCGTCGACTGCTTCAAGACCGACTTCGGTGAGCGCATCCCGACCGACGTGGTGTGGCACGACGGCTCGGATCCGCAGCGGATGCACAACTACTACTCGTACCTCTACAACAAGGCGGTCTTCGAGCTGCTGGAGACCGAGCGCGGCGAGGGCGAGGCGGTGCTGTTCGCCCGCTCGGCCACCGCCGGCGGGCAGCAGTTCCCGGTGCACTGGGGTGGCGACTGCGAGTCGACGTTCGTCGCGATGGCCGAGTCGCTGCGCGGTGGGTTGTCCCTGGCGGCCTCCGGCTTCGGCTACTGGAGCCACGACATCGGCGGCTTCGAGGGCACTCCCGACCCGGCGGTGTTCAAACGGTGGGTCGCCTTCGGGCTGCTCTCCTCTCATTCCCGGCTGCACGGCTCCGGCTCGTACCGGGTGCCGTGGGCGTACGACGAGGAGGCCGTGGACGTGCTGCGGCACTTCACCCACCTCAAGCTCAGCCTGATGCCGTACCTGGCGGCCGCCGCCCAGGAGGCGCACCGCGACGGTACGCCGGTGATGCGCCCGATGTTCCTGGAGTTCCCGGACGACCCGGCGACGGCGCATCTGGACCGGCAGTACATGCTCGGCCCGGACGTGCTGGTCGCCCCGGTGCTCAGCGCCGACGGCGACGTCACCTACTACGTGCCCGCCGGCACCTGGACGCACCTGGTCACCGGCGCGCAGGTCACCGGCCCGGCCTGGCTGACCGAGAAGCACTGCTTCGACAGCCTGCCGGTGCTGGCCCGACCGGGCGCGGTCATCCCGTTCGGCTCGCGCACCGACCGACCGGACTACGAGTGGGCCGACGATGTGCGGCTGCGGGTGTACGCACCGGCCGAGGGGCAGCGGACCCGGGTACGGGTACCGTCACCCGGCAACGGGCCGGGCGCCGAGTTCGACGTGCGCTACGCGGGTGGGACGGCCAGCGCCGAACTGGTGGCCGGCACCTCGACGGGCTACATCTGCGAGATCCAGGGGACGCAACGATGACGCAACACCACTTCCCGGAGAGCTTCGTCTGGGGCTCGGCGACGGCCGCGTACCAGATCGAGGGCGCGGCGACCGAGGACGGGCGCGGACCGTCCATCTGGGACACCTACAGCCACACACCGGGTCGGACCCTCAACGGTGACACCGGTGACGTGGCCGCCGACCACTACCACCGGTGGGCCGACGACCTCGGGCACATCGCCGACCTCGGGCTGGACGCGTACCGGTTCTCCATCGCCTGGCCACGGGTGCAGCCGGGCGGCTCGGGCGCCTTCAACCAGGCCGGCATCGACTTCTACTCCCGGCTGGTGGACGGGCTGCTGGAGCGGGGCGTCCGCCCGGTCGCCACCATGTACCACTGGGACCTGCCGCAGGAGTTGGAGGACGCCGGCGGGTGGGCGGCGCGGGAGACCGCGTTGCGCTTCCAGGAGTACGCGGCGGGCATCGTCGGCGCGCTGGGCGACCGGGTGCACACCTGGACGACGCTCAACGAGCCGTGGTGCTCCGCGTACCTGGGCTACGCCTCCGGTGTGCACGCGCCGGGTCGGACCGAGCCGGCGGCGGCGCTGGCCGCGGTGCACCACCTCAACCTCGCGCACGGCCTGGCCGGTCGGGTGGTCCGGGAGCTGGCCCCGTCCGCCGAGCTGTCGGTGACGCTGAACCTGCACGTCATCCGGGGTGCGTCCGACTCGGCCGCCGACCAGGACGCGGTCCGGCGGATCGACGCGTTGGCGAACCGGGCGTTCCTCGGCCCGATGCTGGACGGGGAGTACCCGGCCGACCTGCTGGCCGACACCGCCTCCGTCACCGACTGGTCGTTCGTCCGCGAGGGCGACGAGAAGCTGATCGCGGTGCCGCTGGACGTGCTCGGGGTCAACTACTACTCCAGCACACTGGTCCGGGCGTGGGACGGGGTGTCGGCCCGCTCCGACGCCGACGGGCACGGCGCGTCGACCTCCACGCCGTGGGTCGCCGCGGAGAACGTCGACTTCCTGCCGCAGCCCGGCCCGTACACGGCGATGGGGTGGAACATCGACCCGCCGGCGCTGACCGAGCTGCTGCTGCGGCTGCGGCGCGAATACCCCAATCAGCCCATGATGATCACCGAGAACGGCGCGGCGTTCGACGATGTGGTGTCGGCCGACGGCCGGATCCACGACGACCGGCGGATCGACTACCTGCGTCGGCACATCGGCGCGATGGCCGACGCCCGCACGCAGGGCGCGGATGTGCGCGGCTACTTCGTCTGGTCGTTGCTGGACAACTTCGAGTGGGGCTACGGATACGACCGCCGCTTCGGCATCATCCGGGTCGACTACGACACCCAGGTACGCACCTGGAAGGACAGCGCCCACTGGTACCAGCGACTCGCCGCCACCGGTGAGCTGGACCAGGCGCAGGACTGACACCGACCGGTGGCGCGTCGCCGTCCCCGCCCGTCGAGGGCCGGGGGCGGCGACGCCGTTTCAGCGCCATGCCCGGCGGAACTCCGCGCGGACATTTGTCCAAGACATCCGAGCGACGGCCGGGCATCGTCGTCGCCATGAGCGAGTACGACGTCGCGCGGTCGCCGGCAATGCACGTGGTTCACGACGGTCCGCCGGGGGCGCCGCCGCTGTTGCTGATCCACGGATCAGGGATGTCGGGCGCCTCCTGGAATCCGGTGGTGCCGGCGCTCGCTGGCCACCACCACGTCATCCGGGTGGACCTCCCGGGCTGCGGCCGGTCGCCGGCCCCGCCGTCGTACGCGGTGCCCGACCAGGCGGACCGGGTGGCCGCGGTGCTCGACGACCTCGGCGTCCGGCCCGTCGTCGCACTCGGGCACTCCAGCGGCGGTTACATCGCCACCGCGCTCGCCGAACGACGCCCGGACCTGGTGCGCTCGCTCGCACTGGTCAGCACCGGCCCGAGTCCGGACGCCTTGCTCCCACAGCCGGCCCTGCTCCGGGCCCTGCTGGCTCCACCGCTCGGACCGCTGCTCTGGGCGCGGCGATCGGACGCCATGATCCGCAGGGGGATCAGCGTCACCTGCGCGCGTCCGGTCGACGTTCCGGACGAGCTGGTCGGCGACCTGCGACACCTCACCTACCGCACGCTGAGGTCGGTGCTGCGCGCCTACGACGCGTACATCGCGCAGCGCAGCGTGCCCGAGCGCCTTGCCCCTCTCGACGTCCCGGTGCTGGTGGTCTTCGGCGGCGCCGACCCCCGCTGGGAGCCGTCGTCGGCGCACCGGTACGAGACGGTGCCGAAGGCGCGGGTCGAACTGCTGCCCGGCGTCGGACACGTCCCCATGCTCGAAGCGCCCGAGGCGACCGGCCGGCTGCTGCTGGGCTTCACGGCAACCCCCGCGGGCACCCCACCGACGCCCCCGACTGCCTAGACTCGGCAGATGCGGCCGATGGGGACGACCCCGCTCGACTGGTCGTTGGTGGACGTGGTGGTCCCGCGCCCGTCGACCCGGTTGCCGGGGGTTCGCATGGCCGGGTTCCGGCACCGCGCCCGCGCACCGGTGGACATCGCCATGGTCGCGCACCCGTCGATCACCCTGATCGTCGACCTCAGTGAGGAGACCGGCCTCACCTACGCCGTGGACGGCCAGCCCAGACATGGCAGCGCCGTCGTCGGCCTGCTTCCCGGCGACCTCCGGGCAACCGGCCGGGGGTTCGGCGAGTGCCTCCAGATCCGGTTGGAACCGGTCGTCGCGGCCGCCGTGCTCGGCGCGTCGAGGGAGATCTGCGGGGCGGTGGTCTCCCTCGACGACGTCTGGGGCCGCGACGCCGAACGCACGGAGGCCCGGCTACGTGCCACCGCGTCCTGGGACGAACGGTTCGCCATCGCCACCGAGATCCTCGCCCGGCGGCTGGACGCTCGCCGACCGGCCGATCCGGAGGTCACCCACGCCTGGCGGCGGACCCGCACCAGCCGGGGCCGGGTACGGGTCGACAGCCTGGCCGACGAGGTCGGCTGGAGCCGCAAACGCCTGCTGTCCCGCTTCCGCTCCCAGGTGGGCATCACACCCAAACGCGCCGCCCGCCTGGTGCGGTTCGACCACGCCGTGCACCTGCTGGCCGCCGGCCACTGCGCCGCGACGGTCGCCACCGAGAGTGGCTTCGTCGACCAGTCACACCTGCACCGCGACGTGGTGGAGTTCGCCGGGCAGACGCCCACGGCGGTGGCCGCCGCGCCGTGGCTCGCCATCGACGACGTGGCGTGGCCCGCCCGCTAGACCCCGACGCGCTGCGGCGGGACGGTGAGCCCGTACATCTCCATCAGCTCCGGGGTGTCGACCCGGCTGCCGTCGGCCACCGAGTCGCAGGCGATGTCGACGATCTGGTCCTTGTGCGCCAACAGGTACGGCCGGGCGCCGACGTCGGCGCTGGCCAGGGTGGCGATGCCGGGCCAGTGCCGGCGGCCGAACAACATCGGGTAGCCGCGCAGCCCGTCGTAGGTGGCGCAGACCAGCACGTCCGGGTACGGCAGCGCGGCCACCCGGCTGACCGCCGCGGCGGTCAGGCCCGGCATGTCGACCGGCACCACCACCACCGCCTCGATCCCCTCGTCGTCCATCGCGGCCAGGCCGGCCCGGATGGACGAGCCGACCCCGGTGCCCCACGCCTTGTTGATCACAACGGTCGCCTTGGCCAGGTCGGCGGTCTCCTGGACCTGCTCGGCGGCAGCCCCCAGGACGACCACGATCCGCTCGCAGCCCGCCTCGGTCATCGTGTCGATCATCTGATTCACCAGGGGCTTGTCGCCCTGGTGCAGCAGCGCCTCGGGACCACCGATCCGTCGTCCCCCGCCTGCGGCGATGATCATTCCTGCGATCCCGTTCAGCTGCGCCCCCTCAAGCATGGGAGCGACCGCGACCGATCTGCCCCCTCCTACGGACACTGCAACGAGGAGCGCCAACCAGGGGTGGCGGGGCGAAAAGGAGAAATAGCACAACCGTTATACACCGGACCCGCAGCCGATCCGCCCCGCTTCCGCTCCCGCGGCGAGCCGTTGATCAAGAGATGAGAAAGAGGTCGGCAGGGCTCCTGGAACCTACTTCAGGTCACCTGATCATGGCGGGAGTGGCGGTCAGGCCGCGTCGGCGTAACAGTCGACGATCGACAGGTCCAGTGGGAACCGGACCGGCGTCGCGCCGAAGAGCAACGCGGAGGCGCGCTCACCCGACCGGTTGACGGCCTCGGCGACCGCGTCCGCCTGATCGGCCGGCGCGTGCACGACCACCTCGTCGTGCTGGAAGAAGACCAGCTCGGCGTCGCTGCCGGACAGCTCCGTGCGCAGCGTGGCCAGCAACGTGGAGGCCCACTCCGCCGCCGTGGCCTGGATGACGAAGTTGCGGGTGAAGCGCCCCCGGGACCGGGCGGCACGCGCCCGCGGACTGTGCGGATCACCCGCCGCCTCCGGATCGGCGGGCTCGTCGTCGGAATCACCGAACCCGACCGAGCCGGGCGGGCACGTCCGCCCCAGCCACGACCGCACCAACCCACCCGTCTCACCGGTACGCGCCGCCGCCTCGACGTAACCGAACGCCGTCGGATAGCTGCGCTTCAGCACCGCCAACGCGGGCACCGCGGCCCCGCCGGTCTGCCCGTACATCGCGCCGAGCAGGGCCACCTTGGCCTTGGCCCGGTCACCGCCGAACGCGTCCCGGGCCAGGGCCGCGTAGAGGTCGCCAGCACCACCCGCCGCCGCCAACCGCTCGTCGCCGGAGACCGCGGCCAGCACCCGGGGCTCCAACTGGCCGGCGTCGGCGACCACCAACCGCCAGCCCGGATCGGCCACCACCGCCCGTCGGATCACCTTGGGAATCTGCAACGCGCCACCACCCCGGGTGGCCCACCGGCCGGAGACGACACCAGCCGGCACGTACTCCGGTTGGAACCGGCCGCCCCGCGCCCACTGATCGAGCCAGGACCAGCCGTGCGCCGTCCAGACCCGGTACAGCTCCTTGTATTCCAGCACCAGCGGCACCGCCGGATGGTCCACCCCGCGCAGCACCCAGGCCCGCGTGTTGGGCAGCTCCACCCCGGCCCGGGCGAACGCCTTCAGCAGCTCCGCCGGAGAGTCCGCGTGCAGACCGCGTACGCCGAGCGCGTCGGCGATCCGGGCGGCCAGCTCGGCGAGTCGGCGGGGCGGACCACCGACCGGGGACGCCTCGCCGAGCAGCTCGTGCAGGATCTCGTTGTGCACGTCGGCCCGCCAGGGCAGCCCGGCGACACCCATCTCCGTCGCGACCAGCGCGCCGGCCGACTCCGCGGCCACCAGCAACCGGAACCGGCCGGGGTGCTCGGTCGCGGCGACGCGGGTGAGCTGGTCGGCGTACACCTGGATCAGTGCCTCGATGCCCGGGCCCGGCGGACCGGGCAGGGTGTCGAAGAGCGCGCCCTGCCCGTGCCCGGGAGGCGCCGCGACGCGCGGCGGCGGGTCGGGCGGCACCGCCGCGCCGGTCAGCCGGGCCCAGGCGGCGGCCAGCGAGCGGGGCTCACCCCACCGGCCCACGTGCCCGAGCAGCAACGCCTCGGTCAACTCCACGTCATGACACCGATCGACCCGGACGCCGGCGCGCAGCAGCGTCGGGTAGATCGCGGTGGCGGTCGACCAGACCCAGCGCGGGTGCTCGGCGGCCTCGCGGGCGGCGAGCGCGGCGACCAGATCGGTGACGACCTCGGGTGCGCCGCTCGGCCGGCCGGTGGCGTCCAGCGGGCACAGCACTCCCCCACCCCTCTCGTCGGACACCACCGCCACCAGCACGAACGTGATTCTGCCTCTCCGGTCCGACAGGAACGGAGGCGCACCTCACCGTCGTCGGGCCGGTGGGCTGTCGGGGCCGCTCGGTAGCGTGATCGGGTGCCTCCCCAGATCCCGCATCCCGATCCCGGCACCCCCGACGCCCGCGGTCCGATGCGCTACCTGTGGTGGCTCGTCCGCTGCCAACCCTGGCGGGTGCTGCGCGGCAGCCTGATCGGCACGGCCTGGATGATCGGGCTCTCGGCCCGGCCCTACCTCATCGCCCGCGCCGTCGACGACGGGCTGCGCGAACGCGACACCCGAGCCCTGGCCCTCTGGGTAGCGGCCATCGTCGTCGCGGGCGTGGCCCTGTCCTACCTGGGCATCATGCGGCACCGCACGATGACCTTCATCCGGGAGGACGCCAAGGCCCGCTCGGCGGAGGTTCTGCTGCGCCACCTGTCCCGCATCGGCGCGGTGCTGCCCCGGCGGGTCGGAGCGGGCGAGGTGTCCACCATCGGCGGCTCCGACATCGACTGGACGGCGCAGGTGCTGACGCTGACCGGGCCCGGCGTCGGCGCTGTCATCGCGTACGGGGTGATCGCCGTGGTGCTCTGGTCGGTCTCCCCGATGCTCGCGCTCTGCGTGCTGGTGGGGGTGCCGGTGGTCGGTCTGATCGTGGGGCCGCTGCTGCGCCGCCTGGAACAGGTCGAATCGGTCTACCGTCGGCAACAGGGCGCGCTCACCGCCCGATCCGGTGACATCGTGT
Organism: Micromonospora sp. NPDC047756; assembly: GCF_055587245.1. Taxonomy (NCBI): domain Bacteria; kingdom Bacillati; phylum Actinomycetota; class Actinomycetes; order Micromonosporales; family Micromonosporaceae; genus Micromonospora; species Micromonospora sp. NPDC047756. The sequence goes on from NZ_JBVJGQ010000011.1 coordinate 79,326, forward strand.
CCGGCCTGCGGGTGCTCGCCGGGGTGGGCGGCCGGGACCTGTTCGCCCGGCGGTACGCGGCCCGGTCCCAGGAGCTGCGCGCCGAGGGCTACCGGGTCGGCGCGGTCAACAGCTGGATCGACGCGGCGACCGTCGCCATCCCCGGGCTGTTCCTGGCGGCGGTGGTGTGGCTGACGGCCCGGATGGCGGTGACCGGCGACGTCACGATCGGCGAATTGGTCGCCGTCTACGGCTACGTGGCGACCCTGATCGTGCCGGTCTGGTTTCTGCTGGAGGGCAGCCACCAGCTCATTCGCGGCCGGGTGGCCGCCCGACGCATCGCCGACCTGCTCAACGTGACACCGGACGACGTCGGCGGCCCGGGCCGCCGGTGGCCGGGCGCCGTGCCCGAGGCACGCCGGCCGGACGACCTGACCGGGCCGGCCGACCCGGCCGACCTGCACGACCCGGTGACCGGCCTGACCGTACGCGCCGGCCACCTGACCGGGGTGGCGGCGGACGACCCGGCGGCAGCCGTGGCGTTGGCCGACCGGCTCGGCCGGTACGTCGCCAGCGACGTCACCTGGGGCGGTGTGCCGCTGCGCGACGTCGCCCTGGACGAGGTCCGGGCGCGGATCCTCGTCGCCGACCACGACTCCTACCTCTTCGCCGGCACCCTGCGTGACATCCTGCGCGCCGGGGCCGACGACGATGACGATGACGAACGGATCGACGCGGCCCTGCGGACCGCCTCCGCGCAGGACGTCGTCGACGCCCTGCCCGCCGGGCTGGACACCCCGATCGACGCACGAGGCCGGACGCTGTCCGGCGGCCAACGCCAACGGCTGCGCCTGGCCCGGGCGTTGCGCAGCGAACCGGAGGTGCTGATCCTCGTCGATCCGACGTCGGCGGTGGACGCGCACACCGAGGCGCGGGTTGCCGAGCGGCTGCGGGCCGCGCGGGCCGGGCGGACCACAGTGGTGATCGCCGCGTCGCCGCTGCTGCTCGGCCGGGCCGACGTGGTCGCGCTGGTGAGCGCCGGCCGGGTCACCGCCACCGGCAGCCACGCCGACCTGCTCGACGACGACCCGGCCTACCGGCACCTGGTGGCCCGTGGCAGCGAGGAGGCGTACCGGTGAGCCGGCTGCCGGTCGCCGACCGTGGCACCGTACGCCGGGCCCTGCGGGACATGATCAGTCGGCATCGGCGCGCCGTCGGGTTCGTGCTGGCGCTGCACAGCGCCGCCGCGGTCGCCGGGCTCGCCCCGCCGTGGCTGCTCGGCACCATCGTCGACCGGGTCACCGCGGGCGCGGGCGTGGCGACCGTGGACCGGCTGGCACTGGCCATCGCCGGCTGCGTCGTGGTCAGCGCACTGCTCTCCCGGTACGCCCAGTACGCCGGCCACCGCTTCGGCGAACGGGCCGTCGCCGAGCTGCGCGAGGAGTTCGTCTCCCGGACTCTCGGGCTGCCCGTCTCGGTCGTCGAGCGTGCCGGCTCCGGGGACCTGGCCACCCGCAGCTCGGTCGACGTGTCGACGGTCGGCACCACCGTCCGGGACGTGGTGCCCACCATCGTCATCGCCACGGTGCAGTTGACGTTGCTGTTCGGGGCTGTCTTCCTGCTGCACCCGCTGCTCGGGTTGGCCGCGCTGGCCGGGCTCCCGTCGATCGTGGCGGTGACCCGCTGGTACCTGCGCCGGGCCAGCTCCGCGTACCTCACCGAGGGCGCGGCGGCGGCCGAGCTGACCGAGACGCTGACCACCACCGCCGAGGGCGCGCGCACCGTGGAGGCGCTGCGGCTGGCCGACGACCGGGTCCGGCACGGCACCACCCGCGTCACAGCCGTGTGGCGGGCCCGCCGGGCGACCCTCGCGCTGCGTACGGTGTTCTTCTCGGTCGTCGAGGCCAGCTATCCGCTGCCGGTCGCCATGGTCCTGCTCGTCGGGGGCTACCTGCTCTCCCGGGACATGGTGTCGCTCGGCGCGGTGGTCGCCGCCGCGCTCTACCTGCAACAGGCGATCGACCCGTTGGACCGGCTGTTGCAGTGGACCGAGCAGGCGCAACGCGGCTTCGCGTCGTACGCGCGACTGCTCGGCGTGGGCATGGTCCCGCCGGAAGCACCCGGCACGAACGCCTCGTCACGGGGTGAGCGGCTGGTCGTCAGCGACGCCCGGTTCTCCTACTCCGACGGGCCGGACGTGCTGCACGGCATCGACCTGGAGGTGCAGCCCGGTGAGCGGCTGGCCGTCGTCGGCCCGTCCGGCGCCGGCAAGTCCACCCTGGCCCGGCTGCTGGCCGGGATCGACGCGCCACGCGACGGTTCTGTCACCATCGGCGGCTGCCCGATCACCGACCTCGACCCGGCCGAGCGACGCCGCCGGATCGCCCTGGTCACCCAGGAGCACCACGTCTTCATCGGCTCGGTACGCGACAACCTCTCCTTCGCCGCGCCCGACGCCTCCGACGACCAGATGCGCGCCGCGCTGCTCACCGTGGGCGCCGAGTGGTTCGCCGAGTTCCCCGACGACCTGGACACCCAGCTCGGCGACGGGGCCCGTCAACTCGGCGCGGCCGAGGCCCAACAGCTCGCGCTGGCCCGGTTGGTGCTCGCCGACCCGCACACGCTGATCCTGGACGAGGCGACCGCCGCGCTCGACCCGTCCACCGCCCGCCGGACCGAACGCGCGCTGGCCGCCGTGCTGGTCGGTCGGACCGTCATCGCGATCGCGCACCGGCTCAACACCGCGCACGACGCCGACCGGGTCGCCGTGCTCGCCGACGGTCGGATCACCGAGATCGGCAGCCACGACGAGCTGGTCGCGGCCGGCGGGGCGTACGCAGCCCTGTGGCGCTCCTGGCACACCCGCGTCGCCGAGCGGTGAGGCGTCCTACTTCACCGCTCCGGAGGTGAGGCCGGCCTGGATCTGACGCTGGAAGACCGCGTACACGATGATCATCGGAAGGATGGCGATGGTCAGCGCGGCGAACAGCCCGGACCAGTCCGCCTCGTAGCCGGCGTTGACGGAGATGTCGGCGATGCCCTGGGTGAGCACCCACTTGTCCTTGGCGTTGGAGAGCAGCACCAACGGCAGCTGGTACTGCGCCCACTGGCCGATGATGTTGAAGATCGCCACGCTGATCAGGCCCGGCTTCGCCATCGGCATCATCACCTGGAAGAACAGCCGGGTGTGTGAGCAGCCGTCGATCATCCCCGCCTCGGCCACCGACGACGGCAGCGTCTTGAAGAACGCGGCCAGGAAGAACACGGTGAACGGCAACGAGTACGCCGCGTACACCAGGATCACGCCGGTGTGGGTGTCGAGCAGACCGAGGTTCTTCACCACGAAGAAGAGCGGCACCAGGGCCAGGAAGACCGGGAAGGCCAACCCGGAGACGAACAGGTAGTAGACCGCGCGGTTGCCCCAGAACTTGTAACGGGCCAGCACGTACGCGGCCATCGAACCGAGCAGCATGGTGAGGAACGTGCTGCACGACACCACGATCACGCTGTTGATGAAGTAACGGCCGACGTGCGCCTTGGTCCAGGCCCGCCCGAAGTTCTCCCACCGCAGCTCGGCCGGGAGCGTCCACGGGCTGCTGAAGATCTCGCTGGTGTTCTTGAACGCGGCCAGGAAGGTCCAGAGGATCGGCACGATGACGATCACCGCCCACACGGCGAGCGCGACGTGCCCCAGGCCGGCGAAGAGCCGTACCTCCGAGCGGGGGTCCTTGCGCCCCGGCCCGGCGGGGGCGGACGGGTCACCGGTCTTCGGCGGCAGCGCGGCCGGGGTCGGCGGCAGCGTCGACTGCGGATTCATCAGTACTCCACGCTTTCCCGCTTGGTGAGCCGCAGCGTCAGCGCCGCGAACGTGAGGGTGAGGAAGAACAGCGCCACGCCCATCGCCGAGGCGTAGCCGTACTTCGAGTAGACGAAGGCGTTGCGGTAGATCTCCATGGCCAGCACGGTGGTGGCGCCGTCCGGGCCGCCACCGTCCACCGAGAGCACCGCCACGATGGCGAACGCGTCGAACGCCGCGATCCCGAGGTACACCCAGGCCACCTGGAGCGTGTCCCACAGCAGCGGCAGGGTGACCCGGAAGAACAGCGTCACCCTCGTCGCCCCGTCCATCTCGGCGGCCTCGTAGATCTCACCGGGAATGGAGGCCATCCCCGCCGAGAAGAGCACCACGTAGAAGCCGACCGCCTGCCAGATCAGCACCGCGAGGATCGACCAGAGCGCCAGGCTCGGCTTGACCAGGAAGAGGATCGGCTCGATGCCGAACTTCATCAACACACCGTTGATCAGGCCGGACTCGTTCGGCCGGTACACCATCTGGAACAACACCGCGATGATGGCCACCGCCAGGACCTGGGGGAAGAAGAACACCACCCGGTAGAACTTCGCCCCCCAGACCCCCTGGCGTTGACCACCGCTGCTCTTGCCGCCCACGTTGAGCAGGAAGGAGAAGAACAACGCGATGGCAATGGTGATCAGCGGCAGGGCAAGCAGCAGTACGCCGTGGTGCTGGACCGCCTTCCAGAAGGCCCCGTCGTCGAGCAACCTCCGGTAGTTGTCGAAGCCCACCCACTGCGGGGCGGACAGCCCCCGCCAGTTGGTCATCGAGATCTGGAACGCCTGCGCGTACGGCCAGATCACGAATGTCACGTACAGCGCGACCGGGGCGAACAGGAACCCGATCACGAATGGATACTTGCCGTGCCGCATGACCCTAGCTCCGATCGATCAGCGCTTGAACTTGGTGACGGAGCTGTCCTTCTTGATGGCGTCGGCGCGCTTCTGGATCCGCTCCACGAAGGCGTCGGCGTTGATCCGGCCGAACATCAGCTCGTTGGTGGCGGTACGCGCCTCCGTGTCGAGCTCCTTGTACCAGCCGTCGAAGTACAGGTTGAACACGTCCTGGCCGGCCGCCTTGAGCGCGGCCTGCGAGCTGGCCACACCGGGCGGGAAGGCGAAGCCCTCCGAGCCGGCGGTGACCACGGTCGGGGCCTTGACCACCTCGGTGAAGCCCTTCGCGCCCGCCTTCGACAGCATCTGACGCATGTACTCCAGGCCACCCTTGGGGTTCTTGCTCTTGGCCGAGACGAAGTAGCCCTCACCGGCGGTGGCGCGCAGCGCGGTGGCCGGCAGCTTGTCCGACGCGGTCAGGCTCGGCACCGGCATGAGCTGGTAGTCGAAGCCGGCCGGGGTGTCCTTCTTCTGCTCGCCCTCCAGCCAGTCACCACTGGGGTACAGGGCCACCTTGTACTGGTTCTGCCGCAGCTGCACGTCGGTGTGCTTGAGGCCCTCGAAGCTCTTGTCGCTGAACTTCGCCCCGACCTCGGCCCACGCCGCGGCCGCCTGCTTCACGGCGTCCTGCTTCCAGGCGCCGTCCTCCAGGTTGTCGATGTTCTTCAGCACGTCCGTGCCGCCGATCTTGGCGGCCTGGGTGAGGATCACGTTCCACTGGTAGTAGGCCGCGTTCGCACCGGCGTAGCCGTACGGGGTGATGCCCTTGGCCTTGATGTTGGTGAGCAGGGTCATGAACTCGTCCCAGGTCTTCGCCGGGGCCCAGCCATTGTCCTTGAACAGCTTCGCCGAGTACCAGATGCCGAAGACCGTGGAGACGTAGTACAGGACGAACGGCTTGCCGTTGAACGAACCCGCCTCGATGGTGCCGGGCACCACGGTGTCGCGGACCTTCTTGCTCGGGTCGTCGACCGACGGCGCGTCCCACAGCTCGGTGAGGTCCTGGAGCTGACCGTCGGCGACGAGCGAACCGAAGTCGATCAGCTTCTCGCCCGAGTTGTTGACGAACTCCGGCGGGTTGCCGGAGGCGAAGCGCGGCTGGAGCACGGTGGAGACGGCCTGGGTGGCCTGGTGCTTGACCTCGGCCTTGGGGAACGCCTTCTTGTACAGCGGCTCGTGCACGTCGGTGGCGTACTTCTCGCCGTAGCCACCGTTGAAGATGACCACCTCGATCGCGGCGTCCTCCTTGACGCCCAGCGGGTTCGCCTCGCTCTTGGTGCCGCCGGCGACCTGCTCGTTGTCACCGTCACTGCCGCTGGTGGCGCAGGCGCCGAGCAGGCCGATGGCCGGAGTGGCGAGCATGCCCACGGCGGCGGCGCGACGCAGGACCGTCCGACGGTCGAGTGCGGCCGGGTGTTCGGGGGTAATCGACATCGTCGTCTCTCCTTGTGAAATTCGGGTCATGCGGTACGCCGGAGACGTCCGGCGTACCGCGACTCGAGGGCGAGGTTGTGCTCGTCCCCGCCGGGGACGTTGGCGGAGAGGTAGATAGGGGGTACCTCCCCGGCCTGGTGGAACCGTCGTACGACCTCCGCGGTCAGCAACTGCGCCAGCAGCGCCGTGGTGACCGAGGAGACCGCACAGACCGCGCCGCCGCCCTCGAGCGGCAGCAGTGCATCGCCGTACGGCGCGCCGTTGTCCAGCACGACGTCGGCGAGGTCGGCGAGCCGGTGTCCGGACGGGTGCCGTGGCGCCACCCGCGCGGTGTGCTCGACCGACGTGACCGCGATCAACGGGTGACCGCGCTCGGTGACCAGCGCCGCCAGCTCGACCACCGAGCCGTTGATGCCGGACTGGGACGCCACCACGAACACGTCGCGCGGCTGGGGCGCCGCGAGCGCGTAGATCTGGTGGGCGATGGAGGGATTACGTTCCAGCTTGGGGTCGGCGAGCACGTCACGCGGGGCGTCACCGTGCATCACCAGATCCCGTACCGAGAGCCGGTTGGTGGGGACCAGCCCGCCGGCCCGGGCGACCAGCTCGGCGGCGAACGCCTCCGAGTGCCCGGCGCCGAATGCCTGGAGCACGCCGCCGTCACGCAGGCTGTCGGCGATCAGGTCGGCGGCCCGGGTGATCCCGTCGGCCTCCGAGTCGAGCAGCCGGTCGAGCACCGGGCGGACGGCCTCCGCGTACCCCTGGGCGCTGATCATGAGAGGGCTCCCTTCGCTGCCTTGTGCCCGTCGACGGCCTGCGCTGTCCGCCGGAATGCCGCGTGCGCGCGGTCGTGCGTGCGTTGGGCGACGGCGATGTAGAGCAGGTCGAGTACCACCAGTTGGGGGTGCCGGGCGGAGAGCGCGTCCGGCCGGAAGGTGGTCGCCTGGCTGGCCGTGAGCAGGACGATGTCGGCCAGCTCGGCCAACGGGGAGCGAGGAAAGCCGGTGAGCGCCAGCGTGGTGGCGCCCCGGCTGCCCGCCTCGGCGAGCATCTCGATCGTCTCCCGGGTCTGCCCGGTGTGCGAGATGCCGAGCGCCACGTCCCCCGAGCGCAGCAGCGCGGCGCTGGCCAGCCCCTCGTGCACGTCGTTCCACGCCCACGCCGCCACACCGATGCGGTGCAGGCTGAACTGCATCTCCTCACCGACCAGGGCGCTGCCGCTGGCACCGAAGATGTTCACCCTGTTGGCGCCGGCGATCGCCACCGCGGCCCGCTCCACCTCGGTGAGGTCGAGCAGGGTGGCGGTGTCGTGCATGGCCCGGGTGTCGGCGGCCATGATCTGGTCGAGCACCCGGGCCAGCGGGTCGCTCGGCTGGATCTCGCGTCCGATGTCGACGGTCCAACCGGCGGAGCGGGCCCGGCCGGTCTCGGAGGCGATGCCCAGTCGCAGGTCGGCGTACCCCTCGAAGCCCATCGCGCGGCAGAACCGGGTGATGGTCGCCGGTGAGGTGCCACTGCGCTCGGCCAGTTCGACGATCGTGGAGCGGGCGGCGGCCTCCGGGTCGCTGAGCACGTGCTCGGCGACCCGACGCAGGGCGCCGGTCAACTCGCCGAGCCCGTTGCGAACCCGGGCCAACACCCCGTCGGAGGCCAACGTCCGTCGCTCGATCACGTCGGCGTCGACCACCGCGGTCCCCGCGGCGGTGTCCACCTCGTGATCAACCATGAGACGCCCCTGCTTTCCGAAAAGACTGTTAACTGTTAGTGGTAAAAGTTCTTACTGAACGACCCTCTGTGTCAAGACTGTGGGCGAAGTTTTCAAACTGTTACCTGCTGCACAGCCCTCCACGCTCGCCACAACTTGCCCCGCACGACCCCGCCGACCAGCATGAACAAGCCAGATCGCCGTTCCGCGCAAGGAGCCTCGTGCCGATGTCCGACACCGTCGTGGTGGGTCTCGATATCGGCGGTACGTCCACCCGGGCGACCGTCCTCACCCTCACCGGGCAACGCGTCGGCACCGGCCGCGCCGGCGGCGGCAACCCCACCAGTCACGGTGCCGAGCGCGCCGCCGCCGAACTGCTGACCGCGCTCCGCGAAGCGCTCGTCGACGTCGACCCGACGAGGGCCGCCGCCGGCACCATCGGGCTCGCCGGAGCCGGCCGACTGTTGGCCGACCCGGCCGGGCGGGCCGCCTTCGACCAGGCCTGGCACGACGCCGGCCTACGCTGCCCGTACGAGGTCCACGGCGACGCCCTGGTCGCGTACGCCTCCGGCACCGCCGCCCCGGACGGCACCATCCTCATCGCCGGCACCGGCGCGATCACCGCCCACGTCCACGAACTGCGGCTCGACCGGATCGCCGACGGCCACGGCTGGCTGCTCGGCGACGCCGGGTCGGGCTTCTGGCTCGGCCGGGAAGCCGTACGCCGACTGCTGGCCGACCTCGACGCCGGCAGTGCGCTTGGCGCGCTGACCACGACCGTGCTCACCGAGATTCTGGGCAGCGCCGACATCGCCGCCCGCCCTCGGGACACCGTCGACGCCACCATCCAGACGGTGACCCGTCGACCCCCCGTCGAACTGGCCCGGCTCGCGCCGCTGGTCGTCGAGGCCGCCGCCCACGGCGACCCGGTCGCCACCGACCTGATCACCGAAGCCGCCGCGCACCTCACCAAGAGCGTGAGCCGCATCCGCCCCGCCGGGGCGGTCACACCGATCGTGCTCGGCGGCGGCCTGCTCACCGCGGACACCCCGCTCGCCGCCGCCGTCAGCGCCGAGGTCGCGCGCCACTGGCCGGACGCGCCGCTGCGCACCGCCGGAGACGGGGCCGCCGCCGCGGCCTGGCTCGCCGCGCGTGGCCTCCCCGAGGTGACCGACCCCGACGCCCTGCACGCCCTCCTCTTCCCCACCCCCTGACCCACCCCGCGCCGATCAGACGCCCGCCCGCACTGCACCCCGATGCGCGCCACCGCACCGCACCCCGATGCGCGCCACCGCACTGCACCCCGATGCGCACCGCACTGCACCGTGATGCGCGCCGCACTGCACCCCGATGCGCGCCACCTGGCGGCCTTACGGTCGCGCGGCCCCTCATGATCGTGCTCGATCCTGGATGTAGTCCCCTCCCGGCCGCGCGAGACCACTACATCCAGGATCGAGCACGATCATGGCGGCGGCCTGGGCTCCACACCCGCACGCACGCTCAGAGCGCCTGTACCCGCCCCGGCCCATCGCGGCATTGCCGAGATCCGCGCACTTTCGGTGAAACTGCTGCCTTACGACGCGGCGAGGGAGCAGTTTCACCGAAGTTGCACGGATCTTGGCGTCGCAGGTGGGGTCCGACTGGGCGCGGTTGGTGGGACGGTTCGGTTGGGCGTGGATCAAGGTGCGGGTCGGCGCGGACGGGGCGGGAGCGGGGCGAGGGGCACGGCGCGCGGGGCGGGAGCGAGGCGAGGGGCGAGGCCTATTCGGTCGCCGAAAGGGGGTGATCGGGATCGGTCAGACCCAGAAGGGGACCCTACTTGAGCTGCCCCGCGGTGAGGCCCGCCTGCACCTGCCGCTGGAAGGCCACGTAGACCGCGAGAACCGGGAGCACCGCGATGCTCAGCCCGGCGAAGAGCCGGGCGTAGTCGCCGGCGTACCCCTGACTGACCGACAGCGCGAAGAGCCCCTGCGCCAGCATCCACTTCGACTCGTCGCCCTGCAACAGCACCTGCGGTAGCAGGAACTGATTCCAGTGGCTGAGGAAGTTGAAGATCGCCACACTGATCAGTCCCGGACGTGCCATGGGAAGCATCACTCGGAAGAAGAGCCGGAAGTGACCGCAGCCGTCGACCAAAGCGGCTTCCGCCACCGAGGTCGGCAGGCTCCGGAAGAACGCGGTCAGGAAGAACACGGTGAACGGCAGCGAGTAGGCCGCGTACACGAGGATCAGCCCGAGCCAGCTGTTGAAGAGGCCGGCGTTGCGGACCACGAAGAAGAGCGGCACCAGGGCGAGGAACACCGGGAACATCAGGCCGCCGACGAACAGGTAGTAGACGACCTGGCGACCACGGAACTCGTACCGGGCGAAGACGTACGCGGCGGTGGCGCCCATCAGCATGGTGAGGCTGACCGAGCCGGCCACCACCACCAGGCTGTTCAGGAAGTACCGGCCGATGTGCGCGCCGGTCCAGGCCCGCGCCCAGTTGTCCAGGTGCAGCGCGCCGGGCAGCCCCCACGGGTCGGCGAGGATCTCGCCGTTGGTCTTGAACGAGCTGATGAACATCCACAGCAGTGGCAGGACGGTGAGCAGGCCCCAGAGCAACAGGAAGCCGTGCGAGAGGGCGTTGGCCACGCCGAGTTCCCGGCGTACCGGGCGGTCCCCGCCGGTGACCGGGGTCGGGGCGGTCGCGGTGGGCTGATCCAGAGTGGTCACGAGTACTCGATCCGTTCGCGCCGGCCGACCCGCAGCGACAGCACCGCCACCGAGAGGGTCAGGAAGAACATCACCACGCCGATAGCCGAGGCGTAGCCGAACTTGGTCTCGCTGCCGAAGGCGGTGTCGTACATGCGCACGCCGATCACGTCGGTGGAGAAGTTCGGCCCGCCGTTCGTCATGAGCTGGACGAGGATGAACCCGTCCAGGGCGAAGATGGCCAGGTAGACCCAGGCGACCTGGACGGTGTCCCAGAGCAGCGGCAGGGTGACCCGGCGCAGGGTGGTGAACCGGGACGCGCCGTCGAGCAGGACGGCCTCGTAGATCTCCTTCGGCACCGCCGACATCGCCGCCCCGAACAGCACCACGTAGAAGCCGACGTTGCTCCACACCATCACCGCCAGCACGCACCAGAAGGCGGTCGCCGGGTCGCCGAGCCAGGTCGGCGCGGGCAGGCCGAGGCCGTGCAGAGCTGTGGTGAGCAGCCCCTTGTTGGGGTGGTACACCTCCTTCCACAGCAACGCGATGATCACCACGGAGAGCACCTGCGGGAAGAAGTAGACGGTGCGGTACAGGGCGCCGCCGCGTACCCCGGTGACGCCCGCACTGCCCTTACGCCCGCCCATGGCGAGCATGGTGGCGAAGAAGAGCCCGAGCACGATGGTGAGCACCGGCACCAGCGCCAGCAGGATCGCGTTGTTCTTCAGCGCGTTCCACACGTAGTCGTCGTGCCAGAGGGTCTTGAAGTTGGCCAGACCGACCGGGTTGGCGTCGGCCGAGTAGCCGAGCCAGTCGGTGGTGGAGATCTGGAACGCCTGGAGGTACGGCGAGACGACGAAGAACACGTACAGCAGCACCGGTGGCACCAGGAACGTGACGATCAGCGGCCACTTGCCATGTTTCACGAGAGGGACCTCTCCGTTGGGGTCGGCCGGTGGGGGCGGACGTCTCCCCCACCGGCCGGGCGGTCAGGCCGCTCGCTTGTACTTCTTGATCGTGCTGTCCTGGGCGATCGAGTCGGCGCCCTTCTGGCACTGATCGAGGAACTCGGCGGGGCCGATCCGGCCGCTGAAGAACTCGCCGCACGCGGCGTCGACGAGGTTGCGCTCCAACTTGCGGTAGAAGCTGTTGTAGACCCAGTTGAAGCCGTTGGCGCCGGACGCGTCGAGGGCCTTCACCACGGTGCTCAGCCCGTACGGCAGCTCGACGCCCTCGGTGGCGCCGGCGACCACGGTGAGGCTGGCGACCTTCTTCGTGAAGTCCTGGGCGCCCCTCTTGGAGAGCATGGTCCGGAAGTACTCCAGGCCGCCGGCGACGTTGCGGGCCTTGGCGGGCACCATGAACGGTTCCCCGGCGGTGCCCCGGATCGCCTCGAACGGCAACTTGTCGCCGCTGCCGAGGCTCGGCGTGGGCGCGATGGTCATGGTGAACCCGGCCGGGGTGACGTCCTTCTGCTCGCTCTCCAGCCAGGAGCCGCAGGAGATGAAGGCGGCCTTGCCCTGACACCAGGCGGTCTGCGACTGCTTGTGGTCCAGGCCGGGCGAGCCCTCCAGGATGTACTTGTCCTTGACGATCTGGTGCCAGGCGTCGGCGGCGGCGCGCATCGAGTCGGACTTCCAGGCGTTCGGCTCCAGGTTGTCGATGGCGGTCGCCACCGACGGGCCGCCGAACTTGATCGCCGTGGAGATCAGCGGCCAGCTCATGTAGCGCGGGTGCAGGCCGGCGTACGTCCAGGGGGCGATGCCGGCGGCCTTGATCTGCTTGCAGAGCGCGATGTGCTCGTCCCAGGTCTTGGCGTACGACCAGCCGCGGTCGGCGAAGAGCTTGGCGGAGTGCCAGATGCCGTAGGCGGTGTAGGTGTAGTTGAGCACCAGGAACTTGCCGTCGTAGGAGCCGACCTCGACCGCGCCGGGCAGCAGGGTGTCCTTGACCGTCTTGCCGGGGATGTCGAGGCTGGGGGCGGCCAGCAGCTCGTCGAGGCCGGCGAGGGCGTTCTGGCTGACCAGGCCGTTGAAGTCGATCTGGCTGGAGCCGGAGTTGTTGACCACGTCGGGCGGGGTGCCGTCGACGAAGCGCGGCTGGAGGGTCTTGCTGATCTCCTGGGTGGAGGAGTGCCTGATCTTCGCCTTCGGGTACTTCTCGGTGTACATGGCTTCGTGGGCCTTGGCGTACTCCTCACCGAACCCACCGCCGAAGATCACCACCTCGAGTGGGGCGTCCTCCTTCACGCCGAGCGGGTTCTCGGCGCTCTTGGTGCCGCGGTAGGTCTCGGCATCGTTCTTGTCACCGCCACCGCTGGTGGCGCAGCCGGACAGCAGACCGGCGGCGGGGGTGGCCAGGAGGCCGGCGGCGGCGCTGCGCCGCAGGATGTCACGCCTGTTCATGGGTTCTCCTCGGGTCGGGTCGGGCGGATCGCCGGTCGTGTGGGGGAGGCGTCCACCGCGCGAGGGGCGGTAGTTCTCTTCAGTTAATGCTCCGTTGCTGAAGAATTTCTACGACAGCCGGGCTCGGACTTCAAGTCCTGACTGTCGAACCGTTATCGCCACCCGCGCAGACCGACGCCGCCGGGCGCGTCGAATCCCCACGATCCGGGGGTACGCCGACGAAGGCCGGCCCACCTCGCGGCGGACCGGCCCGATGGTGTCGGCGACGACTGTCAGGTCTGGGTGGGGAACCCGAGGTTGACCCCGCCGTGCCGCGGGTCCAACCAGCGGCTGGTGACGACCTTGCCCCGGGTGAAGAACCGCACCCCGTCCTCGCCGTGCGCGTGCAGGTCACCGAAGAGCGACGACTTCCAGCCGCCGAACGAGTGGTACGCCATCGGCACCGGGATGGGCACGTTGATCCCGACCATGCCCACCTCCACCTCGTGCTGGTAGCGCCGGGCCGCCCCGCCGTCGTTGGTGAAGATCGCGGTGCCGTTGCCGTACGGGCTGGCGTTGACCAGGTCCACCGCCTCGTCGTACGAGTCGACCCGGATCACACTCAGCACCGGCCCGAAGATCTCGTCGGTGTAGATCGACATGTCCGGGCTCACCCGGTCGAACAGCGTCGGGCCGAGCCAGAAACCGTCCGGGTCGCCGTCCGGCGTCACGTCCCGCCCGTCCACCACCGGCACCGCACCGGCGGCGACACCCGCGTCCACGTAGGAGCGCACCTTCGCCGCGTGCGCGGCGGTCACCAGCGGGCCCATGTCGCAGCCCCGCCGGCCGTCGCCGGTGCGCAGACCCCTCACCCGCGCCGCGATCCGCTCGACCAGCGCGTCCGCCACCGGCTCCACCGCCACCAGCACCGAGATGGCCATGCACCGCTCCCCCGCCGAGCCGAAACCGGCGTTGACCGCCGCGTCGGCCGCCAGGTCCAGATCCGCGTCCGGGAGCACCACCATGTGGTTCTTCGCCCCACCGAGCGCCTGCACCCGCTTGCCGGCGGCCGTGCCACGTTGGTAGACGTACCGGGCGATCGGCGTGGAGCCGACGAACGACACCGCCCGCACCTCCGGGTGCTCCAGCAACGCGTCGACCGCCTCCCTGTCACCGTTGACCACGTTGAGCACCCCGTCGGGCAGGCCCGCCTCGGCGAACCATTCGGCCAGCAGCAGCGCCGCGCTCGGGTCCTTCTCGCTCGGCTTGAGCACCACCGCGTTGCCGCAGGCCACGGCCACCGGCACGAACCACAGCGGCACCATCACCGGGAAGTTGAACGGCGAGATCACCGCCACCACGCCGAGCGGCTGCCGGATGGTGTACGAGTCGACCTCGGTGGACACGTTCTCGCTGAACGCGCCGCGCAGCGCCGACGGCAGGCCGCACGCGTACTCGATGACCTCCAGGCCGCGCTGCACCTCGCCGGCGGCGTCGGCGAGCACCTTGCCGTGCTCGGCGGTGATCACCTCGGCGAGCCGGTCCCGCCGGGCGTGCACCAACTCCCGGAAGGCGAACAGCACCGCCGACCGCCGGGCCAGCGACGCGTCCCGCCAGGCCCGCGCCGCGCGGGTGGCGGCCCGCACCGCCACGTCGACGTCCGCGGTCGAGGCCAGCTCGACCTCGGCGGTACGCCGACCGGTCGCCGGGTCGAACACGACGCCGCGCCGCTGCGACGTGCCGTCGACCCGCTTGCCGTCGATGAAGTGACCGATGCTCATTCCGCCACCCCCGCCGCCGAGCGGATCGCGTCGACGAGGATCGCCAGGCCCTCGTGGGCCTCCTCCTCGGTCAGCGTCAACGGTGGACCCATCCGCAGCACGTTGCCGTGCAGCCCGCCCTTGCCGGTCAGCAGGCCACCGTCGCGGGCGGCTTCGAAGACCCGGTTGGTCAACGCCGGATCCGGCTCACTGCCGCCCGGCCGGACGAACTCGACGCCGAGCATCAGCCCCTTTCCGCGTACCTCGGCGACGCAGTCGAGCCCGCCCACGGCGGACCGCAGCCCGTCGGCGAGGATCGCGCCGACGCGGGCGGCGTTCGCCTGGAGGTCGTGCGCGATCAGGTAGTCGAGCACCGCGTTGCCGGCCGCCGTGGAGATCGGGTTGCCGCCGAAGGTGGAGAAGCTGATGGCCGGCACCGCCTGGAGCACGTCGGCCCGGCCGACCACCCCGGCCAGGGTGAACCCGTTGCCGATGCCCTTGGCGAAGGTGAGCAGGTCGGGGGTGATGCCGTGCGCCTGGTAACCCCAGAAGTGCTCCCCGGTGCGCCCCCAGCCGGTCTGCACCTCGTCGGCGATGAACAGGATGCCGTGCTCGTCGAGGACCTTCTTCCAGCCGGCGAAGAGCCCGTCCGGCGGGTGCACGAAACCGCCCACGCCCTGGATCGGCTCGGCGATCAGCGCGGCCACGTCACCGGCGGTCTGGGTGGCCAACACCTCGCGCAGGTCCTCCACCGCCGCGTCGACCTGTTCGTCGGCGCTGAGCCGGGCCAGCAGACCCCGCACCCGGTCACCGGAGTGCAGCCACGCCACCTGGAGCGGGTTGAGGCCGCTGGCCGACCAGGCGCGGTTGCCGGTGACGCCCATCGCCGCGAACGACCGGCCGTGGTAACTGTTGCGCACGGCCAGGATCTGGTGCGAGCGGCGGTGGTTGGTGGCCACCAGCAGCGCCGCCTCGTTCGCCTCGGTGCCGGAGTTCGTGAAGAACACCCGGGCGTCCGGGATGCCGGAGCGCTGGGCGATCTTCTCGGCCAGCTCCACCTGTTGACGGATCAGGTAGAGCGTCGAGGTGTGCACGATGCCGGTGGCGAGCTGCCGCTCGACGGCCTCCCGGATCTCCGGGATGTCGTAGCCGATCATGTTGGTCAACACGCCGCCGAAGAAGTCCAGGTAGCTGCGGCCCTGCGCGTCGGTGACCCGGCGGCCCGAGCCGGAGACCAGCTCGATCGGCTCGGCGTAGTACAACGGCATCCAGGACGGGAGCACGGCCCGGTGCCGGGCCAGCAGGTCGTCGGTCATCGTGGCAACCCTTCAGCGGCGTTCGTGGATACCGCACGCTCCCACCGCCGGCCGACGCGAACAACTGTCAGCCTGTAGCGCATGGACGTCCCGACCTGACAGCACGTCAACGGTTTCCACGGTCGTGATCGTCGTCGGCCGCTGGATTTCGCGGCGATCCTGGCATCCGTCCACTCGATCCGTAGTCTGGTCGGCCGTCGCTACCCTGGGTCCGTCCACTGTCGCCAGGGAGGCACGCGGTGCGCATCGAAGAGACGGTCGCCGACCTGGAACGCGTCGCCGCGCGCGAGGTGGGCCGGGGCAGCGAGGCGCTGGCCGGGCCCGCGGCGGGCGGGCTGCTGGCCGCCGCCCGGTCACTCGCCGCCGGGGCGACCGACGCCGCGGTGTTCACCGGGTTCTTCATTCCCGGCGCCGAGCCGCCCGCCGCGGAGACCGACGGCCCGCTCGGCGCGGTCCAGATCGCCGCCGCGCTGCGCCTGCTCGGTGGGCGGTGCCGGCTCGTCACCGACGAGCCCTGCGCCCCGGTGGTCGAGGCGGCCGTCGCCGCCGCCGGGCCGGGCCTGCCGGTCGACGTCGCGCCGCTGCGGGGCTACGAGGAGTGGGCCGCCACCCTCCGCCCCGAGTACGGCGGGCTGACCCACCTCATCGCCTGCGAACGGGCCGGCCCCGGGGCGGACGGTCGCCCCCGCAACATGCGCGGCGAGGACAACGGCGCGCACACCGCACCCCTGGAACGGCTCTACACCTCCGGGTCGGCGTACCGGATCGGCATCGGCGACGGTGGCAACGAGATCGGCATGGGCCGCCTACCGGCGGACCTGATCGGGCGGGTGGTCGCCTCCGGCGAGCGCATCCGGTGCGTGGTGGGCGCGGACGCGTTGCTCGTCGGCGGAACGTCCAACTGGGCCGCCGCCGCCCTCGTCGGCGCGCTGTCGCTGCTCCGCCCCGAGGTGCCCGAGCTTCGGACGCTGCTGGAGCCCGCCTGGTCGTACGACCTGCTGACCGCGATCGTGCGCGCGGGCGCGGTGGACGGCGTACGCCGGCGGTCCACGCTCAGCGTCGACGGTCTCGACTGGCCCGCGTACGCCGAACCGCTCACCCGGATCGCCGAACTGGTCAGGGCAGGCCGCCGCTAGCTGTGGGCGGCTCGGTCGCCGGCCGCAGTGCCCTCGACGGGCGGCCCGCCGCCCGCGCGTGCGCGACCTGACGGGGGCGCGACGGCAGGTGCAGAACGGCGGCGACCACCGCGAAGGCCGCCCAGCCGGCGCCCAGCGCCGCAGCCGACGAGACGTCCTGACAATAGTGGTACGCGGTGAGGAACCCGACCAGCGCGAGGCTGTTGCGGGCGAAGTGCCGGCTGAACTCGGCCAACTGCCGGCGGGCCTCGACGGCGACCAGCACCCCCGAGTACGGGAACGTCACCACCATGCCGCGCAGCACCGCGCCGAGCAGTGCGGTCAGGACCGCCCCGACGAAGATGACCACCAGCTTGAGCAGCACCGGCAGCCCGTCCGGCCGGGTCTCCGCGACGGCGACCGTCTCCTGCGCGGAAGCGCCTCGTCGGCGGGCGCGGCGGCGCAACCACAGGACGGCCGCCAGCCACAGCACGAGCGTGCCGGCGAGGGCCGCCTCGAACGGAATGTCGACGGCCAACAGGCCGGCGCTCAGCGCCACGTAGACGGCGATCCCCGCGACGTCGGCCAGCAGGATCGGCCACCGCCACCGCCGGTGGGTGACGGCCACGGTGACGAAGAAGAGGTTGAGCCCGAGCACGCCGAGCACCTGCGCGCCGTCCACCCGATGACCGGTGGTGACCAGGGCGAGCGTCATCGGCAACGGCAGGCTGTAGACCAGCGCGCGGAGCCGGACGGAACGGATCACGCTGACCGCCCAGACCACGGCCGTCACCAGCAGGACCGCGCTCCACGTCATGGCTCACCCGCTCCCGCCCCGGTGGGGGCCCTCAGTCCTGGAAGGTCGCGGCGTTCGCGCAGAGGTCGAACACGCGGGTGAGCCGAGCGACGTCCGTCCGGTTGACCGAGAACTGATTCTCGCCGATCTCGCCGTGCGCGGTCATGTGGGCCTCCCAACAGCTCGACCCGTCCCAGAGGGTCAGGTTCACGTGCAGGTGCGGACTGACCACCCCGAGCGGCAGCAGACCCACCCGCGCCCCGGCCGCGCGCTGCATCTGCACCAGGGCGGACAGATCGTCGGTCAGCGTGGCGTAGACGAAGACCCGGGTGATCTGGACACCCCGTTGCAGGGCGTCCAGGTTGGCCTCCCAGTAGCGCCGGCCGATCTCACTGCGCCACCAGCTCAACTCCCCGCTGACCCGGGGCATCACGTTGGTCAACCCGTCCAGCCGTCGTACGCAGGCCTGGGTCGCGCCGACCAGGTCCTCGTCCTCGTCACCGCGCCGGATGATCCGACCGTCCGCGAGCTGCTCGGCCTCCAACCGGAACTGCTCGTAGCGCCGCTGCGCCTCCACCGCGACCCGGGTGCCGGCATGCTGCTCGGCCGCCTCCCGCATGGCCCCGGCCAGCTCCGTCGTGGTGCGGACCAGCCAGGGCGGGCCGTCCAACAGGGTGCGCAGGTGGAAGCGGCGCTCCGCGCGGGCCAGCGAGTCGACGAGCAGCGAGATGGTGATGCCCATCAGACCGGCCAACAGCGACTCCACCCCGGAGGCGGCGTTGCTGAGGTCGAGCACGACGCTGAGGGTGATCGACAGCGTGATGCCGACCAACGCCACCGGGTCGGTGTGCGCCACCAGCCGGACGAAGTCCGCGCCCGAACCGCCGCTCTCCCGTACCCGCTGACGGACCACGTCACGAGACATCGAGATCCCCCCATCAGCCGCTCCCGCCAGCGTAGACAGCAACCACAACCAGCAGCCCCGACGCGGCGGGCCGGTAGCATCCCGCAGGTGCACAGAGCGGACGGGCCACCGTCGACCGGAACGGACGACGAGCGGATCACGGCGGACATCCGGGCCTGGGTCTGCTCCACCCCGATCCGCGGCCTGGTCGCCCACTTCGGCGGCGCCTGGCCCGACGGCGACCTCATCGACGTGCTCCGCCACCTCGACGACTTCTCCGCCCTCCACTGGGACTTCCGGGGCGGCCGGGAACGGCCCGACGCCCGGGAGCCCGACCTCGACCCGGCCGCCGCGACCCTCGTGCTGGACGCGGCTGCCGCACTCCGGCTGATCCATCCGGTGCCACCGGCCCGGTCGGCGTACGCCCACCTGGTGGTGCTCGGTGGTCTGGCGCACGCCTGCGTACGCCGCGTCGGCTACGCCGCGCACCTGCTGCGCGCCGGCCTACCGGTGAGCGGCGAGGTCGCCGTCCTGGGCAGCTTCCGGCCGCTGTCGGACGGGGAACGCCGCACCCTCGCCGAGGCGGGCCTGCCGGCCGACGAGACCGAGGTGGACGTGCTGGACACGGCCGTGCGCCGGGTGTTCGAGGTGAGCGCCCCGGCCGAGCAGGACGGCGTCGACGCCGGTCACCCGCACCACTCCTGGTCCTCGCGGACCTACCGACCGGACGGGCTGCCGCCGGTCCGGGTGCTGGCCGCGCCGTCCAGCGAACCCGACCAGCGACGGGCCCACACCGCCGACACCCAGCGGTTCTGGGCCGGCCACGTCCGGCTCGCCCCGGGCGACGAGGTGCTGATGGTCACCGCGCCGATCTACGTGCCGTTCCAGCACTGCGACGCGCTGCGCACCCTGGCCGTGCCGTACGGCTGCGGCATCGACACGGTCGGCGTGGACCCCAACCTCGCCGACCTGGCGGTGCTGCCCGAGCAGACCCTCACCCCGGGGCGCTACCTGCAGGAGATCCGCTCCGCGATCCGCTCGATGCGCGCCCTGCACGCCGGGCTCCGCACGAGCTGAGACGCCGACGAGGGCTGGCGGCATCGGCGACGCCGGTTCAGCCGGCGGCATCGGCGACGGGGGCTCAGCCGGCGGTGTCGGCGACGGGGGCTCAGCCGGCGGTGTCGGCGACGGCCTGGGCGAAGACCTCGGAGCGGTGCTCGAAGTTGCGGAACCGACCGTAGCTGGGCGCGGCCGGGGACAGCAGCACCACCCCGCCGGCAGGGGTCACCTCGCGGGACAGCCGGACCGCGTCCACCAGGTCGTCGACCAGTTCGGTACGCACCTTCGGCAGGCCGGCGAGCACCTCGACGATGCGGGTGCCGCTGTCCGGAATCCCGATCACCGTCAGCTCCCGCTCGGCCAGGTGCTCGGCGAGCGGCGTGTAGTCCAGACCCCGGTCGTTGCCACCGACGATCACTGTCAACGGCCGCCCGTCGTACGCGTCGATGGCGTGCATGGCCGCGTACGGGCTGGTGGCCAGGGTGTCGTCGACGAACGTCAGCCCGGACGGGTCGGTGATCTCGGTGAGCCGGTGGGCCAGCCCCTGGAACTCGGCGACCGCGACGGCGAGGTGGTCCTTGTTGCCCACCACGTCCACGCCGAGCGCGTCGAGCACGGCGAGCGCCACGCAGAGGTTCCCCTCGTTGTGCCGGCCGACCAGCGGCAGCACCGCACGCGGGAAGAGCGGCTGGGCACCGAGGTGGAACCACGGCGTGCCGTCGGCCCCGGTGGCGACGTGGGTGGTGTCGGGGCCACCGGCGCGGACCGCCGGCAGCTCACCCAGTTCCGCGGCGAGCCGCGGGTCGCCACCGTTGACCACGATCGTCTGCGGGTCGTGGGCGAGCAGGTTCAGCTTGTCCCGGTAGTACTCCCGCTCCCCTCCGTGCGCGTCCAGGTGCTCGGGGAAGAGCGCGGTGACCACCGCCACCCGGGGCGAGTCGGTCAGGTCACTGCACTGGTAGCTGGACAGCTCCAGCACGTACAGCTCCGCCTCCGGCAGGTCCAGCGTCGGCACCCCGATGTTGCCGCCGAACACGTTCGGCCGACCCAGCGCGGTGAGCAGGTGGCTGATCAGGCTGGAGGTGGTGCTCTTGCCCTTGCTGCCGGTGACCCCGACGGTCCGGGCGGCGTGGTCGGCCATCCACAGCGCGGTGCCCTGGGTCACCATGACCCCGCGTCGGCGCAGCTCGACCAGCCACGGGTGCGTCTGCGGCACGCCCGGGGACCGCACCACTACGTCCGCGGCGGCCAGCCGTTCGAAGCCCGCCTCACCGGTGACCAGCGGCGCCGCCTCGGCCAGCGGGCCGTCCCACGGCAACGACAGGAAGTTCGCGCTGTCGTCGACGGCGACCAGCTCGGCCGGGCCGTGCGCGGCGATGGCGGTCACAGCGGCCCGGCCCTCCCGACCGGTGCCCCAGACGGCGACGGAACGTCCGCGCAGGTCAGACAGGCGCACTGGGCTCTCCTCGGGGGTCACGGCGGCAGCGGGGCGGGCCCGGTCCGGACACGGCCGGACGAACCAGGGCCTAGTATGGCGTGTGCCTAACGAGCAGCTCCGGCGGATGGACGCCTTCACCTTCCCGTCCTACTCGATCGACTTCGCCACCGGCGAGGTGTTGTTCGACTACGCCCTGACCGGCCCGGCCGGCGATCAGCGGTTCACCGAGGTGATCACCCTCCCGCTGCCGGCGGAGCCGCCCTCGGACGAGACGGTGGCGACCCTCAACCGGGTGCTGGAGGTGCTGCACCTCGTCGCCGGAGTCAGCTACTACAAGGCCGCCGCGCCGCCCCGGCTCGTGCTGCCGACGCCGCTGGGCGCGGCCACCGTCGACTACGTCACGGCCATCTACACCAAGGGCCTCGCGGAGTACGCGTACCGCAACAAACTGCCGCACGTGCTCACGCTGCGCCCGGAGGCGCCGGCCGGCTCCCCGGCGACCCCCCGGGTGTACGACGACTCGGACCGTCGCCCGCTCTCCGCGGTCGGCGGCGGCAAGGACTCCATCGTCAGCCTGGAGGCGCTGCGCCGCGCCGAGCTGGACCCGGTGCCGTTCTCGGTCAACCCGAACCACGTGATCGTCGCCGTCAACGAGGCGTCCGGGCTGGTCCCGCTCGCCGCTCGGCGGCGCATCGACCCGGTGCTGTTCGACCTGAACGCGGCCGGCGCGCTGAACGGGCACATCCCGGTCACCGCCATCAACTCCCTGATCGCGGTGGCCACCGCCGTCCTGCACGGGCTGGGCCCGGTGGTGATGTCCAACGAGCGTTCGGCGTCCGACCCGAACCTGGTCTGGGACGGTCACGAGATCAACCACCAGTGGTCCAAGGGCGTCGAGGCGGAGGGGCTGCTGCGGGCGTCGCTAGCCGAGCACGCCGGTCTCACCGACCCGTACTTCTCCCTGCTGCGGTCGCTGTCCGAGCTGCACATCGCCCGGCTGTTCGCCGAGTTCACCCGGTACGACGACGTGGTGACGAGCTGCAACCAGGCGTTCAAGCTGCGCGACGCGAGTGAGCGCTGGTGCCGGGACTGCCCGAAGTGCCGGTTCGTCTTCCTGGCCATGGCGCCGTTCATGCCCCGCGAGCGGGTGGTGGGCATCTTCGGCGGTGACCTGCTCGCCGACGAGTCGCAGATCCCCGGCTACCGGGAGCTGCTGGGCGTGGACGGGCACAAGCCGTTCGAGTGCGTGGGCGAGGTCGAGGAGTCGGTGGTGGCCCTCGGGCTGCTCGCCGAACAGGACCAGTGGCGCGACGCCCCGGTGATCCAGGCCCTGGTCGACGCCGTCCCGGAGACGGCCTGGTCCGCAGTGGCCCATTCGGACGTCTTCACCCCCGGCGGCCCCAACCACATCCCCCCCACCTACGCAAAAGCCCTGAACGCCCTAGCAACCTAACCAACCCCACCCCTCCCGCCCCCCGCCGCGCCCCGTCCCGCCGATCTTGCACTTTGTGTTGTCGATATGCCGCTTTTACGAGGGTTAGTCCCAGCAGAAAGTGCAAGATCGCGGAGTGTGGGGGTGGGGGGCGCGGGGTTACGGGGTGCGGACTGCTTCTAGGGCCAGTAGGGCTACGTGTAGGGAGAGGGTGGCTTCTACCGAGTCGAGGTCCACGTCGAGGATGCGGGCGATGCGGGCCAGGCGTTCGTAGAAGGCCGGCCGGGACAGGTGGGCGGCGGCAGCGGCTGCGGACTTGTTGCGCCCCTGCTCCAGGTACGCCCGCAGGGTGTCCAGCAGCCGCTCCCTCGGGTGCCGGGCGTCGTACTCCAGCAGGGCGCCGAGTTCTCGTTCCACGAACGTCTGCAGGCGGGGCTCGTCGCGCAGCAGGTGCAGCAGCCCGGCCAGCCCGACGTGCGGGAGCCGGAAGATCGGCAGGTCGCGCCGGTCCCGACGGGCCGCCTCGGCGATCTGCCGCGCCTCGACGAGCGACCGGCGGGCCTCCCGCAGGGTGCTGACCCCGGATCCGGCGGCCACGATCACGGCACCCGGGCCAGCACCCCGGGACGCATCGGCACCGAAGCCCGCGCCCCGGGACGCATCGGCACCGAAGCCCGTACGGGACGGATCGGCGCCGGACGCCGCGTGGGCCGGATCTGAGCCGGAGCCCGCACGGGACGGGTCGGCACCCGACGCCGCACGGGAAGCACCCGACGCCGCACGGGAAGCACCCGACGCCGCACGGGAAGCACCCGACGCCGCACGGGACACGTCGACGGTGGAAGGAGCCCGAGTCGTCTCGACCCCCGGTCCCAGTCGGCCGGTGCCGGCGTCGAGGCGTACCCGACGAAGGGCGCTGGCGAACGCGGACAGCGCGCGGTCCTCGGCGGCCGGGTCCGTCAGGGCCAGCAGCGCGCCCACCGAGTTGTCGTCGACCGCACTGGTCAGCGCCGTCAGCTTCGCCTCCCGCAGGGCCTGGCCGACCGCCTCGGAGAGATCGCGCAGCCGGGCCTGGCCGGCTTCGGGGCCGACCTCCCCGGCGGGGTCGTCGGCGCGGTGCCGGACCATCACGCCGACCAGGTGCCGCCGGTCGAGCACCACGCCGAGCGCCTTGGCCCGCAGTCCCACCTCGTCCACCGGGCGGGAGTGGTCGAGCAGCGCGGTGAGCAGGGTGCGGTGGATCTGCCGTTCCAGGCCCTCGGCGTCGCGGCGGATCAGCCGGCCCAGCGCGAGGGTGGACGCTGCCCGCTCGATCAGGATGGTGAGCCGGGTCGGCGAGCCCGCGCTCGGTTCGACGGCCTGGGCGCTGGGCACGTCGCCGCTGGCCGGCCAGCGCAGCAGCAGCCGCCCCCAGTCCTGCCCCCGGGCGCCGACGGTGGTCACCAGCCAGCCGCTGTCCGGGTCGTACGCGGTCCGCCCGGCCGGACGGATCCGCCGGGAGTGCTGCTCCCAGCCGTCCAGCAGCAGCTCGGCGCTCTCCCCCGCCGGGTCGTACCCGAGCACCTGCCGGGACAGGTTCTCCAGCACCACCGGGCAGCCGGACAGCTCGGCGGCCTGTCGGATCACCTCGGCGGCGTCGGCACCCTCCACGGACAGGTCGTTGAACCGCTGGTGGATCTCCTCGGTGGCGCGCAGCTCGGTGAGCTGCGCGTCGACGATCAGCGCGTGCACCGCCTCGGTGATCCGGACGAACGGGGTGGCCCGGCGCAGCTCCACCAGGGGCAGCCCACGCCGCTCGGCGGCGGCGGCCATCACCCGGGGTACACCGCTGACGTAGCGGCGGCCCAGCTCGACGACGAGTCCGGAGACCCCGACGTCGGCGAGATCACCGATGAACGCGCGCAGCCCGGCGTCGTCCCCGGGCAGGCCGATGCCGGTGGTGAGCACCAGTTCGCCACCGCCGAGCAGAGTGGCGATGTCCGGCACCTCGGCGACGTGCACCCAGCGGACGGGTCGGTCCAGCCCTTCGTCGCCGGCGACCACGCGAGGCGCGCCGTGGCGGACCGGGTCCAGGGCGAGGACCTCACGGACGGTAGGGAACACGGCCGACACGCTACCGTCCGTGACGCCGGATCTCGAACAGCGGCCGGCGACGCGAGCCGGGGCGGCGGCGTGGGCTGCCCCGGCCTGGCGGCGTGGCGCGAGGGCTCAGTCGACCCCGAACTCCATCGCGGCGCGGTCGAGGGCCTCGTCCTCCGCCGAGGCGACGCCCCGGGACGCGATCGCTTCCGCGCCGCCCTCGGGCATCGCGCCGATCAACCCGGTGGAGGCGGCCTGCGCGGCCCCGATCATCCGCTGCGGGTTCCCGCCGCCGCCGACCAGCCCGAGGGAGGCGTACTGCTCCAGCTTCGCCCGCGAGTCGGCGATGTCCAGGTTGCGCATGGTGAGCTGGCCGATCCGGTCCGACGGGCCGAACGCCGAGTCCTCGGTGCGCTCCATGGACAGCTTGTCCGGGTGGTAGCTGAACGACGGGCCGGTGGTGTCCAGGATCGAGTAGTCCTCGCCCCGGCGCAGCCGCAACGTCACCTCGCCGGTGACCGCGGTGCCGACCCACCGCTGCAACGACTCGCGCAGCATCAGCGCCTGCGGGTCCAGCCAGCGGCCCTCGTACATCAACCGACCCAGGCGGCGACCCTCGTTGTGGTAGTTCGCCAGGGTGTCCTCGTTGTGGATGGCGTTCACCAGCCGCTCGTACGCGTAGTGCAGCAGCGCCATCCCGGGCGCCTCGTAGATGCCGCGGCTCTTGGCCTCGATGATCCGGTTCTCGATCTGGTCCGACATGCCCAGGCCGTGCCGGCCGCCGATGGCGTTGGCCTCCAGCACCAGGTCGACGGCGCTGCCGAACTCCTTGCCGTTGATCGTGACCGGGCGACCCTGGTCGAAACCGACGGTGACGTCCTCGGTCGGAATCTCCACCGACGGGTCCCAGAACCGGACGCCCATGATCGGGTTGACCGTCTCGATGCCGGTGTCGAGGTGCTCCAGGGTCTTCGCCTCGTGCGTGGCGCCCCAGATGTTGGCGTCGGTCGAGTACGCCTTCTCGGTGCTGTCGCGGTAGGGCAGGCCGCGCTCCAGCAGCCACTCGGACATCTCCTTACGGCCACCCAGTTCGGTGACGAAGGCGGTGTCGAGCCACGGCTTGTAGATGCGCAGCATCGGGTTGGCCAGCAGGCCGTACCGGTAGAACCGCTCGATGTCGTTGCCCTTGAAGGTCGAGCCGTCGCCCCAGATCTGCACGTCGTCGGCGACCATCGCCCGCACCAGCAGGGTGCCGGTCACGGCGCGGCCCAGCGGGGTGGTGTTGAAGTAGGCCCGACCGCCGGTGCGAATGTGGAAGGCGCCGCAGGTCAACGCGGCGAGGCCCTCCTCGACCAGGGCGGCGCGGCAGTCGACCAGGCGGCCGAGCTCGGCGCCGTAGCTGAGCGCACGACCGGGCACCGAGGCGATGTCGGGCTCGTCGTACTGGCCGATGTCGGCGGTGTAGGCGCAGGGAATGGCGCCCTTGTCGCGCATCCACGCGACCGCGACCGAGGTGTCGAGGCCGCCGGAGAAGGCGATGCCGACACGTTCGCCGGTGGGCAGGGAGGTGAGAACCTTGGACACGGGGAAAATTATGCAATAGAACGTATGGCCATGCAAGCTGATGCGGTCTACCCGCCGTCGACCGGCGCGTCGTCGCGCCCGAGCTCCCAGAACGCCACCGCCGCCGCGGCGGCGACGTTCAACGAATCCACGCCGCGCCGCATCGGAAGGACCACCCGCACGTCGCTGGCGGCCTGCGCCGCCGCGGTGAGGCCGGGCCCCTCGGCACCGAGCAGCAACGCCGCCCGCTCACGCTGCGCCGGGGTCAACCGCTGCATCGGTACGGCGTCCGGCGCGGGCGTCATCGCGAGCACCGTGAAGCCGGCCTCCCGCACCTGGTCCAGGCCCGCGGGCCAGCGGTCGAGCTTCGCGTACGGCATGGCGAAGACCTCACCCATGCTGACCCGCACGCTGCGCCGGTAGAGCGGATCGGCGCAGGTCGGCGACAGCAGCACCGCGTCGACACCGAGCGCGGCGGCACCCCGGAAGATCGCGCCCAGGTTGGTGTGGTTGTTCACGTCCTCCAGGACCACGACCCGGCGCGCGGTGGCGAGCACCTCGGCCGCCGTCGGCAGCGGCCGGCGGTGGAACGACGCCAACACCCCCCGGTGTACGTGGAAACCGGTGGCCCGTTGCAGCACGTCCTGGGTCGCGGCGTAGACCGGGGCGTCGCCGGTGTCCAGGTCGGCGAGCTGGTCGGCCCGCTTGGCGTCGACCAGGTACGACCGGGCCGGGTAGCCCGCGCGCAACGCCCGGCGCAGCACCAGCTCCCCCTCGGCGATGAACAGGCCGTGCGGTGGTTCCCAACGGGTGCGCAGCTCGACGTCGGTGAGCGCCCGGTAGTCGGCGATCCGGTCGTCGTCGGGGTCGGTGATCTGGTGGACGGGCACCCGACGATTCTGCCGGACGCGGAGCAGCGCGCTCCGAGGCCCGCCCAACGGGGTGTTTTGTCCGAAGAAGAAGGGGAATGACCGGCGGACACCGGACGTGACGGGAAGGACCAGCCAGGTGAGCGCAGACGACACCACCCCGGGCGAAGCGGGCACCCTGCCCCGGCGTCCGACCGTCGCGGACCACATCGTGTCGCGACTGTTCAGCTGGGGCGTACACCGCTACTTCGGCTACCCCGGCGACGGCATCAACGGCCTCACCTCCGCGCTGCAACGCACGAACGGACGGGCCCAGTTCATCCAGGTCCGCCACGAGGAGACCGCCGGCTTCGCCGCCTCCGCGCACGTCAAGTACGGCGGCGGCCCGCTGGGCTGCGCGCTGGTCACCAGCGGGCCGGGCGCCATCCACCTGCTCAACGGCCTGTACGACGCGAAGCTCGACCACCAACCGGTGATCGCCCTGGTCGGGCACACCGCGACCACCGCCGAGGGCGGCGGCTACTACCAGGAGGTCGACCTGCTCGCCCTCTACAAGGACGTGGCGGCAGCGTTCCTGGCCCAGCTCGACAACCCGGCACAGGTACGCCACCTGGTCGACCGCGCGTGCCGCACGGCGCTGGCCCGGCGTACCGTCACCGCGCTGATCCTTCCCCTGGACATCCAGGACGAGCCGGCTGTCCCGAACCCGCCCCACGCCCACGGCTACTACCAGACCAGCAACGCGCCGAGCAGCACCCCGACGGTGCCGCCGGAGGCGGACGTACGCCGGGCCGCCGAGGTGCTGCGCGGCGGGCAGCGGGTGGCGATGCTGGTCGGGCAGGGCGCACTCGGCGCACGCGACGAGGTCCGTGAGATCGCCGACCGGCTCGGCGCCGGCGTGGCCACCGCCCTGCTCGGCTTCACCGCCGTCGACCACCGCGAACCATGGGTGACCGGCGCGATCGGGCTGCTCGGCACCCGACCGAGCTGGCAGCTGATGAGCGGCTGCGACCGGCTGCTGATCGTGGGCAGCAACATGCCGTACTCGGAGTTCTACCCGCAACCCGGGCAGGCCCGCGCGGTGCAGATCGACCTGGACGGCACCCAGCTCGGGCTGCGCTACCCGACCGAGGTGAACCTGACCGGCGACGCCCGCCCCACGCTGCGGGCCCTGCTGGACGAGCTGGGCCCCGGCCCCGGGCCGACCGCCTGGCGGGCGGAGGTCACCGAGGCCACCTCGGCGTGGCGCCGCGTGCAACGCGACCTGGCCGAGCAGGCCGCCGACCCGGTCAACCCGCAGTTGCTCTTCCACACCCTCAACGAACGGCTGCCCGACGACGTGCTGCTGGCTGTCGACTGCGGCACCACCACCGCCTGGTACGCCCGACACATCCAGGTACGCCCCGGCATGCTGGCCAGCCTCTCCGGCACGCTGCTGTCCATGGGCGGCGCCATGCCGTACGCGCTGAGCGCCAAGTTCGCCCACCCCGACCGGCCGCTGGTCGCGCTGATCGGTGACGGCGCCATGCAGATGAACGGCGTCAACGAGCTGATCACCGTGGCGAAGTACTGGCGCAGCTGGTCCGACCCGCGCTTCGTGGTGCTGGTGCTCAACAACCGGGACCTGGCGTTCGTCAGCTGGGAACAGCGCTCCACCGAGGGGACGCCGATGTTCCCGGACAGCCAGCAGTTGCCGGACATCGCCTACCACCAGTGGGCCGACGTGCTCGGGCTGCACGGCGAGTTGATCGACTCACCGGATCAGGTGCGCGACGTCTGGGACCGGGCGCTCACCGCCGACCGGCCGGTGGTCATCAACGCCCTGGTCGACCCGGCGGAGCTGATGCTGCCACCGCACTTCACCGTCGAGCAGGCCCGCAAGACCGCGGCTGCGGTGCTGCGCGGCGACACCGACTGGGCCGGAATCATCCGCCGCGGCCTCCCCGCCACCCTGGCCAGCTACCGCCCCCGCCGCCGAGACCGCTGACACCACCCCGCACCCCGCACCCCGCACCCCGCACCCCGCACCCCGCACCCCGCACCCCGCGATCTTGCACTTTCTGCACCGACGAATGCGGGCAAAAGGGCTATTCCGGCAACCGAAAGTGCAAGATCGCGGGGGCAGAGCCGGGGCGGGGACGGGTGGGTGGGTGGGTGGTTAGCCTCGGCGGTCCAGCCAGCGCTGGAGGGCGGAGCGGGGATCGTCGGTGGTGGGGTCCTCTCGACGGTCCGGGGCCTTGGGGCGCTCGACCGGGCGGTGCGGGTCGCCGGCCAGCTCGTGGCTCGGTGCGACGAACGCCTTCTCCGGTTGGCCCTTCACGGCGGTGGCGATGACCCGGGCCACCGCGTCGATCACCTTGGTCTGCACCGCTGACCCCACCGAGTCGGCCGGGTCGTCCGGGTTCGCGGCGATACCGGCCACCGCGACCTGCGGGGTGAAGCCGACGAACGTCTCGGTGGAGTTCTGCTCCGAGCTACCCGTCTTGCCGGCCACCGGCCGGCCGTCGAGGATGTCGTTCACACCGGTGGCGGTGCCGCCGTTGCACTGCCCGAACGCCGACTGCTGACCCACCGGGCAGCGCGCCGCGTCGGTCGCGGCACGGGCCACGTCCGCGTCGAGCACCCGCTTGCAGGACGGCTGCCCCACCGGCACCTTCGTGCCGTCCGCGCCGGTCACCGAGACCACCGGCACCGGCGTGCAGTAGGTGCCCTCGGCGGCCACCGTCGCGTACGCGTTGGCCAGGTCCAGCGGGGTGGTGGCCGCCACTCCCAGAGTGAACGAGCCCCAGTTCGCGGCATTGTTCTTGGCGAAGGCCGCGTCCGAGTCGGCGCGGAACGTGATGCCGAGCCGCTGCGCCATCTGGACCACCTTGTCCTGGCCGACCTGCTCGGCCAGCCAGACGAAGTAGGTGTTCACCGAGCGGCCGAACCCGTCCCACATCATCCGGTACCCGTCCATCCAGTCCGGGTTGGCGTTCGCCGGGCACCAGTGGCCGTCACAGCTACCCGGCCCCTCGGCGGGGTACCGGGTGGGCAGCTTGGCGGGCGCGTCGAAACCGGTGGAGAGGGTACGGCCCGACTCCAGCGCGGCGAGCATGGTGAACATCTTGAACGTGGAACCCGCCTGGTACCCGTCGACGCTGGCTCCGCCGGAGATCAACGGGTTGACGGTGTTCGGGTAGTTCGCCTGCCCGGCCGGGTTGTCGCCGAGGCTGTAGTGCCGGTTGACCGCCATCGCCAACACCCGCCCGGTGCCGGGCTGGACCGCCGCGATCGGCAGGGCGCGCTTGTTGTCGTACCCGTAGACCTTTGTGGCCTGCTGTTGCGCGGTGGCCTGGATCTTCGGGTCCAGCGAGGTGACCACGGTGTAGCCGCCCGCACGCAGTGCCTGCTCGCGCTCCGCGACGGTCGCCCCGAAGGCCGGCTGGGTCAGCCACCACTGGCGCAGGTAGTCGCAGAAGTAGCCCCAGTCGTCGTGGCCCTGGGAGACGGCGGTGCAGCCGTTGGGCTGGGCGGTGGGGTGCAGGGCCAGCGGCTCGGCCTTGGCCTGGGCGGCCTGCGCCGCGGTGATCGCGTTCGTGGCGACCATCGAGTCCAGCACGTACGACCGGCGGGTCAGCGCATCGTCCTTGTCGCCGCTGATCGGGCTGTACGCGTCCGGGGACTGGACCAGACCGGCCAACAGCGCCGACTCGGCGAGGGTCAACTGCGCCGGGGGCTTGCCGAAGTATCGCTGGCTGGCCGCCGCGATCCCGTACGCGCCGGAGCCGAAGTAGGCGATGTTCAGGTACCGGTCGAGGATCTCGTCCTTGCCGAGGTTCTTGTCCAGCGCGCTCGCGTACCGGATCTCCTGGATCTTGCGGCCCACCGTGGGATCGGTGGCGGCGGCGCGCTCTTCGGCGGTGCGGCTGGGGTCGGTCTTGAGCACGTTACGGACGTACTGCATGGTCAGCGTGGAGCCGCCCTGCTCGGTGCCGCCACCCTTGACGTTGGCCACCAGCGCCCGAGCCAGGCCGCGCAGGTCCGCGCCACCGTGGTCGTAGAAGCGCCGGTCCTCGGCCGCCACGATCGCCTGCCGCATGACCGGGGCGATCTCCGACAGGGGTACGTCGGTGCGGTTCACGTCGTAGAACGTGGTGATCAGCGTCTTGCCGTCGTTGGCGTAGAGGTACGAACGCTGCGGCGTGGCCGGGGTCTTCAGCGAGGCCGGCAACGCGGCGTACGACCCGAGCGCGGAGCGGGCGGTGAGCCCGAGCAGCAGGTTGCCCGGCAGCGCGGCGACTGCCAGGACGAGCCCGGCCAACACGCCGGCGAGCAGCACGGTGAACAGCCGCGACAGCGGCGAGCGAGGGGCGGCCATGCTCCCCAGGATTGCCACGAAAGCCGCCAACCGACCACCCCCACACCCGAATTGTCAGCAACTTCACCCCCCCACCACCCAACCCCATGTCTCCAAACCCCCGTCCCCATCTCGGTGATCATGAAGTTATTGCCGGGACACGCCGAGGGCGAGCGCAATAACTTCATGATCAACCGGCGCGGGGGCGGGCGGGGCGGGCGCGCCGGGGTGGGGGGCGGGCGGTGGGGTTAGGGGTTTGGGGTGCTCAGGCTGGCGGTGGCGGCGTCTCTGGCGGTTTCGCGGGGCATCAGGCGGCCGGAGCGGTAGCCGATGCCGATGCCGGCGATCAGCACGAAGATCGCGCCGAAGGTCTGCAGCGAGCCGATCAGGGCGCCGCCGAGGCCGAGCAGCGGCGCGGCGATGATCAACATGACGCCGTCGCCGAGGCTGAAGGTGCCCGAGCGGGCCACCGCCCACCCGGTGAGGAACCAGCCCGCGCTGTAGAACGTGGCGCCGAGCAGAACCAGCGACCGCGCGGTGGTGCCGAAGACCGGCGTCTGCTCCTCGAACCCGGCGAACGGCAGCATCAGCACGGTGCCGGCGATGCTGACCAGCAGCCCGGCGGCGGCCACCCGGCGGCTGCGGGTCGCGGCCAACAGCCCGGTGAGGGCCAGCAGCGCGAGCAGGCCGAGCCAGACCGCGGCCACCCAGCCGATCAGGTACACCGCCCGGCCGTCGGCCGGATAGGGGTCGTTGCCCACCCCTCCGTCGCTGGCCATCGCCACCGCGCCGTAGAGGATGGCGTACGCGGGCAGCAGCCAGACCGCCGCCCGTGCGAACCGGCGCACCGACCAGGCCCAACTGGCGTTCGTGGCGGGGGCGCCCGGGGTGGGCTCGCCGACGAAGGGCAGTACGCCGAACCCGCCACCGCTGCGCCGGGAGCCCAGCGGGGCGACCGGGTCGTGCGCGCCGGGCACCGGGGCCGAGGACCACATCCGCTTCGCCGGATCCTTCATGCGTCACCTCGCTCGTCGTCGAGCGGTGCACCGACGCGCCGGGGCGCCCCGATTGCCTGGTCACCACCCGTCCTAGGACCGATCGTGGCAGGCGTCGGAGCGCCCCATGAGTCTTTCTCGTATTTAGTTGACCGGGCGGCCGGCGTACCGGATCAGCCGCGCTCGCGCTGGTCGGCCGGATCCTCGACGAGGCTGGTCGGCGACACCGGCTCCGGTGCGGGCAGCCCCTGCCGCCCCTTGCCGCCGGTGGCCTGCGCCTCGGCGACGCGTACCTCGTCGTGGATCTGTTGGGCGGCGTCCGCCGCTGCCTGCGCCGCCTCCGCGGCCTCCCGCTCGACCTGGCTCGCGTGGTCCGCGGCCTCCGGCGCGGGCATGTCCCCCACCATCTGGCTCAGCCCACCGAGCGCGCCACCCATCCCCTCCAGGGCCTTGGTCAACTCGGCCGGGACGATCCAGACCTTGTTGGCGCTGCCCTGGGCGATCTGCGGAAGAGCCTGGAGGTACTGGTAGGCCAGCACCTTCTGGCTCGGGTTGGCCTGGTGGATCGCGTCGAAGACGGTACGGATCGCCTTCGCCTGACCCTCGGCCTGCAGGATGCGGGCCTGCCGGTCACCGTCGGCCCGCAGCACCGCCGACTGCTTCTCACCCTCGGCGGTGAGGATCTGCGACTGCTTGTGCCCCTCGGCGGTCAGGATCGCCGCACGGCGGTCCCGCTCGGCGCGCATCTGCTTCTCCATCGAGTCGCGGATGCTGGCCGGCGGCTCGATCGCCTTGATCTCGACCCGGGTCACCTTGATGCCCCAGCGGCCGGTGGTCTCGTCCAGCACACCCGAGAGGTGCCTGTTGATCTCGTCGCGGCTGGTGAGCGCCCGCTCCAGATCGAGCGAACCGATCACGTTCCGCAGCGTGGTGACGGTCAACTGCTCGATGGCCTGAAGGAAGCTGGAGATCTCGTAGGTCGCCCGGACCGAGTCGACCACCTTGAAGTAGAGGACCGTGTCGATCGAGACCACCAGGTTGTCCGAGGTGATCACCGGCTGCGGCGGGAAGCTGACCACCTGCTCCCGCATGTCGACCTTGGTACGGACCGCGTCGATGAACGGCACCAGCAGGTTGAGGCCGGGGCTGAGGGTGCGCTTGTACTTGCCGAGCCGTTCCACCACGTCCTGGCGCTGCTGCGGCACGATCCGCACCGCCTTGGCCAGCGTTATCACGGCGATCAACGCCACCGCGATCACCACCACCCCGATAAACGTCATCCCGTTCACCCTCTCGATTCCGGCAGCTCGCCGGCGGAAGAAACATCGTCCTGCCACACCAGGGCGGTAGCGCCCCGGACCTTTATCACCCGAACCCGTTGACCGGGGTCGTAGACCTGTGTCGTGTCGTACGACCGGGCGCTCCACAACTCACCGTCAATCTTGACGAGACCCTGCTCGGCGTCCACCCGTTCCAGCACCAGCGCCGTGGAGCCCTCGATCGCCTCCACACCGAACGGCTGCTCGCCACTCTCCAGCGCCGAGCGGCTGTGCCGCCGGATGACCGGTCGGACCACCACCAGGCTCAAGGCCGACACCACAGCGAAGACCAGCGCCTGCACGGCGACCGGCGCGCCCAGGGCGGCCGCACCGGCAGCGGCGAACGCACCGGCCCCGAACATGATCAGAAATAGCGTCGTCGTGAAAATCTCGGCGACGGCCAGCAGCACACCCAAAACGATCCACACCACGGCGTCCACCCCACGATCGTGACACGCAAATGCACGCGCGGCCTCCCCGCGAAGATCAGTAGGCTCGGCGGGACCCTTTTCCGGCCCGCAAAACACCACGAATCGGCGGCCCGACCCGAGGAGATCCCGTTGACCCTGTTACCCGAGACCGCCCGACAGATCGACACCCGGGTCGCCCAGGCGCAGGCCGACGGTCACACCCCGTCGCTGGTGCTGGGCGTGGTCCGCGACGGCACGCTGGCGCATGTGGCCGCCGCCGGCGAACACCCCCGCCCGGACGTCGATCTCCAGTACCGGGTGGGCTCGATCAGCAAGACGATGACCGCCACCCTGATCATGCAGTTGCGCGACGCCGGCCGACTCGCTCTGGACGACCGGCTGGAGCAGCACCTGCCGGGCACCGGTGTGGGCGCGCTCACGGTGCGCCAACTACTCGGCCACGCCAGCGGCATCCAGCGCGAACCCGAGGGTGACTGGTGGGAGCGGGCGGCGGGCGTCGATCTCACCACCCTGCTCGCCGACGTCGACGCCGACAAGATCGCCTACCCGCCGCACCGCGCGTACCACTACTCCAACCTGGCGTACGGGCTGCTCGGCGGGCTGCTCGAACGGCTCACCGGGAAACCCTGGGCCGACCTGCTCGACGAACGGGTCCTCGCCCCGCTGGGCCTGCGCCGCACCACCTACGCGGCCACCGAGCCGTACGCCCGCGGCTACGTCGTCCACCCCTGGCACGGCACGCTGCGCGAGGAACCCCGTACCGACACCGGCGCCATGGCCCCCGCCGGGCAGCTCTGGTCGACGATCGAGGACCTCGGCCGTTGGGCCGCGTTCCTGGCCGACCCCGACCCGGCGGTGCTGGCCGCCGAGACGCTGACCGAGATGTGCGCCCCCGTGGTGATCAGCGATCTCGACTCCTGGACCGGCGGGCACGGCCTGGGGCTGGAGCTCTACCGCGACGGCGAGCGGGTGTACGTCGGGCACGGCGGCTCGATGCCCGGGTACGTGGCCGCCCTCGTGGTCCACCGACCGAGCCGCACCGCCGTGGTCGGCTTCGCCAACTCGTACGGCTTCCCGATCACCGGGCTCGGCCGTCAACTGCTGACCATGGTGCTGGACGCCGAGCCGGCGCTCCCGCAGCCGTGGCGGCCGGCCGCCGCCGCACCCGATGCGGGGTCGGCCGAGCTGACCGGTCGCTGGTGGTGGATGGGCACGTCGCTGGACCTGAGCTGGGACGCGGGTGACCTGGTGGCGCACGTACGCGGTGAGCGGGTGAGCCGGTTCACCGCCGAGGGGACGGACCGCTGGCGGGGACGTTCCGGCCCGGAGAACGGCGAGATCCTGTCGGTGCTGCGCGACGACAGCGGACGGACGGTGGCGGTCGACATCGCCACGTTCGTCTTCACGCGCAGCCCGGACGAGGTTCCCTGACCCGCCGCCGGCGGGCCGGCGGTCACGCCGGAAGCGGACGGGCGGTCCCGCCGGCGGGCGGGCGGTCACGCTGGCGGGCGGGCGGTCACGCTGGCGGGCGAACCGGCGGCGGCCGGCGGTCAGGCCGGCTCGGTGACGAAGTCGATGAGCCGTTCCATGGCGTTGATCAGCGGGGTCTCCACGTCGGCGAAGCTGTTCACCCGGGACAGGATGTGCCGCCACATGTCGGCCGGCTCGGCCACCCCGAGGGCCGCGCAGACCCCCTCCTTCCACGGCCGCCCCGGTGGCACCACCGGCCAGGCCGCGATGCCCAGCGCGGCCGGCTTGACCGCCTGCCACACGTCCACGTAGGGGTGCCCGGTCACCAGCACGTGCGGGGAGTTCACCCGGGCGACGATCCGGCTCTCCTTGCTGCCCGGCACCAGGTGGTCGACGAGCACGCCGAGTCGTCGGGTCGGGCCGGGGCCGAAGTCGCGTACCTCGGCGTCGAGGGCGTCGATGCCGTCCAACGGCTCGACCACCACGCCCTCGATCCGCAGGTCGTCGCCCCAGATCCGCTCGACCAGCGCGGCGTCGTGGATGCCCTCCACCCAGATCCGGCTGGCCTTCGCCACCTGGGCCCGCACGTTGTCCACCGCGACCGAGCCGGACGCGGTCCGGCGGCGGGCCGTCGGCACCGTCGCCCGGCTGGGGCGGCGCAGCGTCACCGGGCGGCCGTCGAGCAGGAACGCCGCCGGCAGCAGCGGGAAGTTGCGCCGTTTACCGTGCCGGTCCTCCAACACGACCGCGCCGGCCTCGAAGCCCACGACCGCTCCACAGAACCCGGAGTCGGCATCTTCGACCACGAGATCCGCTTCGGCGTCCACCTCGGGGGTGACCTTGCGCCGTCGCCAGTCGCCCGCCAACACGTCCTCGCCGTATCGCCCCGCCATGTCGATCACGCTAGACCCAGCCCCCTCCCACCCCACCCCCGACACACCCCCCACCCCACCCCACCGAACCCCGCCCCAACCCCAACCCCCAACCCCGCCGCTGTCGATCATGGAGTTGTGGTGCTCCACGAAACGGCGTCAACCGGTGCCGATCACCCACCACGACTGCATGATCGACGCGACCCGGGGGGTGGAGGCAGGGGTGCGCGGGGGCGGGGATCGGGGCGAACAGGGCAGTTGGGGGCAGGCCGGGCGACCGGAGCGGCAGCCGAGACAGGGCCGGTCGTGACCACGTACCCTTTCGGCATGTCCACCCCCGCAACGGGCGCGGTCACACTCGCGCCGCGCCGGTCCAGCCGGTTCGTTGCCTGGGTGCGCGCGTGGCGCGCCGGGTTGGTGCCCTTCGACGAGGTCGCCGACGCCATCGCCGGCGACGAGGAACACCTCGTTGCGGACGCCCCGGGCACCTGGACCGACGTCCCGCTGGGCGCCGCGCTGCCCACCCTGGCCAAGCTCTCCCCGGACGAGATCCGCCTGGTGCTGCCCGCGCCGGGTGACCCGAGGGGTCTGCCCGGCCCCGGCGACTTCGCCGGTGCGGCGCTGGTCACGGGTGAGGCGGTGGTCGCCGGCGGGCTCGGGTTGATTCCCCAGGTGCGGCTGCACACCTCCGGCTCGGGAGACTGTTTCGAGACGGTGCTCTGGCGGGTCTACCCGCTGCCGGCCAATGCCCCCGCCGCCTCACTCTCGTTGCCCGGCGCCGCCGAGGCGGAGGCCGAGCTGGCCGCCGCGCTGGCCGAGACGACAGCCGTGCTGACCCGGCTCGACGTCGCCCAGTGGCGGCCCGAGTTGGCCGGTGCGCTGGCCGCGCTCCGCCGCCCGGACGGCACCACCGACCTCCCACCGGGCTTCGACCCGCGGGCCCGTCGGCTCTTCGCCCGGGCCGCGGTGCTCGACCGGGTGCTGGCGTTGGCCGGGCACGCCGCCCCCGGGGGCGCGATCAACAACTACGAGGCGCAGCAACGCGACGCGGCACTTCGCCCCCTGACCGCAGCCTGCCGGCAGGCGCTGGTGGCCGCCTGCAACGCCCCCCTGCGCCCCTGACCGGAGCCCCACAACCCCAGCCCTCGCCGATCTTGCAGTTTCGGTTGTCGACATGAGGGGGAATGCCCTTTATGTAACGACAGAAAGTGCAAGATCGCGGGACAGGACGGGTGGGGTAGGTCAGATCTCGTCTAGGAGGTCCGCGACGGAGTTGATGATGCGCGACGGGCGGTACGGGTAACGCTCCGCCTCGGTGCGGCTGCTGATCCCGGTGAGCACCAGGATGGTCTCCAGCCCAGCCTCCAGGCCGCACAGGATGTCGGTGTCCATCCGGTCACCGATCATCGCGGTGCTCTCCGAGTGGGCGTTGATGGTGTTGAGCGCCGAGCGCATCATCATCGGGTTGGGCTTGCCGACGAAGTACGGCTCGACCCCGGTCGCCTTGGAGATCATGGCGGCAACCGAGCCGGCGGCGGGTAGCGCGCCCTCCACGGACGGGCCGGTCACGTCGGGGTTGGTGCAGATGAACCGGGCGCCGTCGTTGATCAGGCGGACGGCCTTGGTGATCGCCTCGAAGCTGTAGGTGCGAGTCTCGCCGAGCACCACGTAGTCGGGGGCGAAGTCGGTCAGCACGTAGCCCACGGCGTGCAACGCCGTGGTCAGCCCGGCCTCACCGATGACGTACGCGGTGCCACCCGGGCGCTGGTCGGCGAGGAACTGGCCGGTGGCCAGGGCGGAGGACCAGATCGACTCCTCCGGCACGTCCAGCCCCATCCGGCTGAGCCGGGCCGTCAGGTCCCGGGGGGTGTAGATCGAGTTGTTGGTCAGCACCAGGAACGGCTTGCCGGAGGAGCGCATCCGGTTGATGAACTCCGGCGCGCCGGGCACCGGCTGGCCCTCGTGCACCAGCACGCCGTCCATGTCGGTCAGCCAACTCTGCACGGGCTTACGGTCATGCATCGGTTCCCCCAGCAGGCGTCGGACGACGGGTCGGCACACAACAGACGGTGGGGCAGGTGTCCCACATGGGCAGCTCGCCCAGGCGGCGGCGCAGCTGCGCGCCGTCCGGGTCGGTCCGCTCGGTGACCAGCTCCCGCACCATGGTCACGAAACGCGGGTCGGTGCCCGGCGTACCGGCCCGGACGAAGTCCAGGCCGAGCTGCTTCGCCGTCTCCAGCGCCTCGGTGTCCAGGTCCCACACGACCTCCAGGTGATCGGAGACGAACCCGATCGGGCTGACCACCACACCGGTGGTGCCGCCCTGCGCGAGGGCGGCCAGGTGGTCGTTGATGTCCGGTTCCAGCCACGGCACCTGCGGCGGGCCGGAGCGGCTCTGCCAGACCAGGTCGTACCCCAGGTCGGGTGCGGCGGCAGCGGCGACGAGCCGGGCGGTCTCGTGCAGCTGCGCCTCGTACCGGCCGCCGTGCGGGCCGGCGTTGGCCGCCATCGAGTTGGGGATGGAGTGGGCGGTGAAGACCAGCCGGGTGGTGTCCCGCTTTGCCGGGTCGAGCTGGCTCAACGCCGCCCGGACCGCGTCGACGTGCGGCTCGACGAAGCCGGGGTGGTCCCAGAACTGACGCAGCTTCTCGATCACCGGGGCGTCCGGGCCGACGGCGGCACGAGCGGCGGCGATGTCCTCCTGGTACTGCCGGCAGGAGGAGTAGCCGCCGTACGCGCTGGTGACGAAGGCCAACGCCCGGGTGACCCCGTCGTCGCGCATCTGGGTCACGGTGTCGGCGAGCATCGGGTCCCAGTTGCGGTTGCCCCAGTAGATGGGCAGGTCGACACCGTGCGCGGCGAAGTCGGCGCGGACGGCGGCCAGGAGGTCCCGGCACTGCTGGTTGATCGGGGACACCCCACCGAAGTGCTGGTAGTGCTCGGCGACCTCGGCCAGCCGCTCGGGAGGCACACCCCGGCCCCGGGTCACGTTCTGCAGGAACGGCATCACGTCTTCGGGCCGCTCGGGCCCGCCGAAGGACACCAGCACCACCGCGTCGTACGACATGGGGTCATTCTCGCCCCTCGGCCTCGACGCCCGGGCGACGCCCCCTGGTCCGGACGTGTGGGTCACGCGGACGGTGGCCAGGGGGCGACGTGGGAAGCGTCAGGCGCCGATGGCGTGGTAACCGCCGTCGACGTGCACGATCTCGCCGGTGGTGGCCGGGAACCAGTCGGAGAGCAGCGCCAGGCAGGCCTTCGCGGCGGGCTCCTGGTCGGTGAGGCTCCAGCCCAGCGGGGCCCGCTCGGTCCAGGCGTCCTCGAACTGGTCGAAGCCGGGGATCGACTTCGCGGCGATGGTACGCAGCGGCCCGGCGGCTACCAGGTTGCTACGGATGCCCTGCTTGCCCAGGTGCAGCGCCAGGTAGCGGGAGGCGGACTCCAGGCCGGCCTTGGCCACGCCCATCCAGTCGTAGACCGGCCACGCCTTCGTCGCGTCGAAGGTCAGGCCGACCACCGCGCCGCCGGGCGACATCAGCGGCAGCGCCGCCATCGCGAGAGACTTGTACGAGAAGGTGGAGACGTGCAGGGCGGTCGCCACGTCCTCCCAGGGCGCGTCGAGGAAGCCGCCACCGAGGCAGCTCTGCGGGGCGAAGCCGATCGAGTGCACGACACCGTCGAGGCCGTCGACGTGCTCGCGTACCCGGTCGGCGAGGCCGGCCAGGTGCTCGGTGTTGGTGACGTCGACCTCGATGACCGGCGCGGGCTCGGGCAGCCGCTTGGCGATCCGCTCGACCAGGGAGAGCCGGCCGTAGCCGGTGAGCACGACCTGCGCGCCGTTCTCCTGAGCGAGCTTCGCCACCGAGAAGGCGATCGAGGCGTCGGTGATGACACCGGTGACGAGCAGCCGCTTACCGGCGAGCAGTCCGGACATCGCTGATTTCCTCCGTAGTCAAAAGGGGTTAGTGGCCCATGCCGAGGCCGCCGTCGACCGGGATGACGGCGCCGGAGACGTACCCGGCGCTGTCCGACGCCAGCCAGGTGACCACGTCGGCGACCTCGTCCGGGCTGGCCATCCGGCCGGCCGGGATGGACTTGAGGATCTCCGCCTTGCGGTCGTCGGTGAGGCCGGCGGTCATGTCGGTGTCGATGAAGCCGGGCGCCACCACGTTCGCGGTGATGTTGCGGCTGCCCAGCTCCCGGGTGATCGAGCGGGCGACGCCGACGAGGCCGGCCTTGCTGGCGGCGTAGTTGACCTGCCCGGCACCGCCGGCGAGGCCGACCACCGAGGAGATGAAGATCATGCGACCCCACTTGGCGCGGAGCATCTTGCCCGAGGCCCGCTTCGCGACCCGGAACGCCCCGGTGAGGTTGGTGTCCACCACGTCGGTGAACTGCTCCTCGGTCATCCGCAGCAGCAGCGTGTCGGCGGTCATGCCGGCGTTGGCGACCAGCACCTCGACCGGCCCCAGCTCGGCCTCGACGGCGGCGAAGGCGGCGTCGATCGAGGCGGCGTCGGTGACGTCGGCGCGGACGCCGAACAGCCCCTCGGGCGCCTCGCCGCTGCGGTGGGTGACCGCCACCCGGTCGCCCTGCTTGGCGAAGGCCTGCGCGATGGCCAGGCCGATCCCCCGGTTGCCCCCGGTCACCAGCACGGTGCGAGCCACTGTTCCCCCTTGCTCAGCTGATCTCAGTCGCAGGCGAGCCTAGGCGTTACCGGCAGGTAAGCGCTAACGGGAGCCGTGTCACACCGGGGTACGACACCGGAATCAACCCCTGGTGGCACGCCCTGCGGCGGGGTCGCCCCGTAGCCTCCGGGTGGTGAACTGGCGACCGATCACCGTGGCCCTCGGGGGCCTCGGGCAAGCCCTGTGGGGCCGGGACGCCCCGCCCGGTCGGCCGCTGCTGGCCCGCTGGCCCAGGCTGGCCCCGTACGCCGCGCCGGTCGGCCTGCTCGCCGCGCTCGGCCTCTTCCTGATCACGCTGACCGTGGAGACCGAGTGGGGCCTGCCGACGCCGATCGCGGTGCTGTTCGCGGCGATGACCGTGGCGCCGCTGCTGGCGCTGCCCCGGCGTCCGCTGCTGGCCTGGCGGCTGACGGTGCTGGCCCTGCTGATCTGTACGTTCGACGCCCCAGCGGATCAGGACTGGCGGTGGACCCCGCCGCTGGCGCTCGGCTCGATCGCGGTGCTGGCGGTGGTCGTCGCACGGGTCGACCGCCCGGCGCTGGCCTGGGTGGTGCTGATCAGCACGGTGCCGGTGCTCACCATGGTGCACCCGGACAACCGGGTTCCGGTCCTGCTGCTGCTCGGCGCGCTGGCGATCGCCGGCGACCTGATCCGGCGCAACCGGCTGTCCCGGAGCGCGCTGGCCGCGCAGACCGAGCTGAGCGAACGCGAGCAGGAACGTCGGGCGGTGCTGGAGGAACGCACCCGGATCGCCCGGGAACTGCACGACGTGGTGGCCCACCACATGTCGCTGATCGCGGTGCAGGCGGAGACCGCCCCGTACCGGCTGACGGACGTGCCGGCCCCGGCAGCCGCGGAGTTCGTCGCCATCGCCGCGTCGGCCCGTGACGCGCTGACCGACATGCGACGGCTGCTGGGAGTGCTGCGCAGCGAGACGAGCGACCCGCAGACCGCGCCGCAGCCGGACCTCACCGACCTGGGCGCGATGGTGGACGCGGCCCGCCGGGCCGGGCTGCCGGTGACCCTGGACGTCGAGCCCGTGGACGACGACCGGGTGCCCGCGCCGGTCGGGCTGGCCGCGTACCGCATCGTGCAGGAGGGCCTGGCCAACGCGGCCCGGCACGCGGCCGGCGCCGCGGTGCGGGTCACCGTCCGCGCCGGTCCGTCCGGTCTGGGGGTACGCGTCGAAAACTCCCCGGCCGACGTCCGACCGACCGCCGGGGGCTCCGGGCACGGGCTGACCGGTATGCGGGAGCGGGCCACCTCGCTGGGCGGTACGTTCACCGCCGGGCCGCTGCCCGACGGGGGTTACGCGGTGGCGGCCGAGTTGCCGTACGACGCGGAGGGCGGGGACCGATGATCCGGGTGCTGATCGCCGACGACCAGGCGATGGTCCGGCAGGGTTTCGGCGCGCTGCTCGCCGCCCAACCGGATCTGCTGGTGGTGGGGGACGCCGCCGACGGCGCGCAGGCGGTGGCCGCCGCC
This sequence comes from Micromonospora sp. NPDC047756, assembly GCF_055587245.1. Lineage (NCBI taxonomy): Bacteria > Bacillati > Actinomycetota > Actinomycetes > Micromonosporales > Micromonosporaceae > Micromonospora > Micromonospora sp. NPDC047756. The sequence continues at coordinate 122,198 of NZ_JBVJGQ010000011.1, forward strand.
CGTCACCTCGACCCGGACGTGGTGCTGATGGACGTGCGGATGCCGGTGATGGACGGGCTGGAGGCCACCCGCAAGCTGCTCGGTGACCGGTCGACGCAGCGGCCCCGGGTGCTCATCCTCACCACCTTCGACCTGGACGACTACGTGTACGAGGCGCTGCGCGCCGGGGCCAGCGGGTTCCTGCTCAAGGACGCCCCGGCGGCCGACCTGGTGCAGGCGGTGCGGGTGGTGGCGGCCGGGGACGCGCTGCTCGCCCCGGGGGTGACCCGCCGGCTGATCGCCGAGTTCGCGGCCCGTCCGGACCGCCGCAGCCCGCGCCCCACCGACCTGGCCGGGCTCACCCCACGCGAGACCGAGGTGCTGCGGTTGATCGCCCGGGGCCGCAACAACGCGGAGATCGCGGGCGACCTGGTGGTGGCCGAGCAGACGGTGAAGACGCACGTCGGGCGGATCCTGGCCAAGCTGGGTCTGCGCGATCGGGCCCAGGCGGTGGTGCTGGCGTACGAGACGGGTCTGGTGGCCGCCGGCGAGTAGCCCTGTGGAGCCAGCTCGGAAACGGCTCTGTGGGACGACGACCGGGCCCCGCCCCCGGGCGCACTCTCCCTCCGGACGACATTCCGGAGGGAGACCGTGATGCGACGACGAGGTGCCAGCCGGGTGGCGGTGGCCGCGCTGCTCGGCGTGAACCTGGTTCTGCCGACCCGACCCGCGCCGGCCACGGCGGTGGGGTTCGTCGAGGCGTACCCGGTGACGGCGGCGACGATGCGCGCGGCCGGCCCCCCGTACGCGGACTGGGCGGCCGACGGACGCCGGTTCCTGCTGTTCGACGAGCGCGGTGACGGCCGCGCGGTCGAGGTTCTCGGCGACCTCGCCGACGCGGACCGGATCGCGGTGCTGGTGCCGGGGGTCGGCAGCACTCTCGCCGACTTCGACCGGGGGTTGGGCGGGGTGGCCCGGCGGGCGCCGGCGGCGCAGGCCGGGCAGCTCTACCGGGAGTTGCGGGCGATCGACCCGGCGGCACGGGTCGCGGTGCTGGCCTGGCTCGGCTACGACCCGCCCGACGGGGTCCTGACGGCCGCCGGTGGCGTCAGCGCACGGCGCGGCGCGGCCGGGCTGGCCACGCTGCTCAGGGAGCTGACCGCGCGCCGTCCGGCGGCGACGATCACGCTGGTCGGGCACAGCTACGGGGCGCTGGTGGTGTCGCTGGCGGCGGCGGACGCCCCGGCCCGGGTCACCGACGTGGTCAGCCTGGGCGGCGTCGGCGCCGGGGTGCAGCGCGCCGACGACCTGCCCGGCGGGCGGCGGTTCTGGGCGGCCGAGGCGACGACCGACTGGATCCGTCGGGTACCGCCGGTGCGGCTGCCCGGCCTGGGTTTCGGCCGGCGACCCGGCGACCCGGCGTTCGGTGCCCGACCCCTGCCGGTGGGTGGGGTGGCGGGGCACGACGGCTACCTCGCCCCGGGCAGCGCCACGCTGGTCGCGGTGGCGGCGGTCGTGCTGGGCGGCGTCGGCACCGACGGGATCGGGGACGCCCGGTGAGCCGGGACCGGGCCGTCGACGCCTTGCGGGCGTACGCCATCGGCGGGGTCGTGCTGGGGCACTGGCTGGTCACCGGGTTGGTGCTGACCGGCGACGGTGGGCTGCACCAGGCGAGTCCGCTGACCGCCCTGCCCGACCTGGCCCCGATGACGTGGGTGTTGCAGACGCTCGGGTTGTTCTTCTTCACCGCCGGGTTCGGCTCGACCCGGTCGCTGGCCCGTCACCCGGGCGGCGCGGGTGGTTGGCTGGCCGGTCGACTGTGGCGGCTGCTGCTGCCCGCCGTGGCGCTGCTCGGTGTGGGGGCCGCCGTGCTGCTGGCCGCGACCGTCGTCGGCACCTCGGACGACACGCTCGCCGTCGCGCTGCGGCTGGCGGTCAGCCCGCTGTGGTTCCTGCTACCGCTGGTGATCCTGGTCGCGGTGACCGGTCCGCTGCGCGTCGCCGTACGCCGGTGGGGGGTGATTCGGTGCGTGGCGCCGGCGGTGGCCGTGGTGGCCGCGGTCGACCTGGCCGTCCGGCTGCTGCCGTCCGGCACCGACCTGCCCCCGGTCACCGTGCTGGCGGCCTGGTCGGTGCCGTACCTGCTGGGAGTGGCGCACGCCGACGGGCGGTTGGACGGCCGGCGGGCGGGCGCGACGGTGGCGGCCGGTGGGGCGGTCGCGCTGGCGGCGCTGGTGGCGCTGGGCTACCCGGTGAGCGCGGTCGGCGTGCCCGGGGCCGGGGTGTCCAACCTGAACCCGCCGTCGCTGCTGGTCGTGGCGTTGGCGGTGACCCAGGTGGGGCTGGGGTTGCTCGCCCGGCCGGCGCTGCACCGGCTGCTGACCCGGCCTCGGCCGGGCCGGGCGGTGACCGAGGTGAACCGGTCCGCCGTCCGGATCTACCTGTGGCACCAGCCGGTACTGGTGGCGGTGACCGCGCTCACCGCCCGCGGCGGGCTGGCCCTGCCCGGTCTGCACACCGCCCCGGACGGCCCGGGGTGGGTGCTGGCGCGCTGCTGCTGGCTGCCGTTGCTGGCCGTGGTGCTGGTCACCGTGGTGCGGGTGGGGCAGCCGGGTCGAGGCGTACGGGCGGGTGCCGCGCGGCGTCGGCAACCGGGCGGAGGAGGGCTTCCGGACCGGTCGGCCGAGTGCGTCCCTGCGGCACCGCAGGTGTACGATCATCGACGTTCCGGCCCGCCCGACTTGCAGGAGGTGATCGCTGTGCGAGATAGCGATCCTCCCAGTCGTGGCCGGGCCGATGGTCAGTCCCGCTGAGCCACGACTCAGTCTGGTGAGCTGACCCCGCTCCGCTCCCCCACCGCGTCGGCACCTGCCGAGGTGAGTGTGCCGCGCCGCCCGATCCCGGGCGGTCGCCGGGAGCCGCCCGGTCACGACTTCGTGTGCGCGTCCCCACCCCCTGCGGTCCGCCCCCGCGCGCGGACCGTCCAGCCGCCACCCGGAGCCGTCATGAGCCGCTACGTCGCCCCGCTGGGCTTCACCCTCGCCGCCGTCTGGGTGGCCATCGTCTTCGTGCTCGCCGGTGGCGGTCACTGACCGCTGCGGGCCGGCAGCTCGCGCTGCCCGGTGCCGGCGGCGATCCTCGACCGCCGCCGGCGCAGCCGTTCACAGCATCCGGGACGACCACAGCAGACTGAACGCGCCCGCGCAGAGCGCCAGCAGCAACGCCACCCCGGCGTACCACTGGGTCACCTCACGCGGCTCGGTGCGGAACCCGATCGAGCTGCCCATGTCCTGGTAGACCTGCTTCAACTCACTCACCGAGGCCGCCTCGTAGAAGTAACCCTCGGTGGTCTCGGCCAGCTCGGCGAGGGCCATCCGGTCCACCGGCACCCGCTGCAACTGCCCGCCGATGTCGACCTGGCCGGTGTCGGTGCCGAAGGCGATGGTGGAGACCGGCACGTTCGCGGCCTGCGCGGCCGCCGCCGCCTCCTCCACCGCCCGACCGGAGGTTCGGAAACCGTCGGAGAGCAGCACGATCCGGGCCGGCGGAATGCCCGCCGCGCCATCGGTCGGCACCGACCGGATCGCCTCCAGGCAGGTGAACACCGCCTCGCCGGTCGCGGTCGCCTCGGCCAGCACCAGCCCGTCGATGGCGCTGGTCACCGCGTCCCGGTCCTTGCCCGGCGGCACCAGCACGTTCGCCGCCTTGGCGAACGACACGAGGCCCAGGTTGTAGCTCTCCGGCAGCTCATTGACAAACTGCTTGGCCGCCTCCTGGGCCGCCTCCAGCCGGTTCGGCGCCACGTCGTCGGCCTGCATCGACAACGACACGTCGATGGCCAGCATCACGGTGGCCCGCTCCAGCGGCTCCTTGGTGTCCACAGCGGGACGGGCCAGCGCGGTGGCCAGCACCAGCAGGCAGAGCAGGAAGGCGGTCGCCGGGACGTGCCGACGCCAGCCCAGGCCCTTCGGCGCGACGGTACGCAGCAGGTCCACATTGGTGAACCGCATCGCGTACGCCCGGCGGTGCAGCTGCCGCCAGACGTAGAACGCGGCGAGGGCGAAGACCGGCAGCACGGCCAGCAGCCACCACGGTTGCAGAAAACGGATCATCGTGTCGTCCCCCGGGTACGCGCGTGCCGCTGCGCGGCCACGAATCGCACCATGTCCAGCAGCCAGTCTCGGTCCGTACGCAGACGCAGGTGGGCCGCGCCGGCGCCGCGCAGGGCGGCGGCGATCGTGGCCCGTTGGGCGGCGGCGGCCTCGGCGTAGCGCTGCCGCAGCCGTGGGTCGGCGGTCTGCACCTCGTGCAGCTCGCCGCTCTCCGGGTCGACCACCGGCAACACGCCCACGTCGGGCAACTCCAGCTCACGCGGGTCGACCACCTCGATCGCCAGCACGTCGTGGCGGACGCGCAGCTTGCGCATCGGCCGCGCCCACTGCTCGGCCGGCGCGAGGAAGTCCGAGACCACCACGGCCACCCCGCGACGGCGGGGCGGACGGTTGAGCATCTCGACCAGGGCGCCCAGGTCGCCACGGCCGGGTTGGATGGCGGTGCCGGCGACGGCGCGCAGCAGGCCCTGCGCCTCCTTGCGCCCGGAACGGGCCGGCAGCCGGGTGAGCACCCCGGGCCCGGCCGGCGGTGGTCCGCCCCGCCAGCGTCGGGCCGGGGCGGACACCCCGCCGCCGGTGCCGATCACGGCGCCGATCCGGTTGCCCCCGCGCACGGTCAGGTGGGTGATGGCAGCCGCGGCGGCCACCACCACCTCCCGTTTGAGCCACTGCCCGGTCCCGAAGTCCAGGCTGGCGGAGAGGTCCAGCGCGAGCCAGGTCTCCAGTTCCCGGTCGGCGACCGTACGCCGCACGTGCGGTGTGGTGGTCCGGGCCGTGACCGGCCAGTCCATCCGGCGTACGTCGTCGCCGGGGCGGTACTCCCGGGACTCACCCGCCTCACTGCCCGGTCCGGGCAGCAGGCCGGCGTAGTCGCCTTGGAGCAGACCGTCGAGCTTGCGGGTGACGAGCAACTGAAGCCGGGACAGCACGGCCTCGCTACGGTCGGCCAGGGGGGCCGGACGAGGGGTGGGTGAGGTCACGGGCGCTGCCCGGGCCAGCCAGCGCCCGGCGGCGGCGCGATCGACGGCGGGGTGGCCTGCTGCCGGGGAGCGACCGCCGGCAGCGGGATCGTCGACATCACCCGCTGCACGATGTGGTCGGCGGGTACGTCGTCGGCGAGCGCGTCGTAGCTGAGCACCAACCGGTGCCGCAGGATGTCCGGCGCGATGTCCTGAACGTCCTGCGGCAGCGCGTAGTCACGCCCGCGCAGCAACGCCAGGGCACGGGTGGCCCGGACCAGACCCAGCGAGGCACGCGGGCTGGCCCCGTACTGGATCAGTTGCGCGACGTCGGGCATGCCGTGCTCGGCCGGGGCCCGGGTGGCCAGCACCAACCGGACCGCGTAGTCGACCAGGGCGTTGTGGACGAAGACCTGGTCCGCCTTGCGTTGCAGGGCGATCAGCTCCGGCGTGTCGAACACCGCGGTCGGCTCGGGCGCGGCCACGCCCATCCGGTAGACGATCTCCCGTTCCTCCGCGTCGGTCGGGTAGCCCACCACGATCTTCATCAGGAACCGGTCCCGCTGCGCCTCCGGCAGCGGGTAGACGCCCTCCTGCTCGATCGGGTTCTGAGTGGCCATCACCAGGAACGGGTCGGGCACCCGGTGGCTCTCCCCACCGATGGACACCTGCCGCTCGCTCATCACCTCCAGCAGCGCGGACTGCACCTTCGCCGGCGCACGGTTGATCTCGTCAGCGAGCAGGAAGTTGACGAAGACCGGGCCCAACTCGACGTCGAACTTCTCGCTCGACTGCCGGTAGATCCGGGTGCCCATGATGTCGGCGGGCACCAGATCCGGGGTGAACTGGACCCGGGCGAAGGACCCACCGACGACCTTGGCGAGGGTCTCCACCGCCAGGGTCTTGGCCACCCCGGGCACGCCTTCGAGCAGGCAGTGACCTCGGGCGAGCAGCGCGACGAACATCCGCTCCACCATCCGGTCCTGCCCGACGATCACACGTTTGATCTCGAACAGGCCCTTCTCCAGCAGGGTGGCGTCCTGCGCGGGTGTGGTCACCGGGGCAGGTGCCGCTCCGTTCGGCGTCGGGGCGTCGGGCATGGTCGGCTGGGCCACCGGTCCTCCACAGCGTTCGTCGGTCGTCGCGGCTCGTGCGGTAACAAGACTCGCACGCCTTGCTGAGTGTCGAGGTGGGGAGAAGCCGATTTTGGGCGTGCCGTCCCCGGCGGCCGAATCACACATCTCGGGTGTGCACACACCGGCCTGTCGCGTGTACGATTCACCCCGTCGCCGGGCGGCTCCCCCCGTGGTCGCCCGGCGCTCAACCTCTCCGTCCCGCCGCCCTAGACTGGCCGGGATGAACACCCCCTCCCCCGCCGACGAGTCCCTGATCTGTTCGGCCCGGGGCTGCCGGTCCGCCGCCGTCTGGGCGCTGGAGTGGAACAATCCCCGCCTGCACGACGCCGATCGGCGCAAGACCTGGTTGGCCTGCGCCGGGCACCGGGGCAGCCTCGGCGACTTCCTCGACGCTCGAGGCTTCCTGCGTGCCGTCACTCCGGTGCCCGGATCGCCTACGCTCGACGTGTGAGCGGCGACCCTCCGGCTTCCCCCGGCCCCACCTCCCCGTCCTGGCCGCCCACCCCGGCCACCGCGCCTCCCGGCGTCGACCCGCCTCCCGGCGCGTTCCCGGCACCCGGCACGCTCGGCCCGGAGCCCACCGCGCCGGACGTCTCGACGCCCGCCCCGCTGCCACCGGGCGCGCTGCCACCCGGTCACCGGCCGGCGCCGGGCGCCGACCAGCGCCCACCCGACCTGCCGCCTCCCGGCCTCCTGCCGCCCGACTCCCACGTGCTGCCGACGGCCGTGCCGGGTGGCCGGGGTCCGCTGGAGCCCTGGCCGGACACCGTCAACTGGCAGCCGATCTCCACCGACCTGATCTGGGTGGAGCTGATCCGGCTGGCGATCGTGGTCGCCATCGGGCTGGCGGTGACCGGGGTCGCCTGGGCGTTCAGCGGTCACTGGTTGTTCGGGCTCGCCGTGGCCGTCGTGCTGGTGTTCGGCGCGTGGCGGGCCGTCGCGATCGTCCGCGCGGTCCGGGCCTGGGGGTACGCCGAGCGGGAGAACGACCTGCTGGTCCGGCACGGGTTGCTGGTGCGCCGGCTCTCCATCGTGCCGTACTCGCGGATGCAGTTCGTCGACGTGAGCGCCGGGCCGTTGGAGCGCGCCTTCGACCTGGCCACCGTGCAGCTGCACACGGCGGCGGCGGCGAGCGACGCCCGGGTGCCCGGGCTGCGCCCGGCGGAGGCGTCGCGGCTGCGCGATCGGCTCACCGCGCTCGGCGAGGACCGGGCGGAGGGCCTGTGAACACCCGCGCCGGCAGCCGCCCACCGCACCGAGGGCCGCTCCGATGAGCGACAGGCCCACCGAGCCGAGCACCGTGCCACCCACCGGCGCTGTTCCCCAAGGTGCGACGCCGCCTGAACGGGTGCCGCCCGGCGCGACGCCTGGTGGGCCGGTGCCGCCCGGCGCGCCCGCGCCGTGGCCGGCACCGCCGGGCGGTGGCGAGGGCGAACCCCGGCAACGACTGCACCCGCTCAGCCCGGTGCTGCACGGCGCCAAGTCCCTGGTCGTGGTGATCGCCGGGCTGTCCTGGTCGACGCTGTCGCGGGTGGGCTTCGGCTGGTTCGCCGCCATGGTGGCGGTGCTGGCGCTCGGCGCGACAGTGCTGTCGGTCATCAGCTGGTACAACACCGGCTACCACGTCGTCGGCCGGGAACTACGGGTGTACGAGGGGCTGCTCTGGCGGCGTACCCGGGCCATCCCGTTGGAACGGTTGCAGGCCGTCGAGGTGGTCCGGCCGCTGCTCGCCCAGCTCACCGGCCTGGCCGAGCTGCGCCTGGAGGTGGTCGGCGGAGGAAAGACCGAGGCGCCACTGGCGTACCTCGGGGTGGCCGACGCGGCCCTGCTGCGCGAACGTCTGCTGGCGCTGGCCGGGCGGGTGGGGCCGCAGCCCGCGCCCGCCGACGCGACGGCCCCGGTGACCCCGGGTGCGACGGTGCCGCCGGCGGCCGTACCCGGCCGACCACTGCACGCGGTGAGCAACCAGAACCTGCTGATCAGCCAACTACTCACTCCGCAGGCGTTCCTGCTCCCGTTCGGTGTCGCCTTCGTCGTGGTGCAGTTCCTCACCGCCGGTTCGTGGTCGTTCGTCGCGGTGGCGAGCACCCTGACCGCGATGGCGGGTGTGCTGCTGCAACCGATCCGCCGCGTCCTCGACGACTGGAACTTCCGGCTGGCCCGCGACGGCGGCACGCTGCGGGTGCACAACGGCCTGCTGGAGACGCGGGCGCAGACCGTGCCGCTGGAGCGGGTGCAGACCGTGCGCGCCACCTGGCCCCTGTTGTGGCGGGTCAAGGGCTGGCTGCGGCTGCGGCTGGAGGTGGCCGGCTACTCCGTCGCGGAGGCCGACGACCGTAACCGGCCCGACCGGCTGCTGCCGGTCGGCGACCTGCCGACGGCGACGATGATCGTCGCCGAGGTGCTTCCCGGGGTACGCCTCGACGCTCTCACGCTGAGCCCGCCGCCGCGCCGGACCCGTTGGCTGCACCCGTTGGGCCGTACCGCGTTCGGCGCGGGGCTGTTCGAGCGGGTGTTCGCCACCCGGTCGGGCCGGGTCACCCGGCAACTGGTGATCGTGCCGTACGCCCGGATCCAGAGCGTGCGGGTGGTCCAGGGACCTCTCCAGCGCCGTCTCGGGTTGGCCACCGTGCACGCGGATACGGCGGGCGGCTCCGGCGCCACCGCCCAGGACCGTGACCTGGCCGAGGCCTGGGCCCTGGCAGCCGACCTGACCGCCAGAGCCCACCACGCCCGCACCACCCCCCACCCCTGACCCCGCCCGCCCCCGGCCCTCCGTGCCCCGCCGTGCCCCGCCGTGCCCCGCCGTTCTCCGCGGTGATCATGAAGTTATTGCCCCGACACGCCGTGCGGGAGGGCAATAACTTCATGATCACCGGGCCGAGGGGGCGGGCCTTGGGTGGGAGGGGTTAGTGGTCGGCGGGGACCGGGGGGTGGGTGGTGGCGGTTTCCGGGCCGCGGGGGGTTGGGGGCTCCGGCTGGTTGTGCGCGGGGTCGGGGGGCGGTGGCGTTCCGGGCTTCGGGTGGCGGACACGCCACGCCGCCCAGCCACGCTCCGCCAGGCCGACCACCAGGAAGGTCAGCCCCACGTAGGCCCAGCCGACCAGCACGTCGATCACGTAGTGCTCACCCGAGTAGACCAGGGTGAAGGTCATCGCCAGCGGGTACGCGAGCAGCAGCGGCCACCAGCGACGACGGGTGCCGGTCAGGAAGAACAGCACCACGAACAACGCCCAGGCGGTGTGCAGCGACGGCATGGCGGCAACCGGGTTGGAGGCGATCTGGCCGGCGTTGAGGACGTTGCCGGCGCCGTGCATGCCGAACGCCTTCCAACCCCGGGTGGAGATCCGGGCGACCTCGGTGAGCAGGCCGTTCTGCGCCGCCCACCAGGGCGGGGCCGCCGGGTAGATGAAGTAGGTGACCAGGCCGGCCGCGCAGAGAAAACCCCACCGCCGCATGTACGCGGCCCAGCGGTGCCGGTCGCGCAGCCAGAGCACCGCGGCGGCGGCCAGCGCCACCACGAAGTGGGAGAAGTACACCCAGCTCGCCGCGACATCCCACCAGTGCACCTGCGGGTGGTAGAGGTGCTGCTGCAACCAGACGGTGGGCACCTCACCGCCGGTGGCCCAGCCGAACATGAACCGGTCGGCGACGATCAACTCCATCGCGTGCGGCGTCGCCCCGTTGTCGGCGAACCCGCGCGAGAGGTTGTAGATCACGAACAGCAGCACCACCGGCACCCAGTCCCGGGCGAAGCGCAAATGGCTCCGCCACGGCCGATCGCTGTTCCAGGCGATGGTCGCCAGCCAGATCCAGACGAAGGCGTACGCCGGGTCGGTGGGCAGCCCGATGGCCAGCCACGCGGCGACGAAGGCGACCGCCCAGACGGTCATGGCGACGACGCGCCGACGACCCCCGTCCGGGGACGCGGGCGGGTCGGTCCGGGCGGGGGGCTGGGGGTCAGTCGCGACGGCCATCGGGGTCAAGGTTAACGACGGGTACGGCATCGACCGACGGGGACCACCCGTTGCGCGTCCGGGGGTGGTCGCGTCCGGATCGTCGGGCGCGTGCTCGACGGGTCCAGCGAGCACCTAGGCTGACGACCATGCAGGAGCAGCCCGAGCCGGCCTTCGCGCCGGGTCTGACCGCCCAGGTCGAGTTGACCGTCACCGACGCGGACACCGCCCAGGCGGTCGGTTCCGGGGACGTACCGGTGCTGGGCACCCCCCGGGTGCTGGCGCTGGCCGAGGCGGCCACCGTCGCGGCGACGGCGACCGGGATGCCGCCCGGGTCCACGACAGTGGGCACCCGGGTCGAGTTGGAGCACCTGGCCCCGACAGTGGTCGGCCGGACGGTCCGCGCGCAGGCGCTGCTGGCGACCGTCGACGGTCGCCGGCTGTCGTTCGAGGTCACGGTCAGCGACGGCGACCAGACGGTGGCCCGGGGCCGGGTGGACCGGATCCTGGTCGACCGGGGACGCTTCGTCGAACGGGCCGGGCGGGCGTCGTGAACGCCGCTTTCGTCGAGGTCGCCGACCGGGTGCACGTGCTGGCCGAGCCGCTGCTGCGGGTCAACGTCACACTGGTCGTCGGCGACGACGAGGCGCTGCTGGTGGACACGCTCTCGTCGGCCGCCCAGGCGACCGAGCTGGCTGCGGCCGTCCGGGCGGTCACCGACCGTCCGCTGACGCTTGTCAACACCCACCACCACTACGACCACTGCTTCGGCAACGCCGTCCTGGCCGGCGACCCACCCCGCCCGGTGTACGCACACGAACTGGCCGCCGCCGCCCTGCGCGAGGAGCCGGAGCGGCTGCGCCGGGAGGCGTACGAGGAGGTGCGCACGGAGCACCCGACGCTCGCCGCCGAGCTGGCCGACACCCCGCTGCTGGCTCCCACGCACACCGTGCACGTCGAGACGGTCCTCGACCTGGGCGGTCGACAGGTGCTGCTGCGCCACCCCGGGCGGGGGCACACCGAGGCCGACCTGGTGGTGCACGTGCCGGACGCCGACGTGCTGGTGGCCGGGGACCTGGTGGAGCAGAGTGGCCCGCCCGCCTTCGAGGACTCGTACCCGTTGCGGTGGCCGGACGCGGTCGCGGACCTGCTGCGACTCACCACCGCGCGCACCGTGGTGATCCCGGGCCACGGCGACCCGGTCGACGTCGACTTCGTGCGGGCCCAGCACGCGGAGCTGGCGAAGCTGGCCTGGCTGATCCGGGCCGCGCACACCGGCAGCGCCCCGCCGGAGCGGGTGGCCGCCGAGGCCCCGTTCGGGGCTCGCCCGGCTCTGGTCGCCGCCCGCCGCGGCTACCTGGAGCTGAACGGCACGGGCTGACCGCCTACACCGACGTGCGTCGCCACTGCTGGTTGGCGCCGGTGCCACACGTCCACTGCACCGCGCGGGCACCGTCGGTGGTGGCGGAGTTGAGCACGTCGAGGCACTTGCCGCTGTGCCGCGCGACGAGCTGTACGTAGCCCGTGCCGAGGTCCTGCACCCGCCACTGCTGGTTGGTGCCGCCGTTGCAGGTCCACTGGGTGACCCGTACCCCGTCGGCGGTCGCGCCCGCGCCGCCGTACACGTCGAGGCACTTCCCGCTGTGCGCGCTGACCACCGTCTGGTAACCCCCACCCGCGTCCTGGAACCGCCACCGCTGGTTGGGCTGACCGTTGGCGGCCCACTGCACCACGTCGGCACCGTCGGTGGTCGCGTTGTTGTTCACGTCCAGCAGCTTGCCGCTGTGCCGCGCGGCGAGGGTGTACGCGCTCGGCACCGGCACCGTGGTGTCCGGGGCGAGCCGGTACAGCCCGGCACCGTGGGCCGGGAACGACCGGGTGAGGGTCCCGGTCGCCGTGCCGAGGGCCGCGCCGGACCACAGGTCGGTCACGGCGGCCGACCCGATGCCGAGGTCGGCGAGGTTCACCGACACCTGCGCCGCGCTGCTGTCCCGGTTGAACAGGGCGACGTACCGGTGGTCGCTGCCCGGCACGTCGGCGGTCCACACCTGCCGGCTCCCACCGTAGAGCTGACGGTTGTTCGCGCTGTTCTGGTTGACCCCCAGGACCGCCGCGTTGGTCATCAACGCCAGCTCGGCGGCGCGGTTCTCGACCAGGTTGCCGCCCCACATCAGTGGCGCCCGGTTGATCGCCCACAGTGACATCAGGGTGCGCTGCTCGTCCGGGGTCAGGTTGGAGTATCGCGGCGAGCCGACCGGCCCGTACTTGGAGAGCCGCCCGATCGGGATCATGTCGGCGTCGGGCCAGGCGCCGGTGGCGCGGTACGGGGTCCAGTTGCGCAGCTGGTCGAAGAGCGCGTCCACCGACGACCAGTTGTCCCACAGATCGTTGACGATGCGCCACATGTGCGCGTTGGCCTGCACGTGCGCGCCGCTGGACAGCGAGGTCGGGCCGGGTGACAGGCTGAGCACCATCGGGCGGCCGCTGCGCTGGATGGCCGTCCGGTACCCCTCGACCTCGGACTGCCGGTACGTCGGGGCGGCGATGTCGTCCACCTTCACGTAGTCGACGCCCCAGGACGCCAGCAACTGGAACATCGAGTCCAGGTACGTCTGCGCGCAGGGGTTGGACATGTTCAACCCCCACATCAGGTTGAGCCAGGCCGCGGTGGTGGTGTTGTTGATCTGGTTGGCGCGGCAGTTGGTGCCGAGGATCGGGACGTTGTCGGCGACCGCCTGACGGGGAATGCCCCGCATCAGGTGGACACCGAACTTCAGGCCCTTCGAGTGGACGTAGTCGGCGAGCGGCTTGAACCCGTTGTCACCGGCGGCGGAGGGGAACCGGGTCGTGTCCGGCAGCAGCCGGCCGTTGGCGTCCATCCGGAGCCGGGGTTGCAGGTTCGCGTCCTGGTTCGGGCTGTTGTTGTGTTGACCGGGGTAGTACCAGGCCCAGTCGATCACCACGTACTCCCAGCCGAACTGCCGCAGGTTCGTAGCCATGTAGTCGGCGTTGGCCCGGACGTCGGTCTCGGTGACCCGCCAGTTGAACGAGTCGTAGCTGTTCCACCCCATCGGTGGGGTGTCGGCCACCCCGTTGTCCCACGCGGCCGCCCGCTCCGGCGGGTGGGCGACGACCATCCCGGCAGCCACGAGCAGCACGACCAGCAGGGCCGCGACGTGCCGGAACGCCAGAGGTACCAGAACCACCCGCATCAGAACCTCCCCGACGACGCCCACGTGTCCATCGTGCGTCATCGATGTTAACGTTCACAAATCCCCGAGGTCAACCCTCACCCCACTCCCACCCCGCGACCCGCCTTCACCCCGCCCCCGTCTTCACCCTGCCTCCGCGCCCCGCCGCGCCGCACCCCGCCCCGCCCGCGCCTCCGCCCCACCTCCGCCCCGCCCGCGCCTCCGCCCCGCCTCCGCCCTGCCACGCCCCGCCCGCGCCTCCGCCCCGCCTCCGCCCCGCCACGCCCCGCCCGCGCGCGCGATCTTGCACTTTGTGCGGGACAAAAGCAGGACATAGCCGACGAAACGTCGACAGAAACTGCAAGATCGACGCCGGGAGAAGGGGTACGCGGCGGGGCGGGAGCCGGGGCGGGGCGGGGTTGGGCGGGGTTGGGCGGCGCGGGGCGGGGCGGGGCGCGGCGGGGCGGGGCGCGGCGGGGCGGGGCGGGGCGGGGCGCGGCGGGGCGCGGCGGGGCGGGGCGGGGCGGGAGCCGGGGCGGGGCAGGGCAGACCGGGCAGGGCAGGGCCAGGCCGCGCCGGGGCCTGGCAGGGGCAGGGTGCGCGCGAGGGCGCGGCGAAGGGGCGCGGGGGCCAGGGGGTACGCCGAGGTTAGGAGTTGAAGCGGTGCTGGACGGCTGCACGGGTGGGCATGGCGGTGGCGCCGCCCGGGGATTCGCAGACCAGGCCGGCCACCCGTAACGCGAAGGCCACCCGGTCGACCCAGCCCGACGGGGTGTCCGGCTCGCCGTCGACGAGCAGGTCGGCGATCAGCGCGGCCATCACCGAGTCACCCGCGCCGGTGGCGTCGATCGCGTTGACCTTGGGGGCGGGCACCCGGACCGGGTCGGCGTCGGCGGCGGCCAGCACCGCACCGGCCGCGCCGAGCGTCACGACCACCGTGGCCGCCCCCAACTCACGCAGGTACGCCGCCACTCCCTCGACGGGCTCACCGGGATAGAGCAGCACCGCGTCGGCGGCGCTGAGTTTGACCAGGTGCGCGCCGGCGGCGAACTCGGCCACCACCTCCCGCAGCCCTTCCAGCGCGCCCGGCCCGTTCAGCAGCCGGGAGCGTACGTTCGGGTCGAAGACCCGCAGGCCGGCGGCGAGCGACCAGGCACGGCGGGCGGCGGCCAGCGTGGCGGGTCGGAGCAGCACGATCGAGCCGCAGTAGAGCACGTCGGCGCCCTCCAGCAACGCCAGGTCCAGATCGTCGGGCCCGAGCAACCCGTAGGAGGGCGGCTCGCCGTAGAAGCGGAAGTCCGGCTCCGGCCCGGCGTACGTGACGACTGCGAGCGTCGTCGGCGCGGGGACCGTGATCGCGCCGGCCACTCCGACGTCGGCCGCGGTGAGGAAGGCGCGGATCCGGCCGCCCAGCGCGTCGTCACCGAGCGAGCCGACGAACTGTGCCGCACCGCCCAGGCGGGCCACCCCGACGGCGACGTTCAGCGGCCCGCCGCCGATGGCCTGCCGATAGACCCGTTCCCCATCGAGATCGCTGTCGAGCAGGTCGACGAGCGCCTCACCGAGCACCACCGCGTATCCCATGCCGATCCTCTCGTCGTCGCCACCGGCCGCCGATCGCCGATCCGATCACCGTGGCACCAGGCTGGCACAGCGCACGGCCCGATGGGCGGCGAAGGCCACGCACCGGCGGGCGCGCTACCCCGGCTGGTGGATCGGTCCGTCGAGGTCCGCGAGGGGGCGACCGGTGCCGCCCCACCGGGCCGCGACAATCTGCGCGGCCACGCTCACAGCGGTCTCCTCGGGGGTACGACCACCGAGGTCCAACCCGATCGGGGAGGCGAGCCGGGCGAGTTGCGCCGGGCTGAGCCCCGCCTCGCTGAGCAGCTTGTGTCGCTCGTCGTGGGTACGTCGTGAGCCCATCGCGCCCACGTACGCCATCCGGTGGCGCAGCGCCAACTCCAGCAACGGCACGTCGAACCTGGGGTCGTGGGTGAGCACGCACACCACCGTCCGCTCGTCGAGCCGATCGGCCGCCAACTCGGTACGCAGGTAGCGGTGCGGCCACTGCACCACCACCTCGTCCGCCTCGGGAAAGCGCCGGGCGGTGGCGAAGACCGGCCGGGCGTCGCAGACGGTGACCCGGTAGCCGAGGAACCCGCCGATCCGGGCCACCGCGGCGGCGAAGTCGATCGCACCGAAGACGATCATCCGGGGCGGGGTGGCGTACGCGGTCACGAAGAGGCTGACGCCGCTGCCTCGGCGCTGCCCGTGGTACCCGTACCGGAGCATGCCGCTGTGCCCAGCGGCGAGCAGCCCGCGGGCGTCGGCGCCGGCCGCGGCGTCGAGCCGGTCGTCGCCGAGCGAGCCGACGGACCGCTGGCCGGTCAGCACCAGCCGACGGCCGAGCCGACGGGCCGGGTCGGTCGGTCCGGTGCGCGGTGAACTGCCGACGCCGACGGGTGGATCGTCGCCTGCGTCGGCGGCCACGCAGGTGACGATCGCCGCCGGGTGGCCACCGCTGCGGGCCGCGGCGACCGCGTCCAGCGCCGGCAGGGCGCTCGCGTCGACGCGCTCCACGAACACGTCGAGGATGCCGCCGCAGGTCAGGCCCACTGTGTACGCGTCGTCGTCGCTGATCCCGTAGCGGCGCAGCTCGGGTTGGCCGGTGTCGAGCACACCGCGGGCCCGTTCGTAGAGATCGGCCTCGACGCAGCCGCCGGAGACACTGCCGATGACCGTGCCGTCGGTGGCGACCACCATGGCGGCGCCGGGTGGCTGCGGGGCGGAGTGCCAGGTGGCCACCACGGTGGCCAGCGCGACCGCCTCGCCGTCGCGGCACCGGCGGTGCACCTCGTCGAACACGTCCGGCACCGGCGGCCGCCTCTCCGTCCCTGCTCCCCGTACGCAGGATATGACGTCCCACGACGACCGGCGGGTCTTCTTACGCATCGAGGAATGACTATTGCGCTCGGTCGCCGCGGCATGGTGGGATGACGCGTACCGGGCGGTGCGAGGGCTGCGGCGCCGCCGGTTGCCGGGTTGGTTAGACGCGAGGGCACCGGTCCAGGACAGGACCGTCGACGGCGCACGTCCACCGGCTGATTCCCGCCGGGGCACGTCGCCGTGATCGTCGCACCGCTCACGACAGCGGGGCGATCACGCCACATCCCACCCGATTGCGGCGGGGCGGCTCAGCCAGCGCCCCTCGCGAGTCAGGAGAACCTGTGAACCGTTCCCGTATGGCCGCCTTGCTCACCGCGGCCATGACCCTCGCGCTCGGCGCTGTCGCCCTGGCGTCCACTCCACAGCCGGCCGCCGCGCACGGCGCGGCGATGACGCCCGGCAGCCGGACCTACCTGTGCTGGCAGGACGGCCTCAGTACGACCGGTGAGATCAGGCCGACCAACCCGGCGTGCTCCGCCGCTGTGGCCCAGAGCGGGACGAACTCGCTCTACAACTGGTTCAGCGTGCTGCGCTCGGACGCGGGCGGCCGGACCACCGGCTTCATCCCGGACGGGCAACTGTGCAGCGGCGGCGCCACCGGGTTCCGCGGCTACGACCTGCCCCGCACCGACTGGCCGCTGACCCACCTGACCGCCGGGGCGCGGTTGGACTTCAAGTACAGCAACTGGGCGCACCACCCGGGCACGTTCTACTTCTACGTGACGAAGAACAGCTGGAGCCCGAACCGGGCCCTGGCCTGGAGTGACCTGGAGGAGCCGTTCCTGACGGTGACCAACCCGCCGCAGCGCGGGTCGGTCGGCAGCAACGACGGGCACTACTACTTCAGTGGCAACCTGCCCTCGGGCAAGAGCGGCCAGCACATCATCTACTCCCGCTGGGTCCGCTCGGACTCACAGGAGAACTTCTTCGGCTGCTCCGACGTGGTCTTCGACGGTGGCAACGGCCAGGTGACCGGCATCCGGGGCGGCACGACGTCGCCGACCCCCACGCCGACCACGCCGACGCCGGGTCCGACCGACCCGCCGCCGACCACCACCCCGCCGCCGGCCGGCGGTAGCTGCGCGGCCAGCTACAAGACGACGAGCTCCTGGCAGGGCGGCTTCCAGGGCGAGGTCACGATCACGAACAACAGCAGTTCGGCGATCTCCGGCTGGACCGCCAGCTGGACCTGGCCCAACGGCCAGTCGATCAGTCAGATCTGGGGTGCCACCCAGACGACGTCCGGCTCGTCGGTGACAGCGACGAACGTCAACTACAACGGCACTGTCGCACCGTCGGGAACCGCGACGTTCGGCTTCCTGGGCAGCTCCACAGGGACCAACGGCGCCCCCACGGTGAGCTGCGCCGCCCGCTGAACCCCCCGCCCCAATAGTTGATCAAGAGGTTTGCGTCACCGGAACGGCTCCGAGTGACGCAAACCTCTTGATCAACAGGGTCGGGCAGGGTCGGGCAGGGTCAGAGTTGGGCGGGGGCGGCCGGTCAGCGGACCATGGAACCGACCACCGGCTTCGTGAGCAGGGCGGACTGGTTGCGCTGGATACCCGGGTCGAGGGTCTTGGCCACGAAGATCGCGTGCCAGATGCAGAAGATCAGCACCGTCCACACCTTGCGAGAGTGGTCAGCCTCCTCCCGCTTGTGCTCGTCGAGCAGCCGCAGCGCGTACGACAGGTCCAGCAGGTCACCCGCGCCCGAGGTGCTCAGCACGTGCCGGGCCCACTCGTACATCTCGCCGCGCAGCCAGACCCGGGTGGGGGTCGGGAAGCCCAGCTTCTTGCGGTTGACGATGGCTGGCGGCACGACACCCTGCAACGCCTGACGCATCGCGTACTTGGTGGCGTCGGAGCGCGGCGGCAGCTTCAGGTCGACCGGGATCTTCGCCGCGACGTCGAAGACCTCGCGGTCGAGGAACGGCACCCGCACCTCCAGCGAGTGCGACATCGAGATCCGGTCGGCCTTGACCAGGATGTCGCCGCGCAGCCAGGTGTAGAGGTCGACGTACTGCATCTTGGTGACGTCGTCCAGCTCCGTGCACTCGGCGTAGATCGGGGCGGTGACGTCCGTGTAGCGCACCGAGGGGTCGTAGCGGCGCATCAGCTGCTGCTTCTCCTCCTCGGTGAACATCCGGGCGTTGCCGTAGTAACGCTCCTCGATCGGGGTGGTGCCGCGCTCCAGGAAGCTCTTGCCCTTGACCCCCTGCGGAATCGCCTTGGAGACCGCGCGCAGCCCCTTCTGCACACCGCCGGGCAGACCGTTGACGGTGCCCAGCGACAGCGGCTCCCGATAGATCGTGTAGCCGCCGAAGAACTCGTCCGCGCCCTCACCGGAGAGCACCACGGTGACGTGCTCGGCGGCCTTCTTCGCCACGAAGTAGAGCGGTACCAGCGCCGGGTCGGCCACCGGGTCGTCCAGGTGCCAGACGATCTTCGGCAGCGCGTCGATCATGTCCTGCGGACCGATCTTGGTGGGGATCGTGGTGACGTCGAGGTGCCGGGCCGAATCCTGGGCGACGTCGATCTCCGAGTAGCCCGGCACGTCGTAGCCGACCGTGAAGGTCAGGATGTTCGGGTTGAACTCCCGGGCCAGCGCCACCACCGCCGTGGAGTCGATGCCGCTGGACAGGAACGAGCCGACCGGCACGTCGGAGCGCATGTGCATGCGCACGCTCTCCCGCAGCGTCTCGCGGATCTCGTGGTAGAGCCTCTGCTCGTCGTCGACCGGCGCCGGCCGGAACACCGGCCGGTACCAGCGGCGTACGTCGATCCGACCGCCCGGGGTCCAGTTCAGGTACTCCCCGGAGCCGATCCGGCTGATGCCCTTGTGCAGGGTGCCGGGCTCGGGGACGTACTGCAGGGTCAGGTAGTGGCTCAGGTTCGCCGTGTCGACGCCCGCGTCGCCCTGGTAGTTGCTGTGCGCGAACGGCAGCAGCGCCTTCTTCTCCGAGGCCAGGTAGAGGCCGTCGGCGGTCTCCAGGTAGTGCATCGGCTTGATGCCGAAGTAGTCGCGGGCACCGAACGCCCGCCGTTCCTGCCGGTCCCAGATGACGAACGCGAACATGCCCCGCAGCCGGGTGAGCACCTGCTCACCCCAGTAGTGGTAGCCCGCGACGATCACCTCGCCGTCACCGGCGGTGGCGAACTGGGCACCGAAGTTCCTGATCAACTCCTCGCGCAGCTCGATGTAGTTGTAGATCTCGCCGTTGAAGGTCAGCAGGTAACGGCCGTTCGCGTAGGGCAGTGGCTCGTGACTCGACGCGACGTCGATGATGGCCAGCCGCTTGTGGGCGAACACGCCGTCCGCGTACCGGCCGGAGGCGTCGCCGACCACCTCGACCCCGGTCTCGTCGGGGCCGCGGTGGTGCAGGCATTCCAACGCTCCGGCGATGTGGTCGCGATGCGCCGCGGCGTTGCCGTTCGCGCTGAAGAAGGCCAGAAGTCCGCACATGGTGGCCATCTTTCCACGCGCGATGTCGGCCCTTGCAGCCGTCCGTCGATCCACCCGGGTGCGAGGGGGCGTCACCGCCAACCGGACGCGCGGTACCGTCGGGACCAGCAACGAAGCGGAGGGAGCGGCGCAATGACCGAGGGACAGACCGACGGTACGCCGACGGACGGTACGGAATCGCACGATCCGGACTTCCCGGAGGCGTTCCTGTCCTTCATGCGGCAGGGTTGGAGCGACACCGCGCTTCCCGTGACGCCCCGCCCGGAGACGCCCAACTACGCCAAGCGGCGGGCGGCCCTCTCGGCGGCGTTCCCCGGCGAGACGCTCGTGATCCCCACCGGCACCGAGAAGGTCCGGGCCAACGACACCGACTACCCGTTCCGGCCGGGCAGCGACTTCGCCTACCTCACCGGCGACCACGACGCCGACAGCGTGCTGGTGCTGCGCCCGAACGGCTCGGGGCACGACGCGACGCTCTACATGCGGCCCCGGTCCTCCCGGGAGACCGACGAGTTCTTCCGCAGCCGCAACGGCGAGCTGTGGGTGGGCCGGCGGCACACCCTCAGCGAGAAGTCGACCGAGCTGGGCCTGCCGACCGCCGACCTGACCGGTCTGGACGCCACGCTCGCCGACCTGGCTCCGAGGCGTACCCGGGTGCTGCGCGGTTTCGACGCCCAGGTGGACGCGGCCGTCCGCCTCTACGACGGGCCCCGCAGCGAGGGCCAGCCGGCCCGGGACCGCGAGCTGGCCATCGCCATCTCGGAGATGAAGCTGGTCAAGGACGAGTGGGAGATCGGCCAACTCCAGGACGCGATCGACGCCACCGTACGCGGCTTCGAGGACGTCGCCCGGATCCTGCCGGCCGACCGGGCGGTGTCCGAGCGGCTGCTGGAGGGCGTCTTCGCGCTGCGGGCCCGCCACGACGGCAACGACGTCGGGTACAGCTCGATCGTCGGTGCCGGCGAGCACGCCACGATCCTGCACTGGGTGCACAACCACGGCGCCACCCGACCGGGTGACCTGCTGCTGATGGACATGGGCGTCGAGGGCCGCAACCTCTACACCGCCGACGTCACCCGGGTGCTCCCGGTGAACGGCCGGTTCACCGCCCTGCAACGCCAGGTCTACGACATCGTGTACGCCTCGCAGCAGGCCGGCATCGAGGCCATCCGCCCCGGCGTGACGTTCAAGGACGTCCACCTGACCTGTATGCGGGTCCTTGCCGAGGGCCTGTCCGACCTGGGCCTGCTGCCGGTGAGCGTGGACGAGGCGATGGACGAGAAGTCGACCGTCTACCGGCGGTGGACGCTGCACGGCTTCGGCCACATGCTCGGCATCGACGTGCACGACTGCTCCAACGCCCGCAAGGAGACGTACCGCGACGGTGCGCTGGGCGAGGGTTACGTGCTCACCGTCGAGCCCGGTCTGTACTTCCAGCCGGAGGACGAGCTGGTCCCCGCCGAGCTGCGGGGTGTGGGCATCCGGATCGAGGACGACGTGCTGGTCACCGCGACCGGCGCGACGAACCTGTCGGCCGGGCTGCCCCGCACCT
This sequence comes from Micromonospora sp. NPDC047756, assembly GCF_055587245.1. NCBI lineage: Bacteria > Bacillati > Actinomycetota > Actinomycetes > Micromonosporales > Micromonosporaceae > Micromonospora > Micromonospora sp. NPDC047756. The sequence goes on from NZ_JBVJGQ010000011.1 coordinate 143,491, forward strand.
CCGACGAGGTCGAGACCTGGCTGGCCGAGCAGCGCGAAGCCGGCCCCCGCCTGCCCGGCTGACCCGCCGACCGCCGACCGCCGACCGCCGGACCAGGGTGAGCTGCCCGCTCACCAGACCAGCCTGACCCGTCTGGCCGGCTGGCCCGTCTGATCCGGCTGAGCCGCCCGCACGGCTGACCCGCCAGACCAGGCTGACCCGCCAGTGCCCTCGCTGGGGGCGCTGGCGGGTCACGCTCCGCCCCTGGCCGCCTGTCCCCTCGCTGAGGGCCGGCGGCCAGGGGCTTTTGTCGTGATCAACTCGGTTTCCGTGAAGTCGCGCTGTCCCGGTCGCCCGGATGCCGCGTTTTCAGCGGAGCCGAGTGGATCACGCCCGGAGCGCGGGCACCGTTCGGCACCCGTGGACCTGACGGCGGTGTATGGCGCTGCTCAGGTCTTTCCTGCTAGCCCAGACTGGTTGGCCGCCTCTCAGCTGACCTGCGCTGAATGCGTGGTTATCTCGGATACGTCCGCATCGCGAAGATGGTTCTCATACGGTGAGGATCAGAGGCTACAACCCATTTGTAGCTGGTCGTGGCGCCTCGGGCGGTGCGATCCCGTCTGGTAGCAGGAAAGGGCGGAAGGCTCTGATGTCCAACGACGTAACGAGTACCGACGGCGGGGCCTTGACAGCTCCGCCACCACGGCGAAGGCGGGCGCTCTGGGTCGCCGGCGTAGCCGGGCTGACCGGCGTGGTCGGCCTGGCGGCCCTCGGCGGCGTCGCCGCTCGGGACGACAAGCCCAAGTCCGACCAGGTGTCGGACGCGCAGCCATCGACCAACCGGCAGAACGTCAGCGACGACGGCGGCGCGGACAAGGGCGGCGCCAAGGACGACGGCGGTCAGGACGACGAGTGGGGCGGCGATGACTGGAGCGGCTTCGACGACCGGTCCGGCAAGGACGGCAAGGACCGCGAGGACGGCAAGCACGACGAGAAGGACCGCACCAGGCAGGTCCCCTGCGACTCCGACAAGCTGATCCAGGCGATCACGTTCGCCAACAACGACGACGGCGGCGTGCTGGAGCTGGCCCGGGGCTGCACCTACACCCTGACCCGCAACCAGGACGGCAACGGCCTCCCGGTGATCACCGAGCGCATCACCCTCAAGGGCGAGCACACCACCATCGGCCGCGAAGCCACTGCCGACTATTTCCGCATCCTCAACGTCGGGGCCGGTGGTCACCTCACCCTCAAGGGCCTGAGCATCAGGGGTGGCCAGACCCTTCAGTTCCCGACAGCCGCCGATCCGGCGACGGTCTGGGCCCCGTACTCGGCCCAGGTCCGCTCGACCAGGGCCACGCCACCGGCGGCGGCACCCGCCGCGAAGCCGACGACCGCTGCCGCGCCCGGCGCCAAGCCAGCGGCAGCGAAGCCGGCAGCAACCGCTGCCAAGCCAGCCACCAAGGCAGCGCCGGCCAAGCCGGCCACCAAGGCAGCGCCAGCCAAGCCGGCCACGAAGGCAGCGCCTGCCAAGGCCACCGCAAAGGCAACGCCAGCCAAGGCAGCCGCCAAGCCGGCCGCGACGGCAGCGCCAGCCAAGCCCGTGGCGGCAGCACCAAAGGCGGCCCCGACCGCCACCAAGGCTGCCCCGGCCAACCCGGTGGCCGCTACGGCGAAGCCGGTGGGTGCCGCTACGGCGGTCGTGCCGCTGGTGGAGCAGCCTGGGTTCACCGACGGCGCCGGGGTGCTGGTGCAGCCCGGTGGTCGCGCGGAGATCCTGGACAGCGAGTTGCTCTACAACCAGTCCGGCGGCAACGGCGGCGGGTTGGCCAACTTCGGCAGCACCAGGCTCAGCAAGACGACGGTTGCGCACAACACCGCCTTCTTCTTCGGCGGCGGCATCTTCAACGCCGGCGTACTCCAGATCGACGAGTCGAAGATCAAGGACAACACCGGGATCGTCGGCGGCGGCGGCATCTCCAACGGCGCTCCCGACATCTTCACCGAAGACGTGGACGGCGGCTCGGTCTGGGTCTACAAGAGCGAGGTCACCGACAACGAGACGCTCGGCTTCGGTGGCGGCGTCCTGGATGTCGAGGGCACCACGACGTTGCACCAGACGACGGTCAGTGACAACACGGCGGTCCTCGCCGGTGGTGGCGTCGCGGTGGCCGACAGCCAGCTCACCCTCAAGGACGCCTCGGTGGTCAAGAACAGCACCGCTGGCGTGGGTGGCGGCCTGGCCGTTGCCTTCGACAGCGTCGCGACGATCGAGAACAGCAGGATCAAGGACAACACCGCGGGCTTCTTCGGCGCCGGCCTCTACAACGAGGACAGCATCACCACGCTGCGCGAGAGCGAGGTGACCGGCAACCGGGCCGTCGGCCCGGCCGGCAGCGGCGGCGGCATCTACAACACCGACGGCGGTGAGGTCAGCCTCCACCGGACGAAGGTGACGCACAACTTCGCCACTCTGCCGCCCGGCGGGATCTCCAACGGCCTCTTCAGCCTCGTACGGCTGGACGACGAGTCCGTCGTGTCCGCCAACCGCCCCACCAACTGCCTGAACGTTCCCGACTGCTTCTGACCGGAACGGGTGGCTGATCCACATAGAGGGTGCGCCCCTCCGAGCCGTGACGGCGCGGAGGGGCGTACCCATTTGGGCAGGTCAGGCGGTTGCGGGCCGGCTTGGGTGGCGTGTGTCGTTCGCGGCCCCACTGGGGGCAACATGAACCGAATGTGGGCTTCTCTCGGATAAGCCCGCGAGGCGAGGAACCTTCTCATACGGTGGTTTTGGGAGCTACAACCGATTTGTAGCAGGGGACGCCCGTCTGACGGCGGCGACCCTGTCTGGTACGAGGAGAGGGCAGAGAGCTCCGATGTCCAACTACCTAACGAACAACGAAGCCTCCGGGCGAGCGACGGCCAAGAGCCGCCGCAAGCTCTGGCTCGCCAGTGGCGTGGCCGGTTTGACGGGCGTGATCAGTCTCGCGGCGGTGGGCGTCGCGGGCAGCGCCGGAGCGGTCGGCCTGAACTGGAACACCGCGCAGGTCAGCAAGGACGGCGACCAGCGGGGTGACGAGGGACGCGACTGGAACAAGGACGAGGACCGGGACAAGGGCCGGGACAAGGACAAGGACAAGGACCACGAGCGCGGGAAGGAGGTGCCCTGCGACACCGACAAGCTGATCCAGGCGATCGTGTTCGCCAACAACAAGCACGGCGGTGTGCTGGAGCTGGCCAAGGGTTGCACCTACAACCTGACCCGCAACGACTACCAGGGCAACGGCCTGCCGGTCATCACCGAGCGGATCACGCTCAAGGGCGAGCACACCACGATCTCTCGGGAAGCCACGGCGGACTACTTCCGCATCCTCAACGTCGGCGCCGGTGGTCACCTCACCATCAAGGGCCTGACCATCAAGGGTGGTCAGACCCTCGAACTGGAGAACGGCGTCGAGCCGGCCGCGGTCTGGGCGGCCTACTCGGACTCCGAGGCGCTCGCCGCGCAGGTGAAGGCGGGCACCCCGTTGGCCCAGGCGCTCACCGCGCGTCAGGCCAACCCGAAGGCGGGCCTGAAGGCCGCTCCGAAGGTCACCCCGAAGGCCAAGCCGGGCGTCGTCACGCCGCTCGTCCAGCAGCCGGAGGAGAACGACGGTGCCGGGATCCTGGTTCAGCCGGGTGGCACCGCCGAGATCCTGGAGTCCGAGGTCGTCCTGAACCAGTCGGGTGGCAACGGTGGTGGTGTGGCCAACTTCGGCACCACGAAGATCTGGCACAGCACCGTCACCCGTAACACCGCCTTCTTCTTCGGCGGCGGTGTCTTCAACGCCGGGCTGCTCAAGGTCGAGGAGTCGAAGATCAAGGACAACACCGCTGTCATCGGTGGTGGCGGTATCTCCAACGGCGCCGCGGAGATCTTCACCGAGGACGTCGACGGCGGAACGGTCGAGCTCAAGAAGGCCGAGATCACCGACAACGAGACGCTCGGCTTCGGTGGTGGCTACCTCGACATCGAGGGCAACACCACGGCGTACGAGACCAAGTTCGTCTCGAACACCGCGGTTCTCGCCGGTGGCGGTCTCGCTGCGGCGGACAGCCAGCTGAACCTGCACAACGTCACGGTCGAGAAGAACAGCACCGCCGGTGTCGGTGGCGGCGCGGCCATCGCCTTCGACAGCGTGGCCACCTTCGAGAAGAGCAGCATCAAGGACAACACCGCCGGCTTCTTCGGCGGCGGGCTCTTCAACGCCGGCAGCGTCACCACGCTGCGCGACAGCGAGGTCGTCGGCAACCGGGCCGTGGGCCCGATCGGGGTCGGCGGCGGCATCTTCAACATCTTCGGCGAGGTCAACCTGTCGAAGACGAAGGTCGCCCACAACTTCTCCACCTTCGAGCCGGGCGGTGTCTTCAGCTTCTTCGGAGACGTGAACGTGGACGACAAGTCCGCCATCACCGCGAACCGTCCGACCAACTGCCTGGCCATTCCGGGCGCCACGATCGACAACTGCTTCGCCTGATCACCTCCGGGTGACGACGGCGTAGCGCCAGCACAACGGGCCGGCCCCCTTCCGCGAGACGCGGAAGGGGGCCGGTTCACGTCACTTCTGGACGAAGACCGCCACGCTGCGCGCCGGTACGGTGAACGTGCCGGCCACCCGGTCGAACGAGGCGGTACGCAGCACCGGGTCGGCCGAGTCGACAAGCACCGGGTGCAGTGCCACGTCCGCTCCGCGCAGGCCGGTCACCGTCTGGTCGGCCGCCGACGGGGTGCTGTTGAAGACGACGGTCAGTGACGTCCACGGCCCGCCCAGCCCCCGAGCGTCCAGGGTCATCGTCAGCACGCCCGGCGTCTCCTGCGCGCCGGACAGCGGGAACGCCACCCGCCGCTGCACCTGCTCGGCCGTGGCCAGCCCGAACACCGGCGACGACGCCCGGACGCGCAGCAACTCGGCGTACCGGGCGTCGGTGGTGGTGATCGCCGCGCAGTCCGGGACCAGCGCCGGGTCGGCCAGCAGCGGCCTCGCGTACGGCCACTTGTCCTCGTTGTCCGGCGCGGGCGGCAGACCCGCGCCGAACCCGTTGCCCTCGGCGCAGTCCCAGCGGATCTGGTTGAACCAGTCACCGGAGTTGTACGAGTTGCGGTCCAGCGACTTCGACCGCAACCGTTCGGTGCCGGCGGTGACGAACCCGGTGCCCTGCCCCAGCACCACAGTGCCCAACGCCAGCACCTGCATCCGGGAACGGTCCGCCGCCGAGGTCGCCTGCGGCAGTTTGTACGCCAACGCGTCGTACAGGATCTCGTTGTCGTGCGCGTCGGCGTAGGTGACGGCCTCCCCGGGCGCTGCGGTGTAGCCGGCCGGGGAGCCGTTGTAGTCGACCTGCGCCCCGGTGACCTCGTGCCCGGCGCTGTCGGTGAACCGGTAGTCGCGCAGGTTGCCGGTGAGCCCCACCTTGATCAAATCGTGGGCGCGCAGCAGGCGGGCCTTCTGCTCGGTCGGCGACCCGTTGACCGGGTCGCCGTTCGGGTCGGTGTAGAGCCCGGAGGCGAAACCCTGCACCCTCGGGTTCTCGTCGAACGGTCCGCCGCCGCGCACGGCGTCGCGCAGCCGGTCGTTGAAGGTGCCGATGCCGGTGCCGGCCATGTTGGCCTGGGTGGCCTGGACGAAACGGGCATCGTTGGCGACCTCGCCGAAGTTCCAGCCCTCGCCGTAGAGCATGATCGCCTTGCCGTCCACGCCGTCGCGGGCGACGGTCAACCGGTCCAGGGCCGCCCGGACGGCCAGGATGTTCGCCTTCGGGTGGTGGCCCATCAGGTCGAACCGGAAGCCGTCCACCTTGTACTTTCGCGCCCAGGTGACCAGCGAGTCGACCACCAGTTTGCCCATCATGGCGTGCTCGGGGGCGGTGTTGGCGCAGCAGGTGGAGTTGGCCACCGCGCCGTCCTCGAGCAGCCGGTGGTAGTAGCCGGGCACGATCTGGTCGAGCACCGACGTGGCGTCGGTGCCGGCCGCCGACGTGTGGTTGTAGACCACGTCCATGACCACCCGCAGCCCGGCGTCGTTCACCCCGGCGACCATCCGCCGGAACTCGGTGGTCCGCGCCGCGCCGACCGGGTCGACGGCGTAGCCGCCCTCGGGCACTGTGTAGTGCAGCGGGTCGTACCCCCAGTTGTAGCCGTCGGTCTCGGCGACCGCCGCCACGCATTGCTGCTGCTCGGCCGAGTCCGGCGGCAGCGTCGCCAGGTCGCAGGCCGGCTGCCGCTGGTCGGCCCGCTTCTCGGGGATCGTCGCGAAATCGAACGCCGGCAGCAGGTGCAGGTAGTTGACCCCGGCGTCGCCGAGCTTGCGCAGGTGGGTCATGCCGGCGCTTCCCGGCTCGGTGAACGCGAGGAAGGTCCCCCGCCGCCCGGCCGGCACGGTGTCGTCGGCGATGGAGAAGTCCCGCACTGACAACTCGGTGATCTGCGCCTTCGCGGCCGGCACCGGTGCCGGTTTGCGCAGCGTGCGCCACCCGGGGGGTGCCAGCGCCGGGTCGTTCAGGTCGACGAGCTGGCTGTGCGTGGAGTCGGCGGCGAGGGCCACCGAGTACGGGTCGGTCACCGACGCGGTGACCATCCGCTGCGCCGCCGGCTGCCACGCCCGGACCTCGTACCGGTAGAACGTGCCGGTCCAGGTGTGGTCGCCGCGCACCGACCAGACGCCGGTACGGTCGTCGCGGCGCATCGGCACCGTCTTCGGTGCGGCGGTGGGCGAGTCGAACAGGTGCAGGCGCACACTGTGCGCGGTCGGCGCCCAGAGCGCGAGGCTCGGCGTCCGCCCCGCGAAGGTGGGCCCGAGCGTGGCGTCGGCCGCCCGGGAGTACACGTCGTCGAGCACGCCGGGGATCTGCACGCCGGTCGCGGCGAGCAGCCCGCCCTCGGCGTCGCGCTCGGTGACCAGCAGCTGCCCCCGCAGCGCCGCCGGGACCGTGGCCAGGTCCGCCCGGCCCAGGGCGAAGCTACGGTACGACCACAGGTGCGGGAACCTGTCGCGTTGGGCCTCGGTGAGCCCGTTGCGCTGCGCCCGCAGCGGCATCGTGGTGTACGTGCCGGTCAGCTCGCCGTCGACCACGCTGACCCCGCCGGTGGGTGCGCTGACCAGCGCGTACGTCTTGCCGTCGGTCGGCGGTGTCTGCCACGCCACAGTGGACCTGTCGATCCAGTGCGCCTTCTGCTTGCTGATGTCGGTGTCTCCGCTGGCGGTGGTGGCCGTCGACGGCAGCAGGCGTCCGGGTGTGGCGGCGAGCAACCACACCTCCCGGCCGGCGCTGGCGAAGTCGAGCCGCTGGTCGTCGGGCAGGTCCTTGGTGTCGCCGTTGTGGATGATGTAGTTCAGCCCGGTGGCACCGGCGGCCAGCGGCACCCGGAACACCGCCCCGAACGCGTCGACGGTGCTCGGCCGCAGCGGGGCGGACCACTCGGTCGGGTTGGCCGCGCCGTCCCACAGGTGCAGGCCCCAGCCGTCGTAGTTGCCGTCGGCCCGCCGATAGTGGAGCACGGCGGTGCCCTCCTCGACCGGCGGTTCCGGTTCTCCGGCGGCCGCCTGCCTGCTCGGGTAGATCGCCGGGTCGCCCTGCTTGAGCCAGATCTCGCCGGTCTGGGTGACGTCGATGCTGCGGTCCTGGGCGACGTCCTTCGTACCAGCCTTGTCGACGACCAGGAAGTTCACCGACGTCGCGCCCGGCTTGAGTTTCACCCAGGCGAACCGGCCGTAGGAGTCCTCCCCGGCGAACGGCTGCCCCTTCGGCCACTCGGTGACGTACGCCGGGTCGATGTCCCCCCAGGCGTACAGCCCCCAGTCGTCGTACCCGCCGGCCGGGCGCTGGTAGTGCACCACCGCCCACTCCCGGGAGCTGCCCTGCGGCGGGGTTCCCACGACAGCGGTGGACCGGGCGGTCGCGGTACGGCCCCGGCCGTCGCGCACCACCGCCTTGTACTCCACCCGGGTGCCGCCGGCCAGTCCGGTCAGGTCGTGCTGCACCGTGTACGGGGCGTGATCCGCGCTGCCCAGCAGTGTCCACCGGCCGCCGGCCACCCGCGCCGCGACGGTGACGGTGGCCAACGGGTCGCCGGTCACCCGGGCGGTGACCGCTGCCCTGGTGGCGACCGCCGCGTCCGGAACCGGGCTGGTGATGGTGATGGTCGGCTTGTCGGCCGCCGGTGCGACGGGCTTGCCGGCCCGGTACACCGCCGCCGACAACGGCGGCACGGTGAGGGTCAGTTCACCGTCCCCGCCAGCGGTGGCGCGGTCGGTGCCGCCGTAGATGCCGGTGAAGGTGGCGCCGGCCGACCAGGTGTCCACCGTGACAGTCTGCGCGGTGTCGGCGTTGTTCACGGCCACCACGTACTCGGTGCGGTCGGACGGGGCGATCCGGGAGGCGGCGAAGACGCCCGGCCCGTCGGCCGCGTACCGGGTGACCTGCACGCCGTCGCGCAACGCCGGGTGGGCCTGGCGCAGCCGGCCCAGGTCGGCAATGGTCCGGTAGAGCGGGTGGGTCGGGTCGAACTGGTCGCTGGCGTGCGTGCGGTCGGTGCCGAGCAGGTCGTCGTCGAGGTAGTCGGCAACCGTCGACGCGAACATGTCCTGCCGGGCGTCCTTGTCCCCGCCGGGGCCGGTGAAGCCCTGTTCGTCGCCGGAGTAGACCACCGGCTGGCCCCGGGTCAGGAACATCAACTGGTGCGCGAGCTGGTCACGACGCAGGTGGCTGGCCGGGTCGCTGCCACCACCGGCGATGAACGAACCGATCCGGCCCATGTCGTGGTTGCCGAGGAAGGTGGTCAACCGACCCGCGTCGGTGTCCCGGGCCGCGTAGAGGTCGTCGCGGGCGTACACGTCGGCGAGCGCCTTCGCGGAACCGGCGCCGGCGGTGAAGCCCCGGGCGGCCTCCTGGAAGGCGAAGTCGAGGGTGGCCGGCAGGCCGCCCTGGCGGACGTAGCTGGAGGCGATCTCCGGGTCGGCGCTGTAGACCTCGCCGAACATGAAGAAGTCCTTCTTGCCGGCCTTCTCCGCGGCCCGCTCGATGCCCTGGCTGAACTGCGGCCAGAAGTCCATGTTGACGTGCTTCACGGTGTCCAACCGGAAGCCGTCGACGCCGGTCGCGCCGATCCAGTCCCCGTACGCCTTGGTCAAACCCCGCACCACCTCGGGACGCTCGGTCCACAGGTCGTCGAGGCCGAAGAAGTCGCCGTACTCGCTGTTCTCGCCGGCGAAGGTGGAGTCACCCCGGTTGTGGTACATGGTCACGTCGTTCAGCCACGCCGGGACCTTGACGCTCGCGTCCGAGGGGTCGGCGAACGTCGGCGTGTACGGGAAGGAGTCCGTGTCGACCGGCGGGAACGCCCGGGAGCCGTCGGCGTAGTTGCGGTCCTCGAACGCCCGGCCCTGCGCGTCGGTGTACGGCGAGGTCGCCTTGTCCACGTACGCGTACCTGTCCTCCGCGTACTTGATCACGTCGGCGGTGTGGTTGACGATCACGTCGAGGTAGATCTTGAGGCCGCGCTGGTGGGCGAGCTTCACCAGCCGCTTCATCTCCTCCATCGTGCCGAAGTGCGGGTCCACCTGGGTGAAGTCGGTGATCCAGTAGCCGTGGTAGCCGGCCGAGATGTCGTTGCCGGCACCCTGCACCGGCCGGTTCTTGAAGATCGGGGCGAGCCAGATGGCAGTGGTGCCCAGCCCCTGGATGTAGTCCAGCTTGTCGATGACGCCCTTGAGGTCGCCGCCGTGGTAGAAGCCCTTGTCGGTCGGGTCGAGGCCGGTCCGTAGCCGGTCGCCGGTGAGGCCGCCCCGGTCGTTGCCGGGGTCCCCGTTGGCGAACCGGTCCGGCAGGACGAAGTAGAACTGCTCGGCTCGGGCAGCGGTGCCGCCGGCCTTCAGCAGCGCCTCGGCGCTGGGTTCGGCACGCCACTGGGTCGCACCGCCGATCGCGGACGGGGCGTCGTCGGACGGTCGGGGGCCGGCGGCGGCGGGGTGCACGGCGACCGGAGCGCCGACGAGCGTGACGGTGAGCAGGGAGGCAAGGGCCAGCAGGGCGGTGCGCGGTATCGGCGGGGGTCTCATCGACGCCTTCCTCTGGTCGCGGATGGCCGCACGCTAACCCTCGCCGAAACAATCTGCAATACCTTGCAAACATGGTCGCAACAGAGCACGTCCTTGCGGAAGCGTCGGTCAGAGCCCGTTGCAGCGCGTCCCGTCGACAGTGCACTCCCGTGGCGTGGTGGGGGCCCGCTCCATGTGGAACCGCAACGACACCGAACCGCCCGGCGGCACGTCGACCCCACTGACGTACGTGAAGCCGTCGTCGAACTGGCGGATCGTCCCCTGCGGGACGCCCTCCACCCAGGAGGTCACCAGCCGTCCACCGGCGAACTCCAACCGCACCGTCCAACCTCGGCTGCGGTTGGACGTGTTGACCATCGCCACCTCGCCGATGAAGCCCCCGTCGAAGCTCTGCACCACCCGGTACCGCCCGATCATCGCCGGTTGCCCCGGCGCGACCCGGCTCGGCGACAGCATCGGCGACGGCTTCCCGGTCGGACCGGCCGTCGGACCGGCCGAGGGTGACCCGGACCCGGCCGCGGCACTCGACGGCAGCCCACTCGCACGGCCGGATATCCCCGGCAGCACCGGCGCCGGAGACGACGCCGAAGTGGACGCGCTCGGCACCGGTGGCACCGACGGCACCGGCAGCGCCGGCGGCGCCGGCGGTTGCGCGCCGTCCGGCGCCGGGCTCCGTCCCCGGTACGCGCCCAGGGCCACGATGAGCAGGACCACCATCACGACGACACCCGCGCCGACCACGACCCAGGGTGACGTGGCGATCGCCACCGGACCGTGCGATGGGCGCGGAACACGGCGCATGCCGGACATGTACCTCCTTCAGCGGACTGTCCGCGCAGCGTAGCGATCGGCGGCCCGGCCCGGAAAGCCTTGGCGGTGCAGCAGTCTGGCGGCGCGGCGGCGCGGGGGCCTGGCGGCGCGGGGGCGCTGGCCGCGGCGGCGCGGCGCTGGCTCAGCCGATCCGGCAGTCGACCCCGTTGACAGTGCACTTGACCGGTCGCTGCGCCGAGTCACCCCAGCCGACGCGCAGCCGCAGCGTCCGAGAGTCGCCCGCGTCCAGCGAACGGGTGCCGCGCAGGACGAACTCCCCGTGCCCGCGCCCCCGCACCGAGACGCCCGAGTCGTCACCCACCCGCACAGTCCAGGTGTCGTCGTCGAACACCAATTCCACCTGCCAGTCCGCCGACCGACTCGACTCATTGGCGATCGACAGGACCGCCGCGTCCCCGTCCCAGCCGTTTGAACCGACCTCGTACCGGGCGCTCACCGCTTCTTGCGCCGACGGCGCGATCAGGACGCTCGTCCGCCCCGGAGTCGGCGAGCCGGTGACAGTGGCCCGCGGTGACGGCGTCCGGCTACTGCGTGACGGTCGCGGCGACACCGAGCGCCGCTCCACGGCGGCCGGAGTCGGCCCACCGGTGGCCGACGTGGCGGCCGGCACGGTCGGCAGGAACACCGGAGGCGCGGCCTGCGGCGGCGCGTCCCGCTCCCTGGTGCGAAACGACAGCAGCGCGATCACCAGGAGCACCACCAGCGCGCAGACACCGAGCAGCACCACGATCCACGGCACCGACGCCATCGCCCGCGCCGCCCGCGAATCTGCCGCACCGTCCGGCCGCACCGCCATCAGGTCTCCCCTCGTCCCCCACCGACGCGACAGCGTAGCCAGCGCCGCACGGGCCCGAAACCGGGTGGGTACGGATCGGGCCAACCGGCCCCCGTCGGTCAGCCCGTCCGGACGACAGTGCAGATCAGTGGTCCGTCATCGGAGATACGCAGCAGGTAGCGGTACCGCTCCCCCGGCACCGCCTGCCCTCGGCAGTCCAGGAACTCCCACTCCACCGCCACCATCGTCAACAGCGCGGACACCGCCTGCACGTCCTCGATCCGGGCGTGGGCCGCGACCAACTCCCGGTCCTGGTAGTCGGGTGCGGCGCCCACGAAGGACAGCGCCACCGCCGCCGCGGACGTGAACGAGAAGCTGTAGGTGTCGGCCACCACCAGCCCCGGCAGGGCGTAGCAGCCGGCGATGGCCGGCAGGTCACCCGAGGTCAACGCCACGCCGTACCGGTCGAAGAAGTCGGCCAACGTGTCAAGATCCGTGGAGGCGTTCACGGTCACAGCAATTGCCGGTGACCGCACAGGTCAAACCTCAGCGCCGCGGTACCTGAACCTCGATCTCGGAACCCAACCGGGCGTCAGCGGCCAGCCCCAGGTCGTCCCCGCTCCAGAACCGCCCCGGGTCGTACCAGTTTGGACGTCGACCCGCCGGCAGCAAACCCATCGCCTCATAGGTCACCGCCACCACCTCGGCGCAGTACGCCGTCTCCAGCGCCCGGTCCCGCTCCCCCGCCGACCGGGCCGAGCCGACCGCGCCGGAGGGTTTGGCGCGGTCAGCCGGGTTGGCGCGTTCGGTCGGGTTGGGACGGTCAGTCGGGTTGGGACGGTCAGCGCTGTCGGTCGGGTTGGGACCGGGTGCCGGCTGGCCGAGGCGTGCCAACGCCGACAGCCCACCGAGGTGCGGCAACGCGGGAAGCCGACCGGGACGCGGCAGCGCCGGCACCCGACCTCGCACCCAGCGCCACGCCAACTGGGCGGTCGACGGGAACGGCGTGCCGTCCAGCCGCGCGATCGTCCGCAGCACCGCCTGCTCCATCTCCGCGTCGGCCGGCGGGTCGAGCTGCCGCAACCAGGCCCGCTGGCCGTACCGGTTGGCCCAGACGCAGACCGCGTCCCGCAGGTCGTGCAGCTGGACGCCACGTTGGTGGCTGCCCGACCACAGGTCCGGCAACGACCTGCCCAACTCCGCGTGCCACATCAGCGGCGGCATGTCGTCCAGCACCACCGCCATCCCGACGTGGTTCACCGGGCTGTTGGTGGTGAACTGGATCGCCCGGTCCGGCACGCTGCGGCCCCGGAACACCCACACGTCGCCGGTGCGGGTCAACTCGACGGCCTCATCCAGGCTGATGCTCATGAGGGTCTAGCCTAGGCCGATGCGGCAACGAATGCGGTGGTGGAAGGTTCTCGGGCTGGCCGGGCTCGCCGGTGTCGCGGCATCCGGCGTGGTCATCGCGCGGGCCGAACGGCGTCGGCGGGCGTACACCCCGGAGGAGATCCGGCAGCGGCTGCTGGAGCGGCACGCCCAGGCCAGCGACGCCGCGAAACCCGCTGACCCGACCTGACCCACCGTCCTCTGTAGATCGTCGTCGGGGCAACCGGACAGGTCGATGATCGTTACGATGAGGCGATGACGACGCCCGTCGCACAACGGCCCTTCGTCCTGTCCATCCCGGCCGCGCCGGTCGAACGACACGGCAACGTCGACCTGCACCTGCCCACCCACACCGACCGCGCTCCCGCCGTCGTGGTGGTGCACGGCGCTCCGCTGCCGCCCGACGCTCCCGACCCCCGCGACTGGTTGCTCTACCGCGGCTACGGCACCCTGCTCGCCGCGAGCGGTGCGGTCACCGCACTGGTCAGCTACCAGGTGTCCGACCTGTCCGCGCTGCCCGCCGCAGCCGACGACATCGCCGCGATGGTCGAGCAGGTCCGCGCCGATCCGCGGGTCGACCCCGAGCGGGTGGTGCTGTGGTTCTTCTCCGGCGGCGGCCTCTTCGCGGCCGACTGGCTGCGCGTCCCCCCGGCCTGGCTACGCGGGATCGCACTGACATATCCGCTGCTCATCCCGTTCCCTGGCTGGGAGGTCGACGCCCGCTTCCTGCCGGTCGAGGCCCTCAGCTCCGGCACCGGCGTGCCACTGGTGCTGACTCGCGCCGGTCAGGACATACCGCCGGTCCTGGCCGGTATCGACGCGTTCGTCCCCGCTGCGACCGCCCAGGGCTGGCCGATGCGGGTGATCGAGGTGCCGGACGGGCAGCACTCCTTCGAGATCCTCAACCACGGCCCGCAATCCGAGGCAGCCGTCCTGGCCGCCCGCGACGCCGTCCTGGAACTGCTCGACGCACCCTGACCACTCCCGCCCCACCGACGCAACCGGACCACTCCGCCCCACCTCGGTCGGGTCGGTAGCGGACCGACGATCGGTGCGCACGGGCATGATCCACTCGGGTTCCGTGATGTCGGGGCATCCCCGGCATCGGGACACCGCGACTTCCATGAACCCGAGTGGATCATCCCGGCCTGCCGCCATGCCGGCCTTTCCGACCGCGGGAGGCGAGTGTTTTGTCGGGTTCGGGGTGAATGTCGGGTGGTCGGGGCCACCCCGGCGGCGGAATCGGCGGCCGGTCGGGGTCGTTATACCTGGCAGATCACCGCGACCGGCGAGTCGCAGAGCGCGGGCAGCGGCCCCCTCCGGGAACACCCGCCAGGCCGCCCCGGTTACACCCCCCGCACCGGCTGAGCACCACACGGCCGCCACGGTAGCCCTCTGGGAACACCCGCCAGGCATCCCCGGTTACACCCCCGCACGGCCGAGCACCACACGGCCGGCGGGCTGCCGTCGGGAACACCCGGCAGCCCGCGCCGGTTACACCCCCGGAGCGGCCGAGCACCACAACAGGCTGATCCCCTCGCGGTCAGGCCGGAATGACCGGCCACCGCGAACGGTTACATCCCTGTCCCGACGCCGACCCCCTCGTTGCGGGGTCGCCGGGCAAGAACTTTCCCGCGCCACCATCCCCCGCTGTGGTGTGGGTTTCCCCCTAAGGCAGAGGAGCACGCCATCATGCGTACCGATCTGATCCGTAAGACCGCCCTGACCGCCGCTGGGCTCGCGTTCGCCGGTGGTGCGATCGCCGGGCCGGTGACCGCCGCTTACGCCATGTCCGATGCCAAGCCCACCACTGGGACGCAGGCTGACCGCAAGGGTCATGGTGAGCGGGAGTTGGGTGTGCGGTACGAGGCGCAGCCGAACTTCTACTACTGCGGGCCCGCCGCGACCCGTAACGCTCTGAGTGTGCAGGGTAAGAACATCAACGTCGATGACATGGCCAAGGAGATGGGCACCACCGAGGCCGGCACGAACTCGATCAACGACATCACCCCGGTGCTGAACAAGGAGACCGGTAAGAACAACGCCTACCGGTCGGTGGAGATCAGCACCCCGGACGCCGACGCGAAGCAGACCGACCGGCTGCGCGCTGACATCGTCCGCACCGTCGACGACGGCAGGGCCGTGGTCGCGAACATCGCCGGGACCAGCACCGACACCACCGGTGTGAGCCACTCCTACGAAGGCGGGCACTACATCAGCGTCGTCGGCTACCGCGACAACGGTGACACCGTCACCATCGCCGACTCCGCCGACGCCAACCAGGCCGCCTACCAGATCAGCGTCGAGCACCTCGCCGACTGGATCGCCACCCGCGGCTACGCCACCAGCTGACCCCCGACAAGCACCACCACCACCACCAGCACACACCGAAGGGCCGGACCCCCACCACGGGGCCCGGCCCTTCGGCATGACCAGTCGAAGATCAGTGCTCGTTGCCCGCGCGGACCGGATCGCCGTCAGAGGTGATCGCAGCCGACGGACCGTCGGCGGCCACCTCCCCGCCGGACGCGCTGTCGGTCGACGCGACGCGGTGGGCGCGGCGGCGCAGCCACCAGGTGCTGCCGAGCCCGGTGAGCACCGCGAGGACCAACCCGGCCCAGGAGATGTCCTTCAGCCAGTGTTCGGCCGCCTTGCCCACCGAGTAGAGCAGGTACGTCGTGCCGAAGGCCCAGACCAACCCGCCGGCCGCGTTCGCTAAGAGGAAGCGGCGGTACGGCACGTGCAGCGCACCGGCGAGCGGCCCGGCGAGGATCCGCAGCAGTGCCACGAACCGACCGAAGAAGACCGCCCAGACGCCGTACCGAGCGAAGCTCTGTTCGGCACGGGCGAGTTGCGCCGGGCCCAGGTGTTTGGGGAACCGTCTGCCCAGTCGGGCGAGGAGCGGGCGACCGCCGCGTCGGCCGACGGCGTACCCGACGGAGTCGCCGACGATGGCGCCGAACGCCGCGGCGCTGGCCACCCACTCCGGCTCCACCACCCCGGTGGCGGCCAGCAGGGCGGAACTGACGAGCACGATCTCTCCGGGCAGCGGGACGCCCATGCTCTCGACGCCGATCACGCCGGCGACGATGAGGTAGACCACGCCCGGAGGCAGGGCCGAGAGCCAGTGCTGGACGTCGACCACTCGGCACCCCTTCCGATCCGGCCTCAGACCCTACCCCGGGACCTGGTGAACCGGCGTGCTCGCGGACTCCGCCTGGCCGCCGCCGTCCCGGCTCCACCGCGGGTTTCTAGGGCTGGCATCAGCCGGCGGGCGGGGCGGTTTCGGTTTCTCGACCAGGCCGAGCAGGCCGACGTAGAAGGCGCGCGAGACCTCCTCGGTGCCGCACCGACGGGGCAGCAGCACGTGGTGGATCATTGCGGTACCTCCTGTCTCGAACCCTGGCGCTCGCTTGCGCAGATAGCAAGACGGACGTACGGTTTTGTTGGAAGCGGATTCGGGCGGTAAGTGTCACCTAACCTCGGCGGCACCCCGACCGGTGCGACAGACTGCTCAGGACTACTCACGGTCGCTGGTGTGAAGGAGTACGACGTGGCGAGCCTCGACACCTTCGGTGCGAAGACCCAGCTACGCGTCGGAGACGCGAGCTACGAGATTTTCAAGATCGACAAGGTGGACGGCCACGCGCGGTTGCCGTACAGCCTGAAGATCCTGCTGGAGAACCTGCTGCGGACCGAGGACGGCGCGAACATCACCGCCGACCACATCCGCCAGCTCGGCGGGTGGGACTCCACCGCCGCCCCGAGCGTGGAGATCCAGTTCACCCCGGCGCGGGTGCTGATGCAGGACTTCACCGGCGTGCCCTGCGTGGTCGACCTGGCCACCATGCGCGAGGCGGTACGCGACCTGGGCGGCGACGCCACCAAGGTCAACCCCCTCGCCCCGGCCGAGCTGGTCATCGACCACTCGGTCATCGCCGACCTGTTCGGCCGCGAGGACGCGTTCGCCCGCAACGTCGAGCTGGAGTACGAGCGCAACAAGGAGCGCTACCAGTTCCTGCGCTGGGGTCAGACCGCGTTCAACGAGTTCAAGGTCGTCCCGCCGGGCACCGGCATCGTGCACCAGGTCAACATCGAGTACCTGGCCCGCACGATCATGGAACGCAACGGCCAGGCGTACCCGGACACCGTCGTCGGCACCGACTCGCACACCACCATGGTCAACGGCCTGGGCGTGCTGGGCTGGGGCGTCGGCGGCATCGAGGCCGAGGCCGCGATGCTCGGCCAGCCGGTCAGCATGCTGATCCCCCGCGTGGTGGGTTTCAAGCTCTCCGGTGAGATGCCGGCCGGCACCACCGCGACCGACCTGGTGCTGACCATCACCGAGATGCTGCGCAAGCACGGTGTGGTCGGCAAGTTCGTCGAGTTCTACGGCCCCGGCGTGAGCGCCGTGCCGCTGGCCAACCGGGCCACCATCGGCAACATGTCCCCGGAGTACGGCTCCACCGTGGCGATCTTCCCGATCGACGCGGAGACGATCCGCTACCTGGAGCTGACCGGCCGGGACGCCGCGCAGGTCGCGCTCGTCGAGGCGTACGCCAAGGAGCAGGGTCTCTGGCACGACCCGGACGCCGAGCCGGAGTACTCCGAGCGCCTGGAGCTGGATCTCGGCTCCATCGAGCCGTCGCTCGCCGGCCCGAAGCGCCCGCAGGACCGGGTGCCGCTGGGCAGCGCCAAGACGCTGTTCCGCTCCGCGTTGACCGACTACGTGGCCGACGACTCCGCCGGTGAGCGCGACCTGAAGCCGAGCGTCGCCCGTGAGGAGCTGCCGCGCGGCGCCAACGGCCCGGCCGACGAGGCCAGCGCCGAGTCCTTCCCGGCCAGCGACCCGCCGGCCAACGAGTTCAGCGACCCGGCCGACGAGCCGCGTGACCTGGAGACGGCCGCGGCCGGGGCCGGTGGCCGGGCCACCAACCCGATCCGGGTCACCGGCACCGACGGCGTCGAGTACGAGCTGGACCACGGCGCGGTGGTGATCGCCGCGATCACCTCCTGCACCAACACGTCCAACCCGCAGGTGATGATCGGTGCCGCGCTGCTGGCGCGTAACGCGGTGGAGAAGGGCCTGTCCCGCAAGCCGTGGGTGAAGACCACCCTGGCGCCCGGGTCGAAGGTCGTCATGGACTACTACGAGCGCGCCGGCCTCACCCCGTACCTGGACAAGCTCGGCTTCAACCTGGTCGGCTACGGCTGCACCACGTGCATCGGCAACTCGGGCCCGCTGCCCGAGGAGGTGTCCGCCGCGGTCAACGAGCACGACCTGTCGGTGGTCTCGGTGCTCTCGGGCAACCGGAACTTCGAGGGCCGGATCAACCCGGACGTCAAGATGAACTACCTGGCGTCGCCGCCGCTGGTGGTCGCCTACGCCCTGGCCGGCACCATGGACATCGACCTGGCCAACGAGCCGATCGGTGAGGACTCCGAGGGCAACCCGGTCTACCTGCGCGAGATCTGGCCGAACAGCGCCGAGATCCAGGACGTCATCGCGCAGGCGATCGGCGCCACCGGTTTCAGCGCCGCGTACGCCGATGTCTTCGCCGGCGACGAGCGGTGGCAGTCGTTGCCGACCCCGACCGGCGACACCTTCGCCTGGGAGAACGACTCCACCTACGTGCGGAAGCCCCCGTACTTCGAGGGCATGCAGCAGGAGCCGAGCCCGGTCGTCGACATCTCCGCCGCCCGGGTGCTGGCCAAGCTGGGCGACTCGGTGACCACCGACCACATCTCGCCGGCCGGCGCGATCAAGGCGGACTCCCCGGCCGGCACCTACCTGGCCGAGCACGGCGTGCCCCGCCACGAGTTCAACTCGTACGGTTCCCGCCGGGGCAACCACGAGGTGATGATCCGGGGCACCTTCGCCAACATCCGGCTGCGCAACCAGCTGGTGCCCGGGGTGGAGGGTGGCTTCACCGTCAACCACCTCACCGGCGAGCAGACCTCGATCTACGACGCCTCGATGGCCTACCAGGAGGCCGGCATCCCGCTGGTCATCCTGGCCGGCAAGGAGTACGGCTCGGGCTCGTCGCGGGACTGGGCGGCCAAGGGCACGATGCTGCTGGGCGTCCGGGCGGTCATCGCCGAGTCGTACGAGCGGATCCACCGCTCGAACCTGATCGGGATGGGCGTACTGCCGCTCCAGTTCCCGGTGGACGTCACCGCCGAGTCGCTCGGCCTGACCGGCACCGAGACGTTCACCATCACCGGGGTGACCGCCCTGAACGACGGTGACACCCCGCGCACCGTGCAGGTCAACACCGACACCGGCGTGGAGTTCGACGCCGTGGTGCGGATCGACACCCCCGGTGAGGCGGACTACTACCGGCACGGCGGCATCCTGCAGTACGTGCTGCGCCGCATGATCGCCAACTGACGTCGTACGGCTGGTGGAAGGCCGCTCCCGCTCCGGCGGGGGCGGCCTTCGCCGTTCCAGGCGAGGGAGGCTCGCTGTCAGAGCGCCCGTAGTCGCTCGGCTACCGCGTCATCCACGGCGCGGCACGCGTAACCCCGTAACCGCCGTCGCAGGGTGGTCGCCCGAAGCGTGTCTCGCGCGGCAGCCCGCAACACGGCGCTGTCGGCGGCCAGAGCCTCATCCACCTCGGCGAAGAGACTCTCGACCTGACGCATGTCGTAACCGCGCAGAGTAACCACGAACGGCAGTGTCATGTGACCACCATATCGATCGCCGCCTGCGCCGTCAGGGTGAGCGCTCAGCGCAGCCGCAGTGCGACAGCGCGGGCCTCCTCGTCCGTGAGTGGCAGAAACCAGAGGAAGCGGCGGACGATGGCGACCGGGTCGGGGCCGCCGGGCTGGCCGCGCAGGTCGCGGATCGCCCGGCGGGTGATCCGGGAGAACTCGGGGATCAGGGTCGCCCGGCGGGCGGCGTCCGTCGGGGTCGCTCGCAACGCCGGGCAGGGCCAGTCCTGACCGCAGGCGTCGCACGTCCAGAGCGGGCCGTCGGCGGTGTGCGCGACCGGCGGACCGCCCCGGGAGCGCCAGCGTGAGGCGGGTACGACGTTCCCCCCGCGACCGGGACCACGGTACGGAGGGTGCCGTGGTCCGGTCGGGCCGGCGGTGTTCACCCGGGGCGAAGCCGGTTGGCTCGGTCGATGTGGGCGGTGGCAGGGCGTGTCGTCGGGCATCCTGTGCTCCCTCCTCGATGCTGTCTACACAGCACCCTGCCGAGGGTTGCCAAGCGATCACACCGCGTAGACGTATTTCCTGTCGACGTCTGGAACGTTCTGAAGGGCTTGGAGATGAATCGAGCAGTACAGGCGGCGATGGCTGAGCGGGGCCACACAGCGGACAGTCTCGCTTCTCAGATCGGCGTCGATCCGAAGACGGCGGCGAAGTGGGCGAGCACGGGACGAATCCCGCAGACGCGTCATCGTGCGCGGGTCGCCGAGCTGCTCGGGCGGAACGTCGAGGAGCTGTGGCCCGACGCGCTGAAGCGCCGGACGCCGGCCTGGTTCCGCCCCTGGGCCGAGATCGAGCGCGAGGCGCTGTCGCTACGGTCGTTCCAGCTCGCGTGGATACCTGGCCTTCTTCAGACGAAGGCGTACGCGCTGGCGACGCTGGTCGGCGAGGCGCTGACACCGGCCGAGGCCGACGACCTCGCCGAGGCGCGGCTGAGCCGACAGGCCATCCTGCGCCGGGAACGTCCGCCGCTGCTCGTCGCGGTCCTCGACGAGGGAGTCCTCCGGCGCACCCTCGACGGCGACCGGGCCATGATGCGGGAGCAGTGCGAACGGCTGGCCGAGCAGGCCGCCCTGCCGAACGTGTCGCTGTTCGTCGTGCCCGTCGACGTGGGCATGTACCCGGGCCTCGGTGGGCCGTTCACGGTGGCCGAGATGCCGGACGGGGCCCGGGTCGCGCACGTCGACAGCCAGGCGCAAGCGCAGCTCATCGACAAGGTTGCCGACGTTGCTACGCTCGACCGACGGTGGGAACGCATCCGCGACGGCGCCCTGTCGCGGGCGCAGTCCCTCAATCTCATCAGGGAAGCGGCAGCCTCATGGACCTGACCGGCGCTCGGTGGCGCAAGAGCAGCAAGAGTGGCAACAACGGCGGCGACTGCGTCGAGGTGGCCGACAACCTCGCGGGCGTCATCGGCGTACGCGACTCGAAGGACCCGGCCGGTCCGGCGCTCGCGTTCGACCCGGCGGCCTGGACCAGGTTCGTGGCAATGGCCAAGCGCTGCTGACCCTCCCCGCGGTCGTGTGTCGAGCGACAGATCGCGCCGATCTTGCAGTTTCGGTCGTCGACATGAGGGCTTCTGTCCCTTGTGTCGGGACAGAAAATGCAAGATCGCGGAGCGGGGGATGACCGACGGTGCCGTGCGGCCGCTCCGCTACCGGTCGAGTTCCTCGGCCCGGTCGAGCAGCGCGCGGCGCTCGGCGGTGGAGCCCACCGCTGCCGCCGCCTCCCGGAACAGTCCTGCCGCGCGTCTCCGGTCGCCCTGCCGGGCCACCAGGTCGGCCTGCACCGCCACGGCGAGCGGGTAGCCGTCCAGCCCTCCCCCGGCACGCGCCGCGTCGAGCAGCACCAACCCGGCGGCCGGCCCGTACGCGTACCCGTGCGCGACCGCCCGGTTGAGCGCGATCACCGGTGAGGGGCGCAGGTCGGCGAGCGCGTCGTAGGCCCGCGCGATCGTCGGCCAGTCGGTGTCGTCGGCCGAGGCGGCGGTGGCGTGGCAGGCGGCGATCCGGGCCTGCCACGCGTACGGCCCGTCCTGGCGTACCCGATGGAGGGCATCCAGGCCCTCGGCGACGGCGGCGTGGTCCCACAGTGAGCGGTCCTGCCGCTCCAGGGTGACCAGGTTGCCGGCGGCGTCGCGGCGGGCGTCCCGACGGGAGTGTTGGCACAGCAGCAGCGCCAGCAGCGCGGCGACCTCGGACTGGTGTGGCATCAGCCGGTCGAGCAGCCGGGCCAGCCGGACCGCCTCGTCGGCGAAGGCCGGTTCGCCGTCGGCGACGTAGCCCCGGGTGAACAGCAGGTACAGCACGGCGAGGACGCCGGGCAGCCGCTCGGTCAGCGCCGGCCCGCTCGGCACCCGGTACGGGATGCCGGCCTGCGCGATGCGGGTGCGCGCCCGGGTCAACCGGCGGGTCATCGTCGAGTCGCTGACCAGCAGCAGGCGGGCGATGTCAGCGGTCGGCACACCGCAGACCGTTCGCAGCGTCAACGCCACCCGGGCCTCGATCGCGAGCGCCGGATGGCAGCAGGTGAAGATGAGACGCAGCCGGTCGTCCACCACGTCCTGCCCCGTCTCGGGCTCGGGGTGCGCGCCATCGGGCGTGAGCAACGCCAGGTCATGCAGCTTGCGCTGCTCCACTGTGGCCCGGCGCAGCACGTCGATCGCCCGGTTGCGCGCCACGGTCATGAGCCAGCCGCCCGGGTTGGCCGGCACACCGTCGGTGGGCCAGCGTTCCAGCGCGACGGTCAACGACTCCTGGGCGCAGTCCTCGGCCAACGCCCAGTCACCGGTGACCCGGATGAGGGTCGCGACGATCCGGGGGTACGCCTCGACGCCGGCGACCGCGACGGCCTCCGCCGCCGCGCCGGCCGCTGCTCCCGTGCGCATCGGCCGGCGCTGCGAGGTGGACACCTTCGTCAGTCGGGCAGGTCCGCGAACGGACGCAGTTCCAGTCGCCCCTCACGGGCCATCGGGTGGGTGCGGGCCACCTCGATCGCCTCGTCCAGGTCGGCGCAGTCGAGCAGGTCGAAGCCCACGATCACCTCGGCGGTCTCCGCGAACGGCCCCTCGGAGACGAGCAGCGCGCCGTCGCGAACGCGGACGGTGGTGGCCGCGCTGGTCGGCCCCAGCACGTTGCCGCTCAGGCGGCGGCCACGAGAGTCGTTCTCCGCCACCCACTTGTCGATGTCGGGAAGCTCGGTGGGGTCGGTGTCCGGCTCGGTGTCGCTGCAAACGAACATCATGTACTTCATCTGATCGCTCCCTTGGTTTCTCGGGGTGTCGCCAGCATGACGATCGGCCGGGAGCGTTCCGGACACCCTCCCCGAAAAAAATCCGGTCAGTCTCCGCTGGCGGCGCGGCGACGGGCCTCGCGGGTCTTCATGGCGTGCTCCATCAGCGTGACGAGCACCTCCTTGCTGGACTCACGCTGCCGGGCGTCGCAGAGCAGCACCGGCACACCCGGGTCCAGGTTCAGCGCGGCCTGCACCTCGTCGAGCCGGTACTTGCGGGCGTCCTGGAAGCAGTTCACCGCCACCACGAAGGGCGTGCCCCGACCCTCGAAGTAGTCGATCGAGGGGAAGCAGTCGGCTAGCCGGCGGGTATCGGCCAGCACCACCGCACCGATCGCCCCCAACGCCAACTCGTCCCAGACGAACCAGAACCGGTCCTGCCCCGGCGTCCCGAACAGGTACAGCACCAGGTCGTCGCTGATGGTGATCCGGCCGAAGTCCATGGCCACGGTGGTGGTGGTCTTGCCCTCCACCCCGGACAGGTCGTCGATGCCGACCCCCGACTCCGTCAGCACCTCCTCGGTGCGCAACGGCCGGGTCTCGCTGACCGCGCCAACCATCGTCGTCTTGCCCACGCCGAAGCCACCCGCGACCAGGATCTTGATCGCGGTGGGCAGTGGCGCCGCTCCCGCCGGCCGGTCAGAGTGCCCGTAGTCCATTGATTACCGCCTCGAAGATGCTGTTGTCGGGAAGACCGGCCGTGGTCTGCGGCTCGCGGACCTGCACCAGGCTGCGGGCCGCCAGATCACCGAGGAGCACCCTGATGGTGCCCACCGGCAGGTCGAGATGGGCGGCGATCTCGGCGACGGACTGTATGCGTTGGCACAGCCCGACGATCGCCAAATGCTCGGGACCAAGACCGACCTCGGGCGTCACCTCGGCTCGGGTCGCCGTTACCAGGGAGATCAGGTCGAATGTGCCGGTGACCGGGCGGGCCCGACCACGCGTCACCGCGTACGGACGCACCACCGGACCGGCGTGGTCATCCACCCACTGATGGTCTGCGGACTCCCCCTGGACCGTCATCGCCGCTACCTCTCGCCGACCTGCTGATCAGTGCCGCGTGACGGTGATGCGACGTACTTGCCGACCCGGGTGACCAGCATCGCCATCTCGTAGGCGATCAGGCCGACGTCGGCGTCCTCACTGGCCAGTACCGCCAGACAGGCATTGCGGCCGGCCGCGGTGACGAACAGGAACGACGACTGCATCTCGATGATGGTCTGCTGCACCTGCCCGCCACCGAAGCGCTTGCCGGCGCCCCGGGCGAGGCTCTGGATGCCGGCCGCCATCGCCGCGAGGTGCTCGCCGTCGTCCCGGCTCAACCCCTGGGAGGAGGCCATCAGGAGGCCGTCGGTGGAGAGCGCGACCGCGTGTTCGGCCTGCTTCACCCGGCCCACCAGGTCATCCAGCAACCACGTCAGGTCGGCGCTCGAAGCCGTCTTCTGGGTCACTTCGTCGTCCTCTTCTCACCCGGCTGTGTGCCGTTGTTCGTCTGGGGCTCGACCGTCACACCGCGCATCGTCGGTGCCCGGTCAGGTCGCTTGTGGATCCTCGTCGGTCGGCTCGGACGGCGTCGTCGTCGCCGGTGCGCCGGAGGCGCCGCCGAGCAGCCGCGCCGCGTCGGTCCGCCCACGTCGGGTGCCGGTCTGGTAGGAGCTCATCATTCGGCGAACCTGCTCCGGTGGGCGCACCACATCCTCGTCGTCGGTCTCGGACACCGCCGGGTCGTCTCGCAACTCGGGAACGATGTTCGCCTGTCGGACCCGGACGGGCAGGCCGGAGTCGGTCCGCTCCGCATCGGCGCGGGCGGGCACCGGGCCACCGTCGCCGGCCGGGGCCGGCTCCCCGTCGGCGGTCGCCGAGCGGCTGGTGTCGACGGCGGGCAGGCCGGTGGGCACCGTCGGGGCTTCCAAGGCTGGCTGAGCGGGCCCGCGCCGGGCGCGGGTGGGCAGGTCGGGGGCGCTGGTTGCCGGGGTGGTCCGCTGTCGGGTGGGGAGAACGGTGTCCGCCTCAGCCTCCCCGTCCGCCGTCGGATTCGACGCCGCCGGGGTCACCGCCGCCTCGGACGTGGTGGTCGCCGGTGTGGCGAGCGCGACCGGCGCGAGGGACGCCGGACGGCCGCTGTCCGTGGCGGGCGCCGACGGCAGCGGGATGGCCGAGCCGGTCCGGAACGAGCCGGAGTCCTCCGGGGAGGCGTCGGCCTCGGTGACCAGCTCCAGCGGGATCAGCACGACGGCGGTGGTGCCGCCGTACGCGGACTCCTTGAGCCGTACCCGCACGCCGTGCCGTTCGGTCAGCCGGCTCACCACGTAGAGCCCGAGGCGGGCGGCGTTGGCGAGGTTCAGCTCGGACTGGTCGACGATCCGGTGGTTCGCCGCGGCCAGGTCCTCCTCGCTCATGCCGAGGCCCCGGTCCTCGATCTCGATGGCGAAGCCGTTGGCGACCAGTTGACCGCGGACCTCGACCGTCGTGTGGGGCGGGGAGAACGACAGGCCGTTCTCGATCAGCTCGGCGAGCAGGTGGATGACGTCGCCGACCGCGCGGCCGGCGAGCGAGACCGGTCCGAGCGGCAGCACGTTGACCCGGGTGTAGTCCTCCACCTCGGCCACGGCACCGCGCACCACGTCGACCATCGGGACGTTGCGCCGCCAGGCCCGACCAGGGGTGGAGCCGGAGAGCACGATCAGGTTCTCCGCGTTGCGCCGCATCCGGGTGGCCAGGTGGTCGACCCGGAACAGGTCCTCCAGCTCCTCCGCGTCGTGCTCGCGGCGTTCCATCGCGTCGAGCAGGGTGAGCTGACGGTGGACGAGCGCCTGCGTGCGTCGGGCCAGGCTCAGGAACACCTCGCGGACGTTGCGACGCAGGTCGGCCTGCTCGACGGCGGTGCGCAGGGCGGTCTCCTGAACGGCGTTGAACGCCTTGCCGACCTGACCGATCTCGTCGGTGCCGAACTCCAGCGGGGGCGCCTCGGTGGCCACGTCGACCTCCTCGCCGCGCCCGAGCCGGTTCACCACCCGGGGGAGCCGCTCGTCGGCGAGCTGCCAGGCGGCCTGCCGCAGCCGCTCCAGCTGGCGCAGCAGGTTCCGCGCGGTGGTGATGGAGACGACGACGGAGGCGATGACGGCGAGCAGGCCCAGACCGGTGGCGAGCACCAGCCGGACGACGACCATCACGGCGACGCCGGTGGCCCGGCCGACGATGCCCTCACCGCCGTCGAGCACGACGTCGTTGATCTCGGCCAGCGCGGGTTCCACGGTGCCGCGCCACTGCTCGGCGCCGACCGGTAGCTGCGTCGACGGCCGGCCCTCACGAATGATGCTGTCCTGCACGGCGCGCAGTCGGGTGAACGCCTCACCCTCGACGAGCTGCTGGTACCGGCGCTGGTCGGGGTCGGCGAGCCGGACCCGGGCCTCCTCACCGACGAACCGCTCCGCGCCGACCAGCGCGACGTAGCGGGCGTACTCGGCGCCGCTCATCCGACCGTTGCCGAAGAGGCCGCTGAGCAGAGCGTCCTCCTGCGAGATCAGCTCCTTCATCCGGTTGAGCTGGATGAGGGCCGCCGCCTCGCCGGCGATCTGCTTGTCGTCCAGGCTGCCTGTCACGTCGTAGATCTGGAAGATCGACTCGATCGCGTCGGTGTACGCCTCGGCGGCGGCGATGCGATCGATCTTGCGGTCGAGCACCTCGGCGCGGGTCTGCTCCAACGTGTCGACCTGGGCGATCGTCATCCGGAGCTGGTTGTCCAGTGCGGAGCTGCCGGCGATGTCGACCTGCCAGTTGCGCACCGAGTCGGCGAAGGCACCGGCAAGCTCGGTGGTCTTGCGGTGTTCGGCCTCGAGGGCCGTCCGCTGCGCGGCCTCGGGACTGCTCAGGTACGCCTGGGTCAACCGCCGCTCCACCTGGAGTTCCTGCAGCAGCGGCTCGCTCGGCACATAGACCTTGCTGTTGAGCAACTGGACACCGAGAAGGTTGAAGCCGTCACGCAGAGTGACCCACGCCGCGAACATCCAGAGCGCGACCAGGGAGAGCAGCAGGGCGACAACCTTGGTGCGGATACTCGTACCGCGAGAACGCATTGAACCGTCCCAGGCCGGGCGTTGACTCAGCTCATCAACGAATGATCAGAGGGGGCGACGTCCCACCACAGCGGGGCATCCGGGGCTGAGGCTCTGCGTACGCTAGCAGTGTCCACACAACCCCTCAAGTCGCTGTTTTTGTTGACTGGTAACCGCAATCCACCACCGATCGGTCCACGCCGGCGGCACGGATACCGGCCAGTCGGCAGGCGGCGAGCACCGCGGCGCGAACGATGAGGATTGGACAGTACAGCTCCTTGCCGTACCACAGTGGAGGGTGCTCCCGCGCGGCGGATCCGTGCAGGTAGGCGTGCCCGCGCGCCACGGCGTCATCGACCCGGGGCACCGTCGTCGGCACCGTCAACAGCACCTGGAGGGCGTACGCGGTCTCCTCGACGGTGCCGTCCCACCGGCCCCACGAGCCGTCCGGGCGCTGGCTGTTCAGCACCCAGCCGGCCGCCCGATCCACCGCCTCGGCGGCGGCCGCGCCCCGCCCGAAGTCGGCAAGCGCCAGCACGCAGCAGGCGGTGGCGTAGTACGGCGACGCGTGCCACCTGTCCTGCCAGGCACCGTCCACGCGTTGACGCCCGGTCAGCACCGCGCTCAGCCGGTCGACCGCCCGGTGACAGCGCGCGTCAGCGTCCGGTTGCCGGCTCACGTGCTGACCGAAGGCGTTCAGCACATGGGCGTTCGTGGTGACCGAGAAACCGTCCTCCCCCGGCCAGGTGCAGAAGCCGTCCGCCGTCTCGTACGCCCAGAGGCTGGCCGGGTCCGCCGGGCGGCCGAGTCGAGCCAACGCGTCGAGGGACACCGCCGTGGTGTCGGCGTCGGTCGGCAGGCCCTCGCCGGTGGCGATGCCCTGGCCCGTGGTGGCAGCGGTCAGGCTCTGCAGGACGGAGCCCGGCGGGTCGATCGTAAACCCGGCCCGGTGCAGACCGCTCAGCACCCAGGCGCGCTCGAAGACGGTGATCGGTGCCGGGCAGGGCACCGGACCACCTCCGTCGCTGATCAACGCCCGCAGGAAGGCGTACGCGGCGGGACCGGCAGCCGGGCCGGCGACGCTCAGCCAGGCCGCGGTCGCGGCCGGTGAAGCGCCGACCGAGGTGAGCGTGGGGCCGGCGTCGGAGGGCACCGCGTCCAGGATCTCGTAGAAGTGGGCCAACTTCGGCGGCAGCACCGCTCCGGCAGCCACCGCGGACCGCACCGCGCGCAGCCGGTCCCGGTTCAGCCCGGCCGGGAGCGGCAGTGGCGCGCGGGCCAGCCGGTCGGCGACGCCTCGTTCCAGCCCGGCGAGTCGGCCATTGATCGTGTCGACCAGCGCCGGAACGATGAGGTCCAGCGCGGGGGTGTCCGGCAGGGTCCGGGCGTCCATGCGGAGCAGCGTGTCGACGAGCGCGCGGAGCCCACGGGCCACCGGGGCGAGCAGCTGCGTCCCGGTCCTGCCGTCGGACAACACGGCGAGCAGCGCGTCGGTGGCGCTCAGCGTCGGCACCAGGGCGTACCCCTCGGGTGGACCCCAGGCCCCGTCCGGACGCTGGCTGCGCACCAGGAACGCGATCCGCTGGTGGTGCCCGTCGAGCCAGGGGGCGACGGCGACCAGCCGCCCGGTCTCGTACACCGACGCCGCGACCTTCCCCCACGGCCGCAGGCCAAGGCGGGCGATCAGGTCGTCGGCGGCGTCGACGAGCGGGTCGGCAGTCGTCGCCGCGTCGGCGATGACCAGGGCGGCGCAGTCACTCATCGCGCACTCCCCAGAAGTCCGACACCTGGTAGAAGCCGCCGGTGAAGGAGATCTGCCGGTTGAGGTAGTCCGCCTGACGGGGGCACCGCTCGGCGAGGGCGGCCAGGTCCGCCCGGGAGCGGGCGGTCAGCTCGGCCAGCCGGTCGTGCACCTGCGCCGGGTCGTCGACGAGCGAGAGGGCGTTCAGGTCACCCCACTCGGCGTCACGTGCGTGTGTGGCGAGGTCGTTGACCAACCGCAGCACCCGCTGCACGCCACGTCCGGCGTCCAGCAGGTCGGTCAACTGGGCAAGTGTCCGATCGTCACCGGTCGCGATCCAGTGGGTGACGTTGACGAAGGAGCAGGCCAGGTTGTCCGCGTTGTCCAGGTAGCGGTCCAGGTCCGGCAGGCGTCGCCCGGTGGTCGGGTCGGTCGGCAGGTTCTTCCAGTCCCACTCCCGCGCCACGGCGTCGAGCATCCGGGCCAGCTCGTCACGCCAGATCGGGCGCCGCCGGGCGAACGCCGGCACGGCGCTCAGCTCGTCGCGCAGGTCGGCCAGCAGTCGGGCCAGGTGCCGCCCGGGTGGCGGCGCGCCGCCGTCGGCCACCGCCAGGCAGTCGTTCACGACCTCCCGGACGTCGTCGACGGACCGGGCGAGGTAGTCGACCTGCCAGTCGGCGGCGAAGACCCAGAGCAGGGTACGGGTGGTGATCCGCAGTTCGGCGGCGGTGTGCCACGGCGCGGTGAAGGCGATGGCGGTGGCCACCGACGTGAGCAGGGCCGGGTCGAACGGCGCGGCGTCGAACAGCTCGGGATGGGCGGCGGTGACGGTCTGAAGGTCGCGTACGCCCCGTACGGCGAGTGCGCACACCCGGCCCTGTTCGTTTACCGCGTCCTGACCGGCCCGCGCCGGTCGCGGGGTCCCCGTCACGGCGCGGCCGGACGCTCGACCGGGGTGAGGATGAGTTCGGCCCGTTGCCTGGGTTGCAGCGAGGCGCCCATCCGGGGGGTGAGATCGACCGGTTCACGGAGCCGGAAGCGGTAGCGGCTCAGCACGGTGCTGACGATGAGCTGGGCCTCCAGCAGGAACAGGTACTGCCCGAGGCACTGGTGCGGGCCCCCACCGAACGGGAAGTACGAGTATCGGTAACGCCGCCGGGGCAGCTCCGGCGCGAACCGCTCCGGGTCGAAGAGGGTCGGGTCGGGCCAGAACGTCGACATCCGCTGGGTCACGTACGGGCTGACCAGCACGGTGCCGCCGGCCTTGACCCGCACCCCGCCCAGCACGTCGTCGGCGACCGCGGTGCGCGGGATCATCCAGCCGGCCGGGTAGAGCCGCAGCATCTCGTCGAGCACCATCCGGCCGTAGCGCAGTCGGGGCAGGTGCTCGCGGCCGACCCGTTCGGCGCCGACCACCCGCTCGATCTCGTCGGTCATGCGCTCGGCCACGTCGGGCCGGGACCCGAGCACCGGCCAGAGCCAGGAGAGCAGGGCGATGGTGGTCTCGGTGGCGGTGGAGAACATCGCGACCACGTCGCCGCGGATCGCGTACTCGTCGGGTTCGCTGCCGTCGGCGCGCGGCCGGCAGAGCGTGGAGATGACGTCCTCGCCGTCGGTGGGATGGGCCCGGGCCTCCCGGATGATCGGCAGCACCACCTCGTCGATGGTGCGCACCGCCTCGCGGAAGCGCCGGTCACCGGGCATCGGCACCGCGTACGGCACGGCGGGCATCAGCAGTCGGGGGAGCATCGCAGTGGTGACGGTGTCCAGCGCGGCGCTGATCCGCAGCGCGTCGGGGACCGAGATCCGGTCGGCGAAGAGCACCCGCATGGTGGTGCGCAGGACGATCCGGGTCAGCTCGCCGCCGCCGTCGATCGGGCGACCGGCGCGGGCCGGTTCGAGCCACTCGTCGACCGCCTCGTTGATCGCCTCGGCCATCCTGTCGACGAGCATCTCAGCCCGCTTGGCGGTGAACAACGGTTGCAGCGCGCCTCGGCTGGACTCCCAGATCTCACCCTCAGCGACCAGGATGGCGTCACCGACGATTCGCCGTACGGGCCGCCAGAGCAACCCGTCGCCGTCGCGGGTGTAGTTGGCAACGTTGTCCCGCAGAATGCGTTGCAGGTGCTCAGGGTGGCTGACCAGATAGGGGCGGAACGAGCCGAGGTTGAGCCGGACGACGTCACCGCCGGCGTCCTGCGCGATGTCGACGAGTGCGCCCAGCGGATCGCGGGCCAGTGCCGGGAGTACGCGTCGTAACGGGATCGTCCGGGGCTCGGCGCTGACGGTGACGGGGCGCGCCTCGGACACCTGCGACATCGAACCACGTCTCCTCGTCGTCCCGACGACCGTGACGGTCCACTTCGGTCGGTCGGGTTGATGAATCTTTCACCTTCTGGGCCGCCGGAAGCATCTCACCAAACGGAGGGCACCTCCAGACTTGCGGACGACGCAATTTCCATCTAAGCGCACGCACAACCATCGATGTTCTACGTCGAGAGAATCCTGAATGGATATTCAGAGGTGGCATCGGTCGGGTAGCCCACCGCGCCACCACGACCGGCGGAAGCGGGCCGCGGGCCGCCGGCGGGGCTGCCACCTCCGCGCCCGCACGACGGAGGGCCGAGCGGTGCGGGTCGGTGATCCGGGACGCACCGGTACCCCCGAATCCGGGCGACGCCCGGCACCCTGTGCCAGGCTCTGTGGCATGGACGACAAGACCATCCTGAACCGGATCTCCGAGCTGGTCGACGAGGAACACAAGCTGCGTGCCGACGCCCAGGCCCACGAGTCGGGCACCGAGGGCGAGGCGAGCGAGCGGCTGCGCGCCCTGGAGGAGTCCCTCGACCAGTGCTGGGACCTGCTCCGCCGCCGGCGGGCCGCCCGGGAGACCCACGGCGACCCGGACGCCCAGGGCGAACGCCCCAAGCCCGAGGTGGAGCGCTACCTGCAATAGCCGACGTGGCGGGTCGGGCGGTGCGGCCGCCCGACCCGCTCCGATCAGCGCAGGCCCGCCTCGTGCAGCAGCTCTGCGGTCAAACTGCCCGGGTCCACCAGCTCGGCGGGGAGACCCCGGGCCGCGAACCAGGCGCCGACCACCCGCACATCGCGGGCCAGGAACTCCGGCCCCTGTGGGTTCGCCACCACGTCGACCACCTGCGGCAGGTCGATCACGACCAGTCGCCCCTGGTGCACGAGCAGGTTGTACGGCGACAGGTCGCCGTGCGCGTAACCGGCCCGCGCCAGCACCCGTAGCGCCTCCACCAGTTGGGCCCACAGGTCACGCAGCTCGGTCGGGCCGGGTCGCAGCTGGGCCAGTCGGGGTGCCGCCTCCCCCGACTCGGCGTCACCGACGAACTCCAGCATCAGCTCGGTGCCCCGCAACTGCACCGGGTACGGCACGGCGATCCGGTCGTGCCCGGCGCCGATCTCCCAGAGCCGGCTCAGCGCGGCGAACTCGGCGGCCGCCCACTGCCCGGCGATCATCTGCCGGCCGAACGCCGTCCGGCCGGCCATCGCCCGGTTCTCCCGGGACCGGCGCACCCGACGGCCCTCCAGGTAGCCGGCATCGCGGTGGAACAACCGGTGCTCGGGATCGCGGTAGCGTTTCACCGCGAGCAGACAGGACCGGTCGGTGTCCGGCACGGCCCGACGCACCAGGTGGACGTCCGCCTCTTTGCCGGTCTTCAACACACCCAGCTCGGCGTCCTTGGCGGCCAACTCGGTGACCAGCCAGGCGGGGTGCGGCTGTGGTCCGTGCACGGCGTCGTCCCAGGACGACCAGCGCTCGCCGGTGTCCGGGTCAGGTTCGCTGTCCGGGTCCGCGAGCGGCTCGGTGGGCCGCCCGCGCTTCAGAAACTGCGGTTCGTCGTCGTCGAAGCGGCTCTTGCCGCGGCTCCGGCGCTCAAGGGCCGGAAGGTCATGATCGCGCACTGTGGTGAGGTTCCCTTGGTCGAGGCTGAGATAGGCAGCTGGAAGCGACCTGCAAAGACGGCCATGACCCGCCTCCTCTCCTCGACCGGGCACACGCCCGGGATGCACCATGCGCGGACAATGCTGGTACGGCCACGTCAGCCGGTCAACCGAATTACCGGGCCGCCACCCGAACGACCGCTCGGACGCCCGGCCGGCAGCGCGGAGAACCCTCAGCGGGCCAGGACGGTGGCGACCGCGGCGATCAACCCGTCCACGGTGCGGCTCGGCGCGAACCGGACGTCCGTCCAGGTGCGCCCCCGGTGCAGCCAGACGCTGGGCAGCCCGACGGCGGCGGCCCCGCCGATGTCCGCCTCCGGGCTGTCGCCGATCACCCACGCCCCGCGTAGCGGCATCCGGACCCGCTGGGCGGCGAGCGCGAAGATCCTCGGGTTGGGCTTGCTGACGCCGGCCTCCTCGGAAATCACCCAGTCCGCGACGTACTGGTCCAGCCCGGTCTGGCGAATCTTGGCGTCCTCGACGCGTACCGTGCCGTTGCAGACCACCACCGGCACCCAGCCGGCGTCGTCGGCGATCCGCAGCGCGCAGGCGGTCAGCGGGTCGAGCCGGGTCTGCGCCACCACCCCGTCGTGCAGCTCCTCGACCAGGTCGATCGAGGGAATCCGCAGCTCGTAACGGTCCCGGATGGCGTCGGCGAGGTCCCAGCGGTCGGTCAGACCGTCGGCGTCGATCGAGATCAGCCAGTCGATGTCGGTGTGGGGCGCGCCGATGCTGTCCAGGAAGCGCTCACCCCAGCGGCGGAACGGCCCGGCCCGATCCAGCAGGGTGTTGTCCAGGTCCAGCAGGAGCAGTGGCACTCGGGCACCCTACGGGACCGACGTGTCCGCCAACAGATGCGGCGGGTATCGAGCTGACGGCGGGCTCAGCCCGGCATCGACAGCCGCGCGCCGCCCTGGTCCGGCAGTCGATCGAGAAGCATCGAGTGGGCCGTCCGGGTGGCCGCGAGCACCGCGGGGTCCAGCGTCGCCACGAAGACCGCCGTGCCGTCGTCCGTCCCGCGAGCCAGCACCCGCCCCTCGGGGTCGTAGATGGCCGCACCGCCGTTGAACCGCCACGGATCGACTCCCCCGACCGCGTTGGCGAAGACCACGAACATCGTGTTGTCCAGGGCACGTGCGGCGTAGTAGAGGTCCCGGCGGTGCTCGGAGCCGGCCAGGTATCCGCTGGGGCACAGGTAGGCGTGCGCGCCGTCGAGGGCGGCGGCGCGGCCGTGCTCGGGGAAACAGCCGTCGTAGCAGATGCCGAGCCCGAGCCGCCAGTCGTCGACGAGCAGCGTGGCACCCCGGTCGCCCGGGCTGAACAGCTCCCGCTCGTCGCCCCACAACTGCTGTTTGTCGTACCCGACGCGCACCTCGCCGGTCCGGTCGACCACCAGCGCCGCGATGGTCCGCCGGCCGTCGGGGTGCCGGACGGCCGCGCCGACCACCGCGGTGACGCCGGCCTCGCGCGCCGCGACGCGCAGCGGGTCGAGCCGGGGATCCGCGACCATCCCGGCCGGGTCGGCCGCGACGTCCGTGTCGGCCGGGTCGGCGGCGAGAACGGGCGGGTGGTACGCGCAGAGGAACAGCTCCGGCAGGACGACCACCCGGGCGCCCCGCTCGCCGGCCTGGCGGACCAGGTCCGCGGCGACGACCGTGTTGCCGGCGACGTCGCCCGGTGTGGGGGTGGCCTGCACGGTGGCCACTGTCAGCGGGGAGTTGGGCACGGTGTGGGGCTGGGTCACCGGGCGATGGTAGTCGGCCACGTCCCAAGCCGTACGTACGGTTTGCGTGCCCACCGGTGACCTGCAACGATCGGCCTGTGCCCAGAGTAAGCCAGGACCAGCTCGATGCGCGGCGGCAGGAGATCCTCGCCGCAGCCCGGGCGTGTTTCGCCCGGCTCGGCTACGAGGGGGCGACCGTACGCCGCCTCGAGGAGGCCACCGGCCTGTCCCGTGGCGCGATCTTCCACCACTTCCGCGACAAGGACTCGCTCTTCCTGGCCGTCGCCGAGGACGACGCCGCGGTCATGGTCGAGACGGTGGCCCGCAACGGCCTGGTGCAGGTGATGCGCGATCTGCTCGCCCGCGCCGTCTCGCCGGACACCACCGGCTGGTTGGGCAGCCAACTGGAGGTCTCCCGTCGGCTGCGCACCGACCCGGCGTTCGCCAAGCGCTGGGCGGAGCGCTCCGCCGCGATCGCGGAGGCGACCCGGGACCGGCTGGCCCGCCAGCGCGACGCCGGGGTGCTGCGCGAGGACGTCCCGATCGACGTGCTGGCCCAGTTCCTGGAGCTGGCCTACGACGGCCTGGTGCTGCACCTGGCCATGGGCCGACCGGCCGGCGACCTGGGCCCGGTGCTCGACCTCGTCGAAGAGGCGGTCCGCCGGCACTGACCGCGCGCACACCGGTCTGTCGACCGTGGCGAGGCTGCTCCACAATGGGGCCGCCGATCCCTCCGGTGACAGGAGCAGTCGATGATCGTTTACGCCGCGTCCGGCGACACCTGGGGCATCTCCGGCCCGACCTTCCTGCGCTACTACATCGCCGCAGCCGTTCTGGTGGTGGCGATCGTGGCGTACCAGCGGTTGCGTCTGGCGGTCGGGTCGAGCGCCGCCACGACCGCCGATCCCCTCGGACCACAGCAGGTCGCCTACCTCAACGGTGGCCCTCAGCTCGCGGTGCACGCGTCGCTCGGCGGGCTGCGCGGCAGCGGCGCGGTCGGCGTACGACCGGACCGTCGACTGACCACCGTCGGCACCGCACCGGCCGGGCTCACCCCACTGGACCAGGCCATCCACTGGGCCGCCCATCAGCACTCGCGGGTCCGGGATCTGCCCCGGGACGAGCGCGTCAGCGTCGCGCTGCACCAGATCCGCAACGGCCTGGAGCAGCGCGGACTGCTGACCGACGACGCGCAGCGCGCGCGGGCCCGCTTCTGGGCCACGCTCCTGATCGCCCTGCTGGGTCTCGGTGTGCTCCGGTTGGTCTCCGGCCTGTTCAGCGGCCGCCCGGTCGGCTACCTGTCGCTGACCCTGGTCGCTCTGCTGGTCGTCACGCTGGTGCTGCGGCGGGTTCCGATGCTCACCCGGGCCGGTCGGGCCGCCCTGCGCTCGGTCCGCCGCCAGCACACCCACCTCGCCCCCGCCTCCGCGCCGGCCTACGCCACCTACGGAGCGGCCGGCGCGGCGATGGGCGTGGCCCTGTACGGCACCGCCTCGCTCTGGGCGCTCGACCCGGGCTTCGCCGAGCAGGCCGAGATCCAGCGCCAGGCCGCCGCCGGTAGCGGCTGGAGCGGTGGCGGCGACGGGTCGTCGGGCGGTGGTGACAGCTCGGGCTCGGACGGCGGCAGCTCCTGCGGCGGCGGAGGCGGGTGCGGAGGCGGGGGGTGCGGCGGATGACCGGCCCGTCCGGCGTCGGCATCGGCTGGCGGCCGGAGATTGCCGGTTTCGTGGCCGAACTGCCCGGCCTGCGCTTCGTGGAGGTGGTGGCCGAGGGAGTGCCCGCCTCCGGGCCGCTCCCGCCCGGCCTGGCCCAGCTGCGGGACCGCGCGGTGACCGTCGTACCCCACGGGGTGCGGCTCTCTCTCGGCGGCGCCGAGCCGGTCGACCCGGCCCGGGTCGCGCACCTGGCCACGGTGGCGCACCGCCTGGACGCCCCGCTGGTCAGCGAGCACATCGCGTTCGTCCGGGCCGGCGGCCTGGAGGCCGGTCACCTGCTGCCGCTGCCGCGCAGCCGGGAGGCCGTCGACGCGGTCTGCGCCAACGTCGCGCGGGCCCAGGCCGAGCTTCCGGTGCCGATCGCGCTGGAACCGATCGCCGCGCTCGTCGACTGGCCCGACGACGAGCTGACCGAGGCGGACTTCCTCACCGAGATCCTCGACCGGACCGGCGCACTGCTGCTGCTGGACGTGGCGAACGTGCACGCCAACGCCCGCAACCGCGGCACCGACCCGCTGGCGTTGCTGGACCGCCTGCCGCTGGAGCGGGTCGCGTACGCCCACGTGGCCGGCGGCGCGGAGCACGGCGGTTTCTACCACGACACCCACACCGACCCGGTGCCGACGGCGGTGCTGGAGCTTCTCGGTGCGCTCTGCGCCCGACGGCGACCGCCGGCCCTGCTGCTGGAGCGCGACGGCCACTATCCGCCGGCCGTCGAACTCCGCGCCGAACTGGACGCCCTGGCCGCCGCCGCGGGCTTCCCGGCCGTGACATGACGGGCACACCCGAGGATGCCAGCGCGCCGACGCACCGCGCGGGCCTGGCCGAACGGCAGGCCGAACTGGTCGCGGCGCTGGTCGCCGGGGGTGAGCCACCGGCGGGGTTCGCGCCGGGCCCGCTGGCCGCCACCCGCGCGGCCCTGCTGCGCAAACGGGCCGGCGAGGTGGCCCGGCACTGGCCGCTGCTCGCCGCCGGTCTCGGTGCGCGCTGGTCGACCACCTTCGCCGAGTGGGCGGCCCGGCGACCCACCGCCGGATCGCTGCGCGACGGGTGGGACCTGGCCCGGGCGCTGCGCGCCCAGCAGACGCTCCCCCCGGCCGCCGCCGAGGAGTTGGCCGTCCGGGAGGCACGCCTGCGCTACGACGAGCTTCGAGCGCCGCGCCCACGCCGGGCGCCAGCGGTAGGCCGCGCCGGCGGTGCCGTCGCGGTGCAGATCGCCGGCCGGGTACGCCTGCTGCGACCCGCTTCACGGCTGTCCACCCGTGCTGGCGACGGTATGGCGGATGCGGCAGGATCGCAGTTATGGATCTCGGACTGACCGACCGCGTGTACGTCCTCACCGGCGCCTCCCGCGGTCTGGGTTACGCGACCGCACAGAGCCTGGTCGCCGACGGTGCGCGGGTCGTGCTCTCGGCCCGCGACCCGGACGCGGTGGCCGCCGCGGCGCAGCAACTGGGCGGCCCGGAGCACGCCATCGGGCTCACCGCGGACCTGACCGACCCGGAGACCCCGGGGCAGCTCGTCGCCGCCGCCCAGGAGCACTTCGGCCGGCTCGACGGCGCGCTGATCTCGGTCGGCGGCCCACCTGCGGGCAACGCCGCGGCGATCAGCGACGAGCAGTGGCGGCTCTCCTTCGAGACCGTCTTCCTCGGCAGCATCCGCGCGGTCCGCACGATCGCCGCCGCACTGCCGGAGGGCGGCGCGATCGGGCTGGTGCTCTCCACCTCGGCGCGTGGCCCGGTCCCCGGTCTCGGCATCTCCAACGGTCTGCGGCCCGGCCTGGTCGGGGCCGCCAAGGACATCGCCGACGACTACGGGCCCCGGGGAGTCCGGGTGGTCGGTTTGCTGCCCGGCCGGATCATGACCGACCGCAACCGGGAGCTGTTCGCCGCGACCGGCGACCCGGAGCGGGCCCGCGCCGAGGCGGAGGCCGGCATCCCGCTGCGCCGCCTGGGCGACCCGAGTGAGTTCGGCCGGGTGGCCGCATTCGTGCTCTCCCCCGCCGCGAGCTACCTCACCGGGATCACCCTGCCGGTCGACGGCGGCGCGCTGCGCGGGCTGTGACACCCGAGTCGGTCGAGGCGCGGCGTTCCGGCCCGGCCCGGCCGACCCGCGCGGACCTCGCGGCGGCCACCGACCGGACGATTCCCGACGTCCTCGCCCCCGGCCTGGCGGTGCTCTTCGTCGGCATCAACCCGGGACTGTGGTCGGCGGCGACGGGCTGGCACTTCGCCCGCCCCGGCAACCGGTTCTGGCCGGCGCTGCACCAGGGCGGGTTCACCCCCCGGCTGCTGCACCCCAGCGAACAGGACCAACTGCCCGCGCTCGGGCTCGGCATCACGAACATGGCCGCCCGGGCCAGTGCCCGCGCGGACGAGCTGAGCACCAAGGAACTCCTCGACGGCGCGGCGACCCTGACCGACAAGGTAGCCCGGTACCGGCCGCGCTGGGTGGCGGTGGTGGGGGTGACCGCGTACCGGATCGGTTTCCAGCGGCCGAAGGCCGCCTTCGGGCCGCAACCGGAGCCGCTGGCCGACGCGCGGCTGTGGGTGCTACCCAACCCCAGCGGCCTGAACGCGCACTTCACCCCGGTCACCCTGGGCCTGGCGTTCGCCGAGTTGCGGGTGGCGACGGAACTGCCGGACCAGCGCCCGACGACCACCTGACCGCGCGGCCGGTCAGGTGTCGCAGCGACCGACGGCGGGTGCGACGTCGCACGGCGCGGGGGCGCGGTGCTCCGCATGCACCCGCTCACCACGCGGCAGCCCGGTCACCGATGTCGGCCCGCCGCGACCGGCGAGTCAGGTGATCAGCGCGGTGTGCAGCCGACGGGCCTCGGTCCCCAACCGGCTCGTGCCCCCGCGCGCCACCACGTCGGCCAGCCCCGGCACCTCGATGCGGACACCTGTCGCGCCGGCCGTCTCGGCGGCCAGGGCGAGCAGGTCGGGCGTGCCGCGGGGCGGGGCCGACCCGGCCAGCAGCGGCGGCAGCGCGGCGGCGAGAAGCCGCCACACACTGAGCCGGGCACCGGCCGCGACCGCGTCCCGCAGCGGCGTCACCGCCCGGCTCAGCGTCACCTGGTCGTCTGCCGCCAGCGCGCCCAACCGCCCGCCGACGCCCGGGGCGTCCAGCTCGCCGGCCGCCGCCACGATCAGGAGGGCGTCGAGGGCGGCGACCCGGTCCACCTCGTGTCGCGCGCACAGCCCGTACGCCAGCGCCAGGTCGAACGCCGGCCCGCCGACGCCACCGCCGTCGGCGAGCTGCGGCAGGATCGCGACGGGCCCTTCGGCGTCCTCCTGGGCGGCGCTGGCGACAGCGGGCAGCAGCCGAGCGGCGACCACGCCCCGGTGCCCCGGCAGCAGCGCCGGCCACAGGTCGCTCCAGTCGGCGGGGCCCTGCCCGACCGCGGGAGCCGGCACGGTGAGCAGGCCGAGCGGGTCCGCCACACCCTCGGGCGCGGCGGTGGTGACGAGCGTGCGCCGCGCGGGCAGGCGGTCGTAGCTGAAGTCGTACCTGCCGTTGCGCTCACGCCTGCCGACCACGACGACCTGCTGCACCGGCCCCGGTAGGGCGGCCCCGCGCAGCCATCCGGCCAGTTCGTCGCCGGCAGCGGTGCCGAGCGCCGCGGCCCGGGTCGCCAGCGCGTCGTCCACACCGGCGGGCAGCCGTAGCAGCGCCTGGGTGAGATCCCAGCGCCACGCCGGCCGGTCGCCGAGCGCGACCAGCCGTTCGTAGAGCGCGGCCGGGTCGACGCGGCCGGTGGTGGACGTCGGGGCGGCCAACAGCCCGGGGTCGTCCGAGCTGTCCAGACGCTGCCCGATCTCCGCGAGCCGGGAACAGTAGACCTGGGTGAGCGGCGAGTGCGTGGACGGGCCGGCGCTCGGGCGACGGCGCAGGAGGCGCTGCGACCAGGTCCTGCGCTGGCCGAGGATGCCGGACCACTGCTCGCGCTGAACGTGAGCCCCCGCCGGATCGGCGGCGGCCAACAGAAGGCCGTTCAGCTGGGCCCGCAGGTTGAACGCGGCCCAACCGCCGTGGTGCCTCCGGACCTCCGCGCGTCGGAGCACCGGCGACAGGGCAGCGGCCAACCGGTCCCGGTCCGTGCTGGCCAACCGGACCAGCCCGTCGAGGACCCGCTCCAGCACCAGGGCGGGCCAGTGCCGACCGAGCAGCCCGGAGATCTCCTCCGCCAACTCGTCGACGTCGGTGATCGGCGGCGGCGCCAACGCGGGCGGCACCGGCGGCGGCAACTCGTCGTCGGCCACCGGCGCGGCGACCGTGGCGACCGGCCGATGGCCGTGCCGCTGTGCCAGTGCCGCCGCGCGGTCCCGCAGATCGGCGGAGGGTTGGCCGACACCCGACGCCAGAACCTCGGCGATGTCGGCCGACCGATCGGGTCTCTGCCGGGCCAGTCGGTCCAACCAGGACAACTGCGCCCGCACCAACGCCTTCTCCGGTCGACCCAGCACGACCCGCGCGGTGTCGAGCACCGAGTCGAGGTCCAGGTCGCCGCCCGCGTCCCGCAACGCCCGCTGAGCCGGACCGGCCACCGGCCCCGGCGCGTCGGCCAGCAACCGCAGGTACGCGCTCGCCCGCGCCGCGACCTCGGCCGGCGTGGGTGCCAGCAGGTCGTGCAGGGCGAGGAACGGACGCAGCGCGCCCGGCCGATCGCCGCGCAGCAGGCGGCCAAGCACCCCGTCGAGCACCGTCGACCGGTCGAGCCGCCCCTCGGTCGCCAGCGCGGCCAACGCCGGAGGCACTCCCTGCCCGGCGCCGTTCGACGTCAGGTCGAGGCCGATCCCGTCGACCTCGAACAGCCGGGGTAGCAACGTGTCCAGGAACGGGTCGGCGCGAAGCTTGTCGACGAGGGACCGTGGTCGGCTCTCGGATCGCGCCACCCACAGCGAGTGCGCCCAACCCGCGACGAAGGCGTCTCCCGTGGGCGGCGGGGCCTTCTCGGCCAGCAGCAACCCGGCGATGACATCCCATTCCTCCCACGAACGGCTGCGGGGCATCCGCTCAGCCAGCCGGTACGCCACCTCGGCCAACCAGGGCACGCCCCGCAGGCGGGCCGCCTCGATCACCGGCCGCGGGTCGACGTTGCCCAGCTCCACCGACCGCCGCCCGAGCAGGGCCGAGGTCTTGCTGGCGGTGCTCAACGTGCCCACCGCGGCCACCGCCAGGGCGGTCGCCTGCCTGTCCCCCCACCAGGTGTCCCGCCGACTTCGCACATGGGCCGTCAGCTCCTGGCCGAGCGCCTGTCGGGCCGGCTCGTCCAGCGTGCTCAACAACGCACCGACGGCGGACACGTCGCCGATGCTCACACACCTCAGGAAGTGCGTCACCGCTCTGCCTCCGCGGCGCGCCCGTTCGCGGCCCGGCCCAGGGCCCGCCGCACCCTCGCGTCGCTCGCCAGCAGGGCGGTCGGCAGGAGGTTCCGGTGTGTCTGCACGGCGCACACCGTAGAGCAACCGACTGACATGCCCCCGGGAGCGAGTCCGCGCCCGGGTTCAGTTGGCGGCGGCCGGTGGCAGCACCTCGTCGGCGCGGTAGGTGCCCAGCGGCATGACCACCGGCTCGGGACCGGTCGCGTCGACGAACGGGGTGGGCGAGTCGGCGACCGCGAACTGGGTGCGGTACAGCTCG
Source organism: Micromonospora sp. NPDC047756 (assembly GCF_055587245.1). Taxonomy (NCBI): domain Bacteria; kingdom Bacillati; phylum Actinomycetota; class Actinomycetes; order Micromonosporales; family Micromonosporaceae; genus Micromonospora; species Micromonospora sp. NPDC047756. Next base: position 185,422 of record NZ_JBVJGQ010000011.1, read on the forward strand.
GCGTAGAGCCCACCGACGGCCACCAACTCGTCGTGCCGTCCCCGCTCGACGATCCGTCCGTCGTCCAGGACGAGGATCTGGTCGGCGTCTCGCACCGTGGAGAGCCGGTGTGCGATCACCAGCGCGGTCCGCCCGGCCAGCGCCACCGACAGCGCCCGCTGCACCGCCGCCTCGCTCTCCGAGTCGAGGTGAGCGGTCGCCTCGTCGAGGATCACGATCGACGGTGCCTTGAGCAGCAGCCGCGCTATCGCGATGCGCTGCTTCTCGCCGCCGGAGAACCGGTAGCCGCGTTCCCCCACCGTGGTGTCCAGACCGTCGGGCAGCGCCCGAACCAGATCGGCCACCTGCGCCCCGGCCAGGGCGGCCCAGATCTCGTCGTCGGTGGCGTCCGGCTTGGCGTAGCGCAGATTCTCGGCGATCGTCTCGTGGAACAGGTGCGAATCCTGAGTGACCACACCGATCTCGTCGCGCAGGGAGGCGAGCGTCGCGTCGCGTACGTCCACCCCGCCGACGAGCACCTGCCCGTCGCTGACGTCGTAGATCCGGGAGATGAGCATCGACAGCGTCGACTTGCCCGCCCCGGACGGGCCGACCAGCGCGACCATCTGCCCCGGCTCGACGCTGAACGAGACCCCCTTGAGCACCGGTTCGTTGACGGTCCGGTCGAGGGTGGCGACCTCCTCCAGGGAGGCGAGGGAGATCTCGGCGGCGCTCGGGTAGCGGAAACGCACGTCGCGGAAGTCGACCCGGCCGGCGCCCAGGGGCACCGGCACCGCGTCGGGCTTCTCCACGATGCCCGGCTTGAGGTCGAGCACCTCGAAGACCCGGTCGAAGGAGACCAGCGCGCTCATCACGTCCACCCGGACGTTGGAGAGCGCGGTGAGCGGCCCGTACAGACGGGTGAGCAGCAGCGCGAGCGTCACCACGGTGCCGGCGCTGACCCCGCCGGTCACCGCGAGCCAGCCGCCGAGACCGTAGGTCAGCGCCTGCGCCAGCGAGGCGACCAGCAGCATCGCCACGAAGAAGGTGCGGGAATACATGGCGGACTGGATGCCGATGTCGCGGACCCGCTCGGCCCGGTCGCCGAACCGGCGGGCCTCGATCTCGGGCTGGCCGAAGAGCTTCACCAGCAGCGCGCCGGCCACCCCGAACCGCTCGGTCATCGTCGCGTTCATCTTGGCGTCGAGGTTGTACGCCTCGCGGGTGATCTCGGCCAGTCGCTTGCCGACCCGGCGGGCCGGAATGATGAAGATCGGTAGCAGCACCAGTGACAGCGCGGTGATCTGCCAGGAGAGGGTGAACATCACCGCCGCGGTGAGGACCAGCTGGATGACGTTGCTGACCACACCGGACAGGGTGGAGGTGAACGCCCGCTGGGCGCCGAGCACGTCGTTGTTGAGCCTGCTGACCAGGGCGCCGGTCTGGGTGCGGGTGAAGAACTGCAACGGCATCCGCTGCACGTGGTCGTAGACCCGGGTGCGCAGGTTGAAGATGATGCCCTCGCCGATGCGGGCGGAATACCACCGCTGGGCCAGCGACAGCAGCGCGTCGGCGACCGCGAGCGCGGCGATGAACAGGGCCAGCCGCACCACGAGCTGCCCGGCCTCGGTGCCGCCCCGGTTGATCGCGTTGATCACGTCGCCGGCGAGCACCGGGGTGGCCACGCCGATGATGGCGGCCAACACCACGGTGGCCAGGAAGACGACGATGTCGCGCCGGTAGGGGTGGGCGAAGGCGACGATGCGGCGGGCCACCCCGCGCTTGAGCCGGTGGGTGGAGACCTCGTCGCGGTTGCGCATCGACCGGAGCATGCTCCACCCGGCCATGCCACCGCCGGACATCGGGTTGGACATCGCTCACCTCCGGGTTGCCGGGCGGACCGCACCGTCAGGTCAATTCTCCCGACGAGTGTGACAACCTCGGTCGTAACCCGGATCTTCCCGTGCGGTCCTTACCTATTCTCCCCTGCCGGCGAGGTCACGCAGCCGACGGGTCTGCGCCTCCCGCTCGGCGCGCTGCTGGTCGGCGTGCGACCGCCCGGCGGCCCCGGCGAGCAGCGCCTTGATCTCGACCACCGCGTCGCGAGCCCCGGAGAGCAGGCCGGCGGTCAGGTCCCGCACCGCGCCGTCCAACTCGGCCGGGGGTACGACCAGGGTGGCCAGCCCGATCCGGTCCGCCTCGGCGGCGTCCAACCGGCGGCCGGTCGCACAGATCTCCAACGCCCGCGAGTAGCCGACCAGCTCGACGAGGCGTTTCGTCCCGGCCAGATCCGGCACCAGGCCGAGGGTCACCTCGGCCATCGACAACTTCGCGTCCGCGGACAGCACTCGCAGGTCACAGGCGAGCGCGAGCTGAAAGCCAGCACCGATCGCGTGGCCCTGCACGGCCGCGACAGAGACGACGTCCGGCCGGTGCAGCCAGGTGAAGCCGGCCTGGAACTCCGCGATGCGCTCGGCGCACTCCTGCTCGGGCAGCGTGGCCAGCTCGGCGAACGACCCCGGACCGGAGGCGCCCGCCACCGCGAGATCGAGGCCGGCGGAGAACGCGCGACCCTCGCCGCGGACCACCACCACCCGCACATCGCCGGGCAGGTCGCGGGAGAAGTCGCTCATCGCTCGCCACATCGCGGGCGTCTGGGCATTGAGCACGTCGGGCCGGCACAACGTCACCGTGGCGACCGGCCCGTCGCAAGTCAGCCGAACCCCGGTCGCCTCGGCGGTCACCGGGCTTCCCGGGGCGCGGCGCTGGTGGACGACGCTGAGGGGCGGGTCACGCCTTCTTGCGGCGTCGGGCGCCACCGCGCTGACGCAGCTGCACGCCGGACTCGGTGAGCACTCGGTGGATGAACCCGTAGGAACGGCCGGTCGAGGCCGCCAACGCGCGGATGCTCTCCCCCGAGGTGTACCGCTTTACCAGGTCCTTGGCGAGCGTCTGACGCTCGGCTCCGACGATCCGGCGACCCTTCTCAGTGCTGGTGGCTGTGCCAGTGGCTGCCATGCTGTGTCCTCACGTCCCAGACTGTGCGGTTCGGATACGGTCCCACCTATTAGACCGCCTCGAACGATCATGCGCCAGATATCAACTCTTCGCCAACCGACACGCTATGCAATGTCAGCTTCCCGATAGAGTGATCCTGGCGATGCGGCCCGCCGCGGCGTCCGGGCGTACCACCCGCCGGCGCTGGCTGCTGCCGGCAAGCCGTAACCTGCCGTCGTGATCGACCTGCTCAGCACGGCGGCCGGAGCGGCACTGGTCTTCGCCGCGACCGACATCGACGACATCGTCATCCTGACCCTGTTCTTCGTCGCGGCCCGCACCACCGGTCGGCCCCGCCCGTGGCAGATTGTCGCCGGCCAATACGTCGGTATCGGTGCGCTCGCGCTGGCGAGCGCGGTGGTGGCGGCCGGGCTGCTCGTGGTGCCGGACCCGTGGACGGGGCTTCTCGGCCTGTTACCGATCGCGCTCGGCGTACGCGCGCTGCGTCGCTCCGACGAGGACGAGACCCCCACTCTCGTCACCGGAGCGCTCGGCGTGGCCGGCGTGACGATCGCGAACGGCGCCGACAACGTGGCCGTCTACGTACCCGTCTTCCGCGCTCTCGGCCCCGCCGACAGCGCGGTGTTCCTCCTGATCTTCGTGCTGCTCATCGCGCTGTGGTGTGCCGTCGGCGCGTGGCTGGGAGGGCACCCGCGGGTGGTCCGGCTGGTCGAACGCGCCGGCCACTGGCTGGTGCCGACGATCTTCATCGGCATCGGCGTGGTGATCCTGGTCAGCTCCGGCGTCGTCGGCCGGCTGGTCGACCTGCTCGGCTGAGGGCCGGCCGGGAGCCTGATCAGGCCAGTTCGACAAGTTCGAGCAGGTCGTCGCTCCAGGCGTCCTCGTCGCCGTCGGGCAGCAGGATGGCCCGGTCCGGCTTGAGCGCCAGCACCGCACCCGGGTCGTGGGTGACCAGGACGATCGCGCCGGGATAGTTGGCGATGGCGTCGAGGACCTGCTCCCGGCTGACCGGGTCGAGGTTGTTCGTCGGCTCGTCGAGCAACAGCACGTTGGCGCCGGAACAGACCAGGGTGGACAGCGCCAGCCGGGTCTTCTCGCCGCCGGAGAGCACCCCGGCCGGCTTGTTCACGTCGTCACCGGAGAACAGGAACGCACCGAGGATCTTGCGCAGGTCGGTGTCGGACTGTTCGACGGCGGCGGCGCGCATGTTCTCCAGGACCGTCCGCTCCACGTCCAGCGTCTCGTGCTCCTGGGCGTAGTAGCCCAGCCGCAGGCCGTGCCCCGCGTGCACCTCGCCGGTGTCCGGGCTGAGCAGCCCGCCGAGCATCCGCAGCAGGGTCGTCTTGCCCGCGCCGTTGAGCCCGAGGATGGCCACCCGGGAGCCCCGGTCCACCGCGACGTTGACGTCGGTGAAAATCTCCAGCGATCCGTACGACTTGGAGAGGCCGGTCGCGGTGAGCGGGGTCTTGCCGCACGGCGCGGGACTGGGGAAGCGCACCTTGGCTACCCGGTCGGCGACCCGCACCTCCTCCAGGCCGGAGATCAGCTTCTCGGCACGGCGGGCCATGTTCTGCGCGGCCACCGTCTTGGTGGCCTTGGCCCGCATCTTGTCGGCCTGCGCCATCAGCGCGCCGGCCTTCTTCTCCGCGTTGGCCCGCTCCCGGCGGCGGCGCCGCTCGTCGGTCTCGCGCGCCTCCAGGTACGCCTTCCAGCCCAGGTTGTAGACGTCGATGACCGACCGGGTGGCGTCGAGGAACCAGACCTTGTTGACCACCGACTCCAGCAGCGCGCCGTCGTGGGAGATCACGATCAGGCCGCCCTTGTGGTTGGCGAGGAAGCCCCGCAGCCAGGTGATCGAGTCGGCGTCGAGGTGGTTGGTGGGCTCGTCGAGCAGCAGGATGCCGCCGCCGTTCTCGCCCGCGTCACGGAACAGGATCCGGGCCAGCTCGATGCGGCGGCGCTGGCCACCCGAGAGGGTGCCGATGGTCTGCGCGAGTGCCCGGTCCGGTAGGCCGAGGTTGGCGCAGATCCGGGCGGCCTCGGCCTCTGCCGCGTACCCGCCGAGGGCGGCGAACTGGTCCTCCAGCGCGCCGTAGCGTCGGACCAGCTTGTCGTCGGCGTCCTCGGCGAGGCGCGCCTCGATCTCCTGCATCTGGGCCATCAGCACGTCCAGACCGCGCGCGGAGAGCACCCGGTCGCGGCCGGTGACCTCCAGGTCACCGGTGCGCGGGTCCTGCGGCAGGTAACCGATGGCGCTGCGCTGGTCGATCTGGCCGCCGTACGGCTGCCCCTCGCCGGCGAGCACCTTCAGCGTGGTGGTCTTGCCGGCGCCGTTGCGACCGACCAGGCCGATCCGGTCACCGGGCTGCACGCGCAGGGTGGTGTCGGACAGCAGGATCCGGGAACCGGCACGCAGTTCCAGGCCGGTGGCAGTGATCATGTTTGCGGGGCTCGCTCTCGGGGTTCGGAAGGCTGACTCGGGGCACGCGAAACGGCCGGCGGGCTCAGGGCCCGACGGCGCGGGGCGGTTCAGCCTTCGCAGCGCAGCACCTGACAAGTGTACCGGGCCCCGCCGGAGCGTCGGCCCGGATTACCAACCAAGATCATCGGGTACCGGAACGCCTGTCCGGACCCCGTCCGGCACTCGATGGACGAAACGACACACAAAAGACACTCACCGGCATACGGCGATCGGGGTCACCATGGAACTCAACGAGCGGGCCGAAATCGACACCTCGCAGGTCAACGACGTGGGCCGCGGTGGCGGAGGCGGCTTCGGCATCCCGATCCCCGGAGGCGGCGGTCGGGGCGGCATCATCGGCATCGTGGTGGCGGTGCTCGTCGCGCTGCTCGGCGGCGGCTTCGGTCTCAACGCCATGACGAACGGCGACGAGGGCGGTCAGGCCGGCGGCACCGATCTGGAGCAGCTGTGCTCCCGCGACAACCCCGAGCGTCTCGACGACGCGCGCTGCCGCAACGCGATCTACGTCAACAGCATCCAGGCCTACTGGCAGAAGGCGTACCCGGAGCTGGGCAAGGGAGAGTACGAGCAGACCGACACCAACTTCTTCCAGGCCGCCGTCAACACCGGCTGCGGCCAGGCCGACTCGGGCGTCGGCCCGTTCTACTGCCCCGCCGACAAGCAGGTCTACATCGACCTGAGCTTCTACGACGAGCTGGCGTCCCGGTTCGGGGCGAAGGGCGAGTTCGCCCAGCCGTACGTGCTCGCCCACGAGTACGGACACCACGTCCAGAACCTCCTCGGCACCAACGCCAAGGCCGGCCAGGGCGACCAGAGCGGCCCCCAGTCCGCCTCCGTACGACTGGAGTTGCAGGCCGACTGCTACGCCGGCGCCTGGGCCAAGCACGCCACCGAGAGCAAGGACAAGACCGGCCAGGAACCGCTGTTCAAGTCCATCACCCAGACCGACATCAGCGAGGCGGTGCAGGCCGCCGAGGCGATCGGCGACGACAGCATCCAGGAGCGCTCCGGCGGGCGGGTCAACCCTGACCAGTTCACCCACGGCACGTCCGAGCAGCGCAAGCGTTGGTTCACCCAGGGCTACGACCGCGGCGACCCGAAGACCTGCGACACCTTCGGCACCGACCAGCTCTGACAACCGCTCCGATATCGTGGCAGGCCCGTCGGCGGGCCTGCCACGATCGTCATTCCGGCCGACGCTCCGGGCTCAGGTGAGCCGCGAGACCTGGTAGTGGCCGATGAGCCAGTCGCCGTCGACCCGCCGCAGGAGCACGCCGAGGTTGACGGTCAGCGCCGGCCGGTCGGTGAAGCCGAACTCCACCTCCAGGTAGCCGAGCACCACGTCGTCAGCGAGACGGCGGATCTCCCGGATGTCGTACGCGGCGGTCAGGCCGAGCGGCTGCCCGGCGTAGTACGCGGCGACGCCGGCACGACCGACCGTGTACGGCTGCAACCCCTGAAAGATCGCGTCGTCGGTGAAACAGGCCGCGACCCGATCGGGCTGGTGGGCGTCGACAGCCGATTTCCACTGGTCGAGGACGGTACGCAGAATCTGAGCGTCGGACATGGTGATCTCCCTGCTGACGGACGTGTCCCCTGGCGTGCCTGTCGAAGCGGCGTACCCTCGCCGGCTCAGCGCGGCGGCTGACCCGGGTCGTTCGGGTGTGGCGTCAACGGCGTCACGGTCTCGCGCCGCCAGGCGCGCAGCGGCATCGACGCGAGCACGGCCTCCAGCTCATCGGCGTCGTCGGCCTGGAACAGCCCCCACGTCCGCCACTCCCCCGGTGCCAGCGGCGGCCGCCACAGCCGCAGGAGACTGCCCTGAGCCGTCAGCTCGGCCGAACGCGCCGCCTCGCGCGCACGCATGTCGGCGACGCCGTCCTCCGACGTGCCGTCGGGCACCGTCGTCACCATGTCAACCAGAAACTCCACGCGCCCATCCTCCAACCGCCGGCCGGACAGCACGGCGCGAACCCCGTATCGGGTGGCGACCGTCTCCCCTCCGGCGCCGCCCGCGCGGGCCTCCGACGCTGCGGGTGCAGGGCTCCGACGCCGCCCGCGCGGGCCTCCGACGCTGCGGGTGCAGGGCTCCGACGCCGCCCGCGCGGGCCTCCGACGCTGCGGGTGCAGGGCTCCGGCGCCGCCCGCGCGGGCCTCCGACGCTGCGGGTGCAGGCCTCCGAGCACGCCGGCGCAAGCCTCCGACCACGCCGGCGCAGGCCGAGGTCAGTCGGGGTCGCGCACCAGGATCCGTACCCCCCGGGCCGCACCCACCGCCGCGACCAGCACCGCGTGCCGGGGCTCCGGCACGTCGAGCAGCCGCTCCGCCCGCAACGGCACGAGGGGGGCCAACCGCCGGTCGGTCAGCACCCCGTCCACCGCCCGCCGGTCACCGCCGCAGACCAGCGCGGCGAGCGTCGCCACCTCCGGCAACAGCAGCCGTACGGCCAGGTCCGCCGCGTCGCCCAGCGCCGCCTTCGCCTGGTTGTCACGCCGGCGAGCGAACCGGTGCTGCGACCAACCCCCCGCGGCGGTGCGCCCCTGCACGTAGCGGGTGTCCACCTTGGAGACGACGAGGTCGCTACCCTCGGCCACCCCGAGCGCCACCGCGCCCTTGCGGGCCAGCAGCAGGCCGATCCGGCGGGGCGTGACAGCGGAGGCCACGAACCCGGCCACGTCCGCGCCGCCCGGCGCACCCGGCGGGGCGTGCAGCTCGGCGGTCGCCCCGTCCGGGGCGGCGAGCAGTAGGCCGTACTCCATCGCGCTGGTGCTCGGCGGGCCGTGCCGGTCGGCGAAGCCCTCGACCCAGCGGCCGACGCGGGCCGGATCGACCTCGACCCACCGGCCTCCGCCGGCTGCGGGTCGACTGGTCATCGCCCGACCGTACGGCACAGCGAACCCATCCGGCCCCCCGGGCGGGCCGTGTGCCCGGCCAGGGGGCACACCCGACGACACGCCGACCCGGCGCGGTCGGGCGCGGTCGGGGTGGCTGAGCCGCCGGTGAACCTGGTCCGGCTCGGTCTGACCCGCCACCTCCTGCGGGGCCGACCGCCGCGTCGGATGGTCGCCGTGGGCGTTCAGCCTGGCAGTAGCGCGGCCACCGCCAACGCGGCGATGAGCGCGCTGGAGACCAGGCCGGTCACCAGCCGGCCACGCGGCCCGGTCAGCGCCCGACCGACCACGGTGCCACCGCCGGCGATGACCAGTTGCCAGCTCGCCGACGCCAGGAACACCCCGGCCACGAAGAGCACCACCGGGAGCATGCCCGAGTCGGCCGTGTCCCCGCGACCGAGCACCAGGGCGGTGAAGTAGAGCACCGTCATCGGGTTCAGCAGAGTCAACCCGAGCAGCGCCGCGTAGGCCCGCCCCGGAGTGCTCATACCCCCGCCGTCGCGTGCCGTCGGCGGTCGCTGCGAGCGGTGCGCGGACCAGGTCCGCCACAGGCCGTGCCCGGCGAGGCCGAGCAGCACCAGGGCGGCGACCACCCGCAGAGGCCCGGCGACCGGCGCGATGATCCCGGCCAGGCCCGCGCCGCCGAGCACGGCCACCACCGCGTAGAGCCCATCGGCCGTCGCCACCGCGAGCGCTGCGGCCGCACCCACCCGAAACGACGTACGGGCACTGAGCCCCAGGATCAGAATCGCGATCGCCCCAACGGGAATGGCGACGCCGTATCCGGCCACGAGACCGGCGAGGAACGCGCCGCTCACGACGGCGGGCGCGGGATCGAGGCGGGCCGGCGCGGGCTGCGCTGTCGACGCACGGCAGTGGCCGCACGGACAGGAACCTGCTTCGGGTACGCCTCAGTCACACGCGCATCCTCCGCGCCGACCCCGCGCCCCGCCACCGATTTCCGCCGCGCCCCGCGCCCCGCGCCCCGCGCCCCGCGCCCCGCGCCCCGCGCCCCGCGCCCCGCGCCCCGCGCCCCGCGCCCCGCGCCCCGCGCCCAAGATCCTCACAACATCTCCGATGCTGCTGCCTCCGACACGCCCGGAGACACCAACATCCCTGATCCTGCGCGGATCTTGACGACAGGCACGCCACCAAGATGTGCTCGAACCAGGATGTAGTGGCCTCGGTGACGTACCGAGGCCACTACATCGAGGATCGAGCGCGATCTTGGCGTTTGGGATCGGCCGAGGGAGCAGAGCCGAACCTCAGGCGGTCAGTCGGGGGTCGCGACCGAGGTAGGCGAGCAGGGCGGCGACCTCGTCGGCCTGCGGAGCGGAGTCGATCGCCGGGGCGTACGCGCCGTAGGCCCGTAGCGGCTCGACGATCTGTCGGGCCACCACCAGCAGGGGGCGGGCCAGTTCGGCGCCGAGCGGGGACGGCTGGCCGGTGGCCACCGCGATGTCCCAGGCGTGCACTGCGGCGTCCAGGGCGCACGCTACGGCGCCGACGTCGGCCGGCAGCTTGCCCTGAGGCAGCGGCGTGGGCACCTCCGGGTCGTCGTCGGCGACGCCCTTCCAGGCCCGGGCGGACGCGTCGAGCGCGGCGTGCAGGCCGGCGAGCTTGTCACCGTCGACCCGGCCGGAGGGGGCGAACGGGTCCTCCGCTGGCCCCGGCCCGCCGTCGATCGCCGCCGCGAAGGCGAGCTGGTCACCGACCGCGTGCTGAAGCACCTGGGTGACGTTCCATCGCGCGCACGGGGTGGGCCGCTCCCAGGCGTCGGCCGGAACTCCCTCGACTGCCGTCCGAAGCGCGGCGTGCGCCTCTTCGAGCACGGTCCGCCACTGCCCCGCCACCATCTCGCTCATCGCCCTGCCCTCTCCGCCGGCTTCCAGCGCGCTGACCCGCCCGCTGTCGGATCGGAATATTCCGCTCCGCTTGATGGGTTCAGCTTATCAGACCGGAACGATCCGTTCCACTACTTTCGGGCTGGCCTGGAAACGCGTCGAGCGCGGCACCCGGACGGGTACCGCGCTCGACGAAGTGGGTTCGGATCAGACGTTGAAGCCGAGAGAGCGAAGCTGGTCCCGACCCTCGTCAGTGATCTTGTCCGGCCCCCACGGCGGGAGCCACACCCAGTTGATCCGGATGTCGTTGACCAGGCCGCCACCGGGGCCGGTGGTCAGCGCCTGCCGGGTCTGGTCCTCGATGACGTCGGTCAGCGGGCAGGCCGCCGAGGTGAGCGTCATGTCCAGGGTGGCGACGTTCTCGTCATCGACGTGGACGCCGTACACGAGGCCGAGGTCGACCACGTTGATGCCGAGCTCCGGGTCGACGACGTCCTTCATCGCCTCCTCGATGTCGGCGATCATGGCCTTGCTGACGCCGCCCGCAGGAGCGGCGGCGTCACCGGTGCCATCGGTCGTCGAGGCGTCGGTCTGCGGCACCACCGTGGTGTCACCGGCCTCCGGCGTCGCCTCAGTAGCGGTGTTCTCGCTCATGCCGTCCCTCCGCTTCGCTGCGTGACGCCATGAGGCACCAACGCGCTGAACCACTGATTCGCTCGCTGACGCTCGCTCATGCCGTCCCTCCGCTTCGCTGCGTGATGCCGCGAGGCACCACTGTGTCATTCGCTCGCTGACGCTCGCTCACGCCTTCACCTCCGGGCTCGTGCCCACACCGGCGCGTGCCGCGGCGTCCTTGAACGCCATCCACGGCAGCAGCGCGCACTTGACCCGGGCGGGGTAACGGGCCACACCCGCGAAAGCAACCCCGTCACCGAGCACGTCCTCGTCCGGCGTGACCTGGCCACGTCCGGACATCAACTCCACGAACGCCTCGTGCACCTCGAATGCTTCCCCGGCGCCCCGACCACGCAGCAACTCGTGCAGCACACTCGCCGACGCCTGACTGATCGAGCAGCCCATCCCGTCGTACGAGATGTCGTGCAGCACAGTGCCGTCGGTGGCCACCCGGACGGTGACCTCGTCACCACAGGTGGGGTTGACGTGGTGCGCCTCCGCGACCTGGTCGCCCGGGTCGTCGGCATCGCGCAGGCCACGCCCGTGCGGGCGCTTGTAGTGGTCCAGGATGATCTCCTGGTAGAGCTGGTCGAGCTGCATCAGTCGAACACCTTCCGTACCTGCTCCAGACCGGCCACCAGAGCGTCGATCTCCTCGGTGGTGGTGTAGAGGTAGAACGAGGCCCGGGTCATGGCCGGGACGCCGAACCGGCTGCACACCGGCTTGGCACAGTGGTGACCCACCCGCACCTGAACGCCGAGGGAGTCGAGCACCTGACCCACGTCGTGCGGGTGCACGTCACCGAGCGCGAACGAGATGGTGCCGCCCCGGCCCACCGGCACGCTCGGGCCGAAGATCCGCAGGTCCGGCACCGAGCCGAAGGCGTCCAGCGCGTACGCCGTCAGCTCCTTCTCGTGCCACTGGATGGCCCGCATCCCGACGCCGGTCAGGTAGTCCACCGCCGCGCCCAACGCGACCGCCTCGGCGATCGGCGGGGTGCCGGCCTCGAACCGGGCCGGCGGGGCGGCGAACGTCGAGCGGCCCATGGTGACCGTCTCGATCATCGAGCCGCCACCCATCACCGGCGGCATGGCCGCCAGCAGCTCGGCCCGGCCCCAGAGCACACCGATGCCGGTCGGGCCGCACATCTTGTGGCCGGTGAACACGATGTAGTCGGCGTCCAGGTCGACCACATCGAGGGGCAGGTGCGGCGCCGACTGCGAGCAGTCCAGCAGCAGCAGCGCGCCCACCTCGCGGACCCGGGCGGTGATCCGGGAGGTCGCGTTGACAGTGCCCAGGATGTTCGACACGTGCACCAACGAGACGATCTTCGTCCGTTCGGTGACCAGGTCCTCCAGGCCGGACTCGTCCAGCCGGCCCTGGTCGGTGACCGGGAACCACCGCAGCGTCGCGCCGGTCCGCTCACAGAGCAGCTGCCACGGAACGATGTTCGAGTGGTGCTCCATCTCGGAGATCACCACCTCGTCACCCGGGCCCAGCCGGAAACGACTGTCGGCGTCCGCGCGCAGCGAGGCGTTCGAGAAGGCGTACGCCACGATGTTGATCGCCTCGGTGGAGTTCTTGGTGAACACCACCTCGTCGACGCTCGGCGCGTTGATGAACGCGGCGACCTTCGCCCGCGCCCCCTCGTACGCCTCGGTGGCCTCGGTGCCCAGGGTGTGCACCGACCGCGACACGTTCGCGTTGTGCCGCGCGTAGTGCTCGTCGAGCACGTCGAGCACCTGGCGCGGTTTGTGAGAGGTGTTGGCGCTGTCGAGGTAGACCAGCGGGTGCCCGTTGATCTCCCGGTCCAGGATCGGGAAATCGGCGCGCACCCGGGCCACGTCGAAACGCGGCACGTCGTCGTACTGCGGCATCCCCTCGGGGATCGCGATGCTGGTCATCTCGGCAGCGCCTCTTCCGCTCAGGCCTTGGCCGTGCCGGCCCCGGCGGCGTACCGCTCGTAGCCCTCGGCCTCAAGCTTGTCGGCCAGCTCCGGGCCGCCCTGCTCGACGATCCGGCCGGCAACGAAGACGTGCACGAAGTCCGGCTTGATGTAGCGCAGGATCCGCGTGTAGTGGGTGATCAGCAGCACGCCGGTGTCGCCGGTGTCGCGGACCCGGTTGACGCCCTCGCTGACCACGCGCAGCGCGTCCACGTCGAGGCCGGAGTCGGTCTCGTCGAGGATCGCGATCTTCGGCTTGAGCAGCTCCAGCTGGACGATCTCGTGCCGCTTCTTCTCACCACCGGAGAAGCCCTCGTTGACGTTGCGCTGGGCGAACGCCGGGTCCATCTGGAGGCGCTCCATCGCGCCGCGCAGCTCGCCGCCCCAGGTGCGCAGCTTCGGCGCCTCGCCGTCGATGGCGGTCTTCGCGGTCCGCAGGAAGTTCGCCACCGAGACGCCGGGCACCTCGACCGGGTACTGCATGGCCAGGAAGAGGCCGGCGCGGGCGCGCTCGTCGACGGTCATGGCCAGCACGTCCTCGCCGTCGAGGGTCACCGTGCCGCCGGTGATCTCGTACTTGGGGTGGCCGGCGATCGAGTACGCCAGGGTGGACTTGCCGGAACCGTTCGGGCCCATGATCGCGTGGGTCTCGCCCGACTTCACGGTCAGGTCGACGCCGGCCAGGATCGGCTTGAGCTCACCCTCGGGCAGCTTGACCGACACCTTCAGGTCGCGGATCTCCAGGGTGCTCATTATCGGGTCACTCCATTACTCGGCGTCAGGCTGAGGTAGATGTCGCCGTCGCGGACTTCGACGGGGTAGACGGGGACGGGTTCGGTGGCGGGCAGGCCGGTCGGCTCGCCGGTGCGCAGGTCGAAGCGCGAGCCGTGCAACCAGCACTCGAGCGTGCAGCCGTCGACCTCGCCCTCGGAGAGCGCGACGGCGGCGTGCGAGCACTCGTCGTACGCGGCGTAGAAGGTGCCGTCCTCGCCGTGCACCAGGGCGATCGGCGTGCCGTCGACGTCCGCGCGGATCGCGGTGCCCTTCGGCACGTCCTCGGTGGAGCAGAGCCGGATCATCAAGCGCCGGCCTTGGTCAGCCGGGCCTCGATGGCGTCACCGAGGCTCTCCCGCAGCGACTCCACCGGGATCTTGTTGATCAGCTCGGCGAAGAAGCCACGGACCACCAGCCGGCGGGCCTCACTCTCCGGGATGCCCCGGGCCATCAGGTAGAACAGCTGCTCGTCGTCGAAGCGGCCGGTCGCGCTGGCGTGACCGGCGCCGGCGATCTCGCCGGTCTCGATCTCCAGATTGGGTACGGAGTCCGCGCGCGCGCCGTCGGTGAGCAGCAGGTTCCGGTTGATCTCGTACGTGTCGGTGCCGGTCGCCTCGGCCTGGATGAGCACGTCGCCCACCCAGACGGTGTGCGCGCTCTCGCCCTGCAGAGCGCCCCGGTAGCCGACGTAGCTGCGGCAGTCCGGCACATTGTGGTCGACCAGCTGCCGGTGCTCCAGGTGCTGGCCGGAGTCGGCGAAGTAGACGCCGTACAGCTCGGCCTCGCCCCCGCGCCCGGTGTATTCCACGCTGGTGAACTGCCGGACCAGGTCGCCGCCCAGGGAGACCTGGATGTGGATGACCTTGGCGTCCCGACCCAGCTTGATCTTCAGGTGCTGGGCCTGGACCGCGTCGTCGGCCCAGTCGGCGACCGTGACCAGCGTCAGCTTCGCGCCATCGGCCACGGCGACCTCGACGTTGTCGGCCAGGGTGGCCGACCCGACGTGCTCCAGCACCACTGTCGCCTCGGCGAACCGGCCCACCTCGACGAAGGTGTGACCGAACGCCGGCTGCTCGACACCCTCGCCGACCACCCGCAGCCGTACCGCCTCGCCGAGCACCACGTCGGGGTCCACCCGCAGCAGCAGTGCGTCCGCGGCGGCACCGTGAGCCAACGCGCTGACCCGGTCGACCGGGATCAGCACGCTGCCGATGCGCTCGTCGTCACGGCCGACCCGGGTGATGGCGACGCCCTCGGGCAGGTCACCGTACTCGTGTCGGACCGCGCCGGTCGCGGCCGGCGCGTCGCCGGTGAGGCCGCGCAGGCGCTTGAGCGGGGTGAAGCGCCACTCCTCCTCCAGGCCGCTGAGGGCCGGGAAGTCGGCGACGTCGTACGAGCGCAGCGCCTGCGACTTGGTGCTGGGCGGCGGCGCGGAAGCCTGGGTAGTCATGTCTTCCTTGGTCTGTCATGAATCGGAGGGTCGAAGCGGGCTGGACCGGACCCGGCGTACCGGGTCCGGGTCCGGCCATGGCCGGGCGGAGGCGGCGTCAGCCGACCGCGCCCTCCATCTGAAGCTCGATCAGGCGGTTGAGCTCCAGGGCGTACTCCATCGGAAGTTCCTTGGCGATCGGCTCGATGAAGCCGCGCACGATCATCGCCATCGCCTCGTCCTCGCTCAGGCCCCGGCTCATCAGGTAGAAGAGCTGGTCATCACTGATCTTGGAGACGGTCGCCTCGTGCCCCATCGACACGTCGTCCTCACGGATGTCGACGTACGGGTAGGTGTCCGAGCGGGAGATCGTGTCGACGAGCAGGGCGTCGCACTTCACCGTGCTCCGGCTGTGGTGCGAACCCTCCAGCACCTGCACCAGACCCCGGTACGAGGTGCGGCCGCCGCCACGGGCGATCGACTTCGACACGATGGTCGAGGAGGTGTGCGGCGCGGCGTGCACCATCTTGGCGCCGGCGTCCTGGTGCTGGCCCTCGCCGGCCATCGCCACCGAGAGCACCTCGCCCTTGGCGTGCTCGCCGGTCATGTAGACCGCCGGGTACTTCATGGTCACCTTGGAACCGATGTTGCCGTCGACCCACTCCATGGTCGCGCCCTCGTGGCAGACGGCGCGCTTGGTGACCAGGTTGTAGACGTTGTTCGACCAGTTCTGGATGGTCGTGTAGCGGCACCGCGCGTTCTTCTTGACGATGATCTCCACGACCGCGCTGTGCAGCGAGTCGGAGGAGTAGAGCGGGGCGGTGCAGCCCTCGACGTAGTGCACGTACGCGCCCTCGTCGACGATGATCAGCGTCCGCTCGAACTGGCCCATGTTCTCCGTGTTGATCCGGAAGTAGGCCTGCAGCGGGATCTCGACGTGCACACCCTTCGGCACGTAGATGAACGAGCCACCGGACCACACCGAGGTGTTCAGCGCGGCGAACTTGTTGTCGCCGACCGGGATCACGGTGCCGAAGTACTCCTTGAAGACGTCCTCGTGCTCGCGCAGCGCCGTGTCGGTGTCCAGGAAGAGGACGCCCTGCTCCTCAAGGTCCTCGCGGATCTTGTGGTAGACGACCTCCGACTCGTACTGCGCCGCGACACCGGCGACCAGCCGCTGCTTCTCCGCCTCCGGGATGCCCAGCCGGTCGTAGGTGTTCTTGATGTCCTCGGGCAGGTCCTCCCAGCTGGTGGCCTGCTTCTCGGTCGACCGGACGAAGTACTTGATGTTGTCGAAGTCGATCCCGGTGAGGTCCGCGCCCCAGGCCGGCATCGGCTTACGACCGAACAGCCGCAGGCCCTTCAGCCGCAGGTCGAGCATCCACTCCGGCTCGCCCTTCTTGGCCGAGATGTCCCGCACCACCGCCTCGTTGATGCCGCGCTGGGCGGCAGCCCCGGCGGCGTCCGGGTCGGACCAGCCGTACTCGTACCGGCCCAGGGCGGCGAGCTGCTCTTCCTGGGTCAGGGGCTGGACGATCTGCTCGGTCATCTATCTGTCCTCACAGTGGTTACGGGATTACCGGATTGAGCGCGGCCCGGCTGGGCCGGGATGTGCGTGGTGCACACCCCGTCGCCGTGCGCGATGGTGGCCAGACGCTGCACGTGGGTGCCGACCAGACGGGAGATGACCGCGGTCTCGGCCTCGCACAGCTGTGGAAACTCGGCGGCCACGTGCGCCACCGGGCAGTGGTGCTGACAGAGCTGGCCGCCAGAGGCGATCGTGGTCGCATTGGCAGCGTAACCCTCGCCGGTGAGCGCTGCGGCAAGTGCCTCGGCTCGGGCGAGAGGGTCGTCGCCCGCATCCTCCATGGCCGTCCGACAGCGGGACTCGAGAGCGGACACCTGCTCGGTGGCGAACGCCTCCACCGCGTCCGGACCGCCGCTGCGGGCGATCCAGCGCAACGCCGCGGTGGCCATGTTGTCGTAGTGGTGTGTGCCACAGCGGACCCGGGCGGCCTCGGTCAGCAGGAACACCTTCGCCGGGCGACCCCGACCGCGGCTGCCCTGCACGGGCTGCTCGCGGGCGTAGACGTCACCGTCGGCAAGCATCGCGTCGAGGTGTCGGCGGATCGCCGCCGGGCTGAGCCCGAGCGCCGCGCCGAGCTGCGCGGCGGTGGTGGCACCCTGCTCCAACAGCAACTGGGTGACCCGATCCCGGGTGGAGACCTCGGCCGCCGCCGGCCCGGCGGGGCCGACCGGAGTGGTCACGGCAGGCGCGGACGCGGACGCACCGGCGGCCGGCACGGCCGTCGGCTGGTGCCCGGAGAGCGCCGCCGCGTTTTTCACAACGCCAACGTTACGTAATTACCCGGAGCGTCGCAAACCCGGGCCCCGGTGATCCGAACCACCGCACTGACGGAGTCGGACGAACCTCGATCACTACGGTGCGTAGGATTTGCGCCGTGAACCGAATCGTCCGTCCGGTCTCCGGCATCCTGCTGCGCCGCCTCGCGCTCGCCTCGATCATCGCGAACGTGGGCATCGTCGTCACCGGCGGGGCCGTCCGACTGACCGCCTCGGGCCTCGGCTGCCCCACCTGGCCCCGATGCACGGACGATTCCTACGTCACCACGCCGGAGATGGGCGTGTACGGCGTCATCGAGTTCGGCAACCGGATGCTGACCTTCGCGGTCGGTCTGATCGCGCTGGCCACCGTACTGGCCGTACTGCTGCACCGGCCCCGCCGACCCGGGCTCCTGGCCCTGGCCGTGGCGGTCTTCCTGGGCATTCCCGCCCAGGCGGTGATCGGTGGCATCACCGTGCTGACCAACCTCAACCCGTGGGTGGTCGGGCTGCACTTCCTCGCCTCGATGGCCGTGATCGCCGCGGCGTACGCCCTCTGGCGACGCATCGGCGACCCCGACGGCCCGACCGAGGCCGTGGTGCCCGCACCGCTGCGCGCGCTGGCCCGGATCACCACCGGCGTCACCGTCGCCGTGCTGGTCGTCGGCACCTGGGTCACCGGCAGCGGCCCGCACGCCGGCGACCATGGCGCCGCCCGCAACGGGCTCGACCCGGAGACGATCTCCCAGGTGCACGCGGACGGGGTCTTCCTGCTGATCGGCCTCTCGGTGGCGCTGATCTTCGCGTTCCGCGCCGTCGGCGCGCAGCGGGCCACCCGCGCCGCGGTCATCCTGGTCGCCGTGGAGTTGGGCCAGGGCCTGATCGGCTTCGTGCAGTACTTCACCCACGTCCCGGCGCTCCTGGTCGGCGCACACATGCTCGGCTCCTGCCTGGTGCTGCTGGCCGCGCTGTCGGTCCAGTGGTCCACCCGGGAACGCCACCCGGTCGCGCCGGCCCCCCAGGCCATTCCGACCGACGCCGCCACCCCGGTACCAGTCACCGCCTAACGCCTTCGCGCCTCGAGCCTCGCGCCTCGCGCCTCGCGCCCCGCGCCCCGCGCCCCGCGCCCCGCGCCCCGCGCCCCGCGCCCCGCGCCCCGCGCCCCGCGCCCCGCGCCCCGCGCCCCGCGCCCCGCG
>NZ_JBVJGQ010000012.1:0-33892 GCF_055587245.1 Micromonospora sp. NPDC047756
CACCGCCCGCTTCGTGTGCACCACCTGGATCACCGACTCCTCGTACTGGGTGAGCAGGGCACGCCGGCCGCCGCCGACGAACGCGCCGCTGATGCGCCACAGCCCGGCGAGGCGGTCCAGGGCGTCGCGTACCGGCTTGTCCTGCCAGTCGGCGCCCTGTTGGGCGAGGGCGTAGTAGCTCCCGGGTGCCATGTCGGCCAGAACGTTCTCGAACCAGTCGGTGAGCACCCAACCGTCCGCCGCGCCGATGGCCAGGGGCGCCGGGCCGCCGTCGCGTCGGGAGCGCGCGGCCAGCTCCCTGGTCCGGTGCAGCAGTTCGTCCCAGGTGGTCGGCGGCGCGGGCAGCATGGAGGGCAGGTGCCAGACCAGCGACTTGTGCGCCGCCTTGACCCACACGCCGTACCGTTCATCGTCGGTCATCAGCAGATCGCTCAGCTCGACGCGCACGGCGTAGTCGGTGGACGGGCGCACCGGGCTCAGCCAGCCGCGCTGGGCGTACTCGGTGACCAGGCCGGGACGCGGCAGGATCGCCACATCCGGGCTGGTGCCGGCCAGGTGCCGGGCGCGCAGGAACGCATCGATGTCGTTGCCGGCGCTGATCACCTGCACCCGGGCGGGGTAGCCGGCGACGACCTCGCGGAACCGGTCCAGCTCGCTGGTGCTCCAGACCACAGCGACCTGCACCGACCGGGTTGCCCCGGCGCAGCCGGCGGCCAGTGCGGTGGCGCCCGCGGCGGCGGCGCGCAGCAGCGTACGGCGACCGACCCGGGCGGCCGGCCTCATCGGGCCGCCTCGCTCGGCTCGGTGACCAGCTCGTGCCGCACCGGTATCTCGGCCAGGGTGGCCGGGTCGGCCGTGCAGACCAGCACCGCCACCCCGGGGGCGTCCGGCGGCGAGAGGCGAGGCATCAGGTCACCGAGGCGGCTGTCGCCCGCGGAACCGGCCGGCAGGTCGACCACCAGCACCTCCGGCAGGCAGGCCGCCGCTCGGGCGAGCGCCACCCGGAACCGCTGGGCGTCGGAGATCTGGTGCGGCAGCAGGGCGAGGGTGAGCGCCAGCTCGAGCCGGTCGACCACGGTGGCCGTCCAGTCGTTGGCCACCTCGTGCACCCGTTCGCGTTTGCGCTGGCCGTACTCGATGTTGCGCCGCACGGTGAGCTGCGGCAGCAGCGCGCCACCGGCGGGGACGTAGCCGATCTGCCGACGTGGCGGCGGCAGGCTGGTGACGTCCCGGTCGCCGACGAGGACGCGACCGGTCACCGGCGGGGCCAGCCCGGCCAGCACCCGGGCGACCGCCGTGCCGAACCGGGGCGGCGCCACCAGGGCGGCGAGTGTGCCGGCGGGAACGTCGAGGGTCACCGGTCCGGTGCCGGGGACGGCGACCAGTGCGCGTAGTCGTAACGTGGCCCTCACCTCCGGTGACCATTGACGACCGTCCCAGGGTGGCACACCGTGCCGACAACCGACGCCCCCGCCCCTTCCACTGTGGAGACGGTTGGGGCTGTTCAGGCGGGCGAGTAGAGCGCGGCGAGCCCGGCCGCCGTGGCGGCCAGCCGTTCGCGCAGCGCCACCGGGGCCAGCACCTCGACGTCGGCACCGAGGCGCAGCAGGTCACCGTGGGCGTGGGTGAGCGACTCGATGGGCAGCACGGCTGTCACCCACCCCCGCGCGTCCGGTGCCCCGGCGCTGGTGTCCATCGCCGACACCACCGGGTCGCTGCCGATCTCGCGTAACCGCTCCCGCCCGGCGGGGGAGAGCCGGACGTGAGCCTCGTCGCGGTGCAGGCGGGCCCGGAACTGCACCACGTGCGCCCGCCACCAGGACGGCAGGTCGAAGTCGGCCGGGCGGTCGAACTCCTGCGCCAGCGGGGTCAACGCGAGGATCTGGTTGACCCGATAGGTCGCGGGCGCGCCCCGGCCGGGCTGGTCGGCCACCACATACCAACGACCGCCCTTGAGCACCAGGCCGTACGGCTCCAGGACCCGGGTCACCTCGCCGTTCCAGCCGCGGTAGCGCACCTCGACGCGGTGCTGCCGCCAGACCGCCTCGGCCGTGCGGGCCAGCTCGGGGGAGGCGTCGCCGTCGGCATACCACCCCGGAGTGTCCAGGTGGAAGCGTTGTTGCAGTCGGGTCGCCCGGTCGCGCAGCGGCGCGGGGAGCGCGGCGTGCAGCTTGAGTTGCAGCGCCGCCACCACGTCGCCGTAGCCCAACTCGTCGGCGGGGCCGGGCAGGCCGGCGAGGAACAGCCGGTCGGCCTCCTCGGCGGTCAGCCCGGTCAGTCGGGTCCGCCAGCCGTCGACCAGTTGGTAGCCGCCGGCGTGCCCGGCCTCGCCGTAGAGCGGGATGCCGGCGGCGTGCAGCGACTCGACGTCCCGGTAGATCGTGCGGGGAGAGACGGCCAACCGCTCGGCGAGTTGCGCGGCGGTCAACCGCCCGTGCGACTGGAGCAGCAGCAGGACGGAGAGAAGTCGAGAGGCCCGCACTTCACTGACACTAGTTGTCAGGGGACCCGTTCTACCGTCCCGGCATGGCATTCCGCGACAAGGAACTACGAACACCCGGGCCGGTGCTGATCGCCGGCCGGCACCTCAAGCGCTACCACGTGGACCAGCCGGAGCGGCCGATCGAACCCGAGGTGGAGAAGGCCGCGTACGACCTGCTGCCCGACCTGCTGGCCGATGTCGTCGACGACGGCACCCCGGCCGCCGGGTGGGTGGTGCTGCACCGGGGCGCGGACACCGGCGCCTATCTGCTGGCGTACACCTGGGTGTGGGACAACGCGGTGGAGGTGCGGGTCGCCGCGGCCGGGCAGCCGGCGCTGGACTGTCCCGACGACGACCCGGCACACTTCGTCCACCTACGCCGCCCGGCGGTGGGCTGCGTCTGGGAGTTGGCGGTTCTGGAACACGAGCGGGCCGCCTGGGTCCGGCACATGCTGCTGCCGGCGAGTCCGAACCTGACCGATTATCTGCGCGACACGCGAGCGGAAGGGCCGGTGGGCCGCTGATGGGCGATTTCGACTTCTTCGTGGGCACCTGGAACGTCGTCAACCGGCGGCTGCGCGAGCGGCTGGTCGGCTCCGACGAGTGGGAGGAGTTCCCCGGGGTGTCGGTGGCACACGGCTTCTTCGCCGGCGGCGGTCACTTCGACGAGATCACGTTCCCGACCAAGGGATCCGCCGGCGCCACGATCCGGGTCTTCGATCCGGCGCGGCAGGAGTGGTCGATCTACTGGGCGAGCAGCGACACCGGGGTGCTGGGGGTGCCGCCGATGGTGGGCCGCTTCGTCGACGGGGTCGGCCACTTCTACGCCGACGACCAGCACGAGGGGCGTCCGGTCCGGTGCCGGTTCATCTGGTCGGGCATCAGCGCGACCACCGCCCGGTGGGAGCAGGCGTTCTCGGTCGACGGCGAGCAAACCTGGGAGACCAACTGGATCATGGAGTTCACCCGAGCGTCGGACCAGTAGTCCGGTGGGTGATCGGTGAGCGACGTCAGGTCGCCGGCGTGCTCGGGCCCACGTCTCGGCGGCGCAACAGGATGGTCGACGCCACGAGGGCGAACAGCAGCGCCGCCATCGCGTACACCGGGGCCGGACCGAGCGGTGCGAGCAGCGCCAGCAGCGCGACGACCGGGAAGGCGACGACCACCGCGCCGTGCTGCTGCCGACGCACGTGCAGCATCCAGACCGTGAGCAGGAAGACGGCGATCGGGACGGCCACCGCGTACCCGGCGACCGTCTCCGAGATGTGCGCGAGGTGCCGCTCGTGGTCCACCGACACGCTCAGACCCGCGCCGACCGCGGCGACCGCCGCGAAGATCAGGTAGTGGCCATAGCCCCAGACCAGCGTGTACGGCATGCGGTCGGGCGCGTCGATGGGCCGGTCGAAGTAGAGCCACCACAGGGCGAACACGATCACGGCGGCCGCCGCCGCGAGCCACCAGAGGTGGTGGTCGCCGGCGTCCACTCCGGTCTGGATGGCCACCGACGTGGCCAGCACCACGTCACCGAGCACGATCAGGGTGAACAGCCCGTAGCGTTCGGTGATGTGTCGCGGATGCCAGGGGGTCATCCCCGGGCGCTCGGCCACCGCCGGCACCAGCAGGTCGGCCAGGATCAGCAGCAGCAACGCCACGGTCGCCCACCCCTGCGGCAGGGCCAGTCGGAGCAGCCAGCCGATCTGGACGACGGTGACGCCGATCGCGTAGCGCCGGGCCGCCAGGCGGTGCGCCGGGTCACCGGCGGCGGCCCGGCACCACTGCACGACGAGCGCGATCCGCATCACCACGTAGCCGTACGTGATGACGCTGAAATCGCCCTCGTCGAACGCGCGAGGCACGCCGGCGGCGATGATCAACGCGCCGGCGATCTGCACCAGCGTCGCGATCCGGTAGAGGTCGTCGTCGGTGTCGTAGGCCGAGGCGAACCACGTGACGTTCATCCACGACCACCAGATCGCGAAGAAGACCAACAGGTACCTGGTCAGCGCGTGCCCGAGCTGATCCTCGGTGACGGCGTGGTGCAGGTTGGCGGCGGCCTGCGACACCGCCACCACGAAACACAGGTCGAAGAAGAGCTCCAGCGGCGTGGCCGCGCGGTGCGGCTCGTCGCGACGACGTGGCCGCATCGGCCGGTAGAACGGCCGCACCGACCGGGAGTCGGTCAACTGTGCTCCTCAGCGGGAATCAGGAGCGCCGCCGACGGCCGTGGGTCAGCCCCTCCAACACCAGCGTGATCCCCGCGCCGACGAGCCAGACGTCCTTGGCCAGCCCCGCGCCCTGCTGGGTCGGGCGGATGCTGCCGGGTTCGCGCATCCCCGGCGTCTTCAGGTAGAGCTGCACCAGGCCCGCGCCGAACGCGGTCAGGCCGAGCCCGACCAGGGGCGCCGGGACGAACGGCGCGATCAGCGCGGCCCCCAGGGCGATCTCCGAGTACGACAGCAGCTTGGCGAAGCGCGCCGGCTCCAGTTGACCGAGCTGGGGCATGGCGGCTACGGCCATCCCGTGCAGGCCCTCCGCGGCGGTCCCCTCCAGGGTGCGCTTGCCCAGACCCGAGTTGAGGAAGTACGCCCCGATGCTGACCCGTAGCGGCAGGTGCGCGAATTTCATTGTCACTCCCGTTGGCCGTGGTCGAATGCGGCCCGCGTACCCCGCACCGCCCGCGATAACCCGCCGGGCCGGCTGGGCTGGCCGTGGTGGTCGCGGTAGGTTCGCCGGGGGCCCACCGCCGAGCCCGTGGCACACCCGCCCACCCCGGCACGCGGCCCCGCCGCAGACCACCAGCAGGAGGCGAAGTGAGCCAGGAAGTCCGGGGAGTCATCTCCCGCAGCAAGGGCGCGCCGGTCGAGGTCACCACCATCGTGGTGCCCGATCCCGGGCCCGGTGAGGCGATCGTCCGGCTTCAGTCGTGCGGGGTCTGCCACACCGATCTGCACTACCGCGAGGGTGGCATCAACGACGACTACCCGTTCCTGCTCGGCCACGAGGCGGCGGGCGTCGTGGAGCAGATCGGCGAGGGTGTCACCGACGTCGCCCCGGGTGATTTCGTGGTGCTCAACTGGCGGGCGGTCTGCGGTGTGTGCCGCGCCTGCCGTCGCGGGCGGCCCTGGTACTGCTTCAACACCCACAACGCGAAGCAGCGGATGACCCTCACCGACGGCACCGAACTCGCCCCGGCGCTGGGCATCGGGGCGTTCGCCGAGAAGACACTGGTGCACGCCGGGCAGTGCACCAAGGTCGACCCGGCGGCCCGACCCGCCGCCGTGGGTCTGCTGGGCTGCGGGGTGATGGCCGGGCTGGGTGCGGCGATGAACACCGGGAACGTCACCCGGGGCGACTCGGTCGCGGTGATCGGCTGCGGCGGCGTCGGGGACGCGGCGGTCGCCGGTGCGGTCCTCGCCGGTGCCACCACGGTCGTCGCGGTGGACACCGACAGCCGCAAGCTCGACTGGGCCCGCACGTTCGGCGCCACGCACATCGTGAACGCGTCCGAGACCGACCCGGTCGAGGCGATCCGTGCCGCCACCGGCGGCTTCGGCGCCGATGTGGTGATCGACGCGGTGGGCCGACCGGAGACGTGGAAGCAGGCGTTCTACGCCCGCGACCTTGCCGGCACCGTGGTGCTGGTCGGCGTACCGACCCCGCAGATGCAGATCGAGCTGCCGCTGCTGGACGTCTTCGGGCGTGGCGGCGCGCTCAAGTCCAGTTGGTACGGCGACTGCCTGCCGAGCCGGGACTTCCCGATGCTCACCGAGCTGTACCTGCAGGGCCGGCTCGACCTGGACGCGTTCGTCACCGAGGAGATCGCGCTCGACCAGGTCGAGAACGCCTTCGACCGGATGCACCACGGCGACGTGCTCCGCTCGGTGGTGGTGTTCCCGTGACCGCCCGCGTCGACCACGCGGTCACCTCGGGCACGTTCTCCCTGGACGGGCAGACCTTCGACGTGGACAACAACGTCTGGGTGATCGGTGACGACCGTGAGTGCGTCGTCCTGGACGCGCCCCACGACGTGGCGGCGATCCTCGCCCTGGTGGGCGACCGGCGGGTCCGGGCGATCCTGGCCACCCACGCCCACGACGATCACGTACGGGTGGCGCCCGAGCTGGCCGGGGCCACCGGCGCGCCGGTGCTGCTGCACGCCGCCGACCGGGTCCTCTGGGACATGGTCCACCCGCACCTGCCGCCGAACGGCGAAGTGCACGACGGGCAGATCATCGAGGTGGGCGGCACCACGCTGCAGGTGCTGCACACCCCCGGGCACAGCCCCGGGGCGTGCAGCTTCCACGCTCCGGAGTTGGGCGCGGTGTTCACCGGCGACACGCTTTTTTCCGGTGGACCCGGCGCGACGGGCCGCTCGTACAGCGACTTCGACACCATCGTCCGGTCGATCCGCACCCGCCTGCTGACACTTCCCGCGGAGACGGTCGTGCACACCGGCCACGGCGACGACACGACGATCGGCGCGGAGGCGCCGCACCTGCAGGAGTGGCTGGACCGCGGCCACTGAGCCCAGCACACCGGCCGGCCGGGCGCGGTCGACGGGCTCAACGTTCGCCGGCCGCGCCCAGCACCGGTTTGACGTCGAGGGCCTCCAGATCGGCCACCTGGACGCGCAGCCCGTCCACCGTCAGGACCCGCACCCGGTGCAGCCCGATCGGGTTGGGCCGGTGCGGTGAGCGGGTGCTGAACACCCCGGTCTCCGGACGGTTCGCGTCGCCGCGTGCAGCGGGTAGGCATCGTCACGCACTGCCTGGACCATCGACGCTCCCTCCTGGACGCTCCAACCTAACCCGACCGCGACGCTAGGATCCCGCTCATGGCCGCCGACCCGCCCGCCCCCGCCGTCCGTCAGTTGCGCCTCGTGGTGGAGGCCGCCGACCACGAGGCGGCCGTCGCGTTCTTCCGCGACGCGCTGGGCCTGCCGGAGGAGGCGGCGTTCACCGGCGAGGGGGATGCGCGGGTGGTGATCCTGGACGCCGGCCGCGCCACCCTGGAGATCGCGAACCCCGCGCAGAAACGCCTGATCGACGAGGTCGAGGTGGGCCGGCAGGTCGCGCCGCGCATCCGGGTGGCCTTCGAGGTGGACGACACGGAGGCGACGACCGCCCGGCTGGTGGCTGCCGGCGCGGGCGAGATCGCGCCGCCGACGCGTACGCCGTGGGAGTCCCTCAACTCCCGCCTCGACGCGCCCGCCGGGCTTCAGATCACCATCTTCCAAGAACTCCGCGGGCCGAACGAGGGTGTCGGGACGCGGGACGCGGGATGCGGGGCCCGCAGGTGACGGCGACAACTGACTCCGGCGGCGGGCCGACCAGGCGCTGAGCCGCCCGGACCCGCCAGCACCTCACCGCCACGGCGGCTTGCTCGTCCGCCCGGGCGAGCCGCCGGCTGTCTCACCCACCGTGCTGGCTCGGACGCCCACTGACGGTAGCGACAAACCGTTAGCCTGGCTGCCCCCCCAACACCCTGCCCGGCCCTTTGCTCTGCTTACCTATTTGCACCACGTCCCGTGAGCTGCGGTTATGCCCCTTTCCGCCAGCTGCCGCGGTCCGTCCCCATGGTCACGAAACGTGGCTGGTGCATATAGGTAAGCAGAGCAAAGGCTGGCGGTCGCACATTGCCCTTGCGCTCCGACAACACCCTGCGTCACGGCCGTCCGGCCTGCTGTCGGTAGGGCCCCGGTGTCCGACTCTGCGCGTGACCGGGACCGCAGCCGGCCAGGGTTCGGGCAATTCCGGAATGCCCGACACGTGAACCTGGTTGTGTCCCCCGTACCGCCGGAGCCCAAACCCTTTTCCGCGGTCATCTCCCGAGGAGTGTTCACCCCGGAGCACTCCGCACGATCGAAAGGGCAACCATCGTGAAGGTCGACTTCACTCGATGGCTCCCCGCCATCGCTAAGGACTCGTACCGCAAGACCGCGCTGAGCGTGGCGGGTGTGGCTGCTCTCGGTGGTCTGGCCCTCGCGCCGACCGCGGTCGCCGCACCGGTCACCTCCGGACCGCACCAGGGCGCCGTCGCCGCCATCGACCGCGCGACCGGAAAGGCGGCCACCACGGCGCGCCAGGACGACCAGCCCGTCGAGTCGGGCCTGACCACCGGCTCCGCCACCGGCAAGCCGCCGGCCGGCAAGCCGAGCCGGGCCCAGCTCATCCCGCACGGCATCGAGGGCGCGCAGTCGCGCGTACCGCTCGACGACGCGCAGCTGACCAACGCCCGGGCCATCGTCGACGCCGCCAAGAAGACCGGTGTCGGTGACCGGGGCGCGGTGATCGGCGTCGCCACCTCGTTGCAGGAGTCGAAGCTCTACAACCTCGGCCACCTCGGCGCATACAACGACCACGATTCGCAGGGCCTGTTCCAGCAGCGCCCGTCGTCCGGTTGGGGCACGCCCGACCAGATCACCGACCCGGAGTACGCCGCCACGGCGTTCTTCACCGCACTCAAGAACGTCGGCGGCTGGCAGGACCTGCCGCTGACCACCGCCGCGCAGACCGTACAGGTCTCGGCCTTCCCCTACGCGTACGCGCAGTGGGAGGAGCAGGCGGCGGACATCGTCCAGCAGATGTGGTGACACCCGCACACCAAGCCGGCCGGCTCCCCTCGACGGGAGCCGGCCGGTTCTGTGTTCGAGGAGGAACTCAGCAGGCCGGGTAGAGGCGGCGGGTGCCCACCCCGGCCGCGTGCGCGTTCCGGTCGCTGAACCGGCAGCCGTAGTCGGGTCGGGCCACCACCGCCGGGTCGGTCACGGTGTCGCCGGCCGGGCGCTTGCCGGTGCGTACCCAGGACACCAGGTCGTCCCAGGCGGCGCCGGCCTCCGCCGGGGTGAACTCGCAGTGCTGCGTCGCCCGGATGGCGCGCTGAACCACCAGCCTGCCGCGACCGTTGCGCGCCACGTCGGTGGCGTACGCCTGCTCCATGCTGAACGGTACGAACAGGTCACCGAGACCGTGCAGGCTGAGCACCGGCGCGGTCGGGCGGCCGGCGATGCGCGGCACCTCGGTCAGCGTCGGCAGAAGTCGCTGCCGCAGGTTCTCCGGGGCGACCCGCTGCACCGTCGCGTTGACGTTCACCGGGCTGTTCGGGGTGTAGCGGGTGAGCAGGTTGGTGGACAGCTGGCCCGGCCGCTGGGCGGGAGAGTTGCCGCTCCCGGTGGGCACGCTGATCGAGAAGAGGAAGTCCTTCCAGACCGCGAACGCCGCGTCGGCGCCCGGACGCGGCCCGCCGGAACGGTTCACCGTGATCGCCCGCAGCTGCTTGCCCCGGTCCGTCGTGGTGTCCGGCCCGGTGGGGGTCAGCCCGGCCAGGCCGAGCGCCACCTGGATGCGGGGCACCGCGTTGGTCAGATAGTCAGCCGGCGTGGGATGCGCCGGCACCCCGGACAGTGCCTGCGCGACCAGGTTGTAGTCCAGGTAGAAGTCGAGCAGCGTCTGATCACCGAGCACACCGCACATCGGCAACGCGCCGTCGTAGAAGCCGGGGTACTGCTCCACAGAACGACCGATGACGTACCCACCCATCGACACCCCGGCGACGTAGGTGTGCTGCGGTCGGCGGACCGTCCGCCCGAAGTGGTCGGCGAGATCCTTCGTCCCCAGCACCCCGGAGCGGATGTCGAAGCCGTTCCGGTCGTACGAGGACGACGCCCACGCGTACCCCTGCTCCAGCAGGCGCTGGCGCAGCCCGAAGGCCGGCGGTTCCGGCGAGAGAACAGTGCCCTGGCCCCGGTAGCCGTGCGCCCACAACACCAGGTCGCCGTTCCACCGGGCGGGGACCTCGATGATGTACCCGGCGTGGCGGTGCACGCCCTGGCGTACGGTCGTCGGCCTGCCGCCCACCACCAGCGGCGCCAACGGAGGATTCTCGATGGTGTAGCCGGGCAGCGGCTCGCCGCCCCTCGCGTCGCGGCCGGTGGCGCTGGCCGGCGCCGCACCGGCCAATCCGACCGCGAGGGTCAGCGTCGCTGCGGCGGCGAGCAGACGGCGGAGGTGACGAACGGGTGTGGACAGCATCGATGCTCCCCATCGGGCGGTTGTCGCCCGGGGGCGACCAGCGGGACGGTTGCCTACCGGTCGGTAGCGTCCTGAACCTAGAACTGGCGTCGACCAGTGTCAATGGGTTCGCTGATCCGCCGGTCAACACGACGATCCAGGCCTACCCGGTCGTTCAAACCGGTGGGCCGATCGGGTTGACTGGTCGTCGTGGACGAGTCGATCTGGGAGGCGGCCCGCGTGTCACGCGGCTGGCTGGACGCGGCGAACGGCACCGGGCAGACCGAACTGACCTGCCGCATCCTCAAGCTCACCGAGGAAGCGGGGGAGGCTTCGGCTGCCTGGATCGGTGTGCTCGGGCAGAATCCGCGCAAGGGTGTCACCCACACCCGCGAGGACGTCGCGGCGGAGTTGGCCGACGTCGCCTTCACCGCGCTGGTGGCCATCGAAAGCCTCGGGCTGGACGCGCAGACGGCTCTGGACGCCTGCGCCGCAAAGGTGCGCTCCCGCCTGACGGGTCAATAACCGCCCTGCGTCCGGGCGGGGAGCAGTTGGCGCAGGGTCTGGGTGCCGGCGAACAGTCCGGCGGGGGTGTTGGCGCGGATGGTGACGCTGCGGCGGGTGACGTCGAGTTGGATGCCCCGACTTCCATGAGCCCGAGTGGATCGCCGGGGTGGCCGGCGATCGGCCCCGCAGGCCTGGTGCCGTGTGGGCGTTGTGTCCCGATTTTGGGTGTGGCCGGTTGCACTCGTGGGCCGGAATCATGGCCGGGCCGGGGTCGTTACACACTCAGACGATCGCAGCACCACCGGCCCGGCCCCCGACCCTGAGGGCTGGTCGCGCAGGTCGGAATGACCCCGGCCCCCCGGTCGTTACACAGGGTCCCGGCACCACGAGCCCCCCGCTCGCCAGGTCGCCGACTCCGACGCCCGACAGGGCGTCACCCCTCAGACTTTTTCCTCTTGTTTGTTGCAGCGCCGGACGAGGTGCTCACACCCACCACCACCGTTTCCCCCCTTGGTGTGGGTGTTCCTACCCCCGAAGGAGCTACCCCCATGAACACGATCATGCGTAAGAGCGTTCTGTCCGTTGCGGGTCTCGCGTTCGCCGGTGGTGTCTTCGCCGGCCCCGTCGCCCACGTGGCCAACCCTGTCGACGGCAAGCCCGTCGCGGTCGCGGTGCAGGCCGACAAGCCCGACGCCAGCAAGCTGATCCCGCACGGGACCCAGGGCGAGCAGTCCCGGATCGGCCTCAACGACGAGCAGACCGCGAACGTGAAGGCGATCATCGCCGCGACGAAGAAGGCCGGTCTGCCCGAGCGGGCGGCGGTCATCTCGATCGCGACGAGCCTGCAGGAGTCCAAGCTGGAGAACCTGGGCCACCTGGGTGATAGGAACGACCACGACTCGCTGGGCCTGTTCCAGCAACGCCCGTCCAGTGGTTGGGGTACGCCGGAGCAGATCACCGACCCCGAGTACTCCACCACCGCGTTCTTGAAGGGTCTGAAGCAGGTCGACGGGTGGCAGGACATGCCGCTGACCGACGCGGCGCAGACGGTGCAGGTGTCGGCCTACCCGGACGCCTACGCCCAGTGGGAACAGCAGGCCGCCGACCTGGTCGGCCAGCACTGGAACAGCTGACCCGCGTCACGGCACGCAGCACGACAGCATCGACCGCTGGCCGGCAGCCGCAACCCGGGTGCCGGCCAGCGGCGTTTCCGTCGGCATCGCGACGGTGGTCCATCGGCGCACGCCGACAACCATGGGCTGGTGAACACCGCCCCCGCTGGCGGGAAGCGTCGCTGCCGGGAACGGGCGTGCGCGTACAGTCGGGCGGTGGAGCGTACTGAATCGATGCTGGCGCAGACCCGACCGCCCGGCGTGGCCGACGTCGATCCCGGCAGTGTGTTGTTGCCCGGCCACGACGTGCCGTTGGGCCGGTACACCACCGTGCGGCGGCTGCTTCCGCAGCGCGAGCGCCGGATGGTCGGCGCGTGGTGTTTCGTGGATCATTTCGGCCCGGACGATGTGGCGCAGCGGCCCGGCATGGAGGTGCCCCCGCACCCGCACACCGGGCTGCAGACGGTGACCTGGCTGCTCGACGGCGAGATTCTGCACCGGGACAGCCTCGGCAACGTGCAACCGATCGTGCCCGGCCAACTGAATGTGATGACCTCCGGCAACGGTATCGCCCACTCGGAGCGCTCGCCGGCCACCCACCCGCCGGTGATGCACGGTGTGCAGCTCTGGGTGGCCCTGCCGGACCCGGCGCGGGCCGGAGCGGCCGACTTCGCGCACCACGCCGACCTGCCACGCTGGCGCGACGGCGATCTGGACGGCACGGTGCTGGTCGGCGAGTTCGCCGGGGAGCGGTCACCGGCGGTGGTGCACACCCCGTTGGTGGGGGTGCAGCTGGAGTTGAGCGGTGAGGCGCAGGCGACGATGGCGTTGCGGCCCGATTTCGAGTACGCCGTACTGGCGATGTCCGGGTCCGCGGAGGCCGCCGGGGTCGGGTTCGAGCCGGGGGCGCTGCTGTATCTGGGCTCGGGCCGCCGGGAGCTGACAGTGCGGGGCGGGGCCGGGGCCCGCTTGCTGCTGCTGGGCGGTGCGCCGTTCGAGGAGCCGTTGGTGATGTGGTGGAACTTCGTGGGTCGGTCCCACGAGGAGATCGCCGCCGCCCGGGAGGACTGGATGGCTGGTGACGGGCGCTTCGGCGTGGTCGCCGACGACTCGGCGCCGCCGCTGCCGGCGCCCGCCCTGCCCACCACCCGCCTCAAGGCCCGCGACCGCACCGGCGGCCTGCACGGCTGACGCCCCCGCGACGTGCCCTGGCCCACACTTCCCCGAATTCTGACCAAACGGAGGATGGTCTGCCGTATGGTTGGACCCGGCAGTGCTGGCCGCTCGGTTCGGGCGAGCCTTCACCGCCTGGTGACCGCGACCGGTTCGGATGCGGTTCACCGCCTGGGCAGGCTTGCGTGGCGCCCTGGGTCGCGGTTCGTGACCAGGGGCGCCCGCCTGTCCCGGCCCTTCGGTCGGCCCCGCCCCGTGTCGCGTTCCCGGGGGACTGCGCGGCCCCCGGAGCGCCACCAGCTGTCATCCCGCCAGACCCGCCAGCAGGTTCACTGTCACGGCGATGATGAACGCGCCGAACAGGTACGACACCATCGAGTGGCGCAGCACCGTACGACGCATCTCGTTGCTGGTCAGGTTGGTGTCGGAGATCTGGAACGTCGTCCCGATGGTGAACGCGACGTACGCGAAGTCGGAGTAGCACGGCGGCTCGGACTGGTTGAAGTTCACCCCGCCGTCCGGGCCGGTGTAGTAGATCCGGGCGTAACGGGCGGCGAACAGGGTGTGGACCACGAACCAGGAGAGCACCACGCTGAGCACGCCCAGGCCACTGTGCAGCTCCCGGGCCGTCCCGGGGGGTGCGCTCTGCGCGCTGGCCACGACCAACCCGACGGCCAGCAGGCTGACCAGGCAGGCGACGAGCAGCAGGGCGTCCCGGATCGCCCGGTTGGGGTCCTCGTGGACGGCCAGTTGGGCGGTCCGCAGAGCGTCCATCGGCCAGAGTTTGTGCCAGACCAGCACGAGCCAGCTCAGCGCGCCCACGTCCCAGCCGGCCAGCGCGGCGAGCGGCAGGGGAAGCAACAGCGCGAAGACGCAGCCGGCGACGATGCCGACCACCGCCACGACGGCAAGCTGCTTCGCAGCCGGGAAACGCACGTCCGCTGGCCGGTCGGGGCCGGTCTGGGTCATTCGGGACGCTCCCGGGGCGGGGTGGTGGGCGTCACCGCCGGGTCAGATGCCGCGCAGGTGCTGCGAGACCCGGTTGTGCTTCTTGTCCCGGGCCTGCTCGGCCCGCTGGGAGGGGCCGACCTCGGGTGCCGCCTCGATCCCGGCCGAGCGGGCCACCTCGGTCCCGTTGGCGTAGTCGACCGGCGGCAGGGCGCGTAGCGCCTTCAGCACGTCCGGCGGGGCGCCTTCCCGCTCGGCCTCGCGGACCACGTCGTCCTTCTCGGCCGGGTAGTCCAGGCTCGACAGGTACTGCAGGACGTCGGCGTAGCTCGCCATGGCGTGGGCTCCCTCGGGCATCGGTGTGGTGACGACCGGCGGCGGTTACCCGCCCGCCGGCCGGTCACGCCCGCCCGGCGCGGGAAACCCGGTGCCGTTTCTCCTCGGCCGCCGCGGGTACCCGCAGGCGCCGACGCGAGCCAAGGGGGTACGCGATGAACTACGACACCTTCATCGACCAGGTTTCCCAGCGCACCGCGACGTCGTCCGAGCGGGCGGTCGAGCTGACCCGGGCCGTGTTGGAGACGTTCGCCGAGCGGTTGACCGGCGGTGAGAATCTGGATCTGGCGGCTCAGCTGCCGCAGCCGTTGCAACTGGTGCTCAAGCCGAGCCCGAGCACCGAGCAGGCGGACCGGTTCGGTGCGGCCGAGTTCGTCGCCCGGGTCGCTCTGCGGGCCGGGGTGGACGAGCCTGCCGCACGGGACGCCAGTCGGGCGGTCTTCACCACCCTGCGGGAGGCGATCACCGGCGGCGAGTTCGACGACGTGGCGACGCAACTGCCGCGTGACTATCGGGGCCTGGTCGAGCAGGCGATGGCCCCGGGGGCGACGCTGCGCCGCGGTTGACAGCGCTCGTACCGGGCACGCACAGCGGTTTACCAGGGCAACCATCAATGTCCCGCTTGGCGTCGCGATTCCGCCTGGCCTAACCTTGTCGTGCGAGGGGAGTACTTCCCACGAACCATTCCGGTCAGTACGGCGCGCCGGGCGTGCCTCGGGTGGTTGCCCACCAGGTGGTGGGTGAAGGAGACCTCGAACATGACGGTGTTCGAGGAGACCCCACATGAATCAAGTGTCGTATTTGTCCGCCGCCAGTGACCTGTCGTCGGTGGGTACGCCCACGCTGTGGGCGGTCACCATCATCGGGGTCATCCTGCTGCTGGTGCTGGACTTCCTGGTCACCCGTCGCCCGCACGAGGTGTCCATGCGGGAGGCCATCGGCTGGTCGGCGTTCTACATAGCGCTGCCGCTGGCGTTCGGCGCCTGGATCTGGGCCCGCTTCGGCTCCCAGCAGGGCGTCGAATACCTGACCGGTTACCTGGTGGAGAAGTCGCTCTCGGTCGACAACCTCTTCGTCTTCATGTTGCTGCTGGCGGCGTTCGCGGTGCCGGCGGTGCTCGCCCAGCGGGTGCTGCTCTACGGCATCGCCGGGGCGCTGGTGCTGCGGGCCGTCTTCATCGCCCTTGGCGCGGCGGCGTTGCAGACCCTCGACTTCGCCTTCCTGCTCTTCGCGATCATCCTGATCGCCACCGCGGTGAAGCTCCTGCGCGACGCCCTGTCCGGGCATCAGCAGGAAGTCGACATCAACAAGATGCGTTCGGTGAAGCTGCTGCGCAAGGTCATGCCGGTGGTCGACGACTACCACGGCACCAGGATGACCGTCCGGCAGGGCGCGAAGCGCGCACTCACGCCGTTCGCCCTGGTGGTGGTCGCGGTCCTGGCCACCGACGTCGTCTTCGCTGTCGACTCGGTGCCGGCCGTCTACGGCATCACCGAGGACCCGTACCTGGTGTTCGCCACCAACGCGTTCGCCCTGCTCGGTCTGCGGGCGCTCT
Source organism: Micromonospora sp. NPDC047756 (assembly GCF_055587245.1). NCBI lineage: Bacteria > Bacillati > Actinomycetota > Actinomycetes > Micromonosporales > Micromonosporaceae > Micromonospora > Micromonospora sp. NPDC047756. Next base: position 16,123 of record NZ_JBVJGQ010000012.1, read on the forward strand.
ACTTCGTCCTGCACGCGGCGCTGAGCCGGTTGGTGCACCTCAGCTACGGTCTCGCCATCATCCTGGCGTTCATCGGCCTCAAGCTGGGTCTGCACTGGGCGCACGGCATCTGGGACAGCGTGCCGCAGATCCCCACCCTGGCCTCGCTCGGCGTGATCATCGGTGTGCTGGTGGTGGTCACGCTGACCAGCCTGCGCGCCACCCGGGGTGGCGACCTGCCCGAGGACCGCAAGGTCGTCGCGGAGCGGCACTGACCGCGCCGCGCCGGCTGACGACGGGGTACGCGGGAAAGCTCCCGCCCCCACCGGCGCGGGTGGTACGACTGTGCAATGGGAATCGTGTCACCGGGCTTTCAGGGTCGGCCCCGAACACAGGAGCCGGCCCTGCCACCCGGTCAGTATCTGACCGAGGACTTTCCGGTGCTCTCGGCCGGCCCGACGCCCCGGGTGTCACTGGACACCTGGGAGTTCGTCATCTCCGCCGAGAACGGCAGCGACCACCGGTGGTCGTGGCAGGAGCTGATGGCCCTGCCGCAGGAGACGCCGACGGTCGACATCCACTGCGTCACCCGCTGGTCCAAGCTCGGCACCAACTGGCGGGGCGTCTCACTGGACACGCTGCTCGCCGACGTCGACACGGGGGCGCACTTCGCGCTGGCGCACTCCTACGGCGGGTACACCACCAACCTGCCGCTCGACGACCTGCGCGGCGGCCAGGCCTGGGTGGTGCACACCTTCGACGGCGCCCCGCTGCCCGCCGAGCACGGCGGGCCGGCGCGACTGCTGGTGCCGCACCTGTACTTCTGGAAGTCCGCCAAGTGGGTGCGCGGCCTCCGACTCAAGACGATGGACGAGCCAGGGTTCTGGGAGACCGCCGGGTACCACGACTACGGCGACCCGTGGCGCGAACAGCGGTACCAGGGTGACTGAGCGCGCCGTGGCGACGAGCACTCAGCGCCGGACCCCCAACCGTTGGCAGGTTGGCCGGCTGGTGGAGCGCCGGGTCGAGACGCCATCCGCGCAGACCCTGGTGCTGGAGGTGCCGGACTGGCCCGGGCACCTGCCGGGGCAGCACGTCGACCTGCGGCTCACCGCCCCGGACGGTTACCAGGCGGCACGGTCGTACTCGATCGCCGGGCCGGCCGTGGACGGGCCGGGAGGGCCGCGCATCGAGGTGACAGTGCAGCGGGTGCACGACGGCGAGGTGTCGCCGTACCTCATTGATGTCTTTGGCGACGGCGACCCGATCGAGGTCCGCGGACCGCTCGGCGGCTGGTTCATCTGGCGACCCGAGGAGACCGCGCCGGTGCAGCTGGTCGCCGGCGGCTCCGGCGTCGTGCCGCTGATGGCGATGATCCGGGCACGGCGGGCGGTGGGCAGCAAGGCGCCGTTCCGGCTGATCTACTCGGTGCGCACCCCGGGTGACGTGATCTACGCCGACGAGCTGCGCCGCCGGGTCCGCGACGACTTCGGCCTCGACGTCGCGTACGTCTACACCCGGGAGGCTCCCGAGGGCTGGCGCGGCGAGCCGCACCGGATCGGGCTGGCCGACGTCAACACGCACGGGTGGCCACCGGACTTGGAACCACTCACCTACGTCTGCGGCCCGACCGCGTTCGTGGAGACCGTGGCCGACCTGCTGGTGGGGCTGGGTCACCCGTCGCGTCGGGTCAAGACCGAACGGTTCGGCCCCACCGGCTGACCACCCGCTCACTTCCGCAGTGTCGAGGAGATTCGATGACCGAGATGTCGTACCTGGACGGCAACATGCTCGACGGCCCGATGCGTGAGCTGTTCACCGTCGACCTGAGCAGCGCGATGGGTCGCTGTGAGAACTGCGGGACGACCGGTTCGATGGCCAGCCTGCACGTCTACTCGAACGCCCCGGGCCTCGTCGCCCGCTGCCCCTCCTGCGAGGAGGTGATGGTGCGCCTGGTGCGAGGGCCGGACCGGGCCTGGCTGGACATGCGGGGCACCACCTTCCTCCAGGTGCCGATGCCGATGGAACAGACCTTCCCCGGCCCGCTCTGACGCAACGCTCGCCCGGCTGAGGCCGGATGGCCGGCTGCAGCCGTCGCAGTGCGGGCAGCCGTCGAGCACCGCGCGGCGCGGATACCCGGCGAACGCGTCCCGTACGCCCGCCAGGGCCGTGCCCAGCTCGTTTCCCATCGGCCGATTCTCTCATCGACGACTCACTGGGCGGTGCCCGCGAGCAGCCACCGCCGGACGGGGATCTCCAGCAGCGCCCGCTCGCCGTCCGGGCCGACCTGCCGGCCGACGTCCCAGCCGTCGTACTTGCGGGCGAACGCCTCGACGACGGGAGCCGGAAAGTCGCCCCGGTGCACGTGGGCTGCGCCCTCCGCCACCACTGGCGCGTCGCCGCCCTCCAGAGCCAGGGACACCCGGGGGTCGTTCGCGACATTGCGGGCCTTCACGCTGCGGTTCTCACAGCCGACCCAGAACGTCGCGGAGAGGTAGACGAACCAGACCGGCGTGAGGTGCGGGGACCCGTCGCGCCGCAGCGTGCAGAGCCAGACGTTCCGCTCCCGGGACAGCCGCTCCTCGACGACGGCGGACGGGGTCGTGGTGGTTCGGTTCATCAGGCCAGTCGATCACAGGCATGTGCGTGCCGAGGGCGGCCGGTCGAATACTCGGGTGCGAACGGTTCGACCCGTCCCTAGGCTTGCGCCCCGAAGGACCGCTCAGCATCCGGTCGGATCGGAGATGACCAGCGCGATGACGGCTCACCTGTTCGCGATCACCTACGACGCAGCCCAGCCCGTACGCCTCGGTCGGTTCTGGTCCGGGCTTCTCGGTCAGGACATGGTGGAGGATCCGCGCGACGGCGTCCTGGTCCTGCCCGGGGCAGACCCCGAGATCCGGGTGCGCTTCGTGCCGTCTGACCGGCCGAAGGTCGTCCAGAACCGGATGCACTTCGATCTGACCAGCAGTTCGCTGGAGGACCAGCAGCAGACGGTGGCCCGCGCGTTGGAGCTGGGCGCGCGGCACGCCGACATCGGGCAGGGCCCGGACATCGATCACGTGGTGCTGGCCGATCCCGAGGGCAACGAGTTCGACGTCATCGGGCCGGGCAACAACTTCCTCGACGGCTGCGGTTTCGTCGGTGCGCTGGCCTGCGACGGTTCGCAGAAGGTCGGCTACTTCTGGAGCGCGGCGCTGGGCTGGCCACTGGTCTGGGACCAGGACGAGGAGACGGCCATCCAGTCGCCGCACGGTGGCACGAAGATCACCTGGGGTGGTCCGCCGTACATGCCGAACGGCGGCAGGGACCGGGTGCGTTTCGACCTCGCGCCGGCGGTGGGCGTCGACTGGCAGGTCGAGGCCGACCGTCTGCTGTCGCTCGGGGCGACCCGGGTCGACGCCGACCAGGATGGGACGGGCCGGCTGGTGCTGGCTGACCCCGATGGTCAGGAGTTCAGCCTGCGGACGTTCCGCTAGACCGGTCGACGCCCCGCTCACGCGGCAGCCGGTTGGACACCGACGGTGCTTGTCGGTCAGAGTGATTCGCCGTGAGATACCTGCGTACCGGTGGTCCCGCCGCGATCCGGCGACCCCGGCCCACCGACTCGGACGAGTTCGTCGCCGCCGCGGTGCGCAGTCGGGACCTGCACCATCCCTGGTTGGCCGCGCCGGCCAGCCCGGAGGAGTACGAGCTCTATCTGCGCCGGATCCGCCGCCGCGACAGCGCCGGCTACCTGATCTGTGACCGGGCCAGCGGTGAGATCGCCGGTTACGTGAACATCAGCGGGATCGTGCAGGGTGCCCTGCGGGGTGGCTTCCTCGGGTACGCGGCCTTCCTGCCGTACAGCGGGACCGGGCACGCCTCGGCGGGCGTCGCCCTGGTGATCGACCACGCGTTCACCTCGGCCGGGTTGCACCGGCTGGAGGCGAACATCCAACCGGGCAACGAGCCGTCGCGGCGGGTGGCCCGCAAGCTGGGCTTCCGGTTGGAGGGTTTCTCCCCGGACTACCTGTTCATCGACGGGGCCTGGCGCGACCACGAGCGCTGGGCGATCACCGCACCAACGCCCGCCTGACTCGTCTGCCCGGCCGCAGGTCTTTCACCCGGACCGGGTGATGACGCTCCGTGTCTTCATTCCTACGGTGGGTGTCATGGCTGCCGTTCGCGCGACCCCTGCCAACCCCTTTCCCGGCCTGTCCATCGCCGATTCGGACAGCGGCGATCAGCGGGCGATCCCGCCGGAACTGGGACCGGACTCTCTCGCGGTGCTCAGCGGGCCCACGTTCCTGTACTCCAACGCCCAGGGGGACGTGCCGCCGGGCAGCATCGGTGGGCTCGTGCACCTGGACACCCGGCTGCTCAGCGGTTGGACACTGACCATCAACGGCAGCAACTTGCTGGTGCTGCGCTCCGAGACCATCGAGCACTACTCCGCGCAGTACACGCTCACCAACCCCGACCTGCCGGGGCTGCCGCCGAACAGCCTGGCCATCCGGCGGCTGCGCTACGTCGGCGACGGCCTGCACGAGCGCCTGGAGCTGCTCTCCTTCCGGTTGGAGCCGGTCCGGTTCGAGCTGCGGCTGGCCGTCGAGGCCGACTTCGCCGACCTGTTCGAGGTCAAGTCCAGGGTCCGGGACCGCTTCGCGGAGATCAGCCGTGACCATGCCCCCGACGGTTCCGAACTGTGCTTCTCCTACCAGCGTGGGGACTTCTGCGCCCAGACCCGGGTGTGCTGCGCGACGCCGGCCGACCGCATCGAGGGCGACGACCTGGTCTGGGAGGTGGAACTGGGCCCGCGAGAGTTCTTCAAGGTGGACCTGCGCGTGCCGCTGCCGGACGGCATGGGGGTGGTCGAGCCGGTCCGGGGTGACATCGCCGACGTCTTCCACGGCCGCGCCGACGATCCGCTGCGCCGGTGGACCGAGAACCGCGCGGTGTTGCGCAGCGACAGCACGTCGCTGGAGCGCACCCTACGCCAGTCCCGTGACGACCTGTCGGCGCTGCGGCTCGACCTGGAGGTCAAGGGCCAGCGCATCATGTTGCCCGGTGCCGGACTGCCCTGGTTCCTCACCGTCTTCGGACGGGACACCTTGATCAGCGCCTACCAGACGTTGGTCGCCGGACCCACCCTGGCCAAGGGCGCGCTGCTCGCGCTGGCCCGGCTTCAGGGCGAAGCCTGCGACGACTTCACCGACGAGGAGCCCGGCAAGATCCTGCACGAGGTACGCAGCGGCGAGCTGACCCGCTCCGGCCAGAAGCCGTACGGGCCCTACTACGGCACCGCCGACGCCACCCAGCTCTGGCTGATCCTGCTCTCCGAGTACTGGCGGTGGACTGGCGACGACGAGACCGTCCGGCAACTGCGCGACAACGCGCTGGCCGCGTGGCGCTGGATCGACGAGTACGGCGACCGGGACGGCGACGGCTACGTCGAGTACGCCACCCGTTCGCCCGAGGGGCTGGGCAACCAGTGCTGGCGGGACTCCCCGGACGGGGTGTGCTTCGCCGACGGCCGAATCCCCGTGCTTCCGCTGGCCACCAGCGACCTGCAGGGCTACACCTACGACGCCAAGCTGCGGCTGGCCGAGTTGTTCGACGGTCCGTTGGACGAACCCGCGTCGGCGCACCGGCTGCGCGAGCAGGCCAACACCCTGTACGAGAGGTTCAACCAGGACTTCTGGATCGAGGAACGGGGCGGCTACTACGCGGTCGCCCTGGACGGCGACAAGAACCGCGTCGACTCCAAGACCTCGAACATGGGTCACCTGCTGTGGAGCGGGATCGTGCCACCGGAGCGGGCCGACGCGGTGGTGCGACAACTCATGTCACCGGACATGTTCTCCGGTTGGGGCATCCGCACCCTGTCCCGGGAGGAACGGCCCTACAACGCCCTCGGCTACCACCTCGGCACGGTCTGGCCGCACGACAACTCGATTGCCGCGCTCGGCCTGGCCCGGTACGGCTACCGGGCCGAGTCGAACCGGATCAGCCTGGCGATGATCGAGGCCGCCGAGCAGTTCGGGTACCGGTTGCCGGAGGCGCTTAGCGGGTTCGACCGGGAGCGGCTGCTGTTCGCAGTGCCGTACCCAACCGCGTGCAGCCCGCAGGCGTGGGCGGCGGGCACGCCGCTGGCCCTGATCCGCGCGATGCTCGGCATCAATCCGGTCGAGGGCCGGCTGGTCCTCGATCCGGACGTCCCGGAGGAACTGGGCCGGATCGCCGCCGAGCGGGTCCGGGCGTTCGGCCAACAGTGGGAGGTCGAGGCGATCGGTCGCAGCGGCCACGTCCGGCTCCAGCCGAGCTGAGCACGGCTGGCGAGGAGGACGGCCGAGCGCGGCTGGCACGCCGGACGTTTGTCGCGGGCTTCGACGGGAAACGGCCCGCAATGACGAAACCTCGTGTGGTGATCGTGGGGGCCGGGTTCGCCGGTTACCACGCGGCGAAGACGTTGAGCCGGATCGCCCGGGACCGGGCCGAGATCGTGGTGCTGAACTCCACCGACTACTTCCTGTACCTGCCGCTGCTGCCCGAGGTGGCGGCCGGGGTGGTCGAACCGAGACGGATCGCGGTGCCGCTGACCGGGACGCTCAAGGGCGTACGGGTGGTGGTCGGCGAGGCGGACCACGTCGACCTGCAGAACCGCTGGGTCGGCTTCACCCAGGCCGAGGGGGAGAAGAACCGGCTGGCGTACGACCGGCTGGTGCTCGCCGTGGGCAGCGTCAACAAACTGCTGCCCATCCCCGGGGTGACCGAGTACGCGCACGGTTTCCGTGGCCTGCCCGAGGCCGTCTACCTGCACGATCACATCATCCGGCAGCTCGAACTGGCCGAGCAGGCCGAGGATCCGGCCGAGCAGCAGGCCCGCTCCACGTTCGTGGTGGTCGGGGCGGGATACACCGGCACCGAGGTCGCGGCGCACGGGCAGCTGTTCACCGACGCGTTGCACGCGCAACGGCCCCGGCTCACCGTCCGGCCCCGCTGGATGCTGCTGGACGTGGCGTCCCGGGTGCTGCCGGAGTTGGACAAGCGGATGTCGGACACCTCGCACAAGGTGCTCGAGCGGCGTGGGGTGGACGTGCGGATGGGCACCTCGGTGACCGAGGCGACCTGCGACGGGGTGAAGCTCACCGACGGCGAGTACGTGCCGACCTGCACGCTGGTGTGGTGTGTCGGGGTGCGGCCCGACCCGTTCGTCAACGAGCTGGGCCTGCGATCCGACCGGGGTCGCCTGGTCACCGACGAGTTCCTCAACGTCCCCGGCTATCCCGAGGTGTACGCCATCGGCGACGCCGCCGCGGTGCCCGACCTGGTCAACCCGGGCAAGGTCTGCGGGATGACCGCCCAGCACGCGCAGCGGCAGGGCAAGCGCGCGGCGCACAACATCGCCGCGTCGTACGGGTTCGGCCGCCGCAAGCCGTACAAGCACCATGACCTGGGCTGGGTCGTCGACCTGGGCGGCAAGGACGCGGCGGCGAACCCGTTGCAGGTCAACCTGGCCGGTCTGCCGGCCAAGGCGGTCACCCGCGCGTACCACCTGATGGCGATGCCGGGAAACCGCACGCGGGTCAGCGCGGACTGGGCGTTGGACGCCGCGTTGACCCGGTCCGCGGTCCAGTTGGGGCTGGTGCCGGCCAACGCGGTGCCGTTGGAGAGCACGTCGCCCGAGATGGCGTCCCGGTCCCGCTGAGCGGGCAGGTGACGGCGCGCCGGCCGTACCCGGGATGGTCAGTCGGTGGAGCCGGCCGGTCGCGCGGACCGCGCGGCCGGACCGGCGGGCGGGGCGGGCCGCAGCCGGCGCGGGCCGTACTCGCGCAGCAGGGTCTGCGCGATGCCGGCGGCGGGGATGGCCAGCAGCGCGCCGAGCAGACCGGCCAGCTCCGCCGCGAGCAGCACACTGACCAGCACCGTCAACGGGTTCAGCCGGACCGCGCGGGACAGGATGAGTGGCTGGAGCAGGTGGTTCTCCAGCTGTTGGTAGACCACGAAGAAGATCAGCACCACCACCCCGGCGGTGGGGGAGTGCAGGAAACCGGCGCCGGCCGCGATCACCGCGCCGAGGGTCGCCCCGACCAGCGGTATCAGGTCGGCCACCGCCACCAGGAGGGCGATCACCGCCGCGAAGGGCACCCCGGTGAGGGTCAGCACCAGGAAGGTCAACACTCCGCAGACCACGCTGATCAGCAGATTCCCGGTGAGATAGCCGGTCACCGTACGCGACACCTCCCGGCCCACCCGGCGCAGCCGCTCGCCCTGACCGTCCCCGGCCGCCGCGAGCAGGCCGCTGGTGATCCGCGGCGCCTCCAACACCATCAGGTACGCCAGCACGATGACCGTGACCAGCCCGGCGACCGACTCGACGACGCCGCGCAGCACACCGACAGCGGGTTGGCGCAGGCGACCGCCGAGGTCGCGTAGCTGCTCGGAGTGTTCGCTGACGTAGCGGCGTGCCCCGGTGCGCTCCAGCGCCTGCCCCACCGGGCCCTGTCCGGCGCGGGCCTCCCGCAGCAGCTCGGGCGCCCGGTCGGCGAAGCGGCCCAGCTCGCCGAACAACGGCACCAGGATGAGCGCGGCCAGGATCGCCAGCAGCACGAACGCGGTGAGGAACACCAGCAGGGTGGCCAGCGCCCGACGCCGGACGAAGCGGCGGTGCAGCCGGTCGACGAGGGGCTTGAGCGCGACGGCGAAGAACGCGGCGACCACCGCCCAGACCAGCACCCGCCGGGTCGCGTACACGAAGCCGAGGGCGAGTACGGTCGCCAGCACCAGACCGATCACGATCAGGGTCCGGCGGGCGGTCGCCCGGTCGTCGGCGTTGCTCATTCGCCGCGACTTCCCCGCACATGTCGTCAGAAACCCGGCATTGGGGACAGCGGTGGAAGGTCGGCGCAGACGTTCGTCGTGACGTGGACCGGCGACGAGGCCCGGACGTGTTCAGCGCTCGTCGGCGTCGGTGACGGGGCGGGCGCCGGCGACGAACGTGTCCAGAGCGGCGGCGTGCAGCAGCCCGCCGGGCACCGGGTCGCGCAGGGCGGCCACCGCCAGCCGGGCCACCGGCAGCCCGCCGGGGCGGGAGGTCGCGGCCAGCACCAGGTTGCCGTACCTGCGGCCGCGCAACATCCGCCGGTCGCCGACCACGCACACGTCGGCGAAGACCGACCGCAGGGTCGCCACCTGCACCCGGGTGCCGACCAGCGGAGGCAGATCGGTGACGTTGACCAGGTACAACCCGTTCGGGCGCAGGGTGCGGGCCACCTCGGCGGCGAACTCGACGGTGCGTACGTGCCGGGGCATCAGGGCCGCGCGGTAGATATCGGCGATCACCAGGTCGTAGCGGCCGTCCGGAGCGTCGCTCAGGGCGTCCCGGGCGTCGGCGACCTCCACCCGCACCTCCGGCGGCAGCGGCGGCAACTCCTTGGCCACCAGGTCGACCACCGCCGCGTCCCGCTCGACGACCTGTTGCGCGGAGCCGGGCCGGGTGGCGGCCAGCCAGCGGGGCAACGTCAACGCGCCGCCGCCCAGGTGCAGGACGTTCAACGGTGCGCCGGCCGGGGCCGCCACCTCCACGGCCGAGGCGATCCGCCGGACGTACTCGAAGTGCAGGTGCCGGGGATCCTCGACATCCACGTACGACTGCTCGACCCCGGCGGACAGCAGTGTCCGCCCGGTCCGGCGGACCGGATCGGCGACCAGTTCCAGCCGGTCGGCGGCGCGGCTCATGCCCGGCACGCTAGCCGAGCCCACCGTGCGCCCGGCACGGCGGACGGGCCGGCGAAGCGGGATCGCCCCCGCTCCGCCGGCCCGACGGTGTCGTGGTGGCCGGTCAGCCGCCGGCCATCCCGGCCCCCACCTCGTCGATCGCGTCGTCGATCTGGCGGGCGAGGTCCACGTCGAGCGCGGTGACCCCGTTGGCCTGGTTGGTTCGCACTGTCAACACGGCGGCGGTGTCGCCCGGACGTCCGATGCTCGGGCCGCGGCCGTTGTCCTGGCGAAGCCGGTCGAGCCGGGCGAGCACCCGGTCCAGGTTGTCGGGCGGCAGCGCGACCACCCGGTAGAGGCCCTGGCTGTCGCCGGCCCAGTAGGGCAGGTCGTCCAGCGCCGCGCTGATCTCGTCAGCGTCCAGGGTGGGTGTGGTGGTGGAGGCGCCCACCAGGCCGCCGCCGGCCTCCGGCGGGTTCAGCAGGTCGCGCAACCCGTCGGGTACGTGCAACGACTCGACCAGGTCGCCGTCCTGCTCGGCGAGCGCCGCGATCGTCGCCTCCGCCTGGTAACGGGCCTGCTCCGGGGTGTTGCCGCTGATCCGGCCCACCTCGGCCAGGAAGCCGGGCAGGTCCTGGTGCCGCTCGATGCCATCGACCGGCAGCACGTCGTGCAGCGATGCCGGCACCGCGGCGAGCAACCGCTGCCGCTCGGCGGCCTCCAGGGCGAACGCGAGGACCAGCACTGTCGCCTCGGTGCCCACCTTGGCGGTCTTGAAGTCGACCCCGGCGCGACGCCGAACCCCGTCGACCAGGTCGTGGTAGCCCATGCTGTTCACACCGGCCGCGCCACTCGGCGGCGACGGCTGCGGTCGCGGGTTGTCGGCGCTACCGACCGGCGGCGGTGCCGGACCACCGCGCGTGGTGTCCGACTTGTGCGGTCCGGCTGCTGGCGGGCCGGCCCGCTTACCCGCGTCGAGGCTCGTGAGCTGCTTGGACGCGCTCAGGCTGGCGCCGATCTCGCTCGGCTGGCGATTCTGTTCCCGGGCCTGCCGGGCCAGCGCCCGGCGCCTCTGGTTGTCGCCCTCCATCTGCTTGCGCATGGTGGCATCCCTTCCGCTGGGGATCGTGGCTGCGCCAGTCGCCTTCCCGCCGTCCGGGAGAAGGAAACGGAGGCCGCCGGCCGGGTCGGACCGACCCGCCCCACGCTTCATCCGGCGGGGGTGAGGGGTGCTCACCCGCACGGCCCGCACGATCGGGTCAGGACCGGAGTTCTTCCGAGGTACGCGGAAGGAAGGTCGTCATGAAGGAAGTTGTCGAGATCGTCCCCGCTCGACCCGGTTGGTACGCCCGCTGGCAACTCACACCCGAGGTCACCAGGTGTTACCCGGTGAGCCTGTGGGCGCTGGTGGAGGAGGCCGACGGAACGGGCCGCGAGGTGATCGGGATGGACTGCATCGGTCAGTGGCCCGGCGCGGACGACAACGAGGCGGGTGGGCAGTTCGTCCGCTACCTGTACCAGACGCCCGATTCGGGGGAGCCCGAGGACGTCGACCCGGCCCCGATCGGCGAGCTGCGTGAGGACGGCCCCCGGCTCCAGCCGATGACGGCACCCTAGACATTCCTCCGGCCCCCGACCCCAGGTCCCAGGGTCGGGGGCCACCCCGTCCGGTGCGGGGGTGGCCGGTGGATCAGCCGGTGGCGCGCACGTCGTCGTCGGCGTACGCCTCGGCCAGCAACTCGGTCAGGCCCGTGCGGTCCAGCATCCGCTGAAGCTGAGGGCTGACCCCGGTCAGTCGGATCGCCCCGGCGGCGCGGTGCACCACCAGCAACGCGCTGAGCCCGGAGGAGTCGCAGAGGGTCACCGCGGTGAGGTCGACCAGAACCGGGGCGTCCTCGTCGCCGCGCAGCCCGGCCGCCGCGGCGATCAGCTCCGGCGCGCTGTCGTAGTCGAGTTCGCCGGTCAGCCGGAGTCGGACGTTCCCGGCGGCCAGCCGAATTGTCTCGATGGTCAACAGCTGGTCGGGCATCCCACCATTTTCCTCGTCGAGCCACGAAACGCAAAGCGGGGGCGGTGACGCGTCGCCGTGTCCCTCGTCCAACGCCCCGCCGTGGCGGTGCCTCCACCTGCCGTGAGATGCCGCTTTCCGGGTTGCGGCGTAGGGTGGCGGGAGAGTTTTGACCGTAGACGCCGGTTCCGGCACGGGTTCGGTGAACGACAAAGGAGTGAGGCTCAGCTGGTGACTGCTTCCGACGTCAGGGACTGGGACCCGGGCGACGGACGGCTCTCCACGCCGAGCACGACACGACCCTCGGCGTGGTCCGCCGACGTTCGCCGCCCCACCGCGGCCCTTCCGCCGCTGGCCCCCGATCGTGGGCAGGCCACGCCCGGCTGGTTGGAGGTCGTCGAGCACTTCCGGGAGGGCCTGGTGGTCTGCGACGCCGATGGCGTCGTGCGGCACGTCAGCCCGGTGGCTGAGCGGTTGCTGCCCGAGGTGACTACTGGCGAGCTGCTCGGCGCGGCCGGCGTGCCCGGGTTGAGCGACGGTGTCCCCGGGGGCTTCACCCATCGCGGGCGCCGGCTCACCGCGCGCCAGGTGCCGCTCTCCGATGACCGCTGCTGCTGGTACGTCGAGGACGTCACCGACAGCGTCAGCCGCGCCGACGCCCTGCTGGCCGAACGGGCTCGCTCGGCGTTCCTGGCGGTGGTCGGCGACAAGCTGGGCAACCCGCTGCACCCGGACCGGGCCGCCGCCGCTGTCGTCCGTCTCGCCGTGCCCACCCTGGCCGAGGTGGCGGTGCTGGTGCTCGCCCCGCGGGCCGGACGGGCCCGCTGGTGGCGGGCCTCACGCACCGACGACGAGGTGCCGACGGTGGACAGCGGCGTACTGGCCGGCGGCGAGCTGCCGACCGCGATCGCCGACGGGCTGACCGGGGCCGAGCCGCACGCGGTGGACTGGTTGGTCGAGCAGGCGGTCGACGCCGGTTGGCTGCCGGGGCTGGCCGGCACCGACAGCGCCGCCCGGGTCGTCCCGCTGCCGGGCCGCGACGCCCCGGTCGGTGTGCTGCTGGTGGCCCGTCGCGCCACCCGCTGGTACGACGAGGACGACGTCGAGCTGGTCCGCGCGTTCGCGGCCCGCGCGGGCGCGGCGTTGACCACCGCGCTGCTCTACCGCGACCAGGCCGAGGTGGCCGACACCCTCCAGGCCAGCCTCCTGCCGGTCGAGCCGGTCGAGGCGGCCGGCGTGCAGTGGGGCACCGCGTACCGGCCCGCGCAGGCGGGACTGCGCATCGGCGGCGACTTCTACGGCTCCCACCGGCTCCCCGACGGCGGTTCGGTGTTCTTCCTCGGCGACGTGTCGGGCAAGGGCGTCGAAGCCGCCGTCTTCACCGGCCAACTGCGCCAGTGCCTGCAGGCGCTGCACCGGTTGGAGTCGCACCCGGCGCGGTTGCTGCGACTGCTCAACGACGCGTTGCTGGAGACGACCCAGGCGCACGGCCAGGGCCGCTTCGCCACCATCGTGCTCGGCGTGGCCCGCCCGGAGCGCGACGGCGGCCTCACCCTCACCCTGGCCGGCGGCGGGCATCTGCCACCACTGGTGCTGCGCGCCTCCGGTGAGGTGGAGACGGTGCCGCTGCGTGGCATGCTGATCGGGGTGGTGCCCGATCCCCGCGTCGGCGAGGTGACGGTGCGGCTGGCGCCGGGCGAGACCTGCCTGCTCTACAGCGACGGGGTGACCGAGGCCCGGGGCGGCCGGCGCGGGGACGAGCAGTTCGGCCCGGAGCGGCTGGTCACCGCGCTGACCGGCTGCCACCGGATGCCCGCCCCGGCCCTGGCCGAACGGGTCGAGCAGATCACCTGCGACTGGCTGGCCCAGGGCGACCACGACGACATCGCCGTGCTGGCGCTGCGGGCGGCCGGCCTGGGTGGGCGCGGGGCACGCCACCTGCACTCGGTGCCCGCCGTTGTCGACCACACCACGGAGCCTGACGCGTGACCGCCGCCATGACCACCAGTGACCTCGGCGAGGCGTACTCCGGATATCTGGCGCACCTCGCGGACGCCGACGAGTACGCCGCGACCGACCTGGCGATCGGTCTGCTCGACGCGGGCGTCCCGGCGGAGCGGGTGCTGCTCGACCTGGTCGCGCCCGCGCAGGCCGAGGTGGGTGAGCGGTGGGCCCGCAACGAGTGGAGCGTCGCCCAGGAGCACGCGGCAACCCACATCAGTGAGCAGGTGGTGGCGGCGGTCTCCGCGCACGCGAGGCCGCAGCCGGTCAACGGCCGGGTCGTGGTCGCCTGCATGGACGGCGAGTGGCACGCGCTGCCGCCCCGGCTGGTGGCCGAGGTGCTGCGCTTACGCGGGTGGCAGGTGACCTTCCTGGGCGCCAGCGTCCCTGCGGCGCACCTCGTGTCGTACCTGCACCGCCACGACGCGCACGCGGTCGCGTTGGCGTGCGCGCTGCCGATGCGCCTGCCGTACGCCCACCGCATGATCGAGGCATGCCGCCGCTCCGACGTCCCGGTGGTGGTCGGCGGGCGCGGGTTCGGCACGGACGGCCGCTGGGCGCGCCGACTCGGGGTGGCCTGGGCACCGGACGCGCCCTCGGCGGCCGAGCTGATCGCCGACGAGCGGGCGCTGCGCGCGGCGCCGCCGGCACGGCTGGCCCACCTGGCCGACGACGAGTACGCCAGCCTGGTGCGCCGTCGCGGTGAGCTGATCGACAGCGCGTTGGCGCAGCTGCGGGAGCGGGTGCCGGCGGCACGGGCGTACACCGCCGCGCAGCTCGACGCGACAGTGAGCGACCTGGGCCACATCGTGGATTTCCTGGCTGCGGCGGTCTACGTCGACGACCCGTCCCTGTTCACGGAGTTTGTGCAGTGGCTGTCGGGGATTCTGGAAAGTCGTGGGGTGCCAGCCGGGGCGGTCGTCCTGCCGCTGGAGCACTACGCCGCCACGTTGCGGGACTTTCCCCGGGCGGCGCGGGCGCTGGCGCTGGGATGCGCGGCGCTGCCCGGCACCGCCCGCTGAGCGGCCCGTCGGGGGCATCCGGATCGATCACCGCGCTCGGCGGCGGACGAGTCAGCTCTGCGTATACTTGCCGGACTGCAAACGTCCCACCCCCCGGGTGGAGCGAGGGGGAGAACGGTGACGTTCAGCGTCGACGACGTCGAGCGCGACGGGGAAGGCGCCCGCCTGCGGCTCGTGGGCGAGCTGGACCTGAGCACCGCCCCCACGCTCACCGCCGCCATCGACCGGCTCACGGCGGCGGGCGAGACCAGGGTGCTGCTCGACCTGACCGACCTCACGTTCTGCGACTCCACCGGGATGGCCGTTTTCGTCCGGGGCGACAACCAGCTGGCGGCCGACGGGGGGTGGCTCCGGCTCACCGGTGCCCACGGGCGGGTCGAGCGGGTGCTGCGGGTGACCGGCCTCGCCGACGTGTTGCGGTACGAACCGGAGCCGGTCGACCCCGCGTCCCGCAGTGCTTCCTGATGGGCTAGATTTCCCCGCCAGCATTTCCCCCGCCAACGCGGTGACCGTCAGGGTCCCGTCCCCGTCGACTCCGAGGCAGGTAGTGATGGGCGCAGACAGCCCGCAGCCGGTACGCATCCTGGTGGTCGACGACGACCCGGGCGACGTGCTGATGATCGAGGAAGCGTTGGCGGACTCCGACGTCGACAAGATCATCGACGTGGTGAGTGACGGCGAGGAGGCGATGGAGTTCCTCCGCGCCGAGGGGCGGCACGAAGATGCCCGCCGACCCGACGTGATCCTGCTGGACCTGAACATGCCGCGGATGGACGGTCGCCAGGTGCTCGGGGCGGTCAAGCAGGACGAGGATCTGCGGACCATCCCGATCGTCGTGCTGACCACCTCCAACGCCGACACCGACATCGTCGGCAGCTACACGTTGCAGGCCAACGCGTACGTCACCAAGCCGATCGACCTGGACGACTTCAACGACGTGGTCCGCCGCATCGACGAGTTCTTCGGCCGGGTCGTCGTGCTGCCCAAGCGGGTCTGAGGTCCGCGCGCCCCCTGCGCGCATGCTGAACATTTTCCCCGAACCCCCTCGGCGCGAGCGGTAGCGGCCGAGGATCCAGGTGGGGAAGTAGCAGCAGCTGCCTGGGGGGCGACAGTATGAGGTTCTCCGTCGTTGAGACCGGTTACGACCAGCGGCAGGTGGATTACTGCCTGGACGAGCTGGGGGTGCGGTTGTCCCGGCTCGCGGCGCGGGCCGAGGGCGCGGCCGGGGAATGGGACGAGATCCGGCAGGAGGCAGCCGCGCTCGGTGGCCTCCTGCGACGACTCGACCTGGGCGACGCGGCTACCACCCGGCCCGCCGGTGACGCGGTGCGGCGCGAGGCAGCCGATGTCCTGGCCCAGGCCCGCGCCGAGTTGGACGAGGCCCGCGACGAGGCACGGCGGGTGCGGGAGCGGGCGTACGCGGAGGCCGTGCAGGCCCGACGAGACTTCGAAGCGGCGCTGGACGCTCGCCGACGGCGCGAGGTGCGGGTGGACGAGATCCTCAGCCAGGTGACCGTCGAGCAGGTGCCCGCCGACACTCCCACGGCAGCCGCCGGGGTGCCGGGCAGTCGGGTCGGGGTCGGCGGCGTGGACGAGGGCGCGCAGCCTCCGCCGGGCCGTCGCTGAGAGGCGCGGGCATAGGAGCCCGGCTCAGGCGGTGAGCGCCGCCGCGACGGTGGTCGCCCGATCCTCGTGCTGGGCGTACGCGTCCGGGTAGGCGGAGATCTGCACGGACTGGGCGGCTGCCGTGACGCTCATGTCCTGCCAGCCGGGGATCTCGTTGAGCGCGCTGTAGAAGGCCCGCGCGGCGTACGACGGGCGCATCAGCTGGGCCACCGTCCCCCAACCGCTGCTGGGTCGCTGCTGGAACAGCCCGACCGAGTCGTGGTCGGAGCCGCTGCCCTGGTTCGGGTACTCCGCCGACTCCGGCAGGACGTCGCTGGCCAGGTTGTAGAGGTTGCTCTCCTGCATGGCAGTGGACAGTGCCACCACCAGGGCGCGGCGCGGCATCTTCATCTCCAGGCCGACGTCCACGATGATCTTCGCGTTGTCCATCTGCGCCTGGTCGAGGCCGGCGACCGGCCGGGGGCGGCGGGGCTTGACCGGCTTCTTGGGTGCCTTGCGGACGGCGGTGGGACTGGGCGTGGGCTTCGCCGTCGGGCTGGGCGGCAGGATCCGGGCGGGGGCGGCGTCGCGGTCCAGCGACCGGGAGGCGCGCTCGTCGGCGATGGCGGCGCGATCGGCCACCGCCTCGGCCAGCGGCTCGACCGTACGGGGGGTGTCGTCGTTGCCGCGTGCGGTGGCGACCGCGACGAGGCTGAGGCAGCAGGTGACGCCGGTGGCCAGCGCCACCCGCACCGGGGTCGAGCCCAGCAGGGCACGCCGCGGCGGCTCGGCAGCGCGGTGACGGCCGATCGTCCGTTCGGTTGAGGCGGCGTCGTCCGAAGGGGTGGTCGGTCGCGCGTCGGTCAGCTTCTGGGCGGAGGGGTCGTCGGGGTGCACCTGACGAGGCTAGAGAGCTGAATGCCCGATGCCACCAGCCCGTACGGTGGCATGCGCCACAATTTGCCCTGATCATGCCGACTTCAATGGGCAAAGCGGGAGCAGAGTCGACCAACCTCGCGACTCACGTCAGACGGTTATTCCCGACTTGCCGGCCGAATACGCTCGCTCCGCTCCTCGGCTGGCTGCATCTCCAGCCACCGCCAGGGGTCCCCCGAACAGCCGAGGCGCACCTCCACCAACCGGCCCCCGCCAACGTCTGCTCTGCCCGCCCCGCTCTGCCCGCCGGCCCCGCTCTGCCCGCCGGCCCCGCTCTGCCCGCCGGCCCCGCTCTGCCCGCCGGCCCCGCTCTGCCCGCCGGCCCCGCTGTGCCCGCCCGCCCCGCTCAGCCCGCCCCGCTGTACTCGCCGGCCCCGCCGGCCACTCGCCGCCCGCCGCCCGCACCGCCCCGGGATCCCACCCGGCTCGCCGATCTGTGAGTGGGGGTTGTCAAGAGGTGCGGTGGTGGGTGGTGATGGTGCGGTAGAGCTGTCGGGCGATGTAGCGCTTGAGGCAGCGG
>NZ_JBVJGQ010000013.1:0-32987 GCF_055587245.1 Micromonospora sp. NPDC047756
GTTACATTCCGAACCCGGAAGCTAAGCCCTCCAGCGCCGATGGTACTGCACTCGTGAGGGTGTGGGAGAGTAGGACGCCGCCGGACAATCTTCCAAAGAAGCCCACCCCAATTTGGGGTGGGCTTCTTTGCGTATCCCCTTTTCCTGACCGCGGCGACCGCGGCGACCGCGGCGACCGCGGCGACCGCGGCGACCGCGGCGACCGCGGCGACCGCGGCGACCGCGGCGACCGCGGGACCGTTCAAGGTCATGCTCGATCCTGGTTGTCGTGGCCTCGTGGGGTGTGGACACCACTACATCCAGGATGTTGCACGATCTTGCGGCCGGGCGGCCGGGCGGCCGGGCGGCCGGCGGCTGTGCCGGGTCAGTCTCGGGTCTGCATCCCGGCGCGGAGGTTGCGCAGTAGGCCGCCGGCGTCGCTGACCGACCGGCCCGGGAACATCGCCATGACCACGCTGCCGTGGTCGGCCCAGCCGCACACCGCGAAGTCACCGCCCTCGCCGCTGGTGCTGCCACACTTCAGTACCCCGCCGAGGTCACCCGCAGCCAGCTCCCGCAGACCGTTCACCGCACCGGTCTCGTCCGACATCAGGCGGAAGAGGCTGTCCAGGTCCCGCTCCGGCTGCCAGAGCAGGGTGGTGCCTCCGAAGATGAGCACGGAGCGCTTGTCGTCGGCCGGGTCGCGGTAGACGGTGCCGAAACTGCGGTCCAACTCGATGTTCGCCGCCAGACCGCTGCGGAGATAGTCGGCGGTGCTCTTCGCCCGCTCGCTGTCGTCGCGAGTCAGCCCGGCCACCCGATCGGGTGAGGCCAGTTGGGTGTCCTTCTGCTGCGCCACCCGCCACCCACCGACACCGAGAACGCCGGCACCGGCGAGACCGACCACCAGTGCGACCGTCCAACCGATCTTGCGTCGGCGTGACCAGCCGCTCGGCCGCTCGTCGGGGTCGCCTCCGGAGTCCCGGGTGCTCAGCTGGATCGGCTCTTCGGTGAGCTCGACCGGCTCGCGGCCGCCGTCGCGCGACCGCTCGGTGAGATGTGCGTCGGACATAGCCGACACCGTACGCGAACGGCAGGTGGCGCACGTCAGGTCTGCGGAAGCCCTCCGTAGACTTGTCCGGTGACCGAGAGACTGGATGCCCGACGCCCCGACGCCCCGACCCTTGCCGGCCAGTACCAGCCCGGTGAGGTAGAGCAGCGACGGTACGAGCAGTGGGTAGCCGGCGGGCACTTCCGGGCCTCCGCCGACAGCGACAAGCCCCCGTTCACCATCGTCATCCCGCCGCCGAACGTCACCGGCTCGCTGCACATGGGCCACGCGTTCGAGCACACGCTGATGGACGCGTTGACCCGGCGTAAGCGGATGCAGGGCTTCGAGGCGCTGTGGCTGCCGGGCATGGACCACGCCGGCATCGCCACCCAGAACCTGGTCGAGCGTCAGCTCGCCGCCGAGGGGCTGTCCCGGCACGATCTCGGCCGGGAGAAGTTCGTCGAGCGGGTCTGGCAGTGGAAGGCCGAGTCCGGTGGCGCCATCCTCGGCCAGATGCGTCGCCTCGGCGACTCCGTCGACTGGGACCGCGAGCGCTTCACCATGGACGAGGGGCTGACCCGCGCCGTCCAGACGATCTTCAAGAAGCTCTTCGACGACGGTCTGATCTACCGGGCCAACCGGATCATCAACTGGTGTCCGCGCTGCCTCACGGCCCTGTCCGACATCGAGGTCGAGCACACCGACGACGACGGCGAGCTGATCTCGATCCGCTACAGCGACGAGGTCGTGGTGGCCACCACCCGGGCCGAGACGATGCTCGGCGACACCGCCGTGGCGGTGCACCCCGACGACGAGCGCTACCAGCACCTGATCGGCACCGAGGTCGAGCTGCCGTTGACCGGCCGCCGGATCCCGATCGTCGCCGACGCGCACGTCGACCCGTCCTTCGGCACCGGCATGGTCAAGGTGACGCCGGCCCACGACCCGAACGACTTCGAGATCGGCCAGCGGCACGACCTGCCCGCGCTGACCGTGATGGACGAGCGCGGGGTGATCACCGTGCCCGGCCCGTTCGAGGGGCTGGACCGGTTCGAGGCGCGGCCGGCGATCGTGGCGGCACTGCGGGAGCAGGGCCGGATCGTCGCCGAGAAGCGTCCGTACGTGCACGCGGTCGGGCACTGCTCGCGGTGCAAGACCACCGTCGAGCCGCGGCTGTCGCTGCAGTGGTTCGTCAACACCGCCCCGCTGGCCCAGGCGGCGGGTGACGCGGTGCGTGACGGCCGGGTCCGCATCGAGCCGGCCGAGTTGGCCAAGCGCTACTTCGCCTGGGTCGACAACATGCACGACTGGTGCATCTCCCGGCAGCTGTGGTGGGGGCACCGCATCCCGGTCTGGTACGGCCCGGCGGGTGAGATCGTCTGCGTCGGCCCCGACGAGGCGCCGCCGACTGGCGAGGGCTGGCACCAGGACGAGGATGTCCTGGACACCTGGTTCTCCAGCGGGCTGTGGCCGTTCTCCACCCTGGGCTGGCCCGAGCAGACCCCGGACCTGGCGAAGTTCTACCCCACCAGCGTGCTGGTCACGGGGTACGACATCCTGTTCTTCTGGGTCGCCCGGATGATGATGTTCGGCCTCTACGCGATGGACGGCCGGCCGCCCTTCGACGTGGTCGCACTGCACGGCATGGTGCGCGACCAGTTCGGCAAGAAGATGTCGAAGTCGTTCGGCAACGTGGTCGACCCGTTGGACTGGATCGACCGGTACGGCGCCGACGCCACCCGGTTCACCCTGGCGCGGGGCGCGAACCCCGGCCAGGACGTCCCGGTCAGCGAGGAGTGGTGCCAGGGTTCCCGCAACTTCTGCAACAAGCTCTGGAACGCCACCCGGTTCGCCCTGATGAACGGCGCGCACACCACTGGCGACCTGCCCCCCACCGAGCAGCTCTCCACCGTCGACCGGTGGATCCTGTCCCGGTTGGCGCACGTCACCGCCGAGGTCGACGAGCAGTTCGAGGCGTACGAGTTCGCCAAGGTGTGCGACCTGCTCTACCACTTCGCCTGGGACGACGTCTGCGACTGGTACGTCGAGCTGAGCAAGCCGGTGCTCGCCGAGGGCGGTGAGCGCGCGGAGGCCAGCCGTCGAGTGCTCGGGCACGTGCTCGACCAGCTGCTACGGCTGCTGCACCCGGTCATCCCGTTCGTCACCGAGGAGCTGTGGCTCGCGTTGACCGGCGGCGAGACGGTGCAGGCCGCCGCGTGGCCGGTGGCCGACCGGTCGCTGATCGACGACGCCGCCGAGGCCGAGCTGGTCGGCGTTCAGCGGGTGGTCACCGAGATCCGCCGGTTCCGGTCCGACCAGGGGCTGCGCCCCACGCAGCGGGTGGCTGCCCGCCTGGACGGGCTGTCCGGCGCGGGTATCGCTGCCCACGAGCCGCTGATCCGCTCGCTGGTCCGGTTGGATCCGGCCGGTGACGACTTCCAGGCCAGCGCCACGTTGGCCATGCCCGGCGCGGTCGGTGTCGCGTTGGACACCCGGGGGTCGATCGACGTGGCGGCCGAGCGGGCCCGGCTGACGAAGGACCGCGCGGCAGCCGAAAAGGAGGTCGCGCAGGCGCGGGCGAAGCTCGACAACCCTGCCTTCATCGGCAAGGCCCCCGAGCCGGTGGTCGCGAAGATCCGCGACCGGCTCGCCACCGCCGAGGCCGACCTGGTCCGGATCGACGCTGCTCTGGAGACACTGCCCTCGTGACCGACCGTACCGATTTCGCCGCCGTCGAGGCCGAGCTGAACGCCCGTGGCTTCACCCGCATGGTCTTCGAGCTGGACCGGATCGAGTCGCTGCTCGACCTGCTCGGCAGCCCGCAGCGGGCGTACCCGGCGATCCACCTGACCGGCACCAACGGCAAGACCTCCACCGCGCGGATGATCGACTCGCTGCTGCGGGCGTTCGGGCTGCACACCGGGCGGTACACCAGCCCGCACCTGGAGACCGTCCGGGAGCGGATCAGCCTGGACGGGGAGCCGGTCAGCGAGGAGCGGTTCGCCGCGGTGTACCGGGAGATCAAGCCGCTGGCCGACCTGGTCGACGCGCGGTCCGACGAGCCACTGACGTACTTCGACATGACCACCGCGCTGGCGTTCGCCACCTTCGCGGACGCGCCGGTCGACATCGCGGTGGTCGAGGTGGGCCTCGGCGGTGCCGAGGACGCCACGAACGTCCTCCAGGCCGGGGTCTGTGTGATCACCCCGATCGGACTGGACCACACCGAGTGGCTCGGTGACACGCTCCAGGACATCGCGCTGGCGAAGGCCGGCATCATCCACCCGGGCGCGACGGTCATCGCGGCGGCGCAGGACGAGGAGGCGGCAGGTCCCATCCTCGACCGCTGCGCCGAGGTCGGGGCCACCATCGCCCGGGAGGGCGGTGAGTTCGGGGTACGGGGTCGGGCGGTCGCGGTCGGCGGTCAGGTCCTCAGCCTCCAGGGGCTGGGCGGCGTGTACGACGACGTGTTCATCCCGCTGCACGGTGCCCACCAGGCGCAGAACGCGGCGGTGGCGCTCGCCGCCGTCGAGGCGTTCCTGGGTGCGGGGGCCCGACGTCAGCTGGACATCGAAGCGGTCCGGGAGGGCTTCGCCTCGACGAGTTCCCCGGGTCGTCTGGAGCGGGTCCGTAACGCCCCGACCGTCCTGCTGGATGGTGCGCACAACCCGCACGGCATGAGGGCCACCGTCACCGCGCTCCAGGACGAGTTCGCGTTCAGCAAGCTGGTGGCCGTGCTCGGCGTCCTCGCCGACAAGGACGCGGAGGCGCTGCTGGAGCTGCTCGAGCCGGTGGTCGACCAGATCGTGGTCACCCGGAACAGCTCGCCACGGGCGATGCCGGCGGAGGAACTCGGCGCGCTGGCCGCCGAGATCTTCGGCGAGGATCGGGTGCACGTGGCCTCGGAGATGCCGGACGCCATCGAATTGGCGGTGGCGTTGGCCGAGGAGGACGTCCCGGGTGAGCTGAGCGGGGTCGGGGTGCTGGTCACCGGGTCCGTGGTGACGGTCGCCGACGCGCGCCGGCTGCTGAAGCGATGACCGGCCCGGAGCGGGACCCGCACCCCAACGAAGACGCGACCGGCCCGTCGGTCGGGCAGCCGGTGGGGGAGGAGGAACCCACGGCCGGGCAGCCGCGACGCTCCGGGTTGCGCAACCCGGAGCGGGCGGTTCGCGGTCTCGGCGCTGGCACGCTCAGCCTGGAGGCGCTGGTGCTGTTGCTGGCGATCCAGCCGATCCGGGTGGTCGGCGGTGACCTCGGCGGCGCGGCGATCGGTGCGGTGGTGGCCCTGGCGGTGGCCGCCGTGGTGCTCGCCGGCATGATGCGTCGGCCCTGGGCCTGGAACGCCGGCACCGTGCTCCAGGGGTTGCTGCTGCTGGGCGGTCTGCTGCACTGGTCGCTGCTCGGGCTGGGCATCATCTTCGCCCTGGTCTGGGCGTACGCGTTGCACGTTCGCCGCGTCATTCTCGGCTGACCGCGGACCCGGCCGCTGTCCGAAGGCGGGCCGGGTCAGGCGTCGGCGCGTTCGCGCCACTGGGTGAGCGCGACTCCGTGGCCATCCGGGTCGCGGAAGGCCGCCGCCCACCCCTCCAGCTTGGTGCCCCGGTTGACCACCCGGGGCGCGTACGTGAAGCGGACGCCCGACTCGCGCAACCGTTCGTACGCCGCCTCGATGTCGCTCACCTCAAGGTTGACGTGCACGAGTCGGCGGCTGATGGGTGCCGCCCCGGTCACCTCGCGCAGGACGATCCGGGTCGCCCCGGAGGCCAGGACGGCGTTGTGGGCGCCCTGGTCGACCTCGTTGAAGCCGAGCACGTCGCGGTAGAAACCGAGCGACCGTTGCAGGTCGGTGACCAGCAGGGTGAGGCCCACCCCGCTGATCGGCCCGGCCGGGTCCGCGCCGGCGTCGAACCCGAAGATCGCCTGGTCCAGTTCCTCGTCGGTCACTGTCGTGCGTGCGGCCCCGGCCGGGGAGGGGTCGTCCAGCGGAAGGTCGAGTGGGTCCAGCGGGTCGGAGGTGCCCGGGCCGGAGCGCTGCGTGGGCGGCGGCTCGAAGCGCTGAGCGCTCGCCTGCTCGACGCGCTGCGCGCTGGGCGGGTCGACGGAGTCCCCGGCGGGCGGGGTGCTCGTGTCGCTGGCCTGCGAGGCGTCGAACCGGTCGGCGGCGGGCTCGTCGAAGCGCTCGTCGGCGGGTGGGCGCGGCGCCGGGGTGGTGGCCCGTCGGGGCAGCCCACCGGCCTGCGGCTCGACGACCACGCCCTCCAACACCACCGGGCCACCCGGGCTCTGGTGCATCACCACTGGCTCGCGCTCCTCGGGCACGACGACCGGGTCGTCGCGCCGGAGGTCGTCGCGCGAGGGTTCGGTGCGCAGCGGGTCACCGAGCGGGTCGCGGAACGGGTCACCGACCGGGTCCCGGAACGGGTCACCGACCGGGTCGCGGAAGTCGTCGTCGGGTGCGCGGTCGGCCCACGGCGGCGCGTCCTGCTGGATCAACAGCTCGTCCACCGGCTCCGCGTCGGCGAACTCCGGCGGAAGATCGGCGACGGCAGCGGCGGTCTCGGCGTGGGTGAGCACCTCGTCCCAGAGGACCTTCACGTGCCGCTGGTCGTCCAACGCGACCCGGATCGGCAGGGTCTGGCCCAGCGACGGCCACTTGGAGACCGGCACCCTCGGCTCAATGATCTTCTTGGACCGCGGCGGCAGACCAGGGGCGTCGATCACCAGTTGCAGTTCGCAGCGGCCGAACGCGTACTGGGTGGGTGGTTCGGAGGCGCTGTGCACGTGCCCGACGCCGACGACCCACGTGCGACCGCCGCCGCGTACGGTCGCCAGCGCGATCGCCAGCACCAGCAGGGCGATCCCCAGAGCGACGATGGCCCAACTCGTCATGCCGAGCCCGAACAGGACGACGAACGTGGCAACGGTGCCCAGCACCGCGCCGATCAGCTTGCGTACCGGCGCGATGGGTCGGTTCCCGCCATTCGCCACAGTGGACCTCCCGGGGTCAGGACCAGGCTAGGCCGGATCGGCCACCGGGGGAAAGACCGGCCGCCGCGCCGGTGCCGGGACCGGGTCGCTAGGCTGACCGTACCGATCCCGAGCGTTCAGCGCGTACAGGAGGAACCCAGCGTGTCCAGCAACAGCCCGGATGAGCGCAGCCTCGTTCTGATCAAGCCCGACGCGGTCCGCCGCGGCCTGGTCGGCGAGGTTCTCTCCCGCTTCGAGCGCAAGGGGCTGCGAATCGACGCGATGGCGCACCGGACGATGGATGCCGCGCTCGCCGACGAGCACTACGCCGAGCACGTCGACAAGGCGTTCTACCCGCCGCTGAAGGACTTCATGACCGGCGGCCCGCTGGTCGCCCTGGTGCTCTCCGGCGACCAGGTCATCGACGTGGTCCGCGGGCTGGTCGGCGCGACCGACGGACGCAAGGCCGCCGCCGGCACCATCCGGGGTGACCTGTCGCTGTCCAACCGGGAGAACCTGGTGCACGCCTCCGACTCGACGGACAGCGCCAAGCGCGAGATCGCGCTCTGGTTCCCCGAGCTGGGCTGACACCCACCGGCCCGGGGTCGACCGACGACGCCCGGGTTCAGCCGATCGCCGGCACCTTTGCCGGGTTTCCGACAACGTAGATCCCGGTGATCCGTCCGTCGGCCGCGGCGATGGTCAGCGTGTACCGACTGCCGTCCGCGCGGGTGATCAGCATTGCCGGTTCCCCGTTCAGCTCGACCGGATCCATCACCACCCGGTGACGCGGGCCGTAGACCCCGGCGTAGAACCGGGCGATCCGGTCGGCGCCGGTGACCGGATTGAGGGCGGCCCGCGCCCGACCGCCGCCGTCGTTCCACGCGGTGGCGTCGGCCGCCACCAGGTCGGTGAGCCTCGCCAGGTCACCGTCGCGGGCGGCGGCGAGGAACGCGTCCAGCAGCCGCTCCCGTTCCGAGCGGCTGGCGGTGAACCGACGCTGCTCCTGCCGTACCCGCGCGGACGCGCGGTGGTACAGCTGCCGACAGTCGACGACGGAACGGTCCAGGATCTCGGCGATCTCCGCGTACGGCAGGTCGAAGGCCGTGTGCAGGACGTACACCGCGCGCTCCGGCGGGGTGAGCCGCTCCAGGACGTGCAGCAACGCCGTGGAGAGCGAGTCGCGCAGCTCCACCCGGTCCAACGGACCGAACGGCGAGGGCGCGGTCGGCACCGGCTCGGGCAGCCACGTCCCGACGTACGTCTCCCGGGCCGCCTGCCGCGCCCGCAGCCGGTCCAGCGCCAACCGGGTGACCACCCTGGACAGGTACCGACGCGGCTCCTCTATTCGGGCCCGGTCCACACCGAGCCAGCGCAGGTACGCCTCCTGGAGCACGTCCTCCGCGTCGTGCCGGCTGCCGAGCAGGCGGTACGCGAGACCGAGCAGCATCGGCCGGTGCGCCTCGAGCGCACCGGCCGCCTCCGCTGCCGCCGCGGTGGTCACGCCTGGGCCGGAGGCTCCAGCCGCATCGTCACCCCGATCCGGTTCCACACGTTGATTGTGGCAATCGCGATGACGAGGTCGGCCAGTTCCTTCTCCGACCAGACCTTCGCGGCGTCATCCCACACCTCGTCCGGCACCCCGTGCTCGCCGAGCCGGGTGACCGCGTCGGTGAGGGCCAGCGCGGCCCGCTCCCGCTCGTCGAAGAAGGGAGACTCCCGCCAGGCGGCCACCGCGAACAGCCGCCGGCTCGACTCGCCGCCGGCGAGCGAGTCCCGGCTGTGCATGTCCACGCAGTACGCGCACCCGTTGATCATCGACGCCCGCAGTTTCACCAGCTCCAGCACGGTGCGGTCGACGTTCGCCTGGACGTACTTCTCCAACCCCATGACGGCCTTGTACGCCTGCGGTGCGACCTCGGCCGGGTTCATCCGTTGCATGACTACCTCCTGATCGGTCCGACGCCCCTACGACGACCGGACCGGTCCGGCTCGTGACAACCCCGACTGTGATCCCGCTCATCCCAAGCCCCAACCCCCGCTCGATCATGGAGTTGTCGCCACGACACGCCGTCGAGCGAGGCAACAACTCCATGATCAACGGGGGTCGGGTCGGGGATGGGGTCTGGCAGCGCCGTCTGGTCCCGGCAGGCCGAGCAGCTCCCCGTTGCCGACCGTCAGGTCGACGCTGCGGTCTGCCCGGACCTTCCGACGCTCGGGTGGTGACCCACCCCGTCCGCCTTGATCGCGTGTTCGATCGTGATCCAAAGGCTAGGAGTGGCGGATACGAATGGGAAACGGATTCGGATCGAGCCGAATGCTCAGGCCGAGGCGCTCGTCGGCTCGTCAGCGACGAGCTGCACCAGTGCCAGACCGGCCGGTTCCAGGCCGTACAACACCCGCCGGCCCACCCGGCGCCGGTGCACCACCCCGGCGGCCAGCAGCGCGGAGAGCTGCTCCGACACGGTGCTCGGCGCCAGCCCTAACGTGGCTGCGAGGCCCGCGGTGGTGGCTGGCCTCGCCAGCGCCCGCAGCACCTGGGCGCGACCCCGACCGACCAGCACCGCCAGCCGATCCGTGGCCGGTGACGTCCGGGCCGCCGGGACCGGCCCACCCTCGGCGAGCACCGCCGCCCCGCGTGCCTGGTAGGAGACGGCGATGATCTCCGGATGGTCGGTGGCGCAGACGAGAGCCCCCTGCGAAAAGATCAGGGGAAGCAGCAGCAGTCGCTGGTTCACCGCCGTGAACTGCTGCTCCGACGGCTTCACCAGGGTCAGCACCGGCCTGTTCCAGCGCACCCGTTCATGCAGGTCGGCCAGGAGCGCGTCCGGGCCGTACGCGGCGAGCGCCCGGGCCCGATGCAGCACCTCCTCGTCCAGCGCCGCCTGCATCGCCGGCCACCACGGCGCGATGGCCGCGTCCCAGTACGCCTGGATGCCGTCGGCGAGCCGGTCCAGCGCGGCCCGCCGGTCCGTGACGAACGGGCGGAGCCACTCCGGCAGGTCGTCCGGGTGGTAATAGTGGGGGATCTGCTCGGCGATCACCTCGGCCGGCGTCGCGCGCAGCTCGGCGAGCTGGTCGGCCAGGGTCGGCGCGGCCAGCGTGGGGATCGGGCTGAGGAAGTCCGGTGCGGGCAGGCCCATGGTCAGCAGCCGGGCCGGCGCGGTCGCCGGCATGTCGTCGAGCACCCGCCGTGCGTGCCGCGCCCAGGCGGTGTACGGCCAGGGCACCTCGATCGGACTGCGGTGCAGCAGTAACAGACTGGTCAGCACCTCCCAGAGCGGGCTGGTGGCGATCCGGGTCCGGAGTAGCGTCGGCTCGTCCAACTCGATCCGGATCACCCGGTCAGCCTAGGGTGCCGGCGCGGGCGTTCACTCGGCGGCGGGACGGGTGGCGGGTCGAGTATCGTTGAGCACCGAAAGGCGATGACCCGGCCATCACCGGTGAGCCTCCGGAAGAACAGCCGGGCAACCGGCCCAGTAGAACCGGACGGGTGCGGCCCGTTACAGCCGACAAATGAGCGGGCGGTCGATCCTGACCGCCAAGCGGGGTGGTACCGCGGGCCACCCGGGAGCGCCGTTCCAGGCGTACCCGGAGGTTCGTCCTCGCAGACCCACGTTGAGTGAGCTGCATGAGGAGAGCGACCCCCGATGGCCTATCCGTTGCACGACCCGACCGCCGCCGGTGTTCCGGCGAGCCCGGACCTGCCCGCGGTCGAGCGCCGGGTGCTGGAGCACTGGACGGCCGACAAGACCTTCGAGGCCAGCATCGAGGCCCGCCCCGCCGGCACCGACGGCAAGAACGAGTACGTCTTCTACGACGGCCCGCCGTTCGCCAACGGCCTGCCGCACTACGGTCACCTGTTCACCGGCTACGTCAAGGACGTGGTGCCGCGCTACCAGACCATGCGCGGCCGGCACGTCGAGCGGCGTTTCGGCTGGGACTGTCACGGCCTGCCCGCCGAGGTGGTGGCCGAGAAGCAGCTCGGCATCACCAGCAAGGCGGAGATCATCGACCTGGGCGTGGACCGGTTCAACGAGGCCTGCCGCACCTCGGTGCTGGAGTTCACCCAGGACTGGGAGCGGTACATCAACCGGCAGGCCCGCTGGGTCGACTTCACCAACGACTACAAGACCCTCGACCTGGACTACATGGAAAGCGTCATGTGGGCCTTCAAGACCCTGCACGACAAGGGTCTGATCTACGAGGGCTTCCGGGTGCTGGCGTACTGCTGGCGGTGTGAGACGCCGCTGTCGAACACCGAGACCCGGATGGACGACGTCTACCGGGACCGGCACGATCCCACGCTGACCGTGTGGTTCGGGCTGACCGCCGACGACTCCGCGCCGGAGCTGCTGCGCGGGCCGGTCAAGCTGGGCGTCTGGACCACCACGCCGTGGACCCTGCCGTCGAACCTGGCGCTCGCCGTCGGCCCCGACATCGAGTACGCGGTGCTCGAACACCGGGGTTCCCCCGACAGCGAGCGCAGTGGCGACCGCTACCTGGTGGGGGCGGCGCGGCTGGCCGCGTACGCCAAGGAGCTGGAGGGGTACGAGCAGGTCGGCTCGGTGTACGGCCGGGACCTGGTCGGACGCCGCTACACGCCGCTGTTCGACTTCCTCGTCGAGCAGGCCGGGGAGAACGCCTACCAGGTGCTCGGCGCGGAGTTCGTCACCACCGAGGACGGCACCGGGATCGTGCACCTGGCCCCGGCCTTCGGTGAGGACGACCAGAACGTCTGCAACGCCGCCGGCATCCCCACCATCGTCACCGTCGACGACCACACCCGGTTCACCGCGCTGGTCCCGCCGTACCAGGGTGAGCAGGTCTTCGACGTCAACAAGCCGGTGATCCGGGAGCTGAAGGACCGGGGGGTGGTGCTCAGGCAGGACACCTACACCCACTCGTACCCGCACTGCTGGCGTTGCGACACCCCGCTGGTCTACAAGGCGGTGTCGTCGTGGTTCGTCGCGGTGACGCAGTTCCGGGACCGGATGGTCGAGCTGAACCAGGAGATCAACTGGACGCCCGGCCACATCAAGGACGGCTCGTTCGGCAAGTGGCTGGCCAACGCCCGGGACTGGTCGATCAGCCGGAACCGGTTCTGGGGCTCGCCGATCCCGGCGTGGAAGTCCGACGACCCGAACTATCCGCGCCTGGACGTCTACGGTTCGCTGGCCGACATCGAGCGGGACTTCGGCGTACGCCTGACCGACCTGCACCGGCCGGCGGTGGACGACCTGGTCCGCCCTAACCCGGACGACCCGACCGGGCAGTCGATGATGCGCCGGGTGCCGGAGGTGCTGGACTGCTGGTTCGAGTCCGGGTCGATGCCGTTCGCCCAGGTGCACTACCCGTTCGAGAACGCCGACTGGTTCGAGCACCACTACCCGGGTGACTTCATCGTCGAGTACATCGGGCAGACCCGCGGTTGGTTCTACACCATGCACGTGCTGGCCACCGCGCTGTTCGACCGGCCGGCGTTCCGCAACTGCCTGAGCCACGGCATCCTGCTCGGCTCGGACGGGCGCAAGATGTCCAAGAGTCTGCGCAACTACCCGGACGTCTACCACGTCTTCGACGCGTACGGCTCGGACGCGATGCGCTGGATGCTGATGTCCTCGCCGGTGCTGCGCGGTGGGGACATGGCGGTCACCGAGGCGGGTATCCGCGACGCCGTCCGGCAGGTGCTGCTGCCGCTGTGGAACGTGTACTACTTCTTCACGCTCTACGCCAACGCCGACGGGTATCAGGCCCGGCGACGTACCGACTCCACCCACCTGCTCGACCGGTACGTGCTGGCCAAGACGAACGAGCTGGTGTCCACGGTCGGCGCGCAGATGGACGCGTACGACATCTCCGGTGCCTGCGCCAGCGTCCGGTCCTACCTCGACGCGCTGACCAACTGGTACGTGCGCCGGTCCCGGGACCGGTTCTGGTCCGGTGACGCCAACGCCTTCGACACCCTGTCGACGGTGCTGGAGACGCTCTGCCGGGTGGTGGCGCCGCTCGCGCCGCTGACCGCCGAGGAGATCTGGCGTGGCCTGACCGGGGAGCGTTCGGTGCACCTGACCGACTGGCCCTCGGCGGAGGAGTTCCCGGCCGACCACGACCTCGTGGCGGCGATGGACAACGTGCGGGCGGTCGCCTCGGCGGCGCTGTCGCTGCGCAAGGCCAAGGGGCTGCGGGTGCGACTGCCGCTGTCGACGCTGACCGTGGCCTCGCCGGTCGCGGAGCAGCTGCGGCCGTTCGCCGACCTGGTCGCCGACGAGGTCAACGTGAAGACCGTGGAGTTCAGCGCGGACCTGTCCGCGTACTGCGAGCAGGTGTTGACCGTGGTGCCCCGGGCGCTCGGCCCGCGGGTCGGCAAGCAGGTGCAGCAGGTGATCAAGGCGGTCAAGGCGGGCGACTGGGAGCTGGTCGACGGCGCCCCGGTGGCCGCCGGCGTCACCCTGGCCGAGGGCGAGTACGAGTTGCGCCTGATCGCCGCCGACGCCGAGCACTCCGCGCCGCTGCCCGGCGGCGAGGGCGTGGTGGTGCTGGACACCGACGTCACTCCGGAACTGGCCGCCGAGGGGCTGGCCCGGGACGTGGTGCGGGTGGTGCAGCAGGCCCGCCGGGACGCCGACCTGGACGTCTCGGACCGGATCGTGGTGTCGGTGTCCGGGTCCGACGAGGTGCGCGCGGCGGTGTCCGCGTACGTCGACGTCGTCTCCACCGAGGTGCTGGCCGACTCGGTCGACTTCGCCGAGGGCCTCGACGGCTTCGCCGGTGAGGTCGGCGAGGGCGAGCAGATCACGGTCACCGTCCGCCGGTCGTAGCGCGCGGACGCGGACGCCTCCACACCTCCGTCTGCGGGGTGTGGAGGCGTCCGCTACGGTGACACCGCCTGCTCGCATTTCATCTGCCGGAGGACCAGTGCCGCTGCTCTACACCATCGGCAAGCTGACCGTGGGCCCCACGCTGCGGGTGGCGTTCCGCCCGACCGTGGAGGGTCTGGAACACGTGCCGGAGACCGGCGGCGCGATCTTCGCCGGCAACCACCTCTCGGTGGCCGACGAGTTGTTCCTCGGCACGGTCGTGCCCCGGCACCTGGCGTTCTGGGCCAAGTCGGAATATTTCAACGGCACCGGCGTGAAGGGTGCAATCTCCAAGTTCGTCCTCACCGGCCTCGGTGCGATCCCGGTCGAGCGGGCCGGCGGCCGGGCGGCGCTGTCCGCGTTCGACGCGGCGATCCCGGCGCTCAGGGGCGGTGACCTGGTGGTGGTCTACCCGGAGGGCACCCGCTCGCCGGACGGCAAGCTCTACCGGGGGCGGACCGGCGCGGCCCGGCTGGCCATCTCGGCCGGCGTGCCGATCATCCCGGTCGGCATGATCGGCACGGACAAGGCGCAGCCGATCGGCGCCCGGGTGCCCCGGCCGGGCACCGCCAAGATCACGGTTCGATTCGGCAAGCCGCTGGACTTCACCGGCCGACCGGACGACCGCGCCTCGCTGCGGCAGATGACCGACGAGCTGATGAGCGAGATCCAGAAGCTCACCGGCCAGGAGTACGTGCCCCGCTACGCCCCGCCGCGCGCCCACCCGGACCCGACCCGCGACGCCTGACCCCGCCGGCCGCACCCCGGTCGGCCAGGGCGCGGCGTCAGCCCCGCTCGGGTTGGACGATCTGGGCGCGCAGCGTGCCCAACAGGTCGGCACTGTCGGCGACGGAGAGTCGGGTGAACACACCGGTGGCGATGCTGCCGTGGTCGACCGACGTGCAGACGACCACGGCACTGCCGTCGGCGCTACCCACCGCGCACCGCTCGTGCCGGCCCCGTACACCGGTGTCCACGCTCTCCGGGGTGCCCAACGCGTACCGATCGGTGAGCCGGCTGATCTCGACCTCCGCGTCCGACTCCGGGGTCAGCCGGAAGCCGGTGCCGCCGAAGACCGTTACCCGCTTGCCGCTCGTCGTGGCGTAGATGCCGGCGAACGTCTCCTCGGCCAGCCAGTTCTCCTTACGCATCTCGCTCTCCAGCTTCTGGGCCGCCTCGGTGCTGCGGCTGTCCTGCCGCAGGCTGAGGTCGTCCACCTGGACGGGCAGGGCCGCGCGCGCCGGGTACTGGGCCGAGATCGGGAACCCGTAGTAGGCGGGGCAGCCACAACAGCAGGCCAGGCTGAGCAGCAGCAGCCACGGCCAGCGGCGTCGCCGGCGGACCGGTGCCGGCACGTACCCCTTGGGGGCCTGCCACCCCGGCGGCGGCGATGGCGGTGGCGTGGTGGATCGCCGACCCCGGCGCTGCTTCGGCACCTTCGGCGGCGCGGGTGGCGACATCGGCCGGGCCGGCGGCACGGGTCCGACGGCCCGGGGTGCGCTCGGGGTGACCGGCGGCGGTGCCGGGTGCGACCCGGCCAGGGAAGCGGGCGGCCCGGACCACTGCCGGGTGTCCCCCGAGGGGGCCGGGGGAGCGGGCGGCCCGGACCACTGCCGGGTGTCCGGCGGCGTCGGATAGGACATCGTCGGCGGCAGCGGGGGCAGTTCGGCGGAGGGCAGGTCCCAGCCGCCGGTGTCCACGCCGGCCCACGGGTCGACCGGGGTCTGGTCCTCCGGCGGCCCGGCGGACACCGGCGGGGGAGGGGTCGGCTCGGCCGACTCGCCCCAGGCCGGTCGGCGGGGCAGCGGGGGTGGAACCGGGGCCGAACCACTCCACCTGGGCGTCGGGACCTCCGCGGTCGGGGCAGGCTCCGGCTGGCCCGGGGGTTCCGGCGGGTCCGAGGGGTCCGAGGGTTCCGGCTGCTCCGAGGGGTCCGGCTGGTCCGGGGGTACGGGTGGGGAGGTCGCCTCGTCGGCGACCGTCCGGTCCCGCTCCGGCTCCGCGCCCGGGGTGCTCCCGTCGGCCGGCCGTGCTCCCGGCTGGGTCTCCGGCATCGCGGCAATCTCCTCTCGCGCCGAACCGAGGTTAGTACCGCGCCGCCACCCCCGCCGATCGGGCGTGCGCGCGATCGGCGGCGGACGAACGCGTACCCTTGGGCATCATGAGTGCCCCGTCCACGACCCCGCACGCGGCCGCGACCGACTCTCGCGACGACTCCAGCCCGGCCCGTCCGACGCCGCGCGCCGGCTCGGAGCCGTCGGTCTGGCCCCAGCTCGAGCCGCTGCTGCCCCAGATCTCCAAGCCCATCCAGTACGTCGGGGGCGAGTTGGGTGCGGTGACGAAGGACTGGGACGCGGCGACCGTGCGGTGGGCGCTGATGTATCCCGACGCGTACGAGGTGGGCCTGCCCAACCAGGGCGTGCAGATCCTCTACGAGGTGCTCAACGAGCTGCCCGACACCCTCGCCGAGCGGACGTACGCGGTCTGGCCGGACCTGGAGACGCTGATGCGCACGCACGGCGTGCCGCAGTTCACCGTCGACGCGCACCGGTCGGTGCGCGGGTTCGACGTGTTCGGCATCTCCTTCTCCACCGAGCTGGGTTACACGAACATGCTCACCGCGATCGACCTGGCCGGCATCCCGCTGCTGGCCGCCGACCGCACCGACGCCGACCCGGTGATCGTGGCCGGCGGGCACGCCGCGTTCAACCCGGAGCCGATCGCCGACTTCATCGACGCCGCGGTGCTCGGCGACGGCGAGGAGGCGGTCCTGGAGATCACCGCGATCGTCCGGGAGTGGAAGGCCGAGGGCTCGCCGGGCGGCCGCGACGAGCTGCTGCTGCGGCTGGCCCGCACCGAGAGCGTCTACGTGCCGCGCTTCTACGACGTCGACTACCTGCCGGACGGCCGGATCCAGCGGGTCGTGCCGAACCGGGCGGACGTGCCGTTCCGGGTGCACAAGCGCACGACGATGGACCTGGACGCCTGGCCGTACCCGAAGAAGCCCCTCGTGCCGCTGGCCGAGACGGTGCACGAGCGGTACGCGGTGGAGATCTTCCGGGGCTGCACCCGGGGTTGCCGGTTCTGCCAGGCCGGGATGATCACCCGTCCGGTGCGGGAGCGGTCGATCACCACTGTCGCGCAGATGGTCCGCGAGGGCCTGGAGTTCTCCGGCTTCTCCGAGGTCGGCCTGCTGTCGCTCTCCTCGGCGGACCATTCCGAGATCGGCGACATGTGCTCGGGCCTCGCCCAGCAGTACGAGGGCACGAACGTCTCGCTCTCGCTGCCCTCGACCCGGGTGGACGCCTTCAACATCGACCTCGCGCAGGAGCTGTCCCGCAACGGGCGGCGTACCGGCCTGACCTTCGCCCCGGAGGGCGGGTCGGAGCGGATCCGCAAGGTCATCAACAAGATGGTGTCGAAGGAAGACCTGATCCGTACGGTCGTCACGGCGTACACCAACGGGTGGCGGCAGGTGAAGCTCTACTTCATGTGCGGCCTGCCCACCGAGACCGACGAGGACGTCCTCGAGATCGCCGAGATGGCCCACGAGGTGATCAGGGCCGGCCGGGCCGCGACCGGCTCCAAGGACATCCGCTGCACGGTCTCCATCGGCGGGTTCGTGCCGAAGCCGCACACCCCGTTCCAGTGGGCCGCGATGGACCGTCCGGAGGTCATCGACCACCGGCTCAAGATCCTCAAGCAGGCCATCAACGCGGACCGGTCGCTGGGCCGGGCCATCGGCTACCGCTACCACGACGGCGAGCCGTCGCTCATCGAGGGGCTGCTCTCCCGGGGTGACCGCCGGGTCGGGTCGGTCATCCGCAAGGTCTGGGAGAACGGCGGCCGGTTCGACGGGTGGAGCGAGCACTTCTCGTACCAGCGCTGGGTGCAGGCTGCGGCCGAGACGCTGCCCGCGTTCGGGGTGGACCTCGACTGGTACACCACCCGTCAGCGCGACGAGCTGGAGGTCCTGCCCTGGGACCATCTCGACTCGGGCCTCGACAAGGACTGGCTCTGGCAGGACTGGCAGGACGCGTTCAGCGAGTTCGAGCAGGACGACTGCCGGTGGACGCCCTGCTTCGACTGCGGCGTCTGCCCATCGATGGACACCGAGATCCAGATCGGCCCCACGGGCAAGAAGCTGCTGCCGCTCACCCCGCTGGGCGGCAACGGCATGAAGGTCCCGTCGGGCCACTCGCACTCGCACCCCTGACCGCGCTGCGGTGAGGTAGCGCCGGTTGGCGGTGACCCACCACCCTCCACATCCGACATGTCGCCCAACGGGTCCGCGTCTCGCGGGCCCGTTGGCGTTGTTCGGGGTCGGCCCACCCGGTGGCCCGCGCCGGACCCTGCGCGAGATCGGCCGTCATCTGTACCACGTGCCGGTGGCTGGGGCTGCCTCGACTGGGTGAGACTCGATACGCTGCGTCTGACATGGACCGACCCGGCGGGTCGGGGACGGGGGAGGAATCGCATGGGGAGCATCCCGCCGCCGAGCATCGGCGACCTGCAGGTCAGCGTCGAGGACCTGGACGCCGCCGCCACATACGTCGAGCGGCTCAGGCAGTACATCGACGACACCATCAAGTACGAGATGGAACGCATCAAGGAGCGGATGAAGGGCGACAGCAACAACGCCCAGACCGTCCCGAACGGCACTCCCTTCGGCGCCTACGAGGATGCCCGCATGCAGTGGCGGGCCCTGGAGGCGTCGACGGCGAACATGGAAGCGCACCTCACCACGCTCTCTGCGAAGCTCGCCGCGCTCAAGGAGGGCACCGAGGAGATCGCCAAGGCGTTCCGCGACACCGAGGCGCGCAACGGCGCCAACGGCAAGGAGATCGAGCGGCTGCTGGAGGCGGCGGCGCCACCGCCCACCGCCAGCGGCGCACCCACCTACCCGTACACGGCCTGAGGGGGACGTCATGGCTGGAGGAACCTGGGAGCGGTGCGTCCGTGAGGTGACGCTCTCCGCCGATCCGGAAACCGTCGGATCGGTCGGGGCGGGCTGGAGCAACCTCTCCAGCGGCCTGCAACAACTGCGGGACGCGCTCGTCGGTCGCTCGTTCGTCGGCCCGATCGCGACCGGCCAGGAACGCCCGCACGTCGGCGGTCTGCCCGGGATGCTCGCCGGTTGGAAGGGCGGCGGTGGTGACGCGTACCGCGAGCACCTTGGCAAGATCGGCCAGCAGATCGAGGAGCTGATAACCAACGCGACCAACGTCAGTGGCGCGTTGACGCGGATCGAGGGCGATATCCGCAAGACGGTCGCCACGATCCCGATCCCGCTGATGGACGACTTCGGCTTCAACGAGTGGAGCCTGCCCAACGGCACCGAGCTCGACGATGCCCGCGACGGCGAGAGTTCGTCCGGCTTCCTCGCCGCGCTGCGCAAGGACTACCAGAGCAACCCCGGCTCGTACGCCGACGGCGCGTTCCGTGACAAGGCCGACGACCTGGAAGCGACGATGAAGGTCGACGGTCAGGCCGGTGACCAGAAGCGGGGTGGCTGGTGGGACACCGGAGCCCACCTGGACAACTGGTACCGGGACAACCAGAACGCGGCGAACAGCGCGATGGCGCCGCTGCCCCTGGCGGTCTACACCGAGCGCCCGAAGCTCACCGTGAACAGGCCGGACGGCCGAATCGAGGAGGATGACCTCCGCCGCGACCCTCGGGTCCCCCCGTCGGGGCGGCCGGACATCAACAGTGGCGAGATCGGCGGGAAGCCCGACATCGGCGGTGGCGGCCCCACGATCGGCAGCAGGCCGCCGGGCATCGGTGACACGGGCGGTCCGACGTCCACCGTCGACCCGTTCTCCCCGACCAAGCCCGGAGGGCTTGGCGAGGGCTCGCCCACCGGCGGCACGGGTCAGTTCACCCCGCCGTCGACGGGTTCGAGCCTGCCGGGCTATGCGGACGACGACGCCGGCTACAGCAGCGGTCTGGCTGGCGCCACCCCGGGCGGGGTCGGCGGCCTGGGCGGCGGCATCGGCGGCGGCGGGGTCGGCAGCGCCGGTCTCGGTGGCGCCGGCGGTGGTTTCGGCGGCGGTGCCGGGGTCGGCTCGGCCGGCGGGATCGGCGGCGGTGCCGGCGGTGGCCTGGGCGGCGGTGCCGGGATCGGCGTGGGCGGCATCCCCGGCATGGTGGGTGGCGGCAACGGAAAGGTTCCGCCGATGACGAGCGCGGCGAACGCGTTGCGCGCGGCTCAGGCCGCCGGCCCCGGGATGGCCGGTGGCGCCGGGGTAGGCGGTGGCGCGCGTGGTGCCGGCGTCGGCGGTGCCGGAGTGATGGGCGGCGGAATGATGGGCGGTGCGGGCGGCATGGGCCAGGGTGGCGGCACCGGCTCCGAGCACTCGTCGTGGTTGACTGAGGATGACGATCCGTGGGGCCCTGGTGACGGGGCGTCCCCGGGTGTCCTTCGATGAGGATGGACGGATGAGGGTGAACGTCGGAGGCCTCCGGCCGGTGGTCGCCTGTCTGCTGGCGGGGTTCCTGGTGGTGGGGGCCGCTCAACCGGCGGCCGCCGCCCCCCGGCGCGCCGAGCAGTGGTATCTGGACGAGCTCCGGATCGACCAGGCGCACAAGATCTCGACCGGGCGAGGCGTGGTCGTGGCCGTGATCGACAGTGGGGTCGAGGCCGATCATCCGGACCTGCGCGGTCAGGTGCTCGCCGGTGGCCGCAGCTACGGTGCCTCCGGAGATGGTCGGGTCGACGAGGATGGGCACGGCACGCACATGGCCGGCATCATCGCGGCCAAGGCCAGCGGTGACGGTGTGACCGGCATCGCCCCCGGCGTGAAGATCCTTCCCATCAAGATGCGCAAGGAGGACGGGGTCTACAAGAGCGCCGGGATGGCTCGGGGCATTCGGATGGCCGTCGACGGCGGCGCCAAGGTGATCAACATTTCCATCGGTGGCGCGGGCCTCGTCAACCCCGTGGAAGAGAGCGCAATCAAGTACGCGTTGGACCGTGACGTCGTCGTGGTCGCCTCCGCGGGCAACACCGCCCGCGGCCGCACCGCCGTGGGCAGCCCGGCCAACACCCCGGGCGTGATCGCGGTGACCGGGACGACCAGGGGCGGCGCGTTCTGGCCCGGTTCGGTGCAGGGGCCGGAGGCGGTGGTCGCCGCTCCCGGCGACGGGATCTACAACGTCGCCAACGAGGCGGGCTACGGCTGGGGCGACGGGACCTCCGACTCCAGCGCGATCGTCTCCGGTCTCGCCGC
This sequence comes from Micromonospora sp. NPDC047756, assembly GCF_055587245.1. Classification (NCBI taxonomy): domain Bacteria; kingdom Bacillati; phylum Actinomycetota; class Actinomycetes; order Micromonosporales; family Micromonosporaceae; genus Micromonospora; species Micromonospora sp. NPDC047756. The sequence goes on from NZ_JBVJGQ010000013.1 coordinate 21,093, forward strand.
GTTGATCCGGTCGAAATATCCGGACCTCAGCGCTCCCAACGTAATCAACCGGATCATCCGGACCGCGCGGGACGCCGGTCCGTCCGGGCGGGACCCGCAGTACGGCTTCGGGGTGATCGACCCGACTCGGGCGCTGACCGCGAACGTGCCACCGGTCACCGCCAATCCGCTGCTCGACCCGGCCGTCGCGGCGACCGACCCGGGCCCGGATCGGGCCGAGGGTGCGGACGAGGAGTTCGACGTCACCCAGCACGGCGATCGCGGTGGCCCCACCGACCAGCAGGTCATGGTGGTCGGCATCGGCATCGCCGTGGTGCTGGTGTTACTGCTGGGTCTGGTGGTCTTCCTCATCTGGAACCGTCGTCGGTACCGGCGGGAGGCGGCCCGGGCCGCCGACATCCCGGACGAGGTGCTCGACCGGGTGGCGCAGGGCGCATACCCCGCACCTGGCGCGGGTTACGCCCCACCGCCGGGCTACCCGCCTCCACCCGGTCACGCCCCTCCTGCCGGGTATGCGCCGCCATCCGGCTACGCCCCTCCCTCGGGCTACACAGCGCCCCCGCCCTCCGGCTACGGTCCGCCGCCGGGCGGGCCCCCGCCCCCGCCGTCGTCGGAGCGGTAACCGGTTGCGCTCACGGTGGCCGGCTGGTGACCTCCGCGTCGCCCGGCCGGCCATCGGCTTTCGCGGCGGGTGGTCACGGCCGTGCCGACCGGTTCGTGCCCGTCCGTCAGGTCGGTTGCGGCCGCCCCGGCTGCGTACCGTCACGAGCCCTGCGCCAGGATGGGTGGACACGCAGGTACACCCGAGGAGCCCACGATCGCCAGAAAGCCTCAACCCGAGGGCGGCCAGGCACCGGTCGTCCAGCGCGTCCGCATCCGGTACGCCAAGCGCGGGCCGCTGCGATTCACCTCGCACCGGGACTTCGCCCGGGCGTTCGAGCGCGCGCTACGCCGGGCGGCTGTCCCGGTCGCCTTCTCTCAGGGTTTCCACCCGCACCCGAAGATCTCCTACGCCAGCGCCGCCCCGACCGGGGTGGCGAGCGAGGCCGAATACCTGGAAATCGCCCTTCAGGCGGCGGTCGACCCGGAGGCGTTGCGCGCCGCGTTGGACGCCGCGCTCTCACCGGGGCTGGACGTCCTGGACGCCGTGATCGCCGAAGGGGGCAACCTGCCGGACCGGATCGAGGCGTCGCACTGGCACATCGAGTTGCCTGAGGTCGACACGGCGGTGCTGCGCGACGCGGTGGACGCCTTCGTCGCGGCCGAGGAGGTGCTGGTCGAGCGGATGACCAAGCAGGGCCGACGTACTTTCGACGCCCGAGCCGCCGTGATATCGATCGATGTCCAACTGCCGACGCCGACGCCTTCCGGGGCGCCGGCCGTACCGTGTGCGATACTCGAACTGGTCGTGCGGCAGGTCACCCCGTCCGTACGGCCCGATGACGTCCTTTCCGGCCTCCGCGTGGTGGCCGACCTGGAGCCGCCGGTTTCGCCGAGGGTGACACGGCTGGCTCAGGGCACGTTGACCGCGCAGGGTGCGATCGTGGATCCGTTGGATGCGGACCGCGACGGGGCAGCCATCGTTGGGCACTGACCGACGGTCGGTGTTCTGGCAGGCAGACTTCGGCGGTCGCGCACCACGCGCGCCCGGCGGAAACACTTTTGCGGCGACCCTGCGTGGCAGCGCTCACCCGCGCCCGGGCTAGCCAGAACTGGAGAACGTCCATGCTCGAGAACGAGCCCGAGGGCGGCGAACGGGCCGGTTCACAGCCGGCCGGTGCAAGCGCCGACCAGAGCACCACGGCCGACGGCGGCGCCGTCGACACCCCCACCACGGCTGTCGGTTCGGCCTCGGTGGAACCGGCCGGCGCGGAGAGCGCTCCTGCTGAGGCCGCCGAACCCGCCGCGCCGGTGCGACGCACCCGCGCGACCCGTCGTCGGGCCGCCCCGCTCAACCAGCCGGAGCAGACCGACGCCCCGATCGAGGCGCCCACCGGTGGCGCCGGCAACGTCGAGTCGCCACAGGCGGAGGTCTTCGCTCCGATCTCCGGCGACCTGGACGTCGCACCGAAGACCCCCCGGCGTCGCCGTAAGGCCACCCCCGTCGAGACGACCGCCGATGAGCCGCTGGTCGCCGCCGCCGCGGAGGCGGCCTCGGCCGAGGTGGTGCCGCCGGTCAAGGTGACCCGTACCCGGCGCAAGAAGGCCACGCCGGCGGCCGTCGAGGAGCCGGCCGCCGCCGAGCAGCCGCCCGCCGCCGAGGAGCCGGTCGCGGCCGAGGAGCCGGTCGCGGCCGAGGAGCCGGTCGTCGAGGAGCCGGTCGTCACCGAGGAACCGGCGGAGTCCGACCTGCGCGAGGCCGAGGCCGAGTTGAACGACTCCCCGGTCCTGCCGAGCACGTCCGCCGCCGAGCTGGCCTGGAGCAGCGGTGCCCAGGAGCGCTCCGGCGAGGTGCCACCGGGTGTGGCCGTCTCCGGTGTGACGGATGAGCCGAACGAGCCTGCCGAGATCGAGCCGGAGCAGCCGCGTACCCGTCGTCGGCGCGCCGCGCTCTCCGCGCCCACCGTGCTGTTCATGGCGCCCCAGCCGGACGCCGTGCCGGTGACCCGACCGGCGGAGCCCCCGGCGGTGACCGAGGAGCCGGCCGTCGAGGAAGCCACCGAGCCGTCGCGCCGCCGTCGGCGTGGTCGCCGCGAGGCCGAGCCGGTGGAGCCGATCGAGGCCGTCGAGGCCGAAGAGGAGCCGACCGAGGAGGCCGACGAGGCCGCCGAGGCGGATGAGGACGACGAGGACAGCGCCGCCGCGCGCCGCCGCCGCCGTCGTGGTCGCCGGGGCCGGGGCCGGGGCAAGGGCGGCGCCGACGACGCCGACGACGAGGAGTCCGAGGAGGCGGCGCAGGCCGACGAGGAAGAGACCGCCGAGGCTGAAGCCGAGGGCGACGAGGACGAGGAGACCGAGGGCGGGGACGGTCTGACCCGTCGTCGTCGCCGTCGTCGCCGTCGTGGCGCCGGTGACACCGAGGGTGCGGCGGACGACGGCGTGCCGACCGTGGTCAAGATCCGCGAGCCGCGCCGGACCGTCGACGAGGTGCAGGGTGTGTCCGGCTCGACCCGGCTGGAGGCCAAGCGCCAGCGCCGCCGGGACGGTCGGGAACAGCGCCGTACCCGTCCGCCGATCCTCAGCGAGTCGGAGTTCCTGGCGCGCCGGGAGGCCGTCGACCGGGTGATGGCGGTCCGCCAGCGCGGTGACCGCACCCAGATCGCCGTCCTGGAGGACGGCGTGCTGGTCGAGCACTACGTCACCCGCAATTCCTCCGGGACGATGGCCGGCAACGTGTACCTGGGCAAGGTGCAGAACGTGCTGCCGAGCATGGAGGCCGCGTTCGTCGACGTCGGTCGGGGCCGCAACGCCGTGCTGTACGCCGGCGAGGTCAACTGGGACACCTCCGGCTTGGAGGGGCGGGCCCGCTCGATCGAGCAGGCGCTGCGCTCCGGCGACTCGGTGCTGGTCCAGGTCACCAAGGACCCGATCGGGCACAAGGGCGCGCGGCTGACCAGTCACATCGCGCTCTCCGGCCGGCACCTGGTCTACGTGCCCAACGGCAACGCCTCCGGGATCAGCCGCAAGCTGCCGGACAACGAGCGCAAGCGGCTGCGGGACGTGCTCAAGAAGCTGGTCCCGGACGGCGCGGGCGTGATCGTCCGGACGGCCGCCGAGGGCGCCACCGAGGACGAGTTGGCCCGGGACGTCAAGCGGCTCCAGGCGCAGTGGGAGGACATCCAGGCCAAAGCCGCCGAGGGTGGCGCTCCGGTGCTGCTCTACGGGGAGCCCGACCTGGTCATCCGGGTGGTCCGGGACCTGTTCAACGAGGACTTCCGCGAGCTGGTGATCGAGGGCGAGCAGTCGTACGACATGGTCGAGTCGTACCTGTCGCACGTCTCCCCGGACCTGGTCGACCGGGTGCGTCGGCACGTCGGCACGAGCGACGTCTTCGCCGAGTACCGGATCGACGAGCAGATCATCAAGGGCCTGGACCGCAAGGTCTTCCTGCCCTCCGGCGGCTCGCTGGTGATCGACCGTACCGAGGCGATGACTGTCGTCGACGTCAACACCGGCAAGTACACCGGCTCCGGGGGCAACCTGGAGGAGACCGTCACCCGTAACAACCTGGAGGCGGCGGAGGAGATCGTCCGTCAGCTCCGGCTGCGGGACATCGGCGGCATCGTGGTGATCGACTTCATCGACATGGTGCTGGAGTCGAACCGTGAGCTGGTGCTGCGCCGACTCACCGAGTGCCTGGGCCGGGACCGCACCAAGCACCAGGTCACCGAGATCACGTCGCTCGGCCTGGTGCAGATGACCCGTAAGCGGATCGGCGCGGGCCTGCTGGAGGCGTTCAGCGAGACCTGCGAGTGCTGCAAGGGCCGGGGCGTCATCATCCACACCGAGCCGGTGCCGGAGAAGCCTCGCGCCGCCGGCGCGGGGGAGAAGGTCAAGGCGGTCGCCTCAGCGGTGACTCCCGCTCCGGCGGCCGAACAGAGTGCCCCCTCGTCCCGCCGCCGGGCCCGCAAGAACGCCCCGGCCGCCGCCGAGCGGACCGCTGTCGAGGTCGTCGACACCGACTCCCGGCCCGAGCCGGACGCCGACTACCAGGACACCATGGGCTACGACCTGTCCCGCTACGAGTCGGACACCGCCGCCGCGCCGGCGATCTCCGACGCTCAGCAGGGTGAGTCGGCTCGGTTGGCCGCGGCGGACGACCCGGATGCGCTCGCCGACGCCGAGGGCGACGAGGAGAGCGCCGAGGGCGGTGGCGGTCGTCGCCGCTCGCGTCGCGGTGGCGCCCGTCGGCGGACCCGCCCCTGAGCGCCTGACCGGCCACATGTTTGACGAGGTCCCTCTCCCGGCAAAGTGACGGGGGAGGGACCTCGCCGTTGTGGCCACCCCGTCCTCGGTCGGCCGTCCCGGGTCAGGAGAAGAAGATGCGCCGTCTGCTCGCGGTCACCGCGCTGCTCACCATGCTCTCCGTCGCGGCCGGCTGCGCCACCGGTACGACCGCCGAGGACGCCGGCTCGGCGGTCGCCGGCACCCCAGGGGGCCCGACCGGCATGCCGGCCAGCGGCGGCGTGGCGGGCGGCAACGCCACCCAGGTGTGCGCCGCGGCGCAGGAGGCCAGCACCAGTGCCGCCCGGACGTACGTGGCTGAGCTGGGTCGGATGCTCGCGGCGGTGGGTGCCGGGGACAGCCGTACGGCCGAGGCTGCCCGGGATCGGGCCGAGGGAGCGCTGGCGGGCTGGCGGACCGTCCTGCGGGAGCAGTCGGAGCGGACCGACGATCCGCAGCTCAAGACGCTGCTCACCGACCTCGGCACCGAGGTTTCCGCGCTCGGTGCCGACGTCGAGTCGATCGACGAGACCGAACTCGACCGGCTCCAGCAGCGCCTCGACCAGCTCTGCGCGCGCTGAGCAGGGCGGGCCGGTTTGGGGTCCGGGCCAGCGATGGCGTACTCTTGCCTGCGGCCCACCTTTGGTGTGCCGAGTTCCCGTGTGCCCGCGCCGCCGTGCACTGCTACCCGGCGAGCCGCTGCGGGAACGACCGCCAGCAGCCTCAACGACAGGGAGTCCGCCTCCGATGTACGCGATCGTCAAGACCGGCGGCAAGCAGTACAAGGTCGCCGAGGGCGACGTGATCGAGGTCGAGAAGCTCACCGGTGCTCCCGGTGACGCGGTGAAGCTCACCGCGGTGCTCCTCGTCGACGGTGACGACCTGGTGACCGACGCGGCGAAGCTTGCCGAGGTCGCGGTGTCCGGCGAAATCGCCGCGCACACCAAGGGCCCGAAGATCCGGATCCACAAGTTCAAGAACAAGACTGGCTACCACAAGCGCCAGGGTCACCGTCAGCCGTTGACCCAGGTCAAGGTGACCGGCATCTCCAGCGGGAAGTAGGTCGTCCTCCAATGGCTCACAAAAAGGGTGCGTCCAGCTCGCGTAACGGTCGTGACTCCGCGGCCCAGCGACTCGGCGTGAAGCGCTTCGGTGGTCAGGTCGTCAGCGCCGGTGAGATCATCATCCGGCAGCGTGGCACCAAGTTCCACCCCGGTGACCTGGTCGGCCGTGGTGGCGACGACACGCTGTTCGCGCTGTCCGCCGGTGCGGTCCTGTTCGGCACGAAGCGCGGTCGCAAGACCGTCAGCATCGTTCCGCAGCAGTAGTTCTCTTCGCTCAAGCGGGCCGCGGACCTCCGGGTCCCGGCCCGCTTAGCCTTTTCCGAAGTGCGGGGTTGGACCTCGCTGGAAGGATTGACGCCGTGGCAACGTTCGTTGACCGGGTCGTGCTGCATCTGCAGGCCGGCGATGGCGGGCACGGTTGTGTCTCGATCCACCGCGAGAAGTTCAAGCCCTTCGGTGGACCGGACGGCGGCAACGGTGGGCACGGGGGCAGTGTTTCCCTGGTGGTCGACCCGCAGGTGACCACGCTGCTCGACTTCCACTTCCACCCGCACGTCAAGGCCGACAACGGCAAGGGTGGCGCCGGCTCGAACCGGGACGGGGCCAACGGCCGCAACCTGGTGCTCAAGGTGCCCAACGGCACAGTGGTGCAGGCCCCCGACGGCACGGTGCTGGCCGACATGGTCGGCGCCGGCACCACCTTCGAGGTCGCCCGTGGTGGGCGCGGCGGGCGAGGCAACGCCTCGCTGGCCAACGCCAAGCGCAAGGCGCCCGGCTTCGCCGAGCTGGGGGAGCCCGGCGACCAACTGGACATCGTGCTGGAGCTGAAGAGCGTCGCCGATGTGGGCCTGGTGGGCTTCCCGTCCGCCGGCAAGTCGTCGCTGATCTCGGTGATCTCCGCCGCGAAGCCGAAGATCGCCGACTACCCGTTCACCACCCTGGTGCCCAACCTCGGCGTGGTCCGGATGGACAACCACACCTTCACCGTCGCGGACGTGCCGGGCCTGATCCCCGGCGCGGCCACCGGCAAGGGCCTGGGCCTGGAGTTCCTGCGGCACATCGAGCGCTGTGCGGTGCTGGTGCACGTCATCGACTCGGCGACCCTGGAGCCCGGCCGCGACCCGGTGGCCGACATCGACGCCATCGAGGCGGAGCTGAGCCAGTACGGCGGCCTGGCCGACCGCCCACGGCTGGTCGCCGTCAACAAGGTCGACGTGCCGGACGGCCGCGACCTCGCCGAGATCGTGCGCCCCGACCTGGAGGAGCGCGGTTACCAGGTGTTCGAGGTCTCCGCGGCCACCCGGGAAGGGCTCAAGGAGTTGACCTACGCGATGGCCGAGCTGGTCGACGCGGAGCGTAAGGCCGCTCCCCCGGCCGAGCCGACCCGGATCGTCATCCGCCCGATCGCCGTCGACGACGACGGTTTCACCATCACGGCCGAGGCGGACGGCTCGTTCACTGTGCGTGGTGTGCGGCCGGAGCGCTGGGTCAAGCAGACCAACTTCGACAACGACGAGGCGGTCGGCTACCTGGCTGACCGGCTGGCCCGGCTCGGGGTGGAGGACAAGCTGGCCAAGGCCGGCGCGCAGCCCGGTGACCTGGTGCGGATCGGCGCGCGCGAGTTCGACTGGCAGCCGACGCTCTTCGCCGGCGTGGAGTTCGTGCCCGGTAACCGGGGCACTGACGTCCGCCTGGAGGAGAAGTCGAACCGGGCCTCCGCCGCGGATCGGCTCGCCGCCCGGAAGGCTCGCCGGGTGCGGCCGGAGGACGAGGTGGGGGCGGACCTCTCCGACGACGACATCGACGACGAGAACGACGCCGAGTAGTTCGTTGCGCTCCGTGGTGGGGTCGATTTCCGGAAACCTCCCCGAAATCCACGCGTCCTAGCGTGGGGTGATGCTGATCGAGTCCCGGCCTGCCACCGATCCGGAGATCGCCGCCATGGTCGTCGCGCAGCAGCGTGAGCTGCGCGAGGCCGATGGTGGGTTGGACGGGCAGGTCTTCTTCCCCCACGACGACGTCCACTACCTGGCGGTGGTGCTGAACGGTCGGGCGGTCGCCTGCGGGGGGCTCCAGGCGCTCGACGCCGAGACCGGCGAGGTCAAGCGGATGTACGTCCGGCCCGCGTACCGGGGGCGGGGGATCGGTCGCCAGTTGCTGGCCGCGCTGGAGGAGTGCGCGTTCCGGCAGGGGCAGTCGGTGGTCTGCCTGGAGACCGGCACCTACCTGCCGGCCGCGATCGCCCTCTACACCGCGTGCGGCTACCAGCAGATCCCGGTGTACGGCGAGTACGTGGGCAACCCGTACAGCGTCTGTTTTGCCAAGCGATTGCCGGTCGCGGCCTGACGGCCGCGTCGACGTCTCAGGCGCCGGTGCTGGCGTGCTCGACGGTCACCGGCTTCGACTCCGGTGAGGCGTGCTGGCGCAGCACGATGCTCAGCAGGATCAGCGCGCCGACCGCGAGGAACTCGCTCTGCCAGTTCTGCATGGACTGGAACCAGAAGTCGCTGGTGCCCAGGAACTCCCACACCCCGATCGGTGGCGCCCCGCTCTGGAGCGCCTGCTCCTGGTTGTACGCGGCGGTGCCACCGAGCAGGTGCCCGACGAACGAGCCGGCGAAGATCAGTAGCAGGGCGAGGGAGAGGCTGTTGCGGTAGACCACCAGCGGCAGGCCGCCGACGCGTACCGGCCAGGGTGACCGCGGGGTCGCCCGGCGCTCGTCGTCCTCGGGCCGGTCGGTCTGGTCCACCGGTTTCGACTCGGCCGAGCCCCGCTGCACCAGGTACGCGGTGAGCAGCACGTACCCGCCCATCTGGAGGAACTCGGACTCCCAGTTCTCGAAGACCGCCTCGACGAAGTGCCCACTGGTCAGGTACGACGGCCAGCTCAGCGGCGCGGCCCCGAACTCGGTCAATTCCTCGTTGTGGGTCTGCCAGCCGAAGACGCTCTGCAACACCAGGAAGACCAGGGACGCACCGAGCATGGCGACGGCCAGGGCGTTGTCACGCAGCCAACGGGGCATGACGGCACCTCCTCCGCCTGCCGCTTACCCCGACGGGCGTGACCGGGAAACCCCGAAGGTCCAGCTCAGTGCCGGTTGGCGGGGTTGTCCAGGCGTCCGCCGGTGCCAGCCTGGTTCGACAGCAGCAACCCGAGCGCGAGCATCCCGAAGCCGAGCGCCAGGTGCAGCCAGTTGTCGGCGTCGTTGACCGGCAGGATGTTCGCCCCGCCCTCCGGGTTGATCGCCTCGATCGCCAGGCCGTACAGCCAGAGGGCGAGGTAGACCGCGCCACCGGCGGCCAGGAAGACGCGGGCACCGGCGACGCTGCGGGCCAGCGCCAGGCCGACCAGCCCGAAGAGCAGGTGCACCACGTTGTGCAGGATCGACACCTGGAACAGCCCGAGCAGGTGGGCGTCGGAGTGGTGCCCGCCGAACCGCAGCTCGCCGTAGTCGGTGGTGATGCCGGGGATGAAGCCGAGGACGCCGATCAGCAGGAAGACCCCGGCCACCACCAGCGCGGCCAGCTGGACCCGGGGTCGGGGACCGGCCGCTCGGCCGCCTCGTGCGTCTCGTGCCATCGCTGCCCCCTCCGTGGATCTGCCTCACTGTCCGCAGCGGCGACGTGACGCAGCCCGACGATCCTCCATTTTGAAGACCAACCAGGGGGCCGCGCAGATAAATGCACGAAGAGGTATGGAAGCCAAAACGCAGGGTAGGTCAATGGTCAGCGGCGACGGCAACGCGCCGCATCCCCCCAGCACAACCGCGACGACTTTCTGAGCGGAAGGGACATCATGACTTACGATCTTTCACCTACGTCTTCCACGTACGGGCAGCAGTCGACCAACGGCGGTGGCGTCCGCGACCAGGCGCGCCAGGTCGGGTCGGAGGCCGCGCAGGCTGGTGGCGCGGTCGCCCAGACCGCCAAGGAGCAGGGCGCCGAGGTCGGCCGCGAGGCGGCCCGGCAGGCCCGCAACCTGTACGGCGAGGCCCGCAGTCAGCTGGCCAGCCAGACCGGTGAGCAGCAGCGCCGGGCTGCCGGCGGGTTGCGTTCGCTGGCCGACGAGATGCGCTCGATGGCCGAGCAGGGCGGCCAGGCCGGCCCGGTGAGCGAGCTCGCCCGCCAGGCCGCCGACCGGGTGCACGGTGTCGCCGGCTGGCTCGAGGAGCGTCAGCCCGGCGACCTGATCACCGAGGTGCGCGACTACGCGCGGCGTAACCCGGGCACCTTCCTGGTCGGCGCGGCGGTGCTCGGTGTGCTGGCCGGCCGGCTGACCCGTGGCATCTCGGCCGCCGGCGACGACTCCGGCAACGGTTCCTCGACCTTCCGGGGCGCCGGGGCGTACGACCCGGAGCAGACCGCGGTGATCCCGACGCCGCCGCCCGCGCCCCGCGCGGTCCCGGACGCCGTCCCGCCGGGCGGCTACCTCGACCCGACCCCCGGTACGCACACCCCGCCGACGTCCGGTGGCTACGCCGACCAGACGCCCGGTACCTACGCCGACCCGGCGCCCGGTGACTACGCCGAGCCCACTCGCGGCGACCACCCGGAGCACTCCGGCACCGGTCAGCCGCTGCCGCCGGTGACCCAGACCGACCCGCTGCCGGGCGTGCCGTCCAGCGGCAGCCCCCGCCCGTGAGCCGCCGAGTCATCCGAAGGGAGGCGACGGCATGAGCATGCCGACGCAGGGGTCCGGACTGGACTCCGGTTACCACCCCGACGCGGGTGCTCCGCACACCGCGTCGGAGGTGAAGAACAGCTCGCTGGGTGACCTGATGCGTCAGGTCACCACCGACCTGTCGACGCTGATGCGTCAGGAGGTCGAGCTGGCCAAGGCCGAGATCCGGCAGGAGGGCAAGAAGGCCGGCAAGGCCGCGGGCCTCTTCGGCGGTGCCGGCTTCGGTGGCTACATGGTGGCCCTGTTCGTGTCTATCGCCATCTGGCAGTTCCTGGACAACGTCATGGACTCCGGCCTGGCCGCGCTGATCGTGGCCGTGATCTGGGCCGTGGTCGCCGCCGTCCTCTACTCGATGGCCAAGAAGAACGCCCAGCACGTACGCGGGCTCAAGCAGACGAACGACAGCGTGCAGCGGATCCCCGACGCGCTCAAGCCGCACCCGGAGGGAGTCACCCGATGAGCACCGACCCCGATCAGATCCGCCGGGAGATCGAAGCCACCCGTAACAGCCTCAGCTCCGACGTGGACGCGCTGGCGTACAAGGTCAGCCCGAGCCGCATCGTCGACGACCGCAAGCAGCGGGCTCGTTCCGCTCTGCAGAATGTGAGGGACAAGGTCATGGGAACCGCGTCTGACCTCGGCCACGGCACCGGTCACGCCGCCCACTCGGTGGGTGACCGCGCCTCGTCGGCGGCCTCCAGCGTCAGCGACGCCGCGCACTCGGCGGCGACCACTGTCAGCGACGCCGCGCACAGCGCGCCGCGGGTGATCCGGCAGAAGTCCCAGGGCAACCCGCTCGCCGCCGGCCTGATCGCGTTCGGGGTCGGCTGGCTGGCCTCGTCGCTGATCCCGGCCTCCCGCCGTGAGCAGGAGGCCGCCGCCCAGGTGAAGGCCAAGGTCGGCGAGCACAGCGGGGCGGTGAAGGAGAAGCTGAGCGAGGTGGCCAGCGAGCTGCGCGAGCCGGCCCAGCAGGCCGCCGAGTCGGTGAAGTCCACCGCTCAGGACGCCGTGCACGCGGTCAAGGACGACACGAAGTCCGCCGCCCACCAGGTCAAGGACCACGCCACTCCCTGAAACACAAACACCCCGCCGGTACGACAGCTCGCGGTCACCCTCGGGTGCCCGCGAGCTGTCGCGTCGAGGTCCGCGCCGATCGTGCGCGTCGAGGTCCGCGCCGATCTGTGAGTGGGGGTTGTCAAGAGGTGCGGTGGTGGGTGGTGATGGTGCGGTAGAGCTGTCGGGCGATGTAGCGCTTGAGGCAGCGGGT
>NZ_JBVJGQ010000014.1:0-22836 GCF_055587245.1 Micromonospora sp. NPDC047756
GAAGAACTCCACCACGATCCGGCCATGACCGGCGACCAAGCCTTCGGCGTGGTCGCGTTGCCACCGGCACGACGACGCCTGATCCTGAAAGTCGATGGTGGACATCCGTCCGTAGAACGCGAACCGCAGTCCATCCGCGGCCGGGGTGAACCGTTGTGGCCGTAGCTTCCGCTGCCCGACGGCCCAGGACGAGAGGGTGCCCCGTCCCGGTTCTGTCATCGTCCTCGTCGCCATGGGACCTCCACGATCGGGAGATGCTTGCGGGGAGGTATGAGTGTTGTTCGTATAAGCCTGCGGCAGGCGGACAGGGTGTCCGGCTCGCGCGGATGGGCTAGACCTCCTACCCTCCCAGGTTGATCGTCGAGCGGTTCAATCCGTTGATGCCCGGGAGTCCCGGCATCTGAGCAGGTCATCCGCGCGAGCTATGCTTCGGGCGGCGCTGGTTCGCTCGGTCACGAGGTGGCTGGGCGTCGTAAGAGGGAACCCGGTGGGAATCCGGGGCTGCCCCGCAGCGGTGAGTGGGAACGACCGCCGTCATCAGCACTGGGCCAGTGGCCTGGGAAGCGACGGCCAGTAGGGGACCGGCGTGCAGCCGGTCGGGCCCGCGAGTCCGAAGACCTGCCAGTGCTGCGTACACAACCGTGTGCGCTGCCGTCGGCCTCGCGGGTGGGCTGAGCGGGTGACGTGTCGCGCTCTCTGCGTGGGCGCGTCCTCGTCAGTGTGCGTCCGTGGTCCGGGGGTGTGGTTTCCCGAGGGACGGACCTACCGCTGTGCACGACACCACCACGATCGCCGGCCGAGCGCCATCGGCGTCGCACCTGACCCTGTCGCAGATCATGGACCAGCACCACACGAACCTGATGGGTACGGTGCACGGCGGCCGGATCCTCAACCTCATCGACTCGGTGGCCGGGGTGGTCGCCGCCCGCCATTCCGACGGGCCGGCGGTGACCGCCGCGATCGACGAGACCGCGTTCCTGCGGGCGGTGCGGGTCGGCGACGTCGTGCACGTCGACGCGCGGATCACCTGGGCCGGTCGCAGCTCGATGGAGGTGGCGGTCAAGGTGACCGCCGACCGGTGGGACCGGGCGGTTCCGCCCACCGACGTGGCCACCGCCCACCTGGTCATGGTCGCCATCGACGACGATGGCCAGCCGAGGACGGTGCCGCCGCTGTTGACGGAGACCGACGGGGACCGGCGGCGGTACCGCGAAGCGGAGATCCGCCGCGAGCACCGGTTGGCGCTACGGCGAGCGCTGCTCGACGGCGCCGAGGAGGGCTGAATCGTGCTCGGACTCTCCGTTGCAACGCTGGTCGGCTACCTCGCCGCGATCGTCGTCCTCATGGTCACGCCCGGTCCGGACATGATGTTCGTGCTGGCCAACGCCGCCCGTTACGGCACCCGCGCCGGGGTGGTGGCCGCGCTCGGCGTCGCCACCGGGGAGGTGGTGCACATCGCGGCGGTCGTCTGCGGACTCGCCACGGTGATCTCCGCCTCGCCGGTGCTGTTCGACGTGATCCGCTGGGTCGGTGCGGCGTACCTGATCGTGCTCGGGGTGCGGGCCCTGCGCGGCGCCGGCGCCGCGCCTACCGAGAAGCTGGAGCGGGGTGGCAGCTCTGGGCGGGCCTTCCTGCGCGGACTGGTGACCAAGCTCCTCAATCCCAAGATGATCCTGTTCAGCGTGGCGTTCCTGCCTCAGTTCGTCGACCCGGCACGGGGCAATGCCACCGCCCAACTGGTGCTTCTCGGTGCGGTCTTCGTCGTGGTGCAACTCGCCGTCGACATCGCCCTGGGCGCCGGTGCCGGGCGACTCGGCAGTCGCATGACTGACGGTCGCTGGTCGCGGCGCATCAACCGGATCTGCGCAGCCGCGTTCGTCGCGCTCGGGGTACGCCTCGCGCTCGGGTCGTAGCGAGAGGCGGTGACCGCCTCCGTGGTCCGGCTCGCGAGGTGGACGTGGCGCGGTCATGCCTGGTAGGCAGGCGGGTGTGCGCATCGTCTCACTGCTGTCGGCGGCCACGGACATCGTGGCCATGCTCGGCCTGACCGGGCATCTGGTCGGCCGCACGCACGAGTGTGACTGGCCGCCGGGAGACCTGGCCGATGTCCCGGTGGTGACGGGGACGTCTCTGCCCGAGGAGTTGACGAGCCGGGAGATCTCGGCGGCGATCGCCGGCGACCCGCACCGGGGGTCGTCGTTGTACCAGCTCGACGTCACGATGCTGGAGGACGTGAAGCCGGATCTGATCCTGACCCAGGACCTGTGCGACGTGTGTGCGGTCTCCTATGCGCGGGTCAACGACGCGGTTCGGCTGATCGATCTCGATACCAGGGTGGTGTCCCTGGAGGCGAGGACCATCGGCGGGATACTGGACACGGTCGACGCCGTGGCCTCCTTGACCGGCACCGCGGCAGGGCGGCGAAGATCCGGGCGGACGCCGAGCGTCGACTCGCCGCGCTGCCCGGCCCGTCGTCCGGCGCGCCGACGGTGCTGTTCGTCGAGTGGCTCGACCCGTTGATGCCTGGCGGGCACTGGGTGCCCGAGCAGATCGCCGCCGCGGGCGGCCGGTCGTTGCTGCTCGGTCCAGGGGCGCACAGCACTCCACACCTGTGGTCGGTGGTTGCCGACCTGGCCCCGGACGTGGTGGTGTTCGGGCCGTGTGGGTTCACCCCCGAACGGACCGTCGACGAGCTGTCCGTGGCGGCCGGGCAACCCGGCTGGGCTGACCTGCCTGCGGTTCGTCGGGGCGAAGTGTGGGTGGTAGATGGGCCCGCCTACTTCAACCGCCCCGGCCCCAGGGTCGTCGACGGCGCGGAGATCCTCGCCGCCATCCTCGCCGGCCGCCCGGATTCCCGCGCTCGGCAGGTTTCCGTCGGCGCAGGTTGACGAGCCCGTGCGGCCGACGCGGACATCGGATGCGCATTGTCGTAAGCCACGGTGGGGCGGCGACACGCCGCCCCACCGTGTGCTCAGGTGAGCGTGCTGCGGATCTCGGCGGCGCCAGCAACGAGGCGGGTCAGGGCTTGTTCGACCTCCGGGTAGCCGCGGGTCTTGAGGCCGCAGTCGGGGTTGACCCAGAGCCTTTCGGCGGGCACCGCGGCGACGGCGCGGCGTAGCGCGTCGGTGACCTCGGCCTGTTCTGGTACGCGGGGGGAGTGGATGTCGTACACGCCAGGGCCGACACCCCGTTCGTAGCCGGTGGTGCGCAGATCGTCGAGGATCTCCATCTTTGACCGGGACGCTTCGATGCTGGTGACGTCGGCGTCGAGGGCGTCGATTGCGGGCAGGACCTCGCCGAACTCGGAGTAGCAAAGGTGGGTGTGGATCTGGGTGGCGTCGGCGACTCCGCTGGTGGCGAGCCGGAACGCCCCGACCGCCCAGTCCAGGTAGGCGTGCTGCTCATCCCGGCGCAGCGGCAGTGTCTCCCGCAGGGCGGGTTCGTCGACCTGGATGATGCGGATGCCGGCGGCCTCCAGGTCGCGGGCCTCGTCGCGGAGCGCGAGAGCGACCTGGTTGGCGGTGTCGGCAACGGGTTGGTCGGTGCGGACGAACGACCAGGCCAGGATTGTCACCGGTCCGGTGAGCATGCCCTTGACCGGTCGGTTCGTCAGCGACTGCGCGTAGGTGGACCAGGCGACTGTCATCGGGCCGGTCCGGGCGACGTCGCCGTAGATGATCGGGGGGCGTACGCACCGGGAGCCGTACGACTGGACCCAGCCGTTGACCGTGGCGGCGAACCCGTCGAGCTGTTCACCGAAGTACTGCACCATGTCGTTGCGTTCCGGCTCGCCGTGGACCAGCACGTCCAGTCCGAGTCGTTCCTGCACGGCGATGACGTGGGCGACTTCGGCGCGCATCCGCTCGGCATAGCCGCTGTCATCGAGCCGACCGGCCCGGTGCGCCGCACGGGCCTGGCGAAGCTCCGTGGTCTGGGGAAACGATCCGATGGTGGTGGTGGGCAGCGGTGGAAGGTTCAGTCGGGCCTGCTGGGTGGCGGCCCGCTGCGCGTATGGCCCGCGTCGTAGGTGTTCGGGGCGAAGCGCCTCGAGTCGGGCCCGGACACCGTCGTTACGCCAGGCCGCCGGGGTCGGCGGCAGAGCAGTGGGTAGGACGCCGACACCGTCGCGCAGGGCGCGTCCGAGAGCGACCACCTCGTCGACCTTCTGGCGGGCGAACGCGAGCCGGACACGGAGGTCCTGGTCCAGGTCAGGTTCGGCGGCGAGGTCCACCGGCACGTGCAGCAGGGAGCACGAGGTCGACACCGCGACGTGGTCGGCCAGGCCGGTCAGCGCGGCGCCGGTCGCGGCGGCGGAGCGCAGGTCGGTGCGCCAGATGTTGCGTCCGTCGATCAGTCCCGCGACGATCGTCTTGCCGTGCAGCGGGCCGGCGGCGGCGAGCCGGTTCAGGTTGCCTGGCCCGGCGACGAGGTCGATGCCGACCGCTTCGACCAGCGTGTTCAGCAGTGCCGGCAACGCGTCGCCGAGGTCGCCGAAGTACGACGCGACGAACAGCCGCGGCCGGTGCTTCAGGACGCCGAGCCGGCGGTACACGGCGCGCAGCGCGGTGATCTCCTGCGGGGTGCGGTCGGCGGCGTACGCGGGTTCGTCGAGCTGAACCCATTCGACGCCGGCGTCGGCCAGGGCGCCGAGGATGTCCTCGTAGACAGCGACGAGGTCGTCGAGCCGGTCGCAGGGCCGAAACCCTTCGGGCGCGTCGTCGGTGGCCTTCGACAGCAGGAGGTAGGTCGCCGGACCGACCAGCACCGGCCTGGTGGTGACGCCGAGCGCCTTCGCCTCGCCGTACTCCCGCACCGCCTTGTCCGGGCGCGCGGTGAACGCTGTGTCTGGGCCGACCTCCGGCACCAGGTAGTGGTAGTTGGTGTCGAACCACTTCGTCAGCTCCAGCGCCGGCTCCCGCTCCGTGCCACGCGCCATCGCGAAGTAGGTGTCCAGGTCGCCGAGACCGAGGCGGCGGAACCGGTCCGGGACCGCGTCGACCAGGACGGTGGTGTCGAGCACCTGGTCGTAGAACGAGAACGTGTTCGACGGGATCGAGTCCAGGCCGGCGTCGCGCAGCGTGCGCCACACGTCGGCGCGGAGGTTGGCGGCGGTTGCCTGGAGGGCGTTCGCGTCGATCCGGCCCGCCCAGTAGGACTCGACGGCGTGCTTCAGTTCGCGGTGCGGACCGATGCGGGGGTAGCCGAGCACGGTGCTCAGCCCGAACGGTGTGGTCACGGAACAGGTGTCCTTCCCTCGAGGTCGACCATCGACCACACTGGAGGGACACGGCAGGGCACCGCCTGACGGCCGGGCCTCGCCCTGACCCTCCCGAGAGGCCGACGGCGGCGCACGCGGACGCGTGCGCGGTGCGGGCAGGTCTTCGGACTCGTGGGCGTGACCGGGGTGACCCGATCTCCTACTGGCCGTCGCTTCCCAGACGCTCACGCGTCCAGTGCGTATGACGGCGGTCGTTCCCACTCACCGCTGCGGGGCAGTCCCGGTTTCCCACCGGGTTCCCTCTTACGACGCCACACCGAGGCGGTGCGGCGAACCAGCACTGCCGACCATCGTACGGCCGCGAGCTGTTCCTCGGTGCCGCTGCGGCGGGCAGACTCTCCTCGTCGTCCAACCGAGGCTGGACCGGTCGGGAGTCCGGGGAGCCCGGACTCCCGACCGGGGCCCGCTACGGCGGGGAGATGGACGGGGCCTGCCCGGACCCGAACCGCCATCCTTCGACGGTGCCCTGGGCGGGGTTGTAGCTGCTCGCGCCGAGGGTGCTGTAGGACCAGGTGCCGCCGGGTGCCGCGTGCCAGTACGACCAGTAGGCGCTGGCGGGCGGCGTGTTGACGCACGGTTCAGAGGCGGCTGTGGGATAGCCGTTGATACGGCAGACGAAGGCGAGCCCCCACCGTTGGGTACCCGTCACGGCGAACCCGGCTCCCTGCAACGCGGCCAGGCCGGTCGGCGGATCACCGAGACGACAGCCGGTCTGGACACCGAGGCCGAACGCGGTGAGGTCGACCACCACGGTGACGCCCGCACCCGGGGCGCACGCCGCCGCGTGCGCGGCACGTGGCACCGGGTCGACGGCGACCAGGCCGACGCTGACGACGGTGGCCGCCAACAGCAGTGCCATCCGTCGGCGCATCGTCGCCCACCGCCGGGTCACCACGGCACACACGCCAGGACCGGCGCGGCAGTGTGAGCGCCGGTGGCCGACAAGGTCGCGAACCCGGCGCCTGTCATGCCGGGTACGGCCTGAGCGGTGGCCCGGGCGGCGGTGCTCGCATCGAACCCGCCGGGGGTGTACGCGATGGCGCCGCGATCGGCCGGTGCGCCAGTGCAGGTGACCTGCAGGCTGACCAGGAACTGACGGGCGCGTAGCCAGGCCAACGACCGGCCGGCGGCGAAGAGCGCCTGGGCGGCGAGCCCGGTGCTGTTCGCGTTGGTCACGCCGTTCGAGGCGAACGAGCCGTCACTGCCCTGTACGGAGACCAGCCACTGCGCGGCCGAAGCGGCTACCAACGGACGGTCCGCGGCCAGCAGGGCCTGAACGGCCAAGGCGGTCGCGTCGACGTCGCTGACACAGGTCGGCTGCGCGAGGAGCAGCGGGAAGCCACCGTCGGCGCACCGGCTCGTGGCCAGGAACGTCACCGCCGACGACGGTGCACCTCCGGCCCGGCCCAACGTCAGCACCGCGAAGGACTGGGTGAAGGTGTTGCTGTAGTCGCCGTACGCCGACCGGTCGGAGTACCGGCCGCTCGGCGTCAGCAGGCTGTTGAGCCGGGTGAGCAGGTCGACACCGCCGAACGTCGCCGGGTTGAGGCCGCGGACCTGGGCACCCAGAGCGAGTTTCGCGGTCGCGCCCGCGTACGCCTCGGTGCCGTCACCGATGTAGCCGCTCACCACGGCCGGTTGGGCGAGCCACGACATGGCGTTCGCCGCGTTCGTGTCGGCCGTCTTGGCTGCGGCGAAGGCGAACACCGCGTCGAGTGTGAGGCCCTGGTCAGGATAGGCGACGCCGTCGAAGACGACCTCGAACCGCTCGCCGTCGACCATCTGGCGAGCAAGCCAGCCGGCGGCGGCGTCGACCTTGTTGAGGGTGGGCGGCGACGCCGTGGCGGCGGCCGGTAAGGCTGTCAGGGGGAGCGTGAGGACGGCGAGCGCAGCGCCTACGAGGATGCGGGCGCGGTGCCGGAGGGGGCGGTTGACCATGAAGCGACGCCTTTCCGGGCTCCGATGGTCCGAGACGACCCGACTCCGGTTCGGGCGGCTCCGACCCGTGGGCCACGACGGGTGGGGAGGCTGGTCATGCGGACTGACGGGTAATCGGGCTCGCGGCGTCACTACGTGTGTCGCCGCCTACCGTTGCGGGCCAGCGCCGGATTTCGACCGGACTTCCCCCGTCAGCACACAGGTATGAAGTTGTGACGGACAGTGTTCCCACGGGTGGGGCTCGCCGTCAAGGCCCGTGATCCGACGGAGTGTGCACGGCGCAGACCATCCGATCCGACCAGTCGCGTCCCCACTCCCAGGGCTCTTGTTGCAAGATAGTGGCAACAGCCAAATTGAGGCAGTATTGAGAGGACGTACTCATGGCCGTGTACAACCTGCCCGACCTGCCCTACGACTACGGCGCACTCGAGCCCGCCATGTCCGGCGAGATCCTGGAGCTGCACCACGACAAGCACCACGCGGCGTACGTCAAGGGCGCCAACGACGGGCTCGACCGGCTCGCCGAGGCCCGCGACAAGGGCGATTACTCGACCCTGGTCGGATTGGAGAAGACGTTCGCGTTCAACCTGTCCGGGCACGTCCTGCACTCGATCTTCTGGAACAACCTGTCCCCGGACGGCGGTGACCGTCCCGACGGTGAGTTGGCGGCGGCGATCGACGAGCACTTCGGTTCCTTCGACGGCTTCGCCGGCCAGTTGTCGGCGGCGACCAAGGGTGTGCAGGGCTCCGGTTGGGGTGTCCTGGCCTGGGAGCCGCTGAGCCGGCGGCTGATCGTGGAGCAGGTCTACGACCACCATGGCAACGTCGGGCAGGGCTCCACCCCGATCCTGGTGTTCGACGCCTGGGAGCACGCCTACTACCTGCAGTACCGCAACGTCCGCCCGGACTACGTGGACCGGCTGTGGAACCTGGTCAACTGGACCGACGTCATCTCGCGTTTCGACGCCGCCCGCGCCGCCACCCCGAAGATCTGATTCGGCGTGAGCGGGTACACCCCCGAAGCGGCCGAGATCGTCCAACGCGCCGCCGGGGTCATCGCCGCCAAGCACCGCGGTGACCTCGCCGGCGCGGAGGAACTGATGTCGGCGTTCAGTTCCGAGCAGGCCCGTACCCTCGGTTTCTACCTGTTGGCCGATCTCGCTCTGGGTTTGGTGAAGGCGCAGAGCGGCCAGTCGATGGATGATCTGGTCCGGGAGTTGTCGTTGCTCTTGGCCGAGACCGCGCAGTCCCCGCCCGCATGACGGTCCGCTGGGTTCCGCCCGTCGGCGGGACCCAGCGGACAACAGCAGCTTCTACCGCCCACCTCGGGGAGGCCCCATGCGCCGGAAGATCGAGCACCGTTTCCTGACGATGGACGGCCAGCAGATGGCCGTGCTGGCCGTGGCTGACTTCCAACGACTCGAGACCGCCCGTCGGCAGCTTGGCGCTAGCGAGGCCCAGACGCGCCAGCTTCGCCAGCAGCTGCGAGATGTTCACCGTCGTGTTGTCCGCTTGGAGAATCTGCTCGCTGTGTCGTCCCGCTCCGGGGTGCCGGAGCGGGCCTCAGGGGTGTGCGCGCGCTGTACCGGCGAGGCCGACGATCCGATCGGCCCAGCGGCGCCGCAGGCTCTGGTCGTGGCTGATGACCAGGACCTCGGCCTGCGGCCCGCGATGTCACGTCGCCCGATGGTCGACCCGATCGGCTAGTTGATCAACGAAGTGGTCATGCCGTGGCGCCGCTGACCATCCCACTAGCGGCAATCAGACGCCGTAGCGGAGGTAGATCGTGTCGCCGACGGTCACTGTCGAGCCGCGGGTCGCGGTGGCCAGGGTGCCGCCGTCGCGGGCGACCTTCCAGGTCGAAGAGCCGCTGTTGGCCAGGCCGTTGATCGAGGTGATGGTGCCGGTGCCACTGGTGGGAAGAAGAGAGGTGACGCAGCCGCTCGGGGTGGCCGCGCCGACGGCGGCGTCCAGGACGGCGCCGAGGGTGGTGGTGGCGGCGGTCGGCGTCAGCGTCACCGCGCACGGCTTGATGCTGCCGCTGCCATTGTCGATGATCACGGCAAGGCGGGTGGCGGTGCCCGCGGTGAAACCACTCGCCGAAACCCAGGTGGGCGCGCCGGCGGTGACCGGGGTCGGGGGAGCGGCGGTGTAGCCGGCGCCGGCGAGGGCGCGCACGGCGTCGATGGAGGCGTACGCCGACGGGGTGGTGTTGGTCGGCAGGTACTTGAATCCGCCGCCGCTGAGCTGCTGCGCGCGCAGGAAGTCGATCGGGGTCTTTCCGGCGGTGGTGGTGAAGTCGGTGCCCTGGCTCGGGATGCCGCAGGCGTTGAGCCCGGAGACGGCCCAGGCGTTGGAGTCGGTGTTCACGCCGAACATCGAGGTGAAGGCGCCCGAGGCGTTGACGAGCTTGCTCTTGAGGAAGTTCTTAGCCTGCACGACGTCGGTGTCGGTGTTGGGGACTCCGGCGGCGCAGAGGGCGGCCATGGCCGCGCCGGTCATGTCGATGTCGCTGGCGGCGGCGAGTTGGGTGGGGTTGCCCTCGGCCTGGGTGAAGGTCCAGCCGCCGTCGTTGTGCTGGTTGTTGCGGATGCGGGTGACCGACAGGTTGAGCAGTGCCTGCGGTACGCGGGCGGCGCCGGTCTGGGTCTTCGCGCCGGCCAGGGCGAGAGTGGCGAAGATGGTGCCGTTGACGTTGGCCGGCGGACCGTAGTAGCCGGCCGCGCTGGTCTGCCAGTAGGCGATGGTGTCGGCGATCAGGTTACGGGTGGGGGAGACCCGGGCGGGATCGATACCCGCAGCGTAGGCGTTCAGGACCCCACGCTCGTAGTCGGTGACCACCGGGGTGCTGCTCGGCCAGGACGCAGCCGAGAGTTGGTTGCGGTAGACGGTGCGGGCGTTCTTGGTCGTGTCGCCGGAGGGGTAGACGTCCACGGCCGCGACACCGGCGGGCGCGAACGCGCTGAACGCCCACTCATTCGACAGTCCGCCGCTGGCGTAGCTGCCGTCGGCGGCCTGCAGGGTGCGCAGGTAGGCGACGCCGTTGGTCTTGGCGGTGGCGATCTGCGCGGCGGTCGAGGTCGCGGCGGCCGGTACGGCACCGGTCGTGACCGCGACGGCGGTGGCGATCAGCGCGGCGGCGGGAACTGTCGCGAGTCGTCTCCGACGACTGCCGGAGGAAAGGCGCGAGGACATCGGGTCTCCTTGGGGGTACGGGGCACGACTGCCTCGACCCGGAGCCCGGGTAGGGCCTGCGGGAGCGGGGCGGGCCGGCCGCAGGACGCGTGGGACGGATACCGCAGGTGCTGCGTCACCACATGGGTAGTCGGGCTCGGGACGGGGCGAACCGTCCTCACCGTTGCGCGTCAGCCCCGGATTCCCACCGGGTTCCCCCACGCGATGACGCGGTCACCGTATGGGAGGAAGCCCCTACCCCGCGCTGTTAGGTACATGACACGCCCTCGCGTTGACGTGGTGGTCGCGGTTGTGGTCCGATGGCCCCGATCCAGCAGTCAGGGGAAGCCGGTCAAAGTCCGGCGCTGGCCCGCAGCCGTAGGTCCCGTTACCGGGACGAGTCGGATTACCTGGCTGGATAGTGCACCGCAGCGCCGTCGAGGTACATGGCGCGGAGCCAGGTTTCCGGGGTTGTCCTCGGGGTCCGCGTCCGCGCCTGCGCCGCTAGCCCCCGAGAGAGTCGCCATGTCCCCACTGGTCAGTCGAACGTCCCGTGTGCCCACGGGGTGGGTGGCGCTCGTCGCTGCGGTGATGCTGGGCGCGTTGACGCTGGTGGTGCCGACCCGTGCGGCGATCGCCGACCCGCTGGAGTCCTGCACCCCGACCCAGGGCGCGATCGTCGCTGTCGACTTCGGGGCGTGGGGTGGGCCGCTGCTGCGGGGCTGCGACGCCACCCCGACCACCGGACTGGACCTGCTGCACGAGGCGGGCTTCACCACCACCGGCACCGCCCACGACGGACCCGGTTTCATCTGCCGCATCGGGTCGCCCGACTTCAAGACCGGCGCCGAACACCCGACGCCGGCCGACGAGGCGTGCCAGTTGACCCCGCCCGCGTCGGCCTACTGGTCCTACTGGATCGCCCCAGCCGGGCAGGACCACTGGACCTACAGCCCTCTCGGCGCCATGGCCCAGCGGCCCGGCCCGGGTGAGGTCGAAGCGTGGGTCTTCGGCGGCACCGACATCGGCGGCAGCACCGGGGCGCCGAGCTTCACCCCCGCGTCGGTACGCGCGAGCGGCCCGACTCCGACCGCCACTGCGACTCCGACGGCGACCCCGACCTCGACGCCCGTGCCGACGCGACCAACGGAAGCGCAGGTCAAGGCGGTGGCGAGCTACCTGGTGGGGCAGCTCGCCGACGGCGACCACGTGGACAACGGTTTCGTCGACTACTACCGGACCATCGCCGTTGCCACCGCCCTGGCCGGGACCGGTGGGCAGGACCAGACCATCACCAAGGTCGTCGACTACCTGCGGGCGCACGTCGATGCCGCGATCTTCCCGAACGGTGCCACCGCCGCACCCCACATCGCCAACGTCGCCAACCTCTCGCTCCTGCTGACCATCACCGGCGGAGATCCGCGCGCGTTCGGCGACCGGGATCTGGTCGCCACGCTCACCGACCGGGTGTGCACCGCGGCCGATGTCGATGCCGGCTGCGCCGCCGCCGGTGACTTCGCAGGATCGAGCGATCCCCTGACCCACGCGACCGCCCTGCTCGCGCTCAAGCGGGCCGGTGTCACCCCGCCGGCCGCGACCGTCACCCGACTGACCGAGCAGCAGTGCGCGACGGGAGCCTTCGCCGGCCAATGGCGCAGCCCCACCGACGCCTGCGACCCGGACCTCGCGGCCACGACGTTGGCCGTCCTGGCGCTGCACACGCTCGGCGGGCACGACGCAGCGCTGAGTTCGGCCAAGACGTTCCTGGCCGCGGCCCAGGAGCCAGACGGTGGTTACCAGCCATGGACCGGAGCGGGCTACAGCGAGACCTACCCAACCGGGCACGCCGCGCAGGCCCTCGCCGTCCTCGGCCTTGCCGACCGGGCCGCCACCGCCACCAGCCTGCTGGTCAGCCGGATCGTCACCGGCGGTGGGCTCAGCCCCGACCCGAGCAATCCGGATGCTGACCTGCCCGCCACCGCCGCGGCCGCGCTCGCCCTGGCCGGCAAGAACCTCGCCACCCTGGGTGCGTCACCGCCACCGGCCGGGCCGCGACCCGACCTGGTCAAGGGGGTGTCCTACCTCGTCGCGCCGGCCAACCTGATCGACGGCCGGTACTACGAGTCGTTCCCCGGCTTCCCCGACTTCGGGTTGACCATCGACGGTGCCTACGCCCTGGCCGCCACCGGCGGGGACGACGCCAAGCTGCGCGCGATCGTCGAGTTCCTGCGCGGCGGCGGCGCGGTCGGCGACAGCGAATTCACTGTCGACATGTGGTTGGGCGTCGGCACCGACTACGCCGTCGGCGGCGCGATCGGGAAGATGGCGTTGCTGGCCCAGGTCACCGGCTACGACCCACGGTCGTTCGGCGGACACGACCTGATCGCCGCGCTGGCTGACGTGACCTGCACCAAGGTCGACGCGCTGACCGGCTGCGCCGGGGCGGGTAACTACCGGTACGCCACCTCGGTGTTCGGTCAGTCGCTCGGCATTATCGCGCAGCTGCGCGCCGGGCAAGGCGAGGCCGCCGCAAAGCCGATCGAGTTCCTCGAGGGACTGCAACGCGCCGACGGGTCGTTCCCCAGCCTCATTCCGGCAGCCGACGCCGACAAGGACGTCGACAGCACCGCGATGGCGGCGATGGCGCTCGCGCCGCTGGCCGACGACCCGGCGGCGGTCAGCGCCGTCGACAAGGCGCTGACCTGGATCGCGTCCACGCAGAAGGAGCACGGCGGGTTCCCCGGCGCGGCCGGGGACTCCACCAACTCCACCGCCCTGGCGATCCAGGGCCTCACCCTGCGCGGTACCACTTACGCCGCTCAGGTCGACAAGGCGCTGGCGTTCCTGGCGGCCCAGCAGAACGACGACGGCGGGTTCACTGTCACGGCAGGTGGTCAGGCGGGATCGGACGTCCGTGCCTCCACCCAGGTCGTCGGTGGTGCTACCGGCATCTCGTTCGCCGCCCTGACCCGGGACGTGCACGAGCTGCCGGGTCCGGACCCGTCCGGCTCGCCCACGCCGACGCCGACGCCGAGCGCCAGTCAGTCGGCCTCGCCGACGGCGACACCCGGTGCGACCCCGTCGGCGACGGGCCCTGGCGGGCATTCGTGGGGCAATCTGCCCCGTACCGGTGTGTCCATCGTGACCATCGCCCTGCTGGCGCTGGTGCTCGTGGTCGGTGGCGTCCTGCTGCTGGTCGCCGCCCGTCGCCGCGCGGTGTCCGACGCCGGCGGTGGATCGTGACCGCCCGCCGGTGGCTCCGGTCGATCGCGGCCCTGACGATTGTCGCCGCGCCGGTGGTGGCACCTACGCCGGCGCTGGCCGCGCCCCTGCCGATCGGGCAGTGCACCACCTCGTCCGGGGTGATCCTCGCTGTCGACTTCAGCCGGTGGGGCGGGCCGCTGCTGCGGTCCTGCGGCACCACCCCGACCACCGGCTACCAACTGCTCAACCAGGGCGGCTGGCGCACCACCGGAACCCAGCACGACGGCCCGGCGTTCATCTGCCGCATCGGCTACGCGGGTCACCAGGGTGGAACGCAGTACCCCACCCCGGCCGACGAGAAGTGCGCGCTCACCCCACCGGCCAGCGCCTACTGGTCGTACTGGCACGCCGACCCGGGACAGAACAGCTGGGTCTACAGCCAACTCGGCGCGATGAGCTACAAACCCAAGCCGGGCAGCGTCGACCTCTGGATCTTCGGGGCGACCGACATCGGGGGAACCCAGGGGCGGCCCACGGTCAGCCCGGACAGCGTGCGCGCCCGCAACAGCACGCCGGTCGGCGCCGCCACCACCGCGCCGCCCGCAGGTGCGCCCACCCCGGCTCAGCCCGGCGGCGGGAACCCACCGGCCGCCGGCAACCCGCCGGCGCCGGGTGACCCCGGCATCGGCCCACCCCCGCCCGGCCTACCACCGATGGGAGCACCGGCGTCGATCCCGACGGGCGGTACGCCGACGCCTCCGGCCAGCCCGACGACATCCGCCACAGCGGGAGTGCCGTCCGGGACGCCGGAGGCCACCCCCGACGGACCGCGCATCCTCGACGCGGCACCCACCGCGACGGCCGCCCGCCAGGACACCGGCTCGGCGCTGCCAGCGCTGATCACCGTCGGCCTGCTGGCCGTCCTCGCCCTGGTCGGCGGCGTCGTCGGCTGGCGGCGACGCCGCACCTGAACCGATGCCCCCGACCCGCACCGGCCTCCTGCACCGCTTCGCGGTCGCCCGGCTGCCCCGCCCTCTGCACCCGGT
Source organism: Micromonospora sp. NPDC047756 (assembly GCF_055587245.1). Taxonomy (NCBI): domain Bacteria; kingdom Bacillati; phylum Actinomycetota; class Actinomycetes; order Micromonosporales; family Micromonosporaceae; genus Micromonospora; species Micromonospora sp. NPDC047756. Next base: position 14,641 of record NZ_JBVJGQ010000014.1, read on the forward strand.
GGCCTGGTGGCTGTGGGCGCTCGCGCTGGCGACCGCCGCGAGCCGCACCAGCAACCCGCTGTTGCTGCTGCTCATCTTCGCGGTGCTCGGGTTCGTCGTCACCGTCCGCCGTACTGACGCTCCCTGGGCGCGGGCGTTCCGCTACTACCTCTACCTCGCGCTGCTCATCATCGCGATCCGGGTGGTGTTCCGGACGGTCTTCGCCTCCGGCATCACCCCCGAGGACCACATCCTGTTCCAGCTGCCGCACCTGCCCACCCCCGACTGGTACGCGGGCATCCAGATCGGCGGCCCGGTCTCCCTGGAGGCAACCCTGTCCGCCGCCGTCGACGGGCTCCGGTTGGCGTGCCTGCTGTGCTGCATCGGCGCCGCCAACAGTCTCGCCAACCCCAAACGCGCCCTGCGGGTCCTCCCGGGAGCGCTGTACGAGCTGGGCGTCGCCGTCACCGTCTCGCTGAGCGTCGCACCACAACTGGTGGAGAGCGTCCAACGGGTCGCGCGTGCCCGCCGGTTACGCGCCGGACGGGCCAAGGGCCTCGGCGCCGCACGGGCCATCCTGATGCCGGTCCTGCACGACGCCCTGGACCGGTCGCTGCGGCTGGCCGCTGCCATGGACGCGCGCGGCTACGGCCGGGTCGGCACCGCCACACTCGCCTCGCGACGGCTCACCGGAGTCCTCATGCTCACCGGCATGGCAGGACTCTGTGTCGGCGCGTACGGACTGCTCGACCCGGGCGTTCCCCGCCCGGTCGGACTCGGTGGCCTCGGCGGCGGCGTGCTGCTCTGCGTGGCCGGGCTCGCCCTCGGTGGGCGGCGTGTGTCGCGCAGCCGCTACCGACCCGACCCGTGGCAGTGGCCCGAGTGGACCGTCGCCGGCTGCGGAGTCGTCACGGCCGTCGTGCTCAGCGCCGGCACCGGCTACGACCCCGCCGCGCTCAACCCGACCCTCTACCCGCTGCACTGGCCCAGCCTGCCCGCCCTACCGGCCGCCGCGATCCTCATCGCCGCCCTCGCGGCGATCGCCGCACCGACACCACCGCGCCCGCACCGACCGGAGCCCGCCATGGTACGACGTCGCGCCGCTGACACCGCAGGAGCACCGTCATGATCCGCTTTGAGCGTGTCAGCGTCACCTACGACGGCGCGTCCCGCCCCACACTGCGCGATGTCGACCTCGACATCGACGAGGGGGAGCTGTGTCTGGTCGTCGGGCACACCGGTGCGGGAAAGTCGACACTGCTCGCCGCGATCAACGGCCTCGTACCGCACTTCACCGGCGGCACTCTGCAGGGCAGCGTTCGCGTCGCCGGCCGGGACACCGCACACCACCCGCCGCGCGAGTTCGCCGACCTGGTCGGTGTCGTCGGGCAGGACCCGGTGGCCGGGTTCGTCACCGACACCGTCGAGGAGGAACTGGCGTACGGGATGGAGCAGTTGGCCCTCGACCCGGCGGTCATGCGGACCCGGGTGGAGGAGACCCTCGATCTGCTGGGCCTGGCTGACCTGCGCCAGCGGGGCCTGCACGAGCTGTCCGGCGGTCAGCAGCAGCGGGTAGCCATCGGCGCGGCGCTGACCGCCCACCCACGGGTGCTCGTCCTCGACGAGCCCACCTCAGCGCTCGACCCGACCGGCGCGGACGACGTCCTCGCCACCATCACCCGGCTCGTCCACGACCTCGGCGTCACCGTCGTCCTGGCCGAGCACCGTCTCGAACGCGTCCTGCCGTACACCGACCGGCTCATTCACGTTGCCCGCGACGGCACCGTCCGCCACGGCGACCCGGCCGTCCTCATCGCCGGCACCACCGTCGCGCCACCCGTGGTCGACCTCGGCCGTCTGGCCGGCTGGTCGCCGCCGCCACTATCGGTGCGCGACGCCCGCCGGCACGCGAAGGCCCTGCGCGACCGGTTACCCCCGACACCGCCGCGACCACACCGACACTCCCACGCCGAAGCCCGCAACGCCCTGACGGCAGCCGGCGTGATCGTCCGCCACGGACCGGTCGTCGCCGTCCGCGGCGTCGACCTGACACTGGTACGTGGTGAGATCACCGCGCTGATGGGCCGCAACGGATCCGGCAAATCGTCGCTGCTGTGGGCCCTGCAGGGCTCTGGCCGCCGGGATGGCGGCAGCATCACCGTCCCCGATCCGTCACACGAGGTCCTCGATCCGGGACGGGTCAGCGCCAGCCAGGCCCGCCGACTCGTCGGCCTCGTCCCGCAGACCGCCACCGATTTGCTCTACCTGGACACCGTCGACGCCGAACTCGACCAGGCCGACCGCGACGGCGCTGAACCGGGCACCGCCCGGCGTCTCCTCGACGCCATCGCTGGCGGCATCGACGGCGACGACCACCCCCGGGATCTGTCCGCCGGGCAGCAACTCGCCCTGGTCCTGGCCATCCAACTCGCCGTGACGCCGGGCGTGCTGCTCCTCGACGAACCCACCCGCGGCCTGGACTACCAGGCCAAGGCCGCACTGACCCGTACCCTCGACGACCTCGCCGCGCAGGGCCGCGCCGTCGTCGTGGCCACCCACGACGTCGAGTTCGCCACCGCCACCGCCGACCGGGTCGTGGTCATGGCCGACGGTGAGGTCGTCGCCGATGGCCCCGTCCCGACCGTGCTCACCGCGTCACCCACGTTCGCCCCGCAGGTCGCGAAGATCCTCGCGCCGCTGCCCTACCTGACGGTCGGGCAGGTCGCCGCCGCGCTCGACAATCCGGAGGTACGCGCGTGAGCACGCTGACCGTCGCCGTCCGCGTGCCCGGCCGTGCCGTGCTCGCGATCACCATGGCGTCGTTCCTGGGCTTCGTCGCGTTCCTCTGGCCGTTCGTCGTCGCACCGGGCACCTTCGGCTCGGCCCAGACCCCGCCGTTGATGTTCGGGGTGCTGCTGCTCCTCGTCCTCGGGGTGATCTTCGCCGAGATCGCCGACGGCAGGATCGACGCGAAGGCCCTGGCCATGTTGGGTGTGCTGTCCGCGATCAACGCGGCCCTGCGACCGCTCGGAGCGGGCACGGCCGGCATCGAGACGGTCTTCTTCATCCTCGTCCTCGCCGGCCGGGTCTTCGGGCCCGGCTTCGGCTTCGCGCTCGGCTGCACCTCCCTGTTCGCCTCCGCCCTGCTCACCGGGGGAGTCGGCCCGTGGATGCCATACCAGATGTTCGGCTGCGCCTGGGTCGGCATGTTCGCCGGCTTGCTCCCCAGGCTCAGGGGACGGGCGGAGATCGCCCTGCTTGCCGCTTACGCCGCCCTCAGCGGGTACTTCTTCGGCTTCATGCTGAACCTGTCGTTCTGGCCGTTCTCCCTCGACCCGACCAGCTCAATCGCCTACCAACCCGGCCTGCCGGTGCCAGACCAACTCCACCGGTACCTGACCTTCTTCACCGTCACCTCGCTCGGCTGGGACACCGGACGAGCGGTCACCACAGCCGTCCTCGTCACCCTCGCCGGACCAGCGGTGCTGGGTGCGTTCCGCCGCGCGTCACGGCGGGCGCACTTCCAGGCCAATCCGACGTTCACGGCCGCTGCGGTTGAGGTGGCCCCCGCGAATGCTCCGACTCCCGTGCTTGGCGGATTCCCGCCGAAGCCGGTTGACGGTCCCTGAGAGCGTTGACGTCGGTCGGAAGTGGTCTTCAGTCGGTACGGGCGAGCACCGGGGCTGTGGAGGGATGAGGGCGCCCGCAACGGCCGGTGAGAACTCGGCGATGAGCTCCCAAAGAGTGGGTGCGGCATCGGTGGCTGCGGCGACGGTGGAACCGATCTGCCGGAGGAAGGCGAGGTGCCGGCAGGCGTGCACAGCGACGCGCTGATGTCGTCGGCGGGCAGGCCTTTGGCATACAGCGACAACACGACCTCGTCGCCCCCGACGGGCACCGTTGCCGCTCGCGCACGATCTGCGGTTCGAACGTGCCCGCCCGGTTCCGCGGCACGTCGATCTGCACCGGGCCCGACGCGTCGGTCAGCACAGCCTTCGGACCGTTCAGCGACACTCTTTGTTTCTTGGCTGCCCGGACCAGTTCGACGGCGGCTCTCGCCTCCGCCGAGGGCTCAGCCCGCTTTACCGTCCGCTCTGATCGTTCTGTGTCGCGGTCATCACGGCACGCGGCGACGTCTCCATACCCATGCCACGCCCAACGGCAGAGCCAATTCGCGCGGAGTATTAAGTAGACCCGCACACCTATCTGGGCTTGGCCATTGACACCGATCGCGCCCCACCCGTGCGGCTGAGCCCTCATTGTCCCGCCGAACGGCGTTTGCCGATCCGGCAACTTCTCTCGCCGGCACCACGGAACAGAGGGCACCATGCCGGCGGAGCCCAATCGATCGCGAGGACGTGAGCGCATGACATACATGGACCCCCCGGACGCGGCGACGCCGGCCGAGTTCTGGGAGAGCCTGCACCAGCAGGTCGCTGCCTCGCCGTGGGAGGTACGCGTCAACCCGAGGCTTGCCGCAACGGTAGGCGACCTTCCGCCGGGCGCCGCCCTCGACCTGGGATGCGGTCAGGGCGGCGACAGCCTGTGGCTCGCCCAACGCGGCTGGCAGGTCACTGCCGTCGACATCGCCGATGCCGCCCTGCAACGGGTCAACGAGCGCGCCGCCCAAGAGGGGCTGAGTGACAGCATCCGTACCGAACGGCACGACCTGGCAGATTCCCTGCCCTCGGGCACGTGGGACCTGGTGAGCGCTCATTACCTGCACAGCCTCTTCGAGTTTCCCAAGGCCCGCATCCTTCGTGAACTCGGCGAACAGGTGAACCCCGGCGGCCTGCTGCTGATCGTCGACCATGGTTCGGTGGCCCCATGGTCCTGGAACCAGGGGGCCACGATTCCCACCCCGGACGAGACCCTGGCCGGTCTGGCCCTCGATCCCGCGTCCTGGCAGGTGCTCTGCCGCGAAGCCCGCAATCGGACGGCCACCGGCCCGGGCGGCCAGACGGCCGAGGTGACCGACAATGTAATCGCCTTGCGCAGGACCGCCTGACAGGACCTTCGCGCCGAAGGCGAGGCTGCACCGCCACGTCACCCTGGCCATGCTCGCCCTCGCCGTCCTGACCATCGTCACCGCCACCGCCCAGCAACCCCACGCTGACACGGAGATCATCGCGTTGACCGTCGCCGATGCTCGCCCTGGCCCACCTATGCAATGGCGATACGTTCACCCGGCTCGCCGCCGGGTTCGACGTCGGCGTCGCCACCGCCTGGCGCTACGTGCAGGAAGCCATCGCGCTGCTCGCCGCGGCCGCCGACGACCTGGCCATGGCGATGCGGCGCATCCGGCAACTGGCGTACGCGGTCCTGGACGGCACGCTGATACCGATCGACCGCGTGGCCGATCAGAAGCCGTACTACTCCGGCAAGCACGGGCGCCATGACGTGAACATGCGCACGCGAAAATCCGTGCTCGTGGCGAACGGGCCATCGCCACGCTCAAAACCTGGAAAATCCTGGCCAAGCTGCGCTGCTGCCCACGCCGCGCCACCGCGATCGTGCAGGCCATCCTCGTTCTGCACCACGTCGAAGGCAACCGCGACGCACGATGATAATGGCCCAGTGAAGTGAGGGCCACCCATCACGAGGGAGCTCTGACTTCTTGTTCTGCCGCACTGTGGGTCCTGGCTGCGGCCTCGCACTTCGTGGGGGTCTTGGCGGATGCCGAGGACGAGTTGAGCGGCCGTTGCAAAAGGAAGTGCTGACCATCCTGCTGTGTCTGCCGATGAGCGGGTGGCGCGACAATAACGACTGCTGAGCCGAATGGCAGGCGATACAGCTCTGCTGCCGACAGCCGGAGCGCTCGGGCCCGGTCGGACCCGGATCAGATGCTTGCCGCAATGCACCGCCTGGTCAGCTCGGACCGGCTATGTCAGGTGTAACTTCGACCGCTGCCGCAGCGCCAGTCTTCGGACAGGCGGCTGTGAAAGCGGCCAGGTCGTCCCGGATCTGGGTCTGCTATACCGGAGGCCCGGCGTACGCGTCCTGCACCCCGCTGCCGATACCGCAGCCGCCCGAACAGCCGGAAGATGTGCCCGTACCGGCGCTCGCCGGCAACGCCTCTTGGCGAGAAACCCCTCTCGTGGCGCTACTTCCGCTTCGGCTTCCGCCGCCGCGCGGTCGTTCGGTTCTTGAGAGGCTTGTTGGCCCCATCGGGCAGTATCACGCCTGGCGGAGCGGCCACTTCGAAGAGCGCACTGTCGGCCAACTGCTCGGTATCGATATCCGGCTGCTCTGGGTGGAGAAAGATATTTTGGTATGCATTGTGGGCGGCGTATGCGTTTACTATTCGCGCGGTCGAGATTGACGCCGAGAACCGCGCCGAAACCGGCTGTGGCTCCCGGGTCAGTATCAGCAGCATGGACGGGTTGAGCGGGAACCAGACTTCGTCGGCGTCAAGCAGACCGTAGCCCCGAATCGGGCTGGGGTTGCTCTTGTAGAGCATGACCGGCTCATCGCAGGTGACGAGGACGGGCTCATCGAAGACGCCGAGGTACCAATGCCGGCGCATGAGGTGCGGGAAGATTTTGTGCGCCAACTTGCCCATCATGCGGACATGTTCGTTAGGGTCCGGAACGAATTCGTAATCATCCAGGTTCGCGACGAGTTCTTCCATCTGAGCGATATGCTCTGGACTAGCATGCCCGAGCCGCTCCTCAGGCAACCTCTTGATAGCGTCGCTACCGAGCCCCGAGTACTGGAGTTTCACGTAAAAGTCGGCCTGGGTCTCGATCTCTCTGCGCCGACGCTTGCCCCGCACCTTCTGAAAGGCAAGGAAGGTGGCAATCTCGTACTTGTCGTCGGGAGGCGGCGGAAACTGGCCGAAGGTCGGGTGGTTGATCCTGCCGATCGCGGCGGAGGCGCCGGCTTCGATGACCCCCAGCACCTGCTCCATGTGACCGGCCGGATCCCCGTTAAGATCGATATAGGTGTAAAAATCGGTCTCCGCACTGGCCGTCTTGGGTACTGTCCGATATCTGCGCCCACCCGGCTTCTCGACAACGTCGATATGACCGTCGGCGTCTGCCCAGTATTCGAGATAGAAGCGAGGCACGGTGTGGTGCCGAGCGCCCACGAAGTGGTTCGGGTCGCCGGGGAAGGGCCACTCGTCGGCGAGGTTCGCCATCTCCTCGTCAACTCCAGTCCAGCGCGATCTGAATTGGCGGTACCAGAGGAACCGCTTTGAGTCACCCAAAGGTCGACAACGTCCGAGGATGCCCTCGACGGGTGTCCCGGGCAACTCGTTTGAGCCAGCGGACACCCTACCCCGGGCTCCGCCGACACCTACGCGAGCTCTGTGTGGTTCGCGCGCGGGCCGGTGCTCTGCGGAGCACGACGTCTGACAGAGGTCCGGAAACGGCCTCGTCCTGTTCTTCGTCGGCGCGATCCTGGCTCACCGCCGTTGTCGTTGAGGGCGCGGGCGATGCTGGCTACGCGCTGGCCGGCGAGCCGCTGCTCGAAGAACCACCGGACGTGGGGTGCGGTGGCAGGGTCGGGCTATAAGCGGTGTAGGCGTCGTCCCAGGCGGCGGGGCGCGGTTCGGATGGGGGCCGGCGTCGGCAAGTCGGTAGCCCCGAGTGCGCTCCGGCAACATCGACGAGTTGGAGTACGAGCTTGTCCAGCGGAGTTGTATTCAGCTGAAGCCGTACGCCGGGCGTCGTTCCCAGCCGAACTAGCCATCCGGGCCGACGCGCTGGCATGGACGCCAGCTGCGTTTCGGAAAATGGCGTGTACCTGTCCGTTCACGACTTGTCCGCAGCCCGAGTGGATCAGGCCGAGTCCCGATGGGGCCGGGCGGAACTCGCACCCGCGTTTACCCACCGAGGCGACGGCTTGTTCGTCGGGGAGTCGTCGCTGGGATCCCCGTCGTCGTGGTGCGCAAATAGCGCTGCCTACGATGCGAAACAGGTGAATGGAACGTCGAGGTTTCGCGCTTGGCACCATGAAGATAGCTGGACCATTCCGCAGCGGCACACCGCTAGACTACTTGCAGAGCGTCACGACACCGAGCTTTACCGTGCCTTTGCAGCCAAGGCGAGTTGCACCGTAACCTATGAGCATGTGCACCCCAGAATGGTGCACATATGGTCCGTACATGTGTTCGAATCTCGGACACGTTATTTCCCCACAAAGCGTGATTTCTCTTCGCGTTTCGAGCGATCCCCGTCCCGTTGGGCGGGGATCTTTGCTGTGCGGGTCAGG
>NZ_JBVJGQ010000015.1:0-17456 GCF_055587245.1 Micromonospora sp. NPDC047756
GGCCCCCCTCCCGCGCGGGGGCGGCCGGCGCCCCCCCCCGCGCGCGCCCGCCCGCGGCGCGCGGCCGGGCCCCCGCCCCGGGGGCCCCCGCGCGCCCCCCCCCCCCCGGGGGGGTGGACCGCGTCGCGGTCCACCCCTCGGTCGTACATCCGGTCGTACGCGCGTCAGCGCTGCTCCACCTCGCCCGGAGCCGGACGCTGGGTCGGCACCGTCGGGTCCTCCGACTTCCAGTTCGTCGACGCCGGCGGGATCTCGTCGGTCAGTGGCCCGCCCACCGGCTGCGGCCGGGGCTGCTCGACGGTGTCCGTGTCGCGTACCGGCTCCTGGTCCACCCGGGTCGGCGTCGGGTCGTCCACCGCCGGCTCGGCGCGGTGCCGGGCCGTCCCACCCTCGGGTCGGGTCACCAGCCACACCCCGAAGACGACAGCGATCAGACCGAGGACACCAGCGACGATCGGGCCCCAGAAACTGATCAGGCCGATCTTGAAGCGGTTCTCCTTGACCGTCTCGACACTGCGGCTGACAGTGTCGTCGGTGTAGTTGAAGTCCGCATCCAACAGCACGGTGGGGGTGCCGGTGTTGGGGCGCAACTCCTTGTGCTGCTGCTCCCGCACGTTCACGTAGGAGCCGGTCACCGGGTCGACCCAGAGCGTACGGATGTTGCTGTAGACCACCTCGCCGCTGGTCGCGCCGGGCGCGAACTTCCCGACCAGCGTCTGGATGCTGCTCTCCGGGGTGGCGAGCACCTCGTTCTCGATCCGCTGCTCGAAGCGGTACGCCTCGATGCCCTTGACCTTCTCGGTGCCGACGAACTTCGCCGGGACGGCCCGCTTCAGGTCACGGTCGAAGACCTGGTAGTCGCGCTTGGCGGTGCCGAACGGGAACTTGTAGATCTGGCCGGTGTACTTCACGTTGCCGACCGGAGTCCCGTCCGCGCCGGTCTCGTTGAGCCACTGGTCCTTCCACGAGGCGGCCGCACCGGAGATCCGGTCGAGCGCGAGCTCGGTGCTGTACTGGCTGACCACGTCCTGGTTGTCGGTGCGCCGGACCGTCTGGTAGACGTCCCAGATCACCGCGTCGCCCTTCAGGTCCGCGGGCAGCCGATCCTTGGTGTCGTCGGGCTGCGGAATTACCTCCACGTTGGACACCAGGTCGCCTTGCGGAACCTCGATGCTCACCGCGCTACCGGTTGCCGTGATCTTCAGGAACCTGGCGTTCTTCGCCTCGGCGACGGACGTCGTCGGCTCAAGATCATAGGGGAGCTTGGTCACGGCGGGGGCCACGTAAAACGGCAGCCCGGCCGCGAAGACCAGCAATAAGACGCCAAGCCCGAAGAGCGCGGCGCCCACGCGAAGCTTCACTCATCCTCCTGTAACCTGCCGCCCTACGACCTGTTGTCCGGGGCACCCGATCCTTAACATGGCGGGAGGTTACTCCCCGGTCACCTTCAAAGCGACCCCCTGGATGTCCAGATGTCCACAGCCGCCGCGCCAACAGTTTCGGAGCCTTCGGCAACCGGCCGACTTCCCGCCCTCGACGCGCTGCGAGCAATCGGCGCGGTGGCGGTCGTGGGTCACCACGTCGGGTTCCAGACCGCCGCCACCATGAACACCGCCTGGGGCGGTTGGCTGGCTCGACTGGACGTCGGCGTCGCCATCTTCTTCGTACTGTCCGGGTTTCTGCTGTTCCGGCCGTGGGCGCTCAACGCCGCGACGGGCCGGGCCCGACCCGGCGCCGAGCGCTACCTGTGGCGGCGGGCCCTGCGCATCCTGCCCGCCTACTGGTTGGCGGTCGTGGTCTGCCTGATCGTCCTGCCGCAGAACGGGCAGGCGTCCCTCGGCGACTGGATCCGCCACCTCACGTTCGCCCAGATCTACCAACCCGGGCAGTTGCGCGCCGGGCTCAGCCAGACCTGGAGTCTCGCCACCGAGGTCGTGTTCTACCTGCTCCTGCCGCTGATCGCCGTGCTCGCCGTCGGCCGGTCCTGGCGTCCGGTCCGGACCATCGTGATCGTCAGCGGGAGCGCGCTGCTGACCGCGGCGTGGCTCGCCATGATGGGGCTCGGCTGGCTCGACACCGCCCTGCACACCATGTGGTTCCCCTCGTACGCCGCCTGGTTCGGCACCGGGATGGCACTGGCAGCGGCGCACGTCGCCCTGCGCACCGGGACCGCGCCCGCGGCCTTCCGGGTCCTGGACGACCTGGCCTCGGCGCCGGTGACCTGCTGGGCCGCCGCCGTCGGGCTGATGGCGATCGCCACGACGCCGGTCGCCGGCCCGCGCGACCTCAGCGAGCCGACGGCCGCCGAGTTCGGCGTCAAGCTGGCCCTCTACCTGCTGATCGCGGCGCTGATCCTGATCCCGGTGGCCTTCGGCGGCGCAAGCCGGGCCAAGGAGGTCTTCGGCAGTTCGTCCGCCCGGTGGCTCGGCGCGGTCTCGTACGGGCTGTTCCTGTGGCACCCCATGGTCATCGAACTCATCTACCTGGTCGACGACCGACCGCTGTTCACCGGCGGGCTACTCGACACCTTCGCCCTCACCATGGTCTTCGGTCTGGCCTACGCCACGGTCAGCTACTACGGCGTCGAGCGGCCCCTGCAACTGCTCGGCTCGCAGGGTCGACGTCGACCCACCGGGCGTGGGCGGACGCCCGAGACCCCTGCCGGCGGCGTGGCCGCACCGGCCGCCACGCCGCCGACCGTCGCGGCCGGCACTGCGGTGCCCACGGTCGGCGGGTAGCGCCCAGCGCTGGCCCATCGGGGCATTGCCGGCCGGCACACCAGCCCCTAATGTGACGCGGGTCGCTAAATTACTTGAGAGTAGGGTTCGCGTGGAGCGTCGCTTCGGCATGCCCGGACACGTGTTGTTCCTCAACTGGCGAGACACCCGCAACCCCGAGGGCGGCGGTTCCGAGGTGTACGTCGAACGGATCGCCGCCGAACTGGTGGCGCGCGGATTCCGCGCCACTCTCTTCTGCGCCGCCCACCGCCAGGCGCCGGCCGACGAGGTCAACGAGGCGGGCGTACGGATGGTGCGGCGCGGCGGCCGACACAGCGTCTATCTCTGGGCGGCACTCTGTTACGTCGGGGGCGCGTTGGGCATCGGCCCGCTGGCGGCTCGCCGCGGCGGCCGGCCCGACGTCCTGGTGGACGTCTGCAACGGGTTGCCCTTCCTCGCCCCGCTCTGGGCACGACGCCCGGTGGTCAAGCTGATCCACCACGTGCACCGCGAGCAGTGGCCCGTGGTGCTTCCACAGTGGGCGGCCCGGTTCGGCTGGTGGATCGAGTCGTCGCTGGCCGTACGCCTCTACCGGCGGTGCCGGTACGTCACCGTCTCCGAGGCGACCCGCCGAGAGTTGGCACTGCTCGGCGTGCCGCCGGAGCAGGTCTCCGTGGTGCACAACGGCACCCCGGCGATGCCCCACACCGACGCCGAGCGGGCGACGTTCCCGCTGCTGGTGACGCTCAACCGGCTGGTGCCGCACAAGCGGGTGGAGGTGGCCCTGCGGGCCGTCGCGGCCCTCGCCGACGAGCTGCCCCAACTACGTCTGGTGGTCGCCGGTCAGGGCTGGTGGGAGTCGCACCTGCGGGACCTCGCCGCAGAGTTGGACATCACCGAGCGGGTGGACTTCCGCGGCTTCGTCACCGAGGAGGAGAAGGCCGCCCTGCTCGCCTCGGCCTGGGTGGCCCTGACCCCGTCCCTCAAGGAGGGCTGGGGGCTCACGATCGTGGAGGCGGGTTCGGCGGGCACCCCGACGGTGGCGTTCCGGGGAGCCGGCGGAGTCGCCGAAGCGGTCGTCGACGGGCGTACCGGCCTGCTGGCCGACGACATCGACGACTACCTGATGAAGGTGCGCACGCTTCTGCACCAGGACGAGCTGCGGCAGGAGATGGGCGCCCAGGCCCGGGAGCACGCCGCCAGCTTCACCTGGCAGGCCGCGGGTGTGCGCTTCGAGGCGATCCTCAAGGGTGTGGAGTCGCCCCGCCCAGTGCGGCAGCGGGGCGAGCCGTCCTACCTGTCGCCGTAAACCGCGGGGGCGTACGGGTCCTTCTTACCGGCGCGCTTGGCCGCCTCCGAGACGAGCTTGGCCTCCTTTGCGGCCTCCTCGTCGGTGGCGGTCGCGGCGGCCGAGATCCCGCCGAGAGCCAGGATCCCCAGCAACGCCGCCACCAGGCCAGACACGACCAGGGTCAGAGCTCTACGCATGCCAATCCTCCAATGGCGAGACGTGCGAGCGGACGTTACCACGCGGTAGCTCGCCGGTGTAGTGCCGAAACGGCGGCAGCGACGACCACCAGAAGGGCACCGCCGAGGGCCGTCACCACCGCCAGTCGGGCCGGTCCGGACGGGCTCGGTGGCAGCACTGTCTCCGGGTTGCGGTACAGCGTCAGGAACGGCCCGTCATGGACCGTCTCCAGGCCGCCGAGCAGCTGGGAGTCCACCTCGCCGGAGACCTCGTGCTGCACCAGGACCCAGCGCACCCCCGTGGTCCAGACCGGCCGCCCCTCGGCCAACGCCCGGCGCATCTCACCGACGCGCGGGTTCTCGCCGGCCACCGCGACGTCGCCGACCCGGAGCGTGTCGTCGGTCAGGACGGCCCCCGGCAGAAGGCGGGGTGCCGGGTCCAGGACGACCCGGCCAGGGTTCCACGGGTACGCCCGGTAGGCGCTCAGCGGCAAGGCGAGGATCTCCCCCGGCTCCTCCTCGATGTGCTCGGCCACCCGCTGCCACTCGGCCGGATAGCTCACCGGCCGAAGCCGACCGACACCGCCGAACGCCAGGTCCGGCAGGACGGCCACCGGCAGGAACAGCAACCCGACCAGCACCACCCCGGCTACCTCCCGGTCGACCCGGGCCACCAGCCGCTCGGCCCCCAACGCCGCGCACACCACCAGCAGCAGCGCGTACGGCGCCAGGAACTTCTGCCCGTCCCGCAGCAGCCCCGCGCCCGGCAGATGCGCCACCGCCCAGCGCAGCGCGGCATCCCCGCCGGGGAGCAGCCCGAGGACGGCCAGCAGAAAACCGGTCCCGGCGAGCACCGCCAGGCGCACCGCCCCACCCGGGGGTAGCCGGCGCCGCAGCAGGCCGGCACCGACACCGGCCAGGATCAGCAGCACGAGGGTCGCCACCGGCACCAGTGCCGCCGCGCGACTGGCGGGGGTGGCCTGTGCGCTCCAGATTCCGCCGGTGCCGGCCAGCGCCACCACCGGGCCGGCCCAGTTCTCCGAACGCGCCGCGAACGCCGCCACCCCCGCCGGGTCCGAGGTACCCCCGGCACCGGTGACCAGGGCCGCGACCACCCAGGGGAGGTTGAGCACCCCGACCGCGGCCAGCGCCTGCCGGGACCGGTGCGGATGCATCCGCTGCGACACCAGCAGCGACCGGGGTGCGCGCATCCGATCCGACGTCAGCACCAGCACCGTGCCCAGCGCGATCAGACCGCCGGTCGGCGTGATGGCGGCCGGGGCGGCGGCGAGCACCACCCGGGCGAGCGCGCCGTCGCGCCCGGCCCGCAGGTCCAGCGCCGCCCGCACCAGCCAGGGCAGGGCGGCGTACGCGAGCAGCAGCCCCCACTGCCCGATCAGCAGCCGCTCGGCGAGGTACGGCGACCACGCGTACGCCAACGCGGCGAACAGCCGGACCGCACGCCGTTCGGTCGGCACCAACCGACCGGCGCCGACCGCCGCGAGGAAGACCGCCCCGGCGAGCACGAGGCGCTGCACCACCCAGCCCGGCACGAGTTGGGTGACCAGCGAGACCAGTGCGTCCATCGGCACCGCCCGGGGCAGGCTCTGCGCCGGGGCGACGAGATCCCAGGTCAACGGCTGCCGGGGTACGAACACCATGTCGTACAGCAACGCGTAGCCGGGCGCCGCCAGCGGGGCCAGCACCACAACGGTGACCGCCGCCGCGACCGCGTACAGCGACAGCGTGTCCCGCCCCCGCGGAACCGGTGCGGCCCCGGCACCGCCGGTCGGCTCAACCATTCACGATGCCGGCACCGCCCGGCCGACGGTGATCAGCTCGGTGCACACTCCGACCCCTGGCGTCCGGACGGTGACCTCGACAGCGTCCCCCGCACCCTCCAGCAGGAAGAACACGTCGTTCAGCCCGCGTCGCAGGGTGATCTCGCGGGTGGCGTCCCCGAGCCGGAACAGCGCTGTGGAGTCACCCGAGCTGAGGTAGCCGAAGTGCACCACGTACGGCCACTCCACCAGGTACCCGTCCAACGGGATCCGGGTGGGTCGACCGCCCTCGGCCAGGTGCCCGCAACCGTCCACCGGGCCGGGCAGGATCTTCCGCCCCTCGACCACGACCGGTCGGATCCGGCCCAGCTCGTCGAAGGTCGACGGCCGCGCGGCCTCCGCCACGAAGGTGGGTCGACGCTCGGCCGGGCGGAAGAAGTGCGACTGGAGATTGTCCGGCCAGAAGTAACCGGCGACCACCCGGTCCGGGACCGCGGTGTCGAAGAAGACCGTGCCCGGCGGCGCTGCGGCGAGTTCCGCCTGCGTCGTCTCGAGGTATTCCCGCCCGTACTTCGTACTCCAGTTGTCACCGAAACGGGCGGTGCTCCACAGGGTGCCCACGCCGATGGTCGCCAGGACGACGATCACCGAGACCAGCCCGACAGCGAACGCGCCCGGTTCCCGCAGGACGGTCGGCACCGGCCACGCCGACACCTCGTCCTCGTCGGTGTCCCTGATCCCCAGCAGGGCCGCACCCACACAGATCGCCGCGACCAGCACCACGTCGGCGACGTACCGGGGGACGACGCCGATCAGTGGGCCGAGTGGCCCGCCGAGCCGGGTGATGGCGAAGAGCGCGGCCACCAGGCCCAGGTAGGAGGTGAGCAGCAGCCAGGCCCGGCCGGCCGACGGACGTCGCCGGACGGTGACCACGACGAGCGTCGCCAGCACCGCCCAGGACAACCACTTCGCGATGTCGTACGGGTCGACCAGCGGGGGACCGTCACCGGCGTAGGTCCAGCGCCAGGGACCGCCGAGCAGACCCGGCACCACGGTCTCGCCGACCAGGTCGCCGAGGAAGGTGAAGACCGGACCAACCGAGGTCGGGTCCCGCAGTTCACCGGAGGGACGCGTCAGATAGAACGCCAGGTATCCCCCCGACAGCGCGCTGAGCATCAGCCAGGCCGGCCATTGCCGGCGGATCGCCGTCAGGAGACTGCGCCACACACCACCGGACGTGAAGAGAAAGACGGTCAGCAGGAACAGCAGCGGCACGATCAGCAGGGACTTGGTGTCGAAGAGCAGGCCGAACACCAGCCAGAGCGCGACCGCCACGAGGTGACGCAGACGACCGGTCCGCACGTACCGGACCTGGGCCGCCACCGCCATGACCAGGGCCAACTGCATCGGCAGTACGAGCAACCCGACCAACCACAGCGAGGAGACCTCAAGCGTCAGTGGGCTGAACACGAACAGGCACAACGGAATGAGCAGTCCCCAACCCGGGCGGAGCAGATCGCGCAGCAGCCGGTAGAGAGCCATCCCGGTCGCCGCCTGGCCAACCGCCAGCAGCAACACCCACGGCCAGGTGGCGAAACCCGCCGCCCGCACCATCGCCCACGCCACCAACAGGCCGCCGGGCATGAGGTGGTTGTTGAACGTACGCAGGAGGTAGTCCGCGTCCAGCCCGGTGTCGAGGACCTGGGCGGCGATGACGAACTCGTCCTGCGAGAACCAGCCACGGGTGGCGAGGCCGGCCCGCCAGGCGACGGACACCGCGATGAGACCGATCGCCACGGCGCGGACGGGGTCGGCGCGGAGCCATCGGCCGACCGGCCCGGGCCCGTCGCCGTCGGACGCGACGCGTTCCGGATGCGTCTCGGCCTCAGCTTCTGGCATTGACATGGTCGGCAGCCTGCCACACGCTTACACGCCGTGGGGACGGCCGTTCTCCCGATAACGCCACCGCAGCGCCCCTGGTCGCCCGTCCGTGCCCGGTCCGGATAACGTCGCGCGACAGTCGTCGGCTGCAGGTGCGCGTCCGGCCGGTGAAGACAGGAGCCGACATGCGTGCAGAGGTGGCCAGTGGCGCCGATCCGGGGTCCAGCCGGAGCCGGCACACGGCCCGACGGTTCCGGCACCTGGTCATCTGCATCGCGCTCACCGCCCTCGCCTTCCAGCAGGCCCCGGGCCAGGTCGTTCCGGACACCAAGGTCGACCTGTTCGTCAACCCGGCCGGGTGGCTGCTCCGCTCGCTGCACCTGTGGGACCCCACCGGCACGTTCGGCCAACTACAGAACCAGGCGTACGGCTATCTCTGGCCGATGGGCCCGTTCTTCCTGCTCGGGTCGGAGTCCGGCCTCGCACCGTGGGTGGTGCAGCGGTTGTGGTGGGCACTGCTCTTCTGCGTCGCCTACCTGGGGGCGGTGCGCCTGGCGGGCCGACTCACCATCGGAACGCCCGCCGGGCGCATGATCGCGGGCGTCGCCTTCGCGCTGTCACCGCGCATCCTCACCCAGCTCGGCTGGTCCTCGGTGGAGGCCTGGCCCAGCGCCGTCGCCCCCTGGGTGCTCATTCCACTGGTCGGTCTCGCCGCCGGCACCCGACTGCGACGCGCCGTCGCCGCGTCGGCCATCGCCGTCGCCTGCGCCGGTGGGGTCAACGCCACCGCCGTGTTCGCCGTGGTGCCACTGGCCCTGCTCTGGCTCGCCACCGTCCAGCCCGTACGCCGCCGGGTCACCGCCATCGCGGCCTGGTGCGGCGCGGTGGCCCTGGCCACGGCGTGGTGGTTGGTTCCGCTGCTGGTCCTCGGGCGGTACAGCCCACCCTTCCTGGACTACATCGAGACCGCCCGAAACACCACGAGCGTCACCGACCCGGTGACCACCCTGCGCGGCGCCTCCTACTGGGTCGCCTACCTGGCCTCCCCGTTCGGGCCGACCATCCCGTCCGGCGCGCGACTCGCCAACGAGGCGGTGCTGGTCGCCGCCACCCTGGCGGTTGCCGCCCTCGGTGTGCTCGGGCTGTCCCGACGGGGAATGCCGCACCGCCGGTTCCTCATCACCGGTCTGGTGCTCGGCGTCGCGCTCGTCGGTCTCGGGCACGTCGGTGACCTGCCGAACATCCTCGCCGGGCCACAGCGGGAGTTCCTCGACGGCGTCGGCGCGCCCCTGCGCAACGTGCACAAGTTCGACGTCCTGCTCCGCCTGCCCCTGTGCCTGGGCATGGCGCACCTGATCGGGCTGGCCGTCCGGGCGGCGCGCACCGCGCCCGCGCGGCACCGCCCGCGAACCGTCGCACGCGCCTGGCTGACCGCCGGCGCCGCCATCGTCGCCGTCACGGCGGTCGCCACGCCCGCCCTCGCGGGCGGTCTCGCCACCCCTGGCAGCGTCAAGGAGGTGCCCGGCTACTGGCACGACGCCACCGACTGGCTCGACGCGAACACGGGACGCGGGCGGGTGCTCGTCGTGCCCGGGGCGCGTTTCCCGTCGTACGACTGGGGCAACACCACCGACGAGATCACCCAGCCGCTGCTCGACAGCCGGTGGGCGGTACGCAACGCCATCCCCTTCACCCCACCGACCACGATCCGGCTGTTGGACGTGATCGAGTCGACGCTCGCCACGGGCGCCGGGTCGACCGGCCTGGCGGACCTGCTGGCCCGATCCGGAATCAGTCACGTCCTGTTCCGCGCCGACCTCGACCACGGCCGCTCCGACACGGCCCGCCCAGCGGTGGTCCGGCAGGCGCTGGAGCGCTCACCCGGGTTGACCCGCGTCACGTCCTTCGGCCCTCTGCGCGGCGGACCCTCGTCTCCCGACGAGTTCCGCGACCACGGGCTCGACGTGCCCGTGCGGGCGCTGGAGGTCTACCGGGTCGACCGGCCCGTCGAGCCGGTGGTCGCCTATGACCGGGCCGACGTGACCACGGTGGTCGGTGGCCCCGAGTCACTGCTCGACCTCGCCGCGGCCGGGCAGCTCGGCCCGGCGCCCACCGTCCTGGCCGGCGACGCGTCGAGTGCCGACGTCACCGGGCCGGTGGCGATGACCGACGGTCTGCGCAGGCGGGACGTGTCGTTCGGCGGACTACGGGACAACACCTCCCAGACGTTGACCGCCGACGACACCTTCGACGTTACCGCCCCCGCCCACGACTACCTGCCCGAGTGGGGTGCGGAACACTCCACCGTCGCCCGGTTCGAGGGCATCACCGCGATCCGCGGCTCCACCGCCCGCTCGCAGGTGGACTCGCCCGGCGGTGCCCGCCCCGAGCACCAGCCGTACGCGGCGATGGACGGCAACTCGGCGACCTCCTGGCAGTCCGCGCCGTACTCGCCCAGCGACCAACAGTGGATCGAGGTGAGCCTCGCCAACCCGACGACTGTCACCCGGGTCGAGGTGTGGTTCGACCTGAAGGCCGATGCCCTGCCCACGACGGTGACCGTCAGCGCCGGGTACGAGAGCAGCACCATCGAACAGTTCACCGACCACATGGTGTTCGAACTGCCCGGCGTCCACGCCACCCGCGAGGTCCGGGTCTCGGTCGACGGCGCGTACGACCTGCGCCCGTTCGGGAACGGCTCGGTCGGCATCGCGGAGATCAAGATTCCGGGCATCCAGACCAGCCGCACCCTGGTCCTACCCGCCGCACCGGCGACCGACCGGCCGGCGACCGTCGTCGTGTCCGCGGCACCCACGACACCGGCCTGCTTCTCGGTCGACGGGCACCCGCGCTGCTCCACCGACGCCATCCGTGGTTCCGAGGACGGCTCCACCATCGACCGGACCCTGACCCTGCCGGCCGCCGGCGCGTACGACGCCAAGCTGTGGGCGCGGCCAACGCCGGGTCCCGACCTGGACAACGCCCTCGACAAGTTGGTGACCGAGGCGCAGCCGTTGCGCCTCGCGGCGCAGATCAGCGCCTCCTCGACGGCGGTGCCCGACCCGACCGGCCGAGCCGGCGCGGCGCTCGACGGGAACCCGGCGACCAGCTGGTCACCGGCGACGGACGACGAGGCGCCGATCCTGCGACTCAAGTGGCTCAAGCCGCAGACCATCACCGGGCTCCGCTTCTCGACCGACGAGAGGACGGCCGCCACCCGGCTCGGCAGCGTGCGCGTGGTCGGCGACGACGGTTTCCGCAGCAGCCTGCTCGGCGACGACGGGCTGCTCCGCCTGGACCCGCCGATGCGGACCGACGAGATCACCATCCAGTTCCTCGACAAGCCGTCCGCCACCAGCGTCGACCCGTACAAGCTGCGGCTGCCGGAGCGGCTGCCCATCGCGGTCGGTGAGGTGACGGTGCTCCCCGGAGCGCCCACCGTCGGCCCGCGCCTCGACGCACCCCTGTCGCTGGCCTGCGGATCGGGGCCGACGCTCCAGGTCGGCGCGGCGCGGGTGACCACCACGCTGCGCGGCACGCTCCGCGACCTGCTGGAGATGCGCGAGATGCCGGTGACGCCGTGCGGCCGGAACACGCCCCGGCAGCTCGACCTGGGCCGCGGGGAGCACCGCATCGTCGCCACCCCGAGCCAGCTGGCCTCGCCGACCACTGTCGCCCTGGTACCGAAGACGACCACGCCGGCCTCGGCCACCGCCAGCGCCACCGAGGTCGAATCCTGGGCGGCCACCGAGCGACGGGTACGGGTGGCCAGTCACCCCGTCGACCGGGTGCTCGCCGTACGGGAGAACACCAACACCGGCTGGCAGGCCACCCTCGGCGGGCGAACGCTGACGCCTCTGGTGGTGGACGGGTGGCAGCAGGGCTGGATCCTCCCCGCCGGCGCTTCCGGAGAGGTGCTGCTGCGTTTCGCTCCGGACACGCCGTACCGGGCGGGGCTTCTCCTCGGCGGCGTCCTGCTCGCGGTGGTGGTCCTGCTCGCGGTGGTGCCCGCCCGACAGCCCACCGGGCGGACCTCGGCGACCGTCCGACCACACGGCCGACGTCGAGTCACCCGCTCGCTGCCGCTGCTGGCCGTCGGAGCCGCCGCGCTGGTGCTGTGGAGCGGCCTGATCGGCGCTCTGCTGGTCGCGGCGGGATTCATGCTGGCGGTGCCCGGCCCACGTCGCCTGCCCTGGCCGGCCGATCCTCGGCGGGCCCGGACGATCAGCCGGGCCGTGGAGACCTGGCTTCCCGGCGCGCTCATGCTGCTCGCCGGGTTGCTCTACCTCGACTCGACGCGCCGGAACACCGACGCGCTCGTGCAACTCACTGTCGTCGTCGCCCTGGGTGCCCTCTGGCTCTCCACCGCCGCCCGACGACGGCCGGTACGCCGGCCCACGCCAACCGCCAGGACCGCAGCCGTCCCGGCGACGGCGACCGGCGAGGGACCGAAGCCGGACCTGGCCACGCCGGACACCACGGAGCCGGTTGGCAACGATCCGGTGGCGGCTGAGCCGGTGACGGCCCAGCCGGTTGGCAAGCAGCCGGTTGGCACGGAGCCGGTTGGCACGGAGCCGGCGGCCAACGAGCCGGACCCGGTCGAGCGCGACACGGTCGAGCCGGCGGGGCCCGGCCGGTCGGCGGGGCCAGCCGACGGGCAGCTTCCGACCTTCTCCGAGATCACGTGAGCCCTCGACGACCGGCCCGTCGGGAGAAGACGGCCCAGACGGAGCTGACCCGCGGCTGGAGTACGGGCCTCGGCGCTGCCGGGGTCAGCGTCACCCTGGCCGGGATCCTGGTCAACGGCCTGGCCTACGTGGTTCCGGTCCTGGCCGCCCGGCGGCTCGACCCGGCCGACCTCAGCGTGCTCGCCGCCGCCCTCGGCCTGGTGGCCATCGTCGGTGTGCCCGGGCTCGGCCTGCAACTGGCCGTTGCCGTGCACCGCGCCCGGCACGGCGCATCCGACACTCGGCGGCTCACCGCGGTCACCGCCGCAGTATGCGCGGGAGCCCTCGTCGCGGCGACACCACTGCTGGTCATCGCCCTGGATCTCCCGGTCGAGATGCCCGCGCTGCTGGCGGTCACCACCGCGGCGATCGTGCTCTCCTCCCGGTCCCTCGGGGAATTGCAGGGAAGCCAGCGCTTCGTACGACTCGCCATCGGGATGGCGGTGCTCGCCGCCGGCCGCTATGGCGGCGTGATCGCCGGGTTGCTGCTCGGCACGGGCCCGACCGGTGCGCTGGCGGTCGGCGCGTTGACCGCCGCGCTCACCCCTGCGGTGCTGGCCCGACTCGCCCGCGAGCCGCAACGGTCGTCCACCGCCGCACGGCTGACCGTCGCTCAGGTCGTTGCCGGCTGCGGTGCGACCCTGGCGATGCTCGTCGTCTCCTACGCCGACCTGCTGCTGTCCCGGCAACTGCTGTCCCCGTCGGATTCCGGGGCGTACTCGGTCGGCACCGTCCTGAGCAAGGGCGCGCTGTGGGCCCCGCAGGTGGCCGCCGTCCTCGCCCTACCGAGGCTGGCTCGCGGTGACCGGCGCAGCCGAACGGTCGCGCTCGCGGTGACCGGCGGGTTTGGCGTGGTGCTCGTCCTCGCCTCGACGCTCGCCGGAGGGCTCGCCTTCCGCCTCGCCGGAGGGCCCGACTACGACCACCTGGGCCGGTACGCGCCCCTCTTCGCGGCGGTCGGTGCGCTCTACGCGGTGACGTTCGTGCTGCTCAACGACCGCCTCGCGGCCGGCGCTCGCTGGGCGGCGGCACCGCTGTGGCTGGGCGTGGCCGGCCTGGTGGCCGTCACCGCGACCCTCCGGCCCCACACCGTTCCCGGCCTCCTCCTCGCCGCCCTGGGCACGGCCGTCGTCACCACCGCGCTGATGGCGGTGACGGCCCGTCGGCCCGCCCCGGGGGTCGACCCGACTAGCCCTCCGCCAGCCAGTCGGTCAGCAGCCGGTGGTCGATCGAGTCCACCCGACCGAGCGGGCGACCCGAGGCCGCCCGGTCCCGCAGCTCCGCCCGGGTGAACCAGCGCGCCTCCAGCAACTCCTCGCCGTCCACGCGTACCTCGTCGGAGGTGGCGGTGGCCCGGAAGCCCACCATCAGACCGGCGGGGAACGGCCACGCCTGTGACCCCTGGTAGGTCACGTCGGTGACGGTCACGCCCGCCTCCTCGCCCATCTCCCGACGGACCGCGTCCTCCAGGCTCTCGCCGATCTCGACGAAGCCGGCCAGCGTCGAGTACGCGTCCTCGGCCGCGCCCGCGTGCCGGGCCAGCAGACAGCGACCCGACCGACCGGGTGCCTCGACCAACACGATGATGGCCGGCTCGATCCGGGGGAACAGCAGACGTCCGCACTCCGTGCCGGTGCAGGTCCGCAGGTGCCCGCCACCGCCGGCGACGGCCGCCGCGCCGCACGTCCCGCAGAATCGCTGCTGCCGGTGCCAGTGCAACAAACCCCTGGCGTACGCCAGGACGGCCGCGTCGCCGGGTTCGAGCCGCCCGACCAGTGCCCGCACGTCGACGGAGCGCACCGCGCCAGCCATCTCGACGGCGGACCGCTCGGGTAGCGCCGACAGGTCCGCGGCGAACAAGGCGGCCTCCCCGTCGAGCCCCAGGAAGACGGTCTCGCCGGCGGCGGACCGGACCAGTGCCGCGCGTTCCGCGCTGAGCCGGACCGGCCCGTGCCCGTCGACGAGACAACGGTCCCGCCACATCGGCAACAGCACGGCGGTCGACCCGCTGAGCAGCGCGCCCAACCGCGTCGGATCGGTGCGCAACGGTCCCGCCCGGTCCAGCGATCCGCCCCCGTACGCCAACACCCGCTCCGCAGTGCCCACCCGGTCACCGTGCCACGTCGACGATGGGCCGTCGGCACCGCCCCCGGGCCGGTGCGACACGCCGAACGACACGCAGTAGCAGCGCCTGGTGGGCGCAGCCGACGAGGACGGCCGGGCATTCGTTACCGTAGGTGCCTCCGGGAGGGAGGACCTCCCGCGGCACCCTGGCGATCGAGGTTGCAGTGACGCTGTACGGCGACAACAGTCCACCCGCCGACGACCGGCCCACCGTGCAGGTCACCGCGGTCACCTGGCCGGACGACGGAGCTGAACCGGTCACCACAGCCGCCCCCGGTGAGCTGGACGGCGGCCCGAGCCGGCCGCGTCGGGTGCGCATGCTGCTCGCCGCCGGCATCACCGGTGGCGTTCTCGCCGCTGTGGCGGGTGCCGGCGCCTGGGCGTACGCCGGTGACGTTCCCCGTGGCACCAGCGTGCTCGGCACCGAGCTGGGCGGCCGGAGCCGCGCGGACGCCGACCGGGAGTTGCGGGCGGAGCTGGACCGGCGGGCGGCAACGCTGGCCACACCGCTGAAGGTCACCGTCGACGGGCGCACCGCCGAGATCAACCCCGCCGACGTGGGGCTGACCGTCGACGTGCCGGCGACCGTCGCGGCAGCCGCCGAGGCCAACGCTCACCCGGTCAGCCGGTTGGTCGGCTCCCGCACCGTCGAACCCGTGGTGACCGTCGACGTGGGCCGGTTGGACGACGCGCTCCGTAAGGTGCTCGGCGACCAGGCCCAGGGCATGACGATGCCGGCGATCACCTACCAGGGCACCACGCCGAAGGTCGTACAGCCCAAGCCCGGGCTGGCGCTGAACCCGGAGCGTTCCGCCGAGGTGGTCCGCACCGGCTGGTTGGCCGGCGCCCCGGTCACCGTTCCCCTGGTGGAGACCCACCCGGCGACCACCGCCGAGGAGTTGGACCGGATGGTCACCGAGCTGGCGAAGCCGGCGGTCGCCGCACCGGTCACCCTTCGGACGAACAAGGGTCAGGTGACGATCCCGCCCGCCGCCATCGCGAAGAGCCTCCGGTTCGGTGCCGACAAGACCGGCAAGCTCACCCCCTCGGTGGACGTCAAGCGGCTGCGGGCGGCGCTCGGCGACAAGCTGACCGCCATCGAGGTGCCGCCGCAGGACGCCACGATGACGATCTCCGGTGGCCGGCCGACCGCCAAGGAGGGAAAAGCCGGGCAGCAGCTGGACGCGGCAGCCCTCGGTCGAGACCTGCTGGCCGTACTGCCGAAGGCGGACGGCCGCGAGGTGACCGGCGAGTTGAAGCCGACGCCGCCGCAACTGACCGGGGAGAAGCTTGCCGGGCTGGGCATCAAGGAGCGGGTGTCGACCTTCACCACCCGGTTCACCGGCGGCATGGCCTCGTCGCGCAGCCAGAACATCGCCACCATCGCGAGAAAGGTGGACGGCACCGTCGTACTGCCGGGGAAGACGTTCTCGCTCAACGGCCACACCGGCGAGCGCGGCTACGCCCAGGGCTACCGGGACGCACCGGTCATCCTCGACGGCAAGCTGGTGCCGGGCGTCGGCGGCGGCACGTCGCAGTTCACCACCACGCTGTTCAACGCGACCTACTACGCCGGCCTGGAGGACGTCGAGCACAAGCCGCACTCGTACTGGTTCGACAGGTACCCGGCGGTCATCGAGTCGACAATCTTCTGGCCGAACCTGGACTTCAAGTTCCGCAACAACACCGAGTACGGCGTGCTCATCGACACGTCGTACACGTCGAGCACGATCACCGTCTCGATCTGGAGCACGAAGATCTACGACAGCGTGAAGACCGAGTACGGGCCACGCCGCAACATCACCACGCCGAAGCAGATCCACCTGACTCCCGGTCCCTCGTGCATCGAGACCAACGGCATCAACGGCTTCACCCAGGACGCCTTCCGGGTCATCAAGAAGGGCGGCGCGGTGGTCAAGCGGGAGAAGTTCACCTGGCGCTACGACGCGGAGCCCCGCTACGTCTGCGGACCGAAGCCCTCCTGATACCCCACCCGCTCCGGGTCGATCCTGCGCTGCGCTGCTGTGCTGTGCTGTGCTCTGAGACCGGCTGTGCTCTGAGACCGGCTGGGGTCTGAGACGACCGGCTGGGGTCCGAGACCGGGCGCTGCTCTGAGGGCGGCTGGAGTGCTGGAGTCAGCTCAGGTCTGGAGTCAGCTTGGCGGCGTTGTCGCCGTGCTCATTGCGCTTGCCGCCCTGCGGCGGCATCGGTACGACGCGGCTCTCCTGCACCCGAGTCTCCGCCCGGAACCGGTGCGCCGCGGGGTGCCACATCTCCTCGAACGGACCCACGACCTCGCCACCGATGCCACGGCGACGTACCCGGGACGCAAGCCACCAGAGGGTGCCCAGGACCGCCGCCAGGCAGCCCACGAACACCGCGACTATCAGGACCTCATCCACAGGCCGAGCCTAGCCCCGGCCGCCAGCCCCAGCCCCGAACCACAAACCCAGGACGTCGACCCTCGCCCCTGACCTGACCTGACCTGACCTGACCTGACCTGACCTGACCTGACCTGACCTGCAAGATCGTGCAACATCCTGGATGTAGTGGTGTCCACACCCCACGAGGCCACGACAACCAGGATCGAGCATGACCTTGAACGGGTCGCCGCGGTCGCCGCGGTCAGGAAAAGGGGATACGCAAAGAAGCCCACCCCGAAAAGGGGTGGGCTTCTTTGGAAGATTGTCCGGCGGCGTCCTACTCTCCCACACCCTCACGAGTGCAGTACCATCGGCGCTGGAGGGCTTAGCTTCCGG
>NZ_JBVJGQ010000016.1:0-2414 GCF_055587245.1 Micromonospora sp. NPDC047756
GATGGGTGCCATTGAGTGTGGTGCTTTGATCGGTGTGTGGTTGTTCTTTGAGAACTCAACAGGGTGCTTGTAAAGCCAGTGCCAATTATGATTTATACCCCGGACTGGTCAGTTTTTGCTGGCTGGTTGGGATTCCTTTGGCAACATTTGTTTGTTGCCGGGATAGCTGTTCAACTCATTTTTTGTTGGAGAGTTTGATCCTGGCTCAGGACGAACGCTGGCGGCGTGCTTAACACATGCAAGTCGAGCGGAAAGGCCCTTCGGGGTACTCGAGCGGCGAACGGGTGAGTAACACGTGAGCAACCTGCCCCAAGCTTTGGGATAACCCTCGGAAACGGGGGCTAATACCGAATATTACTGCTGGCCGCATGGCTGGTGGTGGAAAGTTTTTCGGCTTGGGATGGGCTCGCGGCCTATCAGCTTGTTGGTGGGGTGATGGCCTACCAAGGCGACGACGGGTAGCCGGCCTGAGAGGGCGACCGGCCACACTGGGACTGAGACACGGCCCAGACTCCTACGGGAGGCAGCAGTGGGGAATATTGCACAATGGGCGGAAGCCTGATGCAGCGACGCCGCGTGAGGGATGACGGCCTTCGGGTTGTAAACCTCTTTCAGCAGGGACGAAGCGAGAGTGACGGTACCTGCAGAAGAAGCACCGGCCAACTACGTGCCAGCAGCCGCGGTAAGACGTAGGGTGCGAGCGTTGTCCGGATTTATTGGGCGTAAAGAGCTCGTAGGCGGCTTGTCGCGTCGACCGTGAAAACTTGGGGCTCAACCCCAAGCCTGCGGTCGATACGGGCAGGCTAGAGTTCGGTAGGGGAGACTGGAATTCCTGGTGTAGCGGTGAAATGCGCAGATATCAGGAGGAACACCGGTGGCGAAGGCGGGTCTCTGGGCCGATACTGACGCTGAGGAGCGAAAGCGTGGGGAGCGAACAGGATTAGATACCCTGGTAGTCCACGCTGTAAACGTTGGGCGCTAGGTGTGGGGGGCCTCTCCGGTTCCCTGTGCCGCAGCTAACGCATTAAGCGCCCCGCCTGGGGAGTACGGCCGCAAGGCTAAAACTCAAAGGAATTGACGGGGGCCCGCACAAGCGGCGGAGCATGCGGATTAATTCGATGCAACGCGAAGAACCTTACCTGGGTTTGACATGGCCGCAAAACCTCCAGAGATGGGGGGTCCTTCGGGGGCGGTCACAGGTGGTGCATGGCTGTCGTCAGCTCGTGTCGTGAGATGTTGGGTTAAGTCCCGCAACGAGCGCAACCCTCGTTCGATGTTGCCAGCGCGTTATGGCGGGGACTCATCGAAGACTGCCGGGGTCAACTCGGAGGAAGGTGGGGATGACGTCAAGTCATCATGCCCCTTATGTCCAGGGCTTCACGCATGCTACAATGGCCGGTACAATGGGCTGCGATACCGTGAGGTGGAGCGAATCCCAAAAAGCCGGTCTCAGTTCGGATCGGGGTCTGCAACTCGACCCCGTGAAGTCGGAGTCGCTAGTAATCGCAGATCAGCAACGCTGCGGTGAATACGTTCCCGGGCCTTGTACACACCGCCCGTCACGTCACGAAAGTCGGCAACACCCGAAGCCGGTGGCCCAACCCTTGTGGAGGGAGCCGTCGAAGGTGGGGCTGGCGATTGGGACGAAGTCGTAACAAGGTAGCCGTACCGGAAGGTGCGGCTGGATCACCTCCTTTCTAAGGAGCACCTTCCGACGAAAGTCGGTAAGGAGCCCGCACTGCCCGAATGTGGTGGTGGGGTGCTCGAATGGCGGAGACACTGGCAAGTTTTTCCTCGGCAACGGCCGGGACACCTAGTACAGCCACTCCTTCGGGGGTGGTGGGAACGGCAATGTTCTGGTGCGGCTGAGAAAGAATGTGAGCACCCTGTTGGGTCCTGAAGGAACAACCATGGTGTTGTTGTTTCAGAGACGCGCCGGCCTCCCGTGTGGGGGCTGGGAGTCTGCCAGGCATGGCCTGGCCCCGCATACCGCCGACTGTTGGGTTGGGTTTGGTGTGGGGCTGTTGGGGTTGTGGGTTGGTCGTTTGTTGAGAATTGCACAGTGGACGCGAGCATCTTTGTGGTCAAGTTGTCAAGGGCGAACGGTGAATGCCTTGGCACCAGGAGCCGATGAAGGACGTGGGAGGCCGCGATAGGCCTGGGGGAGCTGTCAACCAAGCTGTGATCCCAGGGTGTCCGAATGGGGAAACCTGGCACCAGTCATGTGGTGTCACCCACACCTGAACACATAGGGTGTGTGGAGGGAACGCGGGGAAGTGAAACATCTCAGTACCCGTAGGAAGAGAAAACAATTTAGTGATTCCGTGAGTAGTGGCGAGCGAAAGCGGATCGAGGCTAAACCGGCTGCGTGTGATACCTGTCAGGGGTTGCGTGGTCGGGGTTGTGGGACCCTA
>NZ_JBVJGQ010000016.1:2509-3730 GCF_055587245.1 Micromonospora sp. NPDC047756
CCTACTGAACAAGCTGACACTTGTTCGAGGAGTTACAAAGTCAGTGGCTAGTCGAACAGTCTGGAATGGCTGACCGTAGACGGTGAGAGTCCGGTAGGTGAAAGTTGCTGACCTTCTGTGGGTGTTCCCGAGTAGCGGCGGACCCCTGAAATCTGCCGTGAATCTGCCAGGACCACCTGGTAAGCCTAAATACTTCCTGGTGACCGATAGCGGACAAGTACCGTGAGGGAATGGTGAAAAGTACCCCGGGAGGGGAGTGAAATAGTACCTGAAACCGTTCGCCTACAATCCGTCGGAGCCTTGCGGGGTGACGGCGTGCCTTTTGAAGAATGAGCCTGCGAGTTAGTGGCATGTGGCGAGGTTAACCCGTGTGGGGGAGCCGTAGCGAAAGCGAGTCTGAATAGGGCGATTCAGTCGCGTGTCCTAGACCCGAAGCGGAGTGATCTAGCCATGGGCAGGCTGAAGCGCGGGTAAGACCGCGTGGAGGGCCGAACCCACCAATGTTGAAAAATTGGGGGATGACCTGTGGTTAGGGGTGAAAGGCCAATCAAACTCCGTGATAGCTGGTTCTCCCCGAAATGCATTTAGGTGCAGCGTCGCGTGTTTCTTGCCGGAGGTAGAGCACTGGATGGTCTAGGGGGCCCACAAGCTTACCGAAATCAGCCAAACTCCGAATGCCGGTAAGTGAGAGCGCGGCAGTGAGACTGCGGGGGATAAGCTTCGTAGTCGAGAGGGAAACAGCCCAGATCACCAGCTAAGGCCCCTAAGCGTGTGCTAAGTGGAAAAGGATGTGGGGTCGCATAGACAACCAGGAGGTTGGCTTAGAAGCAGCCACCCTTTAAAGAGTGCGTAATAGCTCACTGGTCAAGTGGTTCCGCGCCGACAATGTAGCGGGGCTCAAGCACACCGCCGAAGCTGTGGCATTCACATTTTATCCTCGCTTGGACTCGATTCCTTGTGCAGGTGTGTGGATGGGTAGGGGAGCGTCGTGCCGCGAGTGAAGCAGCGGGGTGACCCAGTTGTGGACGCGGCACGAGTGAGAATGCAGGCATGAGTAGCGAAAGAAGGGTGAGAAACCCTTCCGCCGGATGACCAAGGGTTCCAGGGCCAGGCTAATCCGCCCTGGGTGAGTCGGGACCTAAGGCGAGGCCGAGAGGCGTAGTCGATGGACAACGGGTTGATATTCCCGTACCCGCGAAAGAGCGTCCCTGATGAACCTCG
>NZ_JBVJGQ010000016.1:3825-5601 GCF_055587245.1 Micromonospora sp. NPDC047756
GGTTGTGCTAACCACCCGAACTTGGTGAGGTCTTCGGACTGAGTTGAGGGAGCGTGGGAACCTGATGGGTAGTAGTCAAGCGATGGGGTGACGCAGGAAGGTAGCTGAGCCCGGCCGGTGGTTGTGCCGGGGTAAGCGTGTAGGCCGTGGTGTAGGCAAATCCGCACCACATGAGGGCTGAGACGTGATGCCGAGCCGATTCAGGTGAAGTCAGTGATCCTATGCTGCCGAGAAAAGCCTCTAGCGAGTTCTTAGCGGCCCGTACCCCAAACCGACACAGGTGGTCAGGTAGAGAATACCGAGGCGATCGGGCGAACTGTGGTTAAGGAACTCGGCAAATTGCCCCCGTAACTTAGGGAGAAGGGGGGCCGGAGACGTGAAGCCCCGCGCGGGTGGAGCGTTGTATGGCCGCAGAGAGCAGGGGGAAGCGACTGTTTACTAAAAACACAGGTCCATGCGAAGAAGTAATTCGATGTATATGGACTGACGCCTGCCCGGTGCTGGAACGTTAAGGGGACCTGTTAGCTCTTCGGGGCGAAGCGGAGAACTTAAGCGCCAGTAAACGGCGGTGGTAACTATAACCATCCTAAGGTAGCGAAATTCCTTGTCGGGTAAGTTCCGACCTGCACGAATGGCGTAACGACTTCCCCACTGTCTCAACCACAGGCCCGGCGAAATTGCAGTACGAGTAAAGATGCTCGTTACGCGCGGCAGGACGGAAAGACCCCGGGACCTTTACTATAGCTTGACATTGGTACTCGAATTAGCTTGTGTAGGATAGGTGGGAGCCGGTGAAGTCCATACGCCAGTATGGGTGGAGGCAATCTTGAAATACCACTCTGGTTGATTTGGGTATCTAACTTCGGACCGTTATCCGGTTCAGGGACAGTGTCTGGTGGGTAGTTTAACTGGGGCGGTTGCCTCCTAAAAGGTAACGGAGGCGCCCAAAGGTTCCCTCAGCCTGGTTGGCAATCAGGTGTTGAGTGCAAGTACACAAGGGAGCTTGACTGTGAGACTGACAGGTCGAGCAGGGACGAAAGTCGGGACTAGTGATCCGGCACTTGCGAGTGGAAGCGGTGTCGCTCAACGGATAAAAGGTACCCCGGGGATAACAGGCTGATCTTCCCCAAGAGTCCATATCGACGGGATGGTTTGGCACCTCGATGTCGGCTCGTCGCATCCTGGGGCTGTAGCAGGTCCCAAGGGTTGGGCTGTTCGCCCATTAAAGCGGTACGCGAGCTGGGTTTAGAACGTCGTGAGACAGTTCGGTCCCTATCCGCCGTGCGCGTAGGATACTTGAGAAGGGCTGTCCCTAGTACGAGAGGACCGGGACGGACGAACCTCTGGTGTGCCAGTTGTCCTGCCAAGGGCACGGCTGGTTAGCTACGTTCGGAAGGGATAACCGCTGAAAGCATCTAAGCGGGAAGCCTGCTTCAAGATGAGGTATCCCACCCACCTTTGGTGGGGTAAGGCCCCCAGCTAGACGACTGGGTTGATAGGCCGGAAATGTAAGCCCGGTAACGGGTTCAGTTGACCGGTACTAATAGGCCGAGGACTTGACTACTAAGCTGCTACGCGTCCACTGTGCAACTCTGAACAAGCGAACACCCGTGACTGTGGTGCCGGGGTTGTTTGATATGTTCATAGAGTTACGGCGGTCATGGCGGAGGGGAAACGCCCGGTTACATTCCGAACCCGGAAGCTAAGCCCTCCAGCGCCGATGGTACTGCACTCGTGAGGGTGTGGGAGAGTAGGACGCCGCCGGACAATCTTCCA
>NZ_JBVJGQ010000017.1:0-1393 GCF_055587245.1 Micromonospora sp. NPDC047756
TGCAAGACGCTTCTATGTACGTGGTGATCGGTTCGGCTGGTTGCCGCTAGGTTCGGCGTCGATGATTGCTTGGGTGGCTCATTGCCGATCTGGCCGCTCGGAGTGCGGGTGTGCCTTGTGCAAGACCTGTCCCCAGGTGGTCGTCGGCGCCGGCCCGGCCCACCTTGCTGGCCTGATCAGAAGCCTGCCCGTGCGAGCGCACGTGGCCCATCACAGATGTGCCGCTGAGGTGACTGCATCCCGAGCCGACGTCGACTGTCCCGGTCGTCACTGGCAAAGGAGCAACCGAGATGCCACAGATCGTAGAGCGGGTCACGGATGCCTATGACGTGGTGGTGGGGGTCGATACCCACACCGACACGCACACCGCTGCGGTACTCGACCGGTTCGGAGCGGTGTTGGCGCAGGTCACCGTGTCCACCGACGCGGACGGGTTGAGCCGGCTGCTGGCCTTCGCCGCCGCGCACACCCCGCCGGACGGGCGCCGGTTGTGGGCGGTGGAGGGCACCCGGGCGCACGGTCAGGGGCTGTGCCGGCTGTTGACCGCTGCCGGTGAACCGGTCTGCGAGGCGCCCAAACCCGCCGCGGCGGCCCGCCGCCGGGGCGGCAAGTCCGACCACCTCGACGCGGTCGCCGCCGCCCACGCGGTCCTCGCGTTGTCCACCGACCGCATCGCCGTGCCCCGCAGCGACGGAGCACGCGAAGCGCTGCGTCTCCTGCTGGTCTGCCGCCGCCACCACAGCGACGCCCGCACCGCCACGGTCAACCTGGTCAAAGCACTGATCCTGACCGCCGACGACACTCTGCGCCACGCCCTACGCGGGCTTGGCACCGCCAACCAGATCACCCGACTGGCCGCCCTCGACCCATCCGAGAGCACCCACCTGCCCATCGAGGAACACACCCGCCGCCGCGAGCTGAGCACCCTCGCCCGTCACATCCACACCCTCGACGCCGCACTAGCCGACAACCACCGACACCTACACGCCCTCGTCACCGACCTGTGCCCACCCCTGCTCGACCAACCCGGAGTCGGACCCGTCACCGCCGCGATCGCCCTCACCACCTGGTCACACCCCGGCCGCGTCCGATCAGAAGCCGCCTACGCCACCCTCGCCGGCGCCGCCCCCATACCCGTTTCCAGCGGCCGCACCGACCGACACCGCCTCAACCGCGGCGGCGACAGAACCCTCAACAGCGCCCTGCACACCATCGCCCTCACCCGCCGCCGCATCCACCCCGAAACCCGCGACTACATCAACCGACGCCGCGCCGAAGGCCGCACCACCCGAGAAATCACCCGCTGCCTCAAGCGCTACATCGCCCGACAGCTCTACCGCACCATCACCACCCACCACCGCACCTCTTGACAACCCCCACTCACAGATCGGCG
>NZ_JBVJGQ010000018.1:0-1389 GCF_055587245.1 Micromonospora sp. NPDC047756
CTCGGACACGTTATTTCCCCACAAAGCGTGATTTCTCTTCGCGTTTCGAGCGATCCCCGTCCCGTTGGGCGGGGATCTTTGCTGTGCGGGTCAGGACGCTCGTCGGGGCGGTGAGCGGGAAGACCGCCGTGTCAGTTTCGATGGTCCAAGCGTCGTGGTCACACACGATGACCATGTTGTTGAGCCGCAGGTAGCCCGCGACGCTGGCGGGATCCTGGTCGCGCATCGCCGGGTGGTGCCGACGCAGCCAGCTGTCGTGTCGAATCCTGTCCAGGAGATGGTCCTCTCGGACGTAGAGGGTCTTCTGTCGCCTCGACGAGGTGGGGCGGGTGCTGGTATTGCCGTGCCGGCATCGGTAGCTGGCACGGTCGTGGACCCAGTGGGAGTCCATGATCCGGCCGCACACGCCGCAGCAAATCACTCCGGCCAACAAGTAGCAGCGGGGGATGCCATCGGCGGGGGTCGGTGCGGTGTGGATTGCCTGGACGGCGACGAAGTGTTCTTCGCTGACCAGCGGAGTATGCGCGACCTCGCGGGAGATGACCCAGTCAGTGGAGGCGCTCCACCGTTGGATCTCGTGGTGTCGATCGAAGGTTCCCTTGTCAGGGAGGGCGTCACGGTCGGTGCGTTGACGGTTCCAGACCTGCCGCCCGGTGTAGCGGGGGTTGGCCAGGATCGCCGCGACAGTGGTGAGCATCCACTGGCGGCCGCTGCGGTGGGGGTTACGCGCTGGGTCGGCGCCGGACGGGCACGCGACGCCGTTGTCGTTGAGGGCGCGGGCGATGCTGGCCACGCTCCGGCCGGCACGCCGCTGCTCGAAGATCCACCGGACGTGGGGTGCGGTGGCAGGGTCGGGCTCCAAGCGGTGCAGGCGCCGTCCCCAGGCGGCGTGGGCGCGGTTCGGATGAGGGCCGGCGTCGGCGAGCCGGTAGCCGTAGGGTGGCCGGCCGCCGAGATGTCGGCCCTGCAACTCTGCCTGAGCGCGCATGGCCGCGGTGGTGCGATGCCGGGCCCGGGACACCTCCCGCTGGGAGTGCACGCCGAGCAGGTCCAGCAACGCCAACTGCCGCGGGTTGTTGAAGTCCACCGGCCCATAGGTTTCCGGCAGCCACAACTGCACGCCGTGCCGAACGAGGGTAGGGGTCAACTGTTCAAGCTGTTGGCCGTGGAAGGCGCGCTCGTACTCCCCAACAACGATCGCGTCGAATCCGCGCGCCGAGTCCATCACGGCGTCGAGCAGCCGTGCCGCCTGCGGCCGGTCCGGCCAGGGCACTCGGCGGGAGACGCCCTCGTCGAAGAACTCCACCACGATCCGGCCATGACCGGCGACCAAGCCTTCGGCGTGGTCGCGTTGCCACCGGCACGACGACGCCTGATCCTGAAAGTCGA